>NZ_BAABMC010000029.1:0-552 GCF_054767475.1 Paenibacillus sp. YSY-4.3 | reverse complement strand
TCAGGGGTAGGGGAGCGTTGTATGCGGATTGAAGTTGGACCGGAAGGACTGGTGGACTGCATACAAGTGAGAATGCCGGTATGAGTAACGAAAAGATCAGTGAGAATCTGATCCGCCGAAAGCCCAAGGTTTCCTGAGGAAGGTTCGTCCGCTCAGGGTAAGTCGGGACCTAAGGCGAGGCCGAAAGGCGTAGTCGAAGGACAACAGGTTGAAATTCCTGTACCACCGTAATCCGTTATGAGCGATGGGGTGACGCAGTAGGGTAGTGACGCGAGCTGATGGATGCTCGTCCAAGCAGTGAGGCTGATGTGTAGGCAAATCCGCACATCGTTAAGGCTGGGCTGTGATGGGGAGGGAAAATTTACAGTACCGAAGGTCATGATCTCACACTGCCAAGAAAAGCCTCTAGCCAGGAGAAGGTGCCCGTACCGCAAACCGACACAGGTAGGCGAGAAGAGAATTCTAAGGCGCGCGGAAGAACTCTCGTTAAGGAACTCGGCAAAATGACCCCGTAACTTTGGGAGAAGGGGTGCCCCGGTAGTGTGAATAGCA
>NZ_BAABMC010000028.1:0-556 GCF_054767475.1 Paenibacillus sp. YSY-4.3 | reverse complement strand
GCCACTTTTCACTTAACTTGTTTGACACAAGCTCAGCTATGATGAATTTCAATTTAGCTTTGCAGCTCATTTAAATTCATCAGAAAAGGATATTTCTAATTCGCAAATTTCGTTTCGTTATCCAGTTTTCAAGGATCAGTGATGAAATTTTGTAACGATCACGCGAAGTGACGTTTAAAATCTCAGCTAATTGTTCAACCACCATTTTACCGGCGGAAGACTATCTTACCAAATCCACGCTTACCAATCAAGCGGTAAGTTATGGAAGAGATATTGTTTATGGTGGAGCCAAGCGGGATCGAACCGCTGACCTCCTGCTTGCAAGGCAGGCGCTCTCCCAGCTGAGCTATGGCCCCATATCTAATCCCCAAAAAATTCACGACACACTCGAAGCTTGTTCCAAAACAAATTACGAAAAACTTCATCAAGCATGACGCACATTATGGAGTTGTATGGTGGGCCCTAGTGGACTCGAACCACCGACCTCACCCTTATCAGGGGTGCGCTCTAACCAACTGAGCTAAGGGCCCGTAATGGGAATGTTCAATTTAAATAG
>NZ_BAABMC010000027.1:0-659 GCF_054767475.1 Paenibacillus sp. YSY-4.3 | reverse complement strand
TAGTTTCTGCGGCAAAGAAGGGAATATAGATTTTAATGGATTTCATGTCGTTAGAAGAAAGGGAGATGCCCATTATGGGCTGGATCCTTGATTATAGATGCATAAAATCCATCTAATCTCCTAAAACATTCGTTTAGAGCATAATTAGATACATGAATTCCATTTAGTGTCCGAGAGCAGGCACATTTCTGGCCTGCCCTATAGGATTTCCTGCAAAAAGCCTAAGGATGGTCCATTTAGACCTTCACGGACGGTCGAACCCCTTTGTGGATTCTCTTCCCCACCCGCTAGAAAATAAAAAAACTGCCTATAGGCAGTTTGTCATTTACATATGGAGCGGGTGATGGGAATCGAACCCACGCTACCAGCTTGGAAGGCTGGAGTTCTACCATTGAACTACACCCGCATCATTATGGTCGGGACGACACGATTTGAACATGCGACCCCCTGGTCCCAAACCAGGTGCTCTACCAAGCTGAGCTACGTCCCGATAATGATGTATTAAGAAAAAGTGGCACGCCCTGAGAGATTCGAACTCCCGACCTTTTGATTCGTAGTCAAACGCTCTATCCAGCTGAGCTAAGGGCGCATATTCATGGAGCGGACGACGGGAATCGAACCCGCGACCCTCGCCTTGGCAAGGCGATGCTCTACCGCTG
>NZ_BAABMC010000024.1:0-1207 GCF_054767475.1 Paenibacillus sp. YSY-4.3 | reverse complement strand
TGCAGCTAGAATAAAAAGTGGACACCTGTTAACAGACTGGAGATAATGAGACCAACGGAGGTGTGTCCACATGGGCGAGCAAAGACAACGGTATAACGAAGAGTTCAAAAAACAAACGGTACGGTTCATCCAGGAGCAAACAAAAACGGTAGCGGAATTATCGGAGGAACTGAATATTCCTCGAAGTACACTACATCAATGGATGAGCCAATACCGAGAATTAAAACATGAGCCAGCAGCGAGTGTAGATCGCGTTCGGGAGCTAGAAGCCCAATTACAAAAAATGAATCAACAATTGCAGGAAAGAGATCAGAAAATCGCCGATGTAGAAGAAGAACTCGCTATCGTAAAAAAAGCAGTGCACATCTTCAGCAAACCAAAGAATTAAGATTCCGGTTTATTGAGGAACATCGCTCCGAGTTCCCTTTGGAGAAGATGTGCGCTGTTCTTCAGGTGTCCCGGAGCGGTTATTACAGATGGAAAACCAAGAAACCTAGCTCACAAAAACTCAGAAAAGATGCCGTCATGGAGCGGATTCGGTATCATTTCACTGACCACAACAAACGTTATGGCAGTCCCAAAATCACTCGTCTTTTGCACCAGGAAGGGCACGCCGTTACGGAGAGAACTGTAAGTGTTTATATGCGCGAAATGCAGCTTCGTTCCATCGTATCCAAGAAGTATCGAGTGCGTACGACAGATTCCAACCATAGCCACCCGATCGAGCCGAATCATCTGAACCAACAGTTCAAGGTAATCAAACCCAATACCGTCTGGGTAACCGACATCACGTATATTCCCTGCCGAGAAGGTCGTTTGTATCTCGCAAGTGTGATGGATCTTTGTACTCGAGAAATTGTAGGATGGCACTTGGCTGATCATATGGAAACAAGTTTGGCTCTAGGCGCCTTGCAGGCTGCTTACGAAGCGAAACGTCCCGGTAAAGGACTGCTGCATCACTCTGACCGTGGAACCCAATACACCTCCAACGAATACCGAGAGCAACTGAAAACATACCGAATGACTTCCAGTATGAGCCGAAAAGGCAACTGCTACGATAATGCTTGCATCGAGTCTTGGCACAGTATTTTGAAGAAAGAACTCATCTATTGTAATGCACGTTTTAAGACCAAGGAACAGGCATACCATGCGTTATTTCAATACATTGAATTTTATTACAACCGCAAGCGAATGCATGGTGCACTTG
>NZ_BAABMC010000022.1:0-1520 GCF_054767475.1 Paenibacillus sp. YSY-4.3 | reverse complement strand
AGCAGCCTGACGTATCGGGAGCTGGACGAGCAAGCCAGCCGGTTGGCGGTATGGCTTCAAGCGCAAGGGATCGGCCCGGGTCAACGCGTTGGCCTATTGCTGGAGCATTCCATCGAGCTGGTGGTGGCTGTGCTGGGAGTTCTCAAATCGGGCGCATCCTACGTTCCGATCGATCCGGCGTATCCGGCCGAGCGGGTAGCCTATCTGGCGGAGGACAGCGGCCTAACCCTGTGCCTGAAGCAGAAAAGGTATGACTGGCCTAAGGATAACGCCGTCGATATCGAAGAGATGAATCTGCACAGCGGAAGCACCAGCTATACGCCGTCTGCGCAGCCTGAGGATGAGGCCTACTTAATCTATACGTCAGGCTCAACGGGAAAACCCAAAGGCGTGATGGTGAGCCACCGGAGCGTGATCAACTACCTCTGGTGGGCAAAAAAGATGTATGTGAAGGAAGAGCGTCTGGCCTTCCCGCTCTATTCCTCCATTTCATTTGACTTGACGGTGACCTCGCTCTTCACCCCGCTGCTGACGGGAAATCCGCTGATCGTGTACCGTCAGGAGCATAAGGGAGACCTGCTGCTGCGGATCTTGTCCGAGGATGAGGCAGGCATCATCAAATTAACGCCTACCCATTTGAAGATGCTGCTGGCGAGCGAGCACAAGCCAAGCCGTTTGAAGCGGCTGATCGTAGGCGGAGAGAATTTGGACAGCCAGCTGGCATATCAGGTGTCGGAGCGCTTCAACCATGAGATTGAAATATACAACGAGTACGGCCCGACAGAAACGGTGGTAGGCTGCATGATTCACCGCTATGACCCGCAGCAGGAGCTGGAAGGAAGCGTGCCGATCGGGATCCCGGCGGACAATGTGCAAATCCATGTGCTGGATCAGTACATGCATCCAACTCCGTCCGGCGTGATCGGGGAGATTTATATCGGCGGGGAAGGCGTCGCCAAGGGATATTGGAACAACCCGAAACAGACGGAGGAGCGCTTTATGCCGGATATGCTGGACCCGGCCCGTCGGATGTACAAGACAGGGGATCTGGGGCGCCGTTTAAGCGACGGGACAATCCAATACGTCGGGCGCCGGGATGAGCAGGTGAAGGTACGGGGCTACCGGATAGAGCTGGGTGAAGTTGAAGCGGAGCTGAGAAGCTGCGCAGGGATAGAAGAAGCGGTTGTGCTGGCGCAGCCGGACAAAGACGGGGAAGGAGCAAGCCTGTGGGCTTATGTGAAAGCCAGGGGGGAATGGAAGAAGGAAGAGGTGCTGGAGCAGTTAGGCCGCAGACTACCGGAGTACATGGTTCCCACGCAAATTCGGCCGGTGAAGGAAATGCCCGTGACGGCTAACGGCAAAATCGACCGGAAGGCGCTTGCGGAGCAATACCGGGAAGAGGAGCGGGAGTACGTCAGCCCAAGAAACAGCATGGAGGAAGTGCTGGTGGAGATGTGGATGGAGAGCCTTGGGGTTGCCCAGCTTGGCATCCGTGACAATTTCTTCGAGAACGGCGGGCA
>NZ_BAABMC010000021.1:0-1588 GCF_054767475.1 Paenibacillus sp. YSY-4.3 | reverse complement strand
CTCCTTGAAGGCAATTATGCTGCTGGCCAAGCTGCAGAAGAAATTCGAGGTGGATCTTCCGCTGCAGGTGCTGTTCGACCATCCGACGATTGAGGAGCTTGCACAGTATATCGGCCAGTCCGTGAAGGTGGAATGGGCTGCGATTCAAAAAGTGGAAGCCCGCGATTATTATCCGGTCACCTCCATTCAGAGAAGGATGTATGCGCTTAGTCAACTAGAGGGAGCGAAGACGATCTACAATATGCCCGGGGCTGTAAAAATTATGGGCAGCTTGGATACATTCCATTTGGAAAAAGTGCTTCAGCAGTTGATTGAACGGCATGAGAGCTTGAGGACAACATTTACATGGATCGATGGCAATCTTGTTCAGCAAGTTCATGAGAAGGTAGACTTCGCTATGGCGTTTGAGGAATGCAGCGAGGAGCAGGTCGCAGCCGTCATGGATCAGTTCGTTGTACCTTTCGAGTTGACGAAAGCTCCGCTGTTGAGAGTGAAACTAATTAAATTATCAGACCAGCTCCATCTTATGTTATTTGATATGCACCATATGATTGCTGATGGTGTATCGTTAAGCGTGTTTGTGGAAGAGTTCATGGCCTTGTTTGAAGGAAGGGAGCTGGAGCCGCTTCGTATTCATTACAAGGATGTAGCCGTGTGGCAAGAAGCTTATCAACAGACAGAGGCATACAGAAACCATGAGAACTTTTGGTTGGATTGCTTTAAAGACGGTGCACCAGTATTAAACTTGCCTGCGGATTATGTCAGGCCAGCCAATCAAAGCTTTATGGGAGACAGGGTGGATTTTAAACTGGACGGATTGACCTTCAAGAAAATGCATCGATTAAGTCGTGAAACAGGGGCGACCATGTACATGATTTTGCTGTCAGCATTTTATGTGCTTCTAGCCAAATATACGGGACAAGAGGATGTTGTCATAGGCTCAACGATTGCAGGCAGAAATCATGCTGACCTGAGCAAAATCATCGGCGTATTTATTAATGCATTGGCTTTGAGGAATGAGCCGAAGGGCAGCAAAACGTTCCATTCTTTTCTGGTTGAAGTTAAAGAGAATACATTGCGGGCATATGAGCACCAGGCCTATCCGTTTGAGGAATTGGTTGAAAAACTTGATTTCCCAAGGGATGTTAGCAGAAATCCATTATTTGATACGATGCTGGTTCTGCATAACCATTATGACCTGGAGGATCATGAGCTGGGGGTATCTGGAGCGGTTAGCTTTGAGGCTTATGACGATGTGAAACATCGTATTTCAAAATTTGATCTTACTGTAGTAGTTACTCAATTGGAAGAGGAATTTATGGTTTCGCTAGAGTATTGCACAGAGTTGTTTAAACGGACGACTATCGAACGAATAGCATCCCATTTCCAGCATATTATTGAGCTGGCTGTGACCAAACCAGGGATTAAAATCTCCGATATGGAATTGCTGCTGGATGAAGAAAAAGCACATGTTTTGGGCGTTTTTAATGCTACTCAAGAAGGTTATCCGCGGGAGGCAGTGCTGCATAAGCTGGTGGAAGCATCAGCGTCGGCCAATCCGGCGGCAGAGGCGGTAAGATGCGAAGAT
>NZ_BAABMC010000020.1:0-2136 GCF_054767475.1 Paenibacillus sp. YSY-4.3 | reverse complement strand
ACACCGACACCGACACCGACACCGACACCGACACCGACACCGACACCGACACCGACACCAACACCAACACCAACACCAACACCAACACCAACACCAACACCAACACCAACACCAACACCAACACCAACACCAACACCAACACCAACACCAACACCAACACCAACACCAACACCAACACCAACACCGACACCGACACCGACACCGACACCGACACCGACACCGACGCCGAAGCCAACGCCGACACCGAAGCCAACGCCGACGCCAAAGCCAACGCCGACGCCAAAGCCAACGCCGACACCGAAGCCAACGCCGACGCCAAAGCCAACGCCGACACCGAAGCCAACGCCGACACCGAAGCCAACGCTGACGCCAAAGCCAACGCCGACACCGAAGCCAACGCCGACGCCAAAGCCAACGCTGACGCCAAAGCCAACGCCGACACCGAAGCCAACGCCGACGCCAAAGCCAACGCCGACACCGAAGCCAACGCCAACGCCAACACCAACACCAACACCAACACCAACACCAACACCAACACCAACACCAACACCAACACCAACACCAACACCAACACCAACACCAACACCAACACCAGAACCAACACCGACGCCGAAGCCAACACCGACACCGACACCGACACCAACGCCGACACCAACACCGACACCGACACCGACACCGACGCCGAAGCCAACGCCGACACCAACACCAACACCAACGCCAACACCAACACCAACACCAGAGCCAACGCCGACTCCAACATCCACCCCAACACCAAGACCTACATCTACTCCGTCATCAGGTTCCAGAGGAGGATATGTCCATACACCAGCTCCTAGCCCAACGCCATCACCAAGTCCAAGCCCTAGTCCAACTCCAAGCCCTAGTCCAACTCCGTCCCCGTTCCCGACTGTTAGCCCAACCCCGGAGCCAACGATAGCGCCAGTTCAGGATACTTTACTGCCAGAAGTCGATCCAGAGGATCAACCGCCTTCTAGTAAGCCAGACAAACCGGATAAAATTGACGATGTATCTTTAGCAACGCTGCCTAAAACCGGGGAAGCAAGCTCTTTGCCATATTATATTGCCGGGCTTGGTACAGCGATTATAGGATTCTTTTTAAGAAGAAAAAGCAAAAAATCCAGTTAACCGATTTCTGAAGAAGTAAGGAGGTTATCCTCTTTACTTCTTTATTTTGAATAGTAGAAATGATTAGTTACGAATAAACGCCCTTGCGATGAAGGAGAGTACTATGAAAAAAGTGATTTCCTATACATTAATCGTGCTCGGCTTGCTCATCATGTTTTATCCTAAAGCCAATGAATATTATGAAAATGCTCAAACACAAGAGCTTTTACAAGCCGTAGATAGTGAAGCAAACTCTGAATATAGTGATATGGCAATTGAATCGAAGCTTCTATTAGAATATCAGAGTGCTTCCCGAGTGCTGGAAGAAATACCCTCCGCAGAAGAACCAAGCGGTAGCTTAAGTGATCAAATATCACACGATCAAGAGGAAGGAGCCGCTTCAATCAGCGAAGCAAACGGTTCAAAAGCGATAGCAGTTATTAAAATAGCTAAAATAAAGCTAAATTTACCTGTATTAGAGGGAGCTACCAAAACTAATATGAAATACGCTGCAGCACATTTAAAAGAGACGGATCCATTAGGAGAGCGTGGTAATGCGGCAATTGCGGCGCATCGGGCCAGAACTAAAGGAAGACTGTTTAATCGTCTGAATGAAATAGAGGTTGGGGATGAAATTGTCGTCGAGATAGGGAATAAGAGTTACGTGTATGAAACCGACAAGATTTCGATCGTAAAGCCGACGGATGTTTCTGTTCTAAAAAGAGATGCTGATAATAATACAATACTTACATTAATAACATGCGATCCATTAATTAATCCCACGCATCGGCTTATCGTTAGGGCCAAACTAAAGGAATCGATACTTTAAGTTTAACCCAGATTTTTCAAATTGTTTTTAGCGGGGAATTCTGATATATTAATTATTACCGTTTCACGGAGCGCTTTTGATAGAAAAGAAAAACGAAATAAAAAAAGTGCTTGCTATCCAAAAAGAAACGTGCTATATTATAAGAGTTGCCGCTGAAACAACGGTAACGAACGAGAACAAAG
>NZ_BAABMC010000019.1:0-2216 GCF_054767475.1 Paenibacillus sp. YSY-4.3 | reverse complement strand
TTCTGCCGCCGGGTTGGCCGATGCTGATGCTTCCACCAGCTTATGCAGCACTGCCTCCCGCGGATAATCAGCAGCTGTGTTGTTATATTCAGCAAATCTTTGCTCAGCATCCAGCGTGATATCTTTAATGAATGTATTAGGTTCAGCAATAACCTGCTGCAAGGTTTTTTTAAATCGGTCGACAAGCAGTTTGATCGTTATAGCATTAAATGCTTGTGCTTTATATTTCACCGTCCCGGTGATTTGATTGTCGGTTCGTTTAAACATCACCGTTATGTCATTGCTGGCGGATCTGATCTTATCTTCAATCATCGTGGCGGAATGGATATTTTCCAGTAAGATTATTGTTTTGTAAGCATAATCGGGAGGAATGTTAAGCAGTTTCATCAAATTTTTTATTGGATAGTATTGATGCTTAGTCGCCTCGCCAAAGGTATGATTCACAATTAGCAAACTGTCTTTGAAGGTCATACCCCCATTAATTCGGTCAGATAGCAGGATGTAGTCGTTATATTCAGTATCAGAGGAATAGCTAGAATAAATAGGAGCACCGATTACAATACTCTCTTCGTATAGTGTTTTGTACAGTACTACCTTGAGGGTTGTGAGGAGATAAACGTATAACAGTGTATCTCCATTTTTGCTGATTTTAATAAGCTCATCACTTATGAATGAATCCAATGAGAACTCATAATCTGTTTTGCTTCCTTTGGCCTTGCTCTGATAATCCGCCGGATACGTCGTGCATTTAGCGTCATAGGGCAGTTTAGTCAACCAATATTCTTTGGCCTGTTTAAACTCATCAATAGAATCAAGGACTGTTGGACTGTATTTCAAACAATTCACCTCACCAGTTTTTTTAGTCACCTAAACTACAAATCGAACGAAGGCAGGGCCTTATCACGGTTTACAAGAATTTGCGACACAGCATGCTGCTTTTCTGAGGTGCTCAAAATTTCCAGTTCAGCGATTTGAATCGTTGGCTCATTTATACAATCAACCAATATTTTGCAATAACAATTCAGGAGCATTTCTGCAGTTTCCGTACGATACAAGTCCTTGCAGTACTCCAGTAAAAGATGCAATGTATCATTAATTTCAACAGCATTCAGGGTCAAATCGAATTTCACAGCATGGTGCCCGATATCCCCCAGAAGATTAAGATCTATGTTCTGTTCCATTCCAGGCATCGTCCCGCTCATTTGATTGTGAAAAACCAACATCGTATCGAACAGAGGATTTCTACTCACATCTCTACGAATATTTAATTGGTCTACAAGCTCTTCAAACGGATAGTTCTGATGCTTGTATGCATGCAAAGTACTCTCTTTCACCTCCAAAAGAAAATCCTTGAACATCTTCTCCTTCCTGGGAGCATTGCGAATCGCTATGGCATTTACAAACACACCGATGATTTCTTCAAAATCAGGATGATTTCTGCCGGCTATTGTCGTGCCGATCACAATATCGTCCTGACCTGAAAACTTCTCCAGTAAAATGTAATAAGCGGACAACAAAACCATAAACATTGTGGTCCCGCTCTGGAGACAGAGACGCTTCAGTTTGACAGCAACATCAGCTTCCACGGAAATGCCTACCCGGCCTCCAGTAAAGCTCTGGGTGTCAGGACGTACATAGTCGGTTGGAAGTTCCAGCGGGGGCGGCAATTTTTCGTTTCCATAAATGCTGAGCCAATACTTCTCATGCTCCTCATATTCGGCGGAGCTTCTGTAGTTATGCTGCCATACCGCCACATCCTTGTATTGGAGACGCAGCGGTTCCAGTTCCGCCCCATCATACAGCGCCATCAATTCCTCCATAAATACGCTGATGGATACCCCGTCAGATATAATATGATGCATATCAAACAGCAGGACGTGCCGATCTGACGCGATCTTGAGCAAATGCATCCTAAACAGTGGTGCTTCATCCAAATAGAATGGACGGATAAAATACGTCATCTGCTCATAAATTTCATGTTCTTCGCAAATGCTGTACTCCATTTCAAGCTCCGCTTGTCCCAGAATCCGCTGCACCAATTCACCTTCGAACCATACAAATATCGTTCTCAAGCTGTCATGCCGCTGGACCAATTTGTCAATTGCCGATTTAAGCCGGGCAATTTCTACATCATGGTTCATATTCCATATAAAAGGCATGTTATAAGCAGTTTCTGCATTTTTTAATTGATGCTGGGCGTAGATTCTTTTTTGCGA
>NZ_BAABMC010000018.1:0-12542 GCF_054767475.1 Paenibacillus sp. YSY-4.3 | reverse complement strand
GTGGTTCCGCTATTCGGTGCAAGAGCACTAAAACTGTGCAATTCATGGGGCAATAGCGGATTCTGCGTCCGTTAGCTCATCAAAAAAGCAAGTAATGAGGGAATAGCGGATCTGATGTCCGTTGTATTCCTATCGTATTCACTGTTCCAACTCGACGGTCGGAGGAATGGACGAAAAGTAGCTGAGATTGAATACGCAAGTTAATTGAGTAAGCAATCTGCGGCGGTTTCGTTACTAGCGAGATTTTTTATTGAAGCTGCGAATATTTTCAGAAAATGTTTTTAAAAACCCTGATTTTAGGAAATAGTATAACGTAACAAAACACCATCTAAATTCACCATCAAAATTCGATTTCCTGATAGGAGGGTATAACGTGAAAACATTAGATACGGTTGCTCTTACGCTGCTAATTATCGGCGGTATTAACTGGTTGCTGATCGGATTGTTCCAGTATGACCTGGTAGCCTCGATCTTCGGTGGACAAAGCAGCTCAATAGCTCGAATTATTTATGCGATCGTTGGGATTTGTGCCTTGTACTGCATTAAATTCTTCGGTGGCACCGCCGTAGATAACCACAGGACTGCCCGTTAAAACGGAGTAGACCGGCTGGATTCTCTAATGCGTATGCAAAAAAGCTGCCCCCAACTCATCAATGGATGATCCTAGCGAGGGGCAGCTTATTTTGTAATGTCGCCGAGCAAAATGGATAGAGTTTCCCTGAAGGATTCTTAACGGCATTTGAACCTAAACGCTGGATCGCTCGACGATTTTGAAGCCAAGCTCCTGGATAATCGTGCTGTCGGTCTGTTTGGTAATTTGCCTGTAGCTGATGCCGAAGGCCTCTGCGCCGATCTCGTTCAGCCGGTTATCGATCGTGGTAATGCCGAGCAGCTTGGAGATCGGCTGGTTATCGAGGCCGATGAAAGCAAGATCGTCGGGAACCCGCACGCCTTGATTATGGGCGGCGATCATCAGTCCGGCGGCTACCTGATCTCCGGTGATCAGGAGAGCGCTCGGCGGGTCGTCCATGGCCAAGATTTTTGTCAGCAGCCTGGCGCCATCCTCGAGATGCATGCAGTTGTCGAAGATCCAGGTTTCACGACTCTCACCTCCGAGGGAAGCCAGCGTGTCCAGGTATGCCTTATTGCGGTTGGTACTGCTGGCACTATTCCTGCGGTTCACCGTGTAGCCGATTCGGCGGTGGCCTTTATTCCACAGGTAGATGATTGCTTTTTGGAAAGAGGCATAATGATCGAAATAAACGCAGGATAAGGAGCGGTCGCGCACTTCTTCACACAGTGTAATGGGGCCGTATTTGGCATATTTCTCGATTTGATTCAAGGAGAGTGAGCGCGAGACGATGATGAGTCCATCCACGATCTTATCCCTCAGCATGTGCAGCGCCCGCCGTTCCTCATGGGTACGGTAGCCTGTCTGGCACAGCATCAACTGGTAATTGACCTGCAGCGCCTGCTCTCCGATCCCTTCGACGACTCTGCCGAAGTAGGCATTATTGATTTGGGGCAGAACGACGCCGATCGTTTGCGTCGCTCCTTTGACCAGATGGACGGCATTCATGTTGCGTGAATATTGCAGACGTTCAACGGCCTCTTCGACGGCCTTGCGCTTATCCTCCCGAACATAGGGGTGATTGTTCAGGACCCGGGAAACCGTGCTGACAGAAACTCCGGCAGCCTCGGCGATCTGCTTAATGTTTGGCACCCGCATGTCTCTCCTTCCATCCAAAATTTTTTATGCGATTATCGTTGATCTGAAATGCATTTCATAGTTTAAAATAAAGAAGTACCATGGAAAACAACGCTTTTGCTGTTTGGCGTAACCAGTTATAGCTGGGCGTGACGAGGCGGAGAGTTGTTTTCCTTTTTTTTATAACGTTCTACTGGAAGAAAAGCCCGATGCTCTTGCTCGAGCACCGGACCCGACAGTTCATTTAAGGTTCTTCAGATAAGGGGATGGGTGAATATCCAGCCTTGTAGATGCGATACCACATCGCGGCAAAGCCTGCTGCGCCAAACATCGTAAACGTAACGCCAAACCGGTACATAATCACCGCTCCGAAGCTCTGGAAGAGCCATCCGCCGAGGAAGCCGGCGAGTATAAAGGCTAGGCCGCTCAGCGCAAACGCATAAACCGCTTGCCCGGAGGAACGGAGAGGACGGGGCAGCAGCAGGGCGGTCAGCCGGGTGCCTACATAGAAGAAGCCACCGAATGTGACGGCATGAAGCACTTGGATGAAGATAATTTGCAGCGGCGTGGAAGCCACGGACATGAGCTGCCACCGCAGCGCGAACAGGACGCTGACGATCGTGATGCAGGCCATTAAATAAGTGATTCTGCGCTTGAGGTAGCGGTGAAGCAGCGTAAAAGCGCCCGCTTCAAATATGGTGGACAGGAACACCGCGCCGCCGACCTCCAGTCGGGTACTGCCCAAATCATTCATAAATAGCGGCATAAATATCGTATTAATGGCATTGGGGATGGAGACCAGAGCCCCGAAGACAATGAAGGCGATAAAATATTTGTTCTGCAGGACTCGGGCAATCTCGTACGATCTCATCGTCGGTGTGTTTGTCGTTTTGCGAATTGACGGAAGCAACAGGGCCGAGCCAATCGCCAGCATTAGGGTTACGCTGAACAGCAGGGAAATGCCGTTATGCCCAACCTGGTCGATGACTGCACCTGCGCCCAAAGCGAGCAAAGTCCAGCCTAATGAACCCCATAGCCGGTAAGTATCGAATTTCAAATTCGTCCCTTCAATATATCCGAGGATGAGACTGTTGCTCTGCGATAATAAAGGGGTTTGAAAGAAATATAGCAGAATCATTGTAAAATAGAGCATATTGTAAGTGCCCACTTTGAACATCATATGACCGGCCATTAGCAGGCCCGTGAGCATAATCAGCAGTATGATGCGGATATTCTGGGTACGATCGCTTAAATATCTCCAGAATGGATGGGCAAAGAAGGAGACCAAGGGGGCAATCGCCATCAGGCTGCCAATCTCCAGCTTGTCCATGCCGACATCCAACAAATATAATTGGAAGAAGGCTGCAAAAATAACCATAGTCCCATAGATGAAAAAATTAAGCAGCCCCAAGGGCAGTAAAGAATCTGACGGATTCTCAGTATAATTCCGCAAACGCGCCATTCCCTTCTGTCCAAATCGATACCAACATCGATAGCTCACTAATAATTAATGGTTACGTTCTCAATGTAACACAGGGACGAAAAAGGTTACAAACCATCTTTTTCCGTATTGACAGAAATATTACTAATTATAACCTTTCTTTAACATAAGGAGACGATAAGATGGAATGGACTGGAATTATTTTGGCAGGAGGCAAGTCAAGCCGGATGGGGAGTAATAAAGCGGTGCTGCCCATAGGCGGTCAGCCCGTTATTCAGCGGCTGGCTTGTGAACTGCTGAAAGCTGGCGGCGAGGCCGTTATCTCCTGCGGGTCATCCTCTGCTTATGCCGAATTAGGCCTTCCACTGCTGCAAGACGCTTATCCTGGGTGCGGGCCGCTGGCCGGGCTGCATGCGGGGCTTGCTGCATCGCCTCATAAGTGGAGCCTTGTCGTGGGCTGTGACATGCCCTTTGCAAATGCAGCGTTGTTCCGGTTTATGGCCGAACAGGCTCAGAAGCTGGAGGAGCAGAGGTCCAATGGGCACAAGGAGCGTATCGAGGCGCTTATCTCCCGCGTAGGCGACCAAGCGCAGCCGCTGATGGCGATGTACCGCTGCAGCGTATTGCCTGGGCTAGAGCGGACGCTTGAGGAGGGCCGTCTCCGGGTAAATCAGTGGATTTCGGGCCTTTCGGCCAAATATATCAGTGAGGAAGAACTGAGCAGGATCTCCGGGTTGCCTGCAGAACTAGCTGTATTCAATATGAATCGGCCGGAGGATTACCAAACAGCCCAGCTTTATGCCAAACAGCGGAACTTATGAACTTATGACAAAACAAAGACAAAGACAAAGAGGTGAACCTATGGGCGTTTAATGCTCAGGTTCGCCTCTTTGCATTTTTAGTTAAATTTTATATAGTTCGATAAGGGCGTCAGTGTCGCGGCCCTCAGGCGAAAGAAAAAATGTTAACCGAAATGTAAAATATATCATATAAAGCGTTTTCATTATTGGGATATAATGAAGGTGAGCGATACATGACCCCCTTAATCATGTGTCGGTATATGCTGCTTGGATGATTTCCGAATCAAAAAGGAAATCATCTTTTTTCAAACCATGTGAAGCATAAAGCTTAACATACGGGCCTATACTTGTCTTATATTTCTTCGCAGGGAGATGACCAATATGACCATGTTGTTCAAAGAACCTGTTCAGGCATCGCCGGAGCAAATCGCTTGGTTGGAGCGTCGTGGCTGGGTGTACGAGCTGCTGATGGATTTTCTGAGCCGTCCGCCGCGCATGTCCTTGATTGCCCAGTGGCGGCAGCGGGCAGAATTGACGCATCGAATTCCAAACAGCAGGGGTGGTAAGAGGCTGAGAAGTTATTTGGAGAGCATTCCCGAACGGCATTTTCGCAGTGCATGCCATCAGGAGGCGGAGGAATATCGGCGGCTCTTCCTGGGAGATCAGGCTGTGCTGATCCCTTGCGAAGGGACTTTTCGGGCCAAAAGCGACGGAGCAAATGCCGCTGCTTGCATTTCCCATATCCGAATGATGTACGCCGATAGCGGCGTGGTGTTCAACAAACTATTCGGCGAGAGAGACGACCATATCGCTATGGAGCTGGAATTTATGGCGGTGATGGCAGAGGGCATGCGCAGCAAGGCCGACCGAAGCCATATGCGCCACAGCTGCCTGGAGATGGCGGACACGCAAATTCGTTTTCTGGAAATACATTTGCTAAAATGGGCCCCGCGGCTGGCAGATGAGCTGATCCGGGCGACCAAGAGTCCGCTTTACAGCGGCCTGGCCGAGCTGCTGCAGGAGTTCCTGGCCCATGATTTGGAGCAGCTTCGCAAATGGAGAGCAGACATAAGCTAATACATGCCGATGTATACGAAATATAAACAGGGACGATTTGCCGGGCGGCTTACATCAAGCGCCGCCTTGGCGAATCGTCCCTATTTCCTTTGGCGGAATATAGCTGCATGGCGATTCTTAAGATCAGGTTTTTTAACTTCTGAGAGACTCGTTTACGCTATAATAGAGCTGGTTTAACATTATATTAGGAAGAAAGTTGCGGATCATGTAAAATAGAATCACTGCAGCATACTGTGAAAAGGAGTACAACCATGAGACGTGGATTGCAAATTTTAATGATTGCCGCCATACTTTTTGCGTTTTATTATTTTGGTTTCGGCGTCTTCGGAAAGTTCGGCGGTACCCTAGTCAGTATTTTTCAAACCTTAACGGTAATGACGATCGGCTTCGCGATATTCATGGAAAATCGCAATCCTTCGAGCACCGTGGCTTGGATTTTGGTGCTTGGCCTGCTTCCGGTTGTCGGACTCATATTTTATTTCCTGTTTGGCCAGAATTATTTCAAACGCCGGAACTTCGACAAGAAGGCGGAGGAGGATCGGAGAAACTACGAGCGCATCGATAATAATGCTTACATGCTGCCTCGTGATTTATCGCAGTTTACCCCGGAAGAGCAGCGGCTGCTCCAGCTGTCCCAGCGTTTGGCCCGCACGCCGTTTTCCATGCATACCCGGACGAAGGTGCTGACGAACGGGGAGGAGACTTTCTCCTCGCTCCTGAAGGAGCTGAAGAAGGCTGAGCATCACATACATATGGAATACTATATTTACCGGGCGGACGACATTGGGCGCGAAATTCAGAAGACTCTGATTGAGAAGGCAAAAGCCGGGGTCGAGGTTCGGTTCATGTTCGATGCAGTGGGCAGCATCGGCCTGCCGAAATCGTTTATCCGCGAGCTGGAGGATGCCGGGGTCAAGGTTGGCATTTATGGAAAAGTCCGCTTTCTGGCTCTATCCAGTCGGGTCAACTACCGCAACCACCGGAAGATCGTTGTCATCGACGGCACGACCGGCTTCATCGGCGGCTTGAATGTGGGGGATGAATACTTGAGCCGCAACAAAACGTACGGTTTCTGGCGGGACACGCATATGCTCGTCAAGGGGGAAGCGGTTCGCTCACTGCAAATTATTTTTCTCCAGGACTGGAAATACGTTACCGGGGAAAAAATCATGTCGCTGCAGTACCTGTCCCCTGAGCTCGAGACCGGCTGCGGCGGCGCCGTGCAAATTGTACCTAGCGGACCTGACAATGAGAGCCGGACGCTGAAGAACATCTTCTTCTCGATGATGTCTTCGGCCAAGAAGTCGATTTGGCTGGCTACGCCGTATTTTATCCCGGATGACGATATTTTTACGGCACTCAAGATTGCCGGCCTGTCCGGCCTAGACGTACGGATTCTATTTCCGGCCAAACCAGACAAATGGTTGCCGTTCCTGGCTTCGCATTCTTATTTTCCGGAGCTGCTGGAGGCGGGAGTGAAGATTTTTGAATATGAAAAAGGTTTCCTCCATTCGAAGCTGCTGATCGTGGATGGGGAAATCGCTACCGTCGGCACGGCCAATATGGACATGCGCAGCTTTCATTTGAATTTTGAGGTGAATGCCCTGCTTGTCCAAAGCGACAGCATTGCGCAGATGGTTAAAGATTTTGAGCGGGATTTATTGTTTACGAAGCAAATCGAGTACAAAGCATTTATGGAGAAGAGGCTGTTCGTAAGGTTCATGGAATCGGCGGCTCGGCTGTTTTCGCCACTGTTATAGTATGCATTTGTAAAGAACAACGACTACAAGGAGGAGCAATATGGGAAATACGTCCGGACGCAAAAGTGAACACATCCGCATTTGCCTGGAGGAGCAAGTCGGTGCAGAGGGTGTGCTGACGGGGTTTCAGAAGTATGTTTTCCGCCATAATGCGCTTCCTGAGCTGAATTTCGACGAGATTAGCTTGAAAACATCCTTTTTGGGAGCCATGCTCCGGACGCCGTTCCTGATCAGCTCGATGACCGGGGGGAGCGAGCTGGCTGGCGTGATCAATGACCGGTTGGCGGAAGTCGCCGAGCATCGCGGCTGGGCTCTTGGCGTAGGCTCCGTCCGCGCGGCGGTCGAGCGCGAGGAACTGGCGGCTACCTTTGCTGTGCGCGCCAAAGCGCCTACGATTCCGGTCATTGCCAATTTGGGTGCGGTTCAGCTGAATTACGGCTTCGGCCCCGAAGAATGTATGCGCGCGGTAGAAATCGCTGGGGCGGACATGCTCGTACTGCATTTGAACGGATTGCAGGAAATCTTCCAGCCGGAAGGCAATACGGCGTTCCGCGGCTTGCTGGCCCGAATCGAGGAGCTGTGCAAGAAGCTGTCGATTCCAGTCGGCGTGAAGGAAGTCGGCTGGGGGATCGATGGCGCGACTGCGAAGCGCCTAAATGATGCGGGCGCCGCATTCATCGATGTGGCCGGCGCTGGCGGCACATCCTGGAGCCAGGTGGAGAAGTTCCGCAGCGCCGACCCTGTACGGCGCATCGCGGCGGAAGCATTCGCGGATTGGGGCATCCCCACCGCCGAATGCATCCGCGAAGTGCGGGCGGCGGTGCCGGAAGCCGCCCTGATCGGCAGCGGGGGCCTGAACACCGGCGTGGATGCCGCCAAGGCGCTGGCGCTTGGCGCGAATCTGGCCGGGTTCGGCCGGGCGCTGCTGGAACCGGCGGTGCATTCGGCGCAGGCGCTCGACGCCCAGCTGGAGCGCGTCGAGCTGGAGCTGCGCACCGCCATGTTCGGCATTGGCGCCAGTAATATTGCGGCGCTAAACAGCACGGCGCGGCTGGTACGCCGGGAATAGACGTTATTTCATAGAAATCCGATGTATTTACACAGATTTTTATTGCGTTTCATGATGTTCCCCCTTATATTTGAATGAGAAGCTATTTTGCGGGCACGACTCCAGGGAGATTGTTGCTTGGAACGGCAAATAGCCTGGAAAATTCAATTTAAGGGGGAATGTTAGGATGAAACCATCTATCTGGAAGTGGAGCACCCGAACGGTCGTTACGATCGGGATCGGCGCTGCTCTCTATGGGGCAACGAGCTGGATCGGCATTCCGATTGGCACGGATACACAGCTGCGGCCTTCGATCGCTCTACTGGCGATCTTCGGGGCGTTGTTCGGTCCGGTCGTCGGCTTTATTGCCGGCTTCATCGGCCATGTCATCAACGATTTCATTACGAGTGGTACCGTCTGGTGGGGCTGGGCTCTCGGCTCGGGGATTACCGCTGCCTTCATGGGCTTGATCTATCTGGTCAAAGGCTTCAATCCGCAGGACGGAGAGATCAGGAAGGCACATATCGTGCAGTTTATCGTGTATGGCGTTATCGGTATTTTTGCAGCCCTGGCCTTTTCGTATTTGTTCGATATTTTTATCATGGGCGAGCCTGGTGGTAAGGTTATCGTCCAAGCGGTTGCGGCAGGGCTTGCCAATACAGCCGTCTTCTTCATTCTCGGCGTTCCGGCCGTATGGGCTTATGCGAAGCGCAACCGGAATGACGCAAACCTGAGCGTAGACGCAGACAGTTAGGAGTTTATGTTGTGATGCAGCCTGTGATTTCGTTTCGGAATTTTAGTTTTCGTTATAAGAAACAGTCCAAGCCGACTTTAAATGATATCAATCTCGACATCTTTCATGGCGAGAAAATATGGATTGCCGGGCCAAGCGGCTCGGGCAAATCGACATTAGCCCATTGCATCAATGGGCTAATTCCCTTTTCCTACCGGGGTGAGATCGCCGGGGAGTTCCAGCTGAACGGACAGCTTGCGGATTCGTTAGGGATATTCGAGCGCAGTCGCGCGGTCGGAACGATTCTCCAAAACCCCGATGCCCAGTTCGTAGGGCAGACGGTCGGAGAAGACGTTGCTTTTCAAATGGAGAATGAGAACGTGCGGCAGCCTGAAATGAAAGCCAAGGTGATCTCCTCGCTCGATCTGGTCGGCATGCTCGCCTTCGAGGCACAGGGGCCGCATGATTTGTCGGGCGGGCAGAAGCAAAGCGTGTCACTGGCCGGCGTGCTGACGACGCAGGCGGACATTCTGCTATTCGATGAACCGCTCGCTAATCTTGATCCGGTAAGCGGTATGCGAGCCATGGAATTAATCGATGATATCCATCGGCGCAGCGGCAAGACGGTGATTATCATTGAGCATCGGGTCGAGGATGTGCTGGAGCAGCCGGTGGATCGGATCGTCGTCATGGACGGCGGGCGAATCGTTGCCGTAGATGTCCCGGAACGGATACTGGCAGACGGTGTGCTGCCTCGCCATGGTCTGCGCCAGCCGCTTCATTTGGATGTTTTGGCCCATGCAGGCGTGCCAGAGGAGGGTTGGATCGGTTTGGCCCCTTTCAAGCAGTCAGCTGCAGCCACGGATAATACAGGCAAACTCGAGCAGCTTCGTGGGAACCTGGAACAGTGGATCAGTTCTGTCCCTGTCCGGACACGATTCAAGCGGGACATAACTGATTCCGGCCCTCTACTTGATGTGCGGAATGTTACCTATGCCTATCCGCAGGGGCGGGAGGTCGTCCGGGATGTTTCTTTCCAGGTTGGTGAAGGGGAAACGGTAGCTTTGCTTGGCAATAATGGAGCGGGCAAATCGACGCTATCCGGATTGATCACCGGGCTGATGAAGCCGCGATCCGGAGCGATCGTATTGCGGGGGGAGAACATTAAAGGCTGGTCTATTCGCCGCCGGGGCGAGAAAATTGGCTATGTCCTGCAAAACCCGCACCAGATGATCACGCAGCATATGATCCGGGATGAGGTCGGTCTTGGCCTGGCCGCCCGCGGTATTGCAGCGGAGGAAAGGGAGCGGCGAACCGATGAGGCGCTGCGTGTATGCGGGCTATACCCATACCGGAATTGGCCTGTATCGGCGCTAAGCTTCGGGCAGAAGAAACGGCTCTGCATCGCTTCCGTGCTCGTACTTGATCCCGCGCTCATTATTTTGGACGAGCCGACAGCAGGGCAGGATTACCGGCACTACACCGAGTTCATGGGCTTTATTGAACGATTGGCGGCTCGGGGGACGGCTTTCTTGTTCATTACGCATGACATGCATCTGGCCATAGAATACGCCAACCGCGCGGTTGTTCTGGCGGATGGCAAGGTCATTGCCACAGGCAAGGTCGCGGATGTGCTGTCGGACGCTGAGGTGACGGGAAGGGCCCGGCTGCGGGAGGACAGCCTGTCCGGGTTCGCCAGATTGTGCGGGCTATCCTCGCCATCCCGTCTAGTAGAGGCCTATCTTGCCGTGACGAAGGGGGGGCAGCTCCCTGATGAGTAGAACGGGAAGCTTATATATAGAGGGGGACTCGTATTTTCACCGTATGGACGGAGCGGTCAAGCTGATCCTGCTGCTGAGCTGGACGGTCGTCACGTTCCTGTTCCTCGATTTGCGCATATTTGCCGTGATGCTGGCGGCAGGGATTGCTATGCTGCTGACGACGGGGATTCCGCTGAAGCGGATGTCGTTTCTTTTCTGGATATTGACAGTGTTTACGGTGCTGAACAGTGTCTTTATTCTGCTGCTTACCCCGCGTTTTGGTACGACCCTGACAGGCAGTCATACACCGCTCATTCCTATCGGCTATAACACGATTAACCAGGAAACGCTGTTCTATGTGCTGACGTTATCGCTGAAATACATGACCCTGCTGCCGATCACGCTGCTCTTTATATTTACGACGCATCCGAGCCGGTTTGCTGCAAGTCTCAATAAACTAGGCGTGCCGTACAAAATGGCCTATGCGGTGAGCATTGCTTTTCGCTACATTCCCGATTTGACGCAGGAGTTCCGGACGATCCTCAACGCGATGCAAATGCGCGGACTGGGCATATCGCGGGAGGACGGGAATTTGCGGAGACGGCTGAAAAACCTGTCTCTGGTCGTCGTTCCGCTGCTGCAATCGTCGCTTCAGCACATTGAATCGGTCTCGGATGCGATGGATCTGAGAGGGTTCGGCACAGGACGCACGCGCACCTGGTATATGGGCAACGTCATGTCGCTGATGGATAAGTTGATGATCGTTTTATGCGTGCTGCTTCTTGGGCTGGCGATATTTTTGAAGCTGCTGGTGTTCCGTGGATTCTGGTATCCGTTCTAAGGCGATGGGCATAAAGCAGGATATTCCACACGGTTGTCCTTGAAATATAGACGGGGTATATGTACTATGATTGAAGAAGATAAGAAGCTGAGCAATTACTATAATGAGGAGTTGTCATTCATATGGCTTTAAAAGCAGGGATCGTAGGTTTGCCGAACGTCGGAAAATCTACACTGTTTAATGCAATAACGCAAGCGGGTGCTGAATCCGCGAACTATCCGTTCTGTACGATTGATCCTAACGTTGGGGTGGTCGAGGTTCCGGACGAGCGTCTTGATAAATTAACCGAACTGGTCGTGCCGAACCGTACGGTGCCGACTGCATTTGAATTCGTTGATATTGCAGGTCTCGTGCGCGGCGCGAGCAAAGGCGAGGGTCTCGGCAACAAGTTCCTGGCCCACATTCGCGAGGTGGATGCGATCGTACATGTCGTGCGCTGCTTTGAGGATGAGAACATTACTCACGTAGATGGAAAAATCAATCCAATCAGCGACATTCAGACGATTAACCTTGAGCTCATTCTGGCCGATCTAGACAGTGTGGAGAAGCGGATCGAGCGTTCCCGCAAAAACATGAAGGGCGGCAACAAGCAGTACGCGCAGGAAGTCGAAGTGCTGGAGCGCGTGAAAGAAGCGCTGTACAACGACATGCCCGCCCGTAGTGTGGAGCTGTCCGATGATGAGAAGCTGATCGTTCGCGACCTGCATCTGCTGACGCTGAAGCCGGTTCTGTATGCGGCGAACGTGAGCGAGGATGGAGTAACTGATGCGGACAACAACCCGTTCGTGCAGCAGGTGAAGGAATTCGCTGCGGCAGAGAACGCTGAAGTCGTGCCGATTAGTGCCAAGGTCGAGGCGGAGATCGCTGAGCTTGAAGGCGAAGATAAAGCGATGTTCCTAGAGGAGCTGGGCCTGGAGGCTTCCGGACTGGATCGTCTGATCCAAGCTGCTTACCGCCTGCTCGGATTGTACACCTACTTTACAGCTGGGGTACAGGAGGTACGTGCTTGGACGATCCGCAAAGGAACGAAGGCGCCGGGGGCGGCCGGAGTTATTCACACGGACTTCGAGCGTGGATTCATTCGTGCCGAGGTCGTGTCCTATGACGACCTGGTAGCTGCCGGTTCGATGAGCGCGGTTAAAGAACGCGGCCAGCTGCGCCTGGAAGGCAAGGAGTACGTCGTTCAAGACGGAGACATTATGCATTTCCGTTTCAATGTGTAAATGCGGGTAACTGAATAATATAAAGAAAAAGCTTGCCGGGATCGGCAAGCTTTTTCTGCGTTGTTTGGCACGGTTTGGTTTGTGGTTGATTCGTGTAAAGTGCCGCTATACCAGAGCTTTAGTCATGTAAACTGGATTCTAACGGACTCTA
>NZ_BAABMC010000017.1:0-46167 GCF_054767475.1 Paenibacillus sp. YSY-4.3 | reverse complement strand
GGTGATGGCTTTGAACTAGTTCGTCAGCCAAATGGTAGCTCTGGACGACTCCAGACTGTAAATGCACTGCTCCCACGGACTCTTCCTGGAGTACCTCGCCGTCTACCGTACCTGGCTGTAAATGTGCGCGGCTGATCGAGCCTGCTGCAAGATCGCTCCCCTTCACGCCGCCCTCTGGCAGCAATCCTTCCTGCTGCAACTCGGTGGATAAATGCTCCACTTTCACCGCGCCGACACTGATATGACGTGAGCCTACAGCACCTTCCGCGATGTGGCTGTCTGACACGATGGCTTCGCCCAAATGACGGGACTCCACTTGACCAGATGCCAGATGATGGCTTTGAACTAGTTCGTCAGCCAAATGGTAGCTCTGGACGGCTCCAGACTGCAAATGCGCCGTCGCCACGGACTCTTCCTGCAGCACTTCACCATCTACCGTGCCTGGCTGCAGATGTGCGCGACTGACCGAGCCTGCTGCCAGATCGCTCCCCTTCACACCGCCCTCCGGCAACAAACCTTCTTGCCGCAGTTCGGCGGACAAATGCTCCATTTTCATCGCGCCAACACCGATATGATGGGAGACTACCGCTCCTTCCGCGATGTGGTTGTTTGACACGATGCCTTCGCCCAGATGGCGGGACTCCACTTGGCCAGATGCCAAATGATGGCTCTGTACCACTTGTTCAGCCAAGTGATAGCCCTGGACAGCGCCAGACTGCAAATGCGCTGCTCCCACGGACTCTTCTTGCAGCACAGCGCTGTCTACAGCACCAGGGTGCAGATGCGCCCGGCTAATCGAGCCCACAGCCAGGTCGCTTCCCTTCACGCCGGCCTCCGGAAGCAAACCTTCTTGCCTCAGCTCGGCGGATAGATGCTCCGCTTTCATCGTGCCAGCACCGATATGACGAGCACCTACCGCTCCTTCCGCAATGTGGCTGTCCGCCACAATACCTTCGCCCAGATGGCGGGACTCCACTTGGCCAGATGCCAAATGATGGCTCTGTACCACTTGTTCAGCCAAATGATAGCCCTGGACAGCTCCAGACTGCAGATGCGCTGCTCCTACGGACTCTTCTTGCAGTACAGCGCTGTCTACAGCACCAGGGTGCAGATGCGCCCGGCTGATCGAGGCGACGGCCAGATCGCTTCCTTTCACGCCGGCCTCCGGAAGCAAACCATTCCGCTGCAGGTCAATAGATAAATGCTTTACCTGTACGGCCTGAGGACAAATCTGCCGGGAATCAACGGAGGAATCGGCTAGATGTTTCCCGTTCACGCTTTCTTCGCCGAGATGCTCCGACTTCACCAAGCCAGACGATAAATGGCGGCTTTCTATCGACTCCTCCGCCAAATGGTGGCTCTGTACCGCATCACTCTTAAGATGAGAAGAAGATACGGTTTCTCCTTGCAGAACATCTCCGTCCACAATGCCCGCCTGTAAATGGATGCGTTCAATCGCGCCTGCTGCCACATCCCTGCCGACAATTCCTTCCTCCGGAAGCAAGCCATGGTGCTGCAAGTCAGACGACAAATGCTCTAATTGCACCGCAAGTGGACGAATATGCCGGAAATCGACCGAAGAATCGGCCAGATGCTTCTCCTTCACGCTGCCCTCTGTTAAATGACGGGCTTCAATAACGGCTTCCGCCAAATGCTGGCCGTTGACCGACTCATCACTCAGATGGTGGGGCAACACCGATCGCGGCTGCAATTTCGATGAACTTACAGATTCTCTTTGCAGCACATCGCTATCTACCGCTCCTTCCTGCAAATGAACCCTGCTGACCGCTCCCGGTACAATATCCTTTCCTGCAATGCCAGTCTCCGGGAGCAGACCTCCCTGCCGCAGTTCAGCCGACAAATGCTCAACCTGCACCGCCTGGGGCTCAAGATGGCGGGACGCCAGCGAAGCATCGGCGATATGATTGCCGTTTACGCAACCATCAGACAGATGATGCCCTTCCACCGCGCCATTCGCGAGATGTCCGCCATGAACCGATTGCTGCGCCATATGCTTGCTTTGCACTGCGTCAGCCTGCAAATGAACCGATTGTACGGCATCGCCTTGTAATACGTCGCCATCTACAATACCTGCCTGCAAGTGAATTCGCTCAATCGCTCCCGGCGTAATATCAGCTCCGGCGATTCCCTCCTCCGGCAGCAGCCCTCTCTGCTGCAGCTCGGCGGACATGTGCTTTTTCTGCAAGGCTTGCAGTCGGATATGCCATGCCTCTACCGCCTCGGCAGCAATATGCTGCCCATCAACGGCCCCTTCCGATAAGTGGCGGGACTGTACAACACTGTCGGTCAAATGTTGACTCAGTACAGATTCCACGCTGATATGCTGCCGCTGTATGGCCTCCGGCTGCATATGCAGGGAACCGACAACACCCGTTTGCAGCACGGCGCCATCCACAGATCGCGGCTGAAGATGTTCTCGGCCTACTGAGCCTGGCATCAAGTTATCTCCGCTGACTCCGCCCTCGGGAAGCAATCCATCGCGGCATAATTCCGGGGCTAAATGAGCAGCCGTAATGGCTTCGGGGCTTAAATGCCGCGATTCCAGCACTGCGTCGCCGATATGCCGCCCCTTAATGACCTCTTCGCCCAAATGTTTATCCTGTACAGCGTTCTCTCTTAGCTTGGCAGCCGTAACCGAACTATCTTCCAACGCTTTTTCCGTTACCGAACCATCCGAGTAATGATGCCCCTTCAGTATGCTCGTACCGAGATGCCTGCTTGTTACGGATTCCGTCGCAATATGCTCGGATAATACGGCTCCGGGTGCCAGCGCGTCGCTCTGGACGGCCTCTCTCGATATATGCCTGGTCAAAACAGAAGCGGGAGCGAGCTTGGAGGAGACTACGCTTCCTTCGGCGAGTTTGGAGACCGTTACAGCCAAATCGTTAATTTTATCGCTTGTGACGCATTCGGGAGACAGTTTCAGCGAAGTAATGGAGTGATCCTGCAAATGGTGGGTGAATACGGCCCCATGGCTGATATGCTCCTCCTCGACAGCTCCCGGCTGCAGTTGGGTTCCCCCGACACTCCCTGACGCTAAATGAGCTGTATGAATGGATCCGTGAGCCAGATGGTAAGAATTGATCGCTGCAGCATCGATAGCCTTGCTCGTCACTGCCCTGTCCGCGATTTTACTTTCGGTGATGCTTCCATCCTTGAGTTTCTCGGAGATGACTGCCCCCTTCTGGATGTGTGGCGTTGAAATGGAGTCTATCGCCAAATGCTGATCCCTGATTTCCCCGTCGCCGATTTTGTCTCCGGTTACAGCTTCTTGCGCTATATGCCACTCCTCGATGACATAGGACGCGATATGATCTCCCTGTATAGATTCAGCCGCAATATGCTGAGACTTCACCGTACTAGGGGCCAGTTGAGCTGATTGAACCGAACCGTGGGCAAGATGCCTGGCCAATACGGCTTCATCCGCTATTTTCTGTGGTAAAATACTTTGGTCGGCAATTTTAGAGGAGGTTACCGCCTGCTCGACAATTTGCATCGTCCCCACTGATTGATCGGACAGCTTCGTCGAAAGAATGCTGCGATCGGCCAGATGCTTGCCTTTGATTTGCCCTGCTCCGATATGCTCCTCCCCGATGCTGCTTGCACGGATGTGTACCCGGTCAATCGATTCCGGGGCAAGATGCTCGGACTGGATGGCATTCTCCTTAATATGCTGCGGTGCGATGATTTTGTTCTCCAATTGCTCCGTCCCCACGCTAGAGAATGACAGCTGTTCTTTGCCGATCAATCCGGGAGCTAAATTGCGCACATTGATCGCATCCTCGGCTAAATGGCGGCTTTGAATAGCACCGTCCTGAATTTTCACCCCGGTGACGGCACCGTCCCGCAGCTTCGAAAAGGTGATGGACTGGTCCGCAAGCTTGGAGTTATCGATGACTCCGTTGGCCAAATTTATCGTTTGAATGCTGCCGCTCATAATCTTATCTGAGGTCACAGCTTGATCCTGCAGCAAATCCGTAGTCACGATCCAATCGCTCAAGTGGCGGCTCTGAATCGAATGATCGGCCAGCTTGTCGGCTACGATGATTCCGTCGGCCAGCTTATCCGAGGTAATGCTGCCTTCCTGGAGCTTCTCCCCGCTAATGGAACGATTCCTGATCGTCCTTCCTTCGATAGAGCCGTCGACCAAGTGCTCGCCTGTAATCGACTCGGGTGCGATTTTGGATGAGGTCACCGCCCCGTCGGCAATCTTGAGGCCCTGGACCGCATAATCAGCCAACCAGGCCGTGCCAATCGTTCCATATTTGATCCGGGAAGCATCGATCGTATAGGGAGCGATTTTCGGCCCTGTTACAGCGGAATCCCTCAAATCGTTCGTATAGACGATCCCTTCGTTATTAAGCGGCGTCTTCTTCTCTGCCAAATGCGCCTCTAGATTAATGGTGGGTAACGACGCCCCGTCTCTGTCGCTCTTAAGCTCGATACTTGCCGTCGACGATGACTCCGCTGTGCCCGCTGATTCCTCCTCATCCTCCTCCTCGATAAAAAAATCGCCAGCCTTCACATCATCGTCAGGAGAATATATTGCAGGTGCGGCAGACTGATGGAGCCTCATGTCCTTTGTCTCGGCTCGCCGCTCGTTTATTTCCGCCTCCAGCAGTTTAAGCTCATTAATATCCGGATTATCCACGTAGTAAAGCGACTTTTTCGGTCTACCGCTTCTCGGGTTTCTGTTCTTCTTCAAGCCGTTCTCTCCTTTGCCCAGTAATTAAATCGTCTGTGGCATCATATGCGCATGACTAGGCACTTGTCACAGCAGCTTCTCTCCGAAATCAACCGTTAAATGCAGCGCTGAAAACAAAATAGCCCTAGCAAGATTGCTCTCGCTAAGGCTATATCCGGTTTAGTTACTGAGTTACGATAGAATTCAAGGAGGCGTAGGCTAAAGGAACAAAACCTTCCGCCGGCTCGCCTTGCGGGATATTCAACTCGAACGCATACCCCTGTCCATCCATTTCCTTGACAATATATTGTTGGGTCAAATTGTTTCCAGCAGCCTGCAAAAATACGGAAGTATCCGGCATGAACCTGTGCATGACCTCGCCTGTTATATCCTCAGCCTTGCCTGTCTTTGATAACTTCTCCTTCGCTTCCTGCTGCAGCGCATCCACATTGTAATCGGAAGGAAGCTTGGTAATTTTCACCATGTAATTCGAATCATAATTCATGCTCAATATATCCGACTGAGGATCAAAGGCAAAAATATCAAATACATAAAGCGCATACCCCTTGCCCTCAGCCAAATTGGCGGTCCGTTCTTCCTTCATCCCTTCGAGCTCGACTTCAAGCTGTTTGGTCGCGGGCAATTCTCCTAGTGATGGAGATTGTTCAGCCTTTACAAGCTTGGTAAGAACCAGCTGTTTCAGCGAATCATCGCCGGATACCGCCTTCTCAACGTATTCGAATTCAACCGTCTCATTCGGCGCCATTCCCTCGGCAATGGCAGAAATCGAGGCATCCATTTGAAATGCCGTCGGTTCCCCGTTTACTTCTATTTCTAGCGAATGATTATCCATCAACCCTACAAACCGGCCCGTCCCCTGCTTAGTTTCCTCAGTTCCGGCATCTTCGGGAGGCTTTGTCTCATCTTGTATTTGGCCATTCCCGTTATTAGGATTTGCCGGCGTTCCCGGTTGATCCTTCTTGCTGCAGGCGGATAGCGACAAGGACAAGACTAGCATCACTGCTGCTAAAATCGTCAACATTCTTCTGCTCTTATTCATTATGCACCTCCACTAACGATAACGATTTAAGCTCCCGAAATGTTGCACTTCTTATTACCCAAGCATAAACATACCCCCAGCCAATTAATGGCTGAGGGCGTCTGTAAGGCTTATTCATCGTTTGAGACAGCAGGCCTCGCAAGGAGCAGACATACGGTAATCAATAGGAATGCAATTAATGCCATAAAGGGAATCGTGATGAATCCCCACCAATTCAAATAATCGACATTGCACGGAATTCCTACCTTGCACGGCAGCAGTTGCGCCAAACCGGGAATTTTCTGTTGAGCGTAATGATAAATCGAGATAGACCCTCCAATTATGCTGAGCGGGAGGGTATACCCAATCATTCTGCGGTCATTGCGAAACGCGGCCATGCCAAGCAGAATAACGAGCGGATACATGAATATGCGCTGAAACCAGCACAACTTGCAGGGCTCATAATACAGTACTTCGCTTAAATACAAGCTTCCTGCAGTAGCTACCATCGAAACGAGCCAAGCGAGATAAATGCCATATTCCCTAAAAAAAGAACGCACAGGGCCTTGGACCATCCTACTCACCCTTCAATTCGTTTTCTATCACTTTCTTGATCTCGGTGTAGTCTCCAAAGTTCCCGTTATACGGCTTGCCGTTAACAAATATTGAAGGCGTACCCTGAACTCTGAGCTGGTTCGCCTTATTTCTATGCTCGTCCACTTCGTTCTGGTACGTCTTCTCCTCGATATCCTTGCGGAGCAGATCATAATCGACGTCGATGCTCTCCTTCTGCGCCAGTTCGACCAGATAATCGACCGTCGCCCACTGCTCTCTCTCGTCCGGTTGATTTTTGTACAATGCATCGAAATAGGTCCAAAATGCTTCGTTGCTTTGGTGATATACTGCTTGCGCTGCCAAAGCAGCCGTATCTGAATCCGGACCGATAAACGGATAGTTCATGAAATAGAAGGCAGCCTTACCCTGGTCCACGTAATCGCTTTGGATTTGCGGCTTGACGAGTTCGTTGAAGATACTGCATGCCGGGCATTTATAATCTCCAAATTCCACGATTTTAATAGAAGCGTTCGGATCCCCCAGCACCGGAAGGCTGGCATAATCAAACGACTCTGCTTTATCCGAGGGTTTCGTTGGGATCAGTAATACGATAATACAGAGCGCCAGCAGCACCCCAACTGTGGAAAACCAAATAATCCGTCTTTTCTTCTGTGCTTGATTCTGCTTCATTTGTTCTGTTTTTCGCTGCGCTAGCGTACTAGCTTGCTTCTTTGGTGGCATGTCATCCCCTCTTTCTTTAAATTTGCATAATCACATTATACAGTGTAACCAATCTAGTTACAAAGGAATGTTTTCGCTTTGCTATAATTGGGATTATAATACATAACATGAATATATTATACTATCATTATTAAAAAACATCTAACGCACACAAAGCTAGATTTGTATAAATGTAAATTCTAATATATAAAAAAAGACGGCCCGATAGACCGTCTTTCCTGTGTATAACCCTGGTTTATTCTTTACCCTCAGCACCATCAGCAGCCTCCGGCTCCGCCCCAGGGTCGTCCTCTGTCTCAGGTTCCGCCACACGCGGAAGCACGACAGAAGCAAGCACTTCATCCTCTAGGGCAATCAATGAAATGCCTTCAGGCAGCTGGACGTCGGCGGCAACCAGTTTATCCCCAGTACCAAGCGAAGTCACATCCACCTCGAGTCCGGTCGGCAGCGCATCCGGCAAGCCCTCTACCTCAAGATCCGTCGCTTGAATTTGCAGGATGCCGCCAACCTTCGCCCCTTCGGCCGTCCCATTGTAAATCAGCGGCACCTTGACGCGAATCGGTTTATTTTTTGATACCTTCTGAAAATCGACATGCACCACCTTACCGCCTCGCCGCTGCACTTCTTTTATCAAAACCGGAATGCCTTGAGCCCCGTCGATCCGCAGATCAAAAAATTCGGTGCGTCCCGTGCGGGCCACTTTGGCAAGCTGTTTCTCCTCCACGTAAATAGACTGGGCATCCGTTCCGCCTCCGTACACACTAGCGGGAATGCCCCCATTTTTCCTTAATCGGTTAAGTGAAGAGCGGGTAAACTCCGTCCTCTTTGAGACGTCTAAGTACTGTGTTCGTTGATTCGTACTCGCAGTCATACGTAACACCCTCCTCAATGTAGTGCCATGGCTGAAGCCACATTGTTATTTTACCCAAATCTCCGCTATTCCTAACGCCGCACCCCGATAATGCCTTATATGCAAAAAAAACCGGCGCATCCGCGCCGGCTGTACAGAAACCCAAATATATTGTGTTGGAAAAGCTGAAACCTGAAAGTACCTGATAAGCTTAGAATAGCATGGTTACTGATTGATGCCTCTGACAAGCTCTACGACTTCCTCAGCCGTGCTTAGCTGCAGCGCTTTAGCCGCCAACTCCTGCATTTCTGCTTTGGAGAGCTTGGCGATTTGCGAACGCGCAGGCAGGATCGAAGTAGCACTCATACTGAACTCATCCAGTCCTAGGCCTAGCAGCAGCGGAATTGCTGTAGAATCTCCCGCCATCTCTCCGCACATTCCCGCCCAGCGTCCTTCTTTGTGAGCGGCATCGATAACCATCTTCACCAAACGCAAAATTGCCGGGTTGTATGGCTGATACAAGTAGGAGACGCGCTCGTTCATCCGGTCGGCAGCCATCGTATATTGAATAAGATCATTCGTGCCGATGCTGAAGAAGTCAACTTCTTTAGCAAACTGATCGGCCAGTACGGCCGTTGACGGAATTTCCACCATAATCCCGATCTGGATGTTCTCCGATACGGACACGCCTTCGGCTGCCAGTTTATCCTTCTCCTCCAGCAGCAGGGCTTTCGCTTGACGGAATTCATCCAGCGTAGCGATCATCGGGAACATGATCCGCAGATCCCCGTAAACGCTAGCCCGCAGTAAAGCCCGAAGCTGCGTCCGGAAAATATCCGTCTGCTCCAGACAGAGACGTACAGCCCGAAAACCGAGGAATGGATTCATTTCCTTCGGCAAGTCTAGGTACGGCAGCTCTTTGTCGCCGCCGATATCCAGCGTCCTTACGACCACCGGCTTGCCTTCCATTTTCTCAAGCACCGTTTTATAGGCATTGAACTGCACTTCTTCCGATGGAAGCTCCGTCCGGCCCATGTAAAGGAACTCCGTACGATATAGCCCTACGCCTTCGCCGCCGTTATCCAGTACGCCAGCCACATCGTTTGGCGTTCCGATGTTAGCCGCCAGTTCAACGTGAACCCCGTCGCGGGATACCGTCGGAACCTCGCGCAGCTTCTTCCACTCTTCGATTTGCCGCAAATGCTGGTCGCGTTTCGCCGTGTACTGCTCTACAACCTCAGGCGAAGGATTCACGATGACAGTTCCGTCCAGGCCATCGACGATAAGCAGATCGCCGTTGTTCACTTGGCTCAGCACGTCCTTCGTTCCGACGACCGCCGGAATTTCGAGGGAACGAGCCATAATCGCCGAGTGAGAAGTACGGCCGCCGATATTCGTCGTAAAGCCTTTTACGTACTTGCGGTTAAGCTGCGCTGTGTCCGAAGGCGTTAAGTCCTCCGCTACTACGATAACCTCTTCGCTGATCTCAGCAGGATTCACGTAACTCAATCCGAGCAGGTGAGTCAGCACGCGCTTCGTAACGTCTTTCATATCCGCCGCGCGCTCCTTGAGATAGTCGCTCTTCATGTTCTCGAACATGGAGATGAACTGCTGCGCGGTTTCGTTCAGTGCAAATGCAGCGCTGACTTTGTCCGTATTAATTTTATCCCGTACAGGCGTTAGCAGCTCAGGGTCGTTCAGAATAAGCAGATGCGATTCGAAAATCTCCGCCTTCTTCTCCCCCAGCTCTTGAAGCGTCCGTGCTTTAATCGCCTCAAGCTCCTGCTGCGATTTTGATAAAGCTTCGTCCAGGCGAGCGTTCTCTGCCGCAGGGTCCTCGATCACCTGGTGCTTTACCGTATAATCAGGGTGCTCCAGTTTGAATACCGGAGCAATCGCCACACCTGCCGATGCAGCAATCCCTTTGATGTTAAGCATTTACTTCGCCTAACCCTTCATTAACCATTACGTCAGTGAGCGCTTGAAGCGCTTCTGCGGCATTGTCTCCATCGACAGTCAACGTAATGAGATCGCCTTTTTCAAGACCCAGGGATAGTACGCCAAGAATAGATTTCAAAGTTACTTTTTTGCCGTTAGCTTCCGCGAATACTTCAGCTCCGCTGAATTTATTTGCCGTATTTACCAGTGCTGTAGCCGGGCGTGCATGAATACCGTCTTCATCCGTAATTCTGAATACTTTTTCCATGGTTAGTACACTCGCTTTCTGTTGAAATTTAGTTTATTTGAACCCCTCATCACCAGGATGAGGGATGTTGTAACCCCAAGCCGTGCTTATTTTATCGTAATAATGTTGGCTTCTCCAGCTTTCAGCTTGCCTGTTTTGTTCAGCTCGACCGTGGATCCTTCTGGAAGATTGGAGAAAATAATCGGAGAAATCAAGGACTTCGCATTTTCCTTCACATAAGCGATATCCACTTCCATGATCGGCTGCCCTGCAGCTACGAGATCGCCTTCCTCTACAAGCACTTTGAAGCCTTGTCCCTTCAGCTTCACGGTGTTGACGCCGATATGAACCAGCACTTCCTTGCCTCCGTCGGACAAGATGCCAATCGCATGCTTGCTAGGGAACACATTAAACACTTTACCATAAACCGGGGAACAAATCGTCCCTTCCTCCGGCAGCACCGCAAATCCGTCACCCGTCATTTTTTCGGAGAAGACAGGGTCAGGAACTTTCGTAATATCCATCAGCTCACCACTGACCGGCATTACGATATCCTCGGCGATAATCGCTTTACCGTCTTTGCCTGCTTGCTGTTCGGCCTGAGCTGGCTTCTCCGCTGCAGCAGAAGGCAAAATAACTGGGGTCTTACCACTCATTATATCCCCAATTTGGGTCTTAATCGTATCAGATCTTGTGCCAAAAATGGCTTGAATGTTGTTGCCAACTTCCAGAACTCCGGAAGCGCCAAGCGCTTTAAGGCGGTTTTTGTCCACATCCGTTTTCTCCTTCACCTCGACGCGAAGCCGGGTAATGCAGGCATCCAGATGGACGATGTTGCCCTGGCCGCCCAATGCGGCAAGAATGTTGTGCGGCAGCTCATCCTGCGTGGTCTTCCCTCTTTGTTCCCCGCCGTCTTCTTGTGCCGATTCATCCTCGCGGCCCGGCGTCTTCAAGTTGAATTTGCGGATAACGAAGCGGAAACCGAAATAGTAAATCACGGCAAGGATCAAGCCGACAATGATCACGTTCCACCAAGGCGTACGCCCTGGAATTACCCCAAAAATCAGGAAGTCGATCAAGCCGCCTGAGAACGTCATCCCGATTTTGACATCGAGCAAGTGCATCGTCATGAACGACAAACCTGCAAATACGCAGTGTACGACAAACAGCAGCGGTGCAACGAACAGGAACGAGAACTCAAGCGGTTCTGTAATCCCTGTCAAAAATGAAGTAAGCGCGGCCGAACCCATGATCCCGGCAACATATTTCTTGTGCTGAGGCTTGGACTCGTGATAGATCGCCAGCGCCGCAGCCGGCAATCCGAACATCATGAACGGGAATTTACCAGTCATGAATGTACCTGCAGTAAAGCCTACACCGTCGCGAAGCTGCGCCATAAAGATCTTCTGGTCTCCGCGGACGATTTGTCCCGCATTGTTTACGTACTCTCCAAACTCGAACCAGAACGGTGAATAGAAAATATGATGAAGACCAAACGGAATCAGTCCCCGTTCGACGACACCAAAGATAAATGCAGAGAGCGTGCGGTTCTGCTCCAGCATGAAGTGAGATACCGAATTGAGTCCTCCCTGAATCGGTGGCCAAATGATCACCATCGCCAATCCTAGCAGCAAAGACGTTGCAGCAGTCATAATTGGCACAAAACGTTTTCCTGCAAAGAAACCAAGATATGACGGCAGCTCGATTTTAAAGAATCGTTTGTACATCGAGGCTGCGAGAACCCCTACAATGATCCCCCCGAATACGCCTGTCCCCAAGGTCGGTATGCCCAGCACGCTAGCGTAGGCAGGATCTTCTCCGATCATCGAAGGTGTAACCCCGATCACCGTTCCCATGGTCACGTTCATGACCAAATAACCGATTATCGCGGCAAGTCCCGCAACTCCGTCCCCTCCGGCAAGCCCTACTGCTACCCCAACGGCAAACAGCAGTGCCAGGTTCGTAAAGACGATATCGCCGGCATTCATCATCACCGTAGCGATTGCATTTACAGTGGCGTTATCCAGAGCCGGCACGAGATTCAAGAAATCCGGATTTACCAGCATGTTTCCGATACCGAGCAGCAATCCAGCCGCAGGCAGCAGCGCTACAGGCAGCATCAATGCCTTACCTACCCGCTGCAGTACGCCAAAAAAGCGTTTAAACATGTCCATCCTCCTACATACTTTTTCTCTCTTTAACACCGTAACAACAGCAAAAAAGCATAAGCTAATAAAGGCACTATGGATCGCATTTCCTACGGTTATAATACCCCGCATACTGGGAATGCAATCAAAGTACTTTAATCAACTCATGCCTGATCGAATCAGTAACACATTGTCATATGCTATTGTTGGTAATCGACTAGAGTATAGCAAGAAAATTAAATAGGTGTCAAGCTTCTATTTATGATGCACTGTCAACCGATGCAAATGCATGGTCAAATAGCTGATTTCTGCTTGGTATACCGGCTTGTTTAACTTCTGCTCCATCACCCTGGTCAGCCTTCCAGCCAACTGGTACAACTCTGGATATTCCTGACTTAGCAGCGCTTCCAACTTCTCGACGACGGCGACTTTCTCCCCGCGGCGAACGCGCTCGATGGCAAATCGTAAATGAGTCAACAGGCGGGAGTAATCCAGGGAATGGCGCAAAATCCTCATTCTCAGCTCCTCCTCCACCATATTGACGAGATGCGCGATCAGCTGTGTGTGCTCCCGTACCTCGCTGACATGCCGATTCGTCATCGCGCTGTTGATATGGAGGGCAACAAAACCGATTTCGTCCTGGCCCAAGTCCACGCCTAGCCGCTCATGAATAAGCTCGATCGCATACTCGGCCAGCTCGTATTCCATAGGATAGATTTCCCTAGTCTCGAACAAAAAGGGATTATGAATGGCCATATCCTGCTCCGCTCGTTTGATGGCAAACGATAGATGGTCAGTCAAAGCAATGTGAATATGCTCATTCAGCTCTTTATTCGTCTTCTGGGATATATACAAAATGATTTCCCCGATCACTTCGATTAGATGTTCGTCGACCTGGGGAACAAGCTGTTTATACTGCTCCTGCTCCTGCTGGTTCTTTAGGATGAACATCTTCTCAACCGCATCCAGTGGAATCGAGTCACCCTGCCTGCGGTTAAATCCGATGCCCTTGCCAATGACAACGACTTCGCCATGCCCAGGATGATTCGCAATAATTACATTGTTATTCAGCGCTTTGGCCACATGCAGCCTGCTCACAGTTGCACCTCACTTGCCTACAAAATACAAAATACAAAATTTCATGTTACGAATAATAAATTTTACCATAGTACGGCGCAATATAAAAGCGTCTCGCCTTCCAGCGGGACGCTTTATATTGCAGCTTATGCCAAATTTACAAGGATTACTCCCCGTTGTGAAGCATATCCATTGTATGGAATCAGGACTCCTGCTCCGAGGAAGCGGCGGTCTCCTGAACTACAGGCGGCTTGACAGCCCCTGCTTGCAGCGGAGAAGGCGAGCTATGGGCCATTCCCGCAGAGACTGCAGCCGGAGCCTGAGAAGAAGAAGCTGCCGGAAGAGCTTTACCTTGGGTCAAGCCTTTGATCAAACGATCCAGCTCGATGCCGGATACGCTCTTGAGCATTTCCGGCGCGGTAGCCATGAGCTCTGTCACGTAATTGCTTACCCGGGCTGCACCTTCACCTTTGCCGGTATCGACGACGGTGAGCTTGTCGATGGATGAGATCGGGCTTGCGATTTTCTCCGCAAGCTCAGGCAGCATTTTCACAACAATGTCCAAAATCGCGGCCTCACCGAATTTCTGGAACGCTTCAGCCAGTTTCTCCTTCGCTTCGGCTTCGGCAAGACCCCGCAGCCGGATGATCTCTGCGTCGGCCGTCCCTTTTGCCCGTTCAGCGTCCGCAATCGCAAGACCTTCGAGTCGTTTCTGCTCTGCGGAAGCTTTAGCCTGCGTCTCGATGGAGTATTGCAGCGCGTCGGCCTCCCGCATCTTGCGGGCCTTCTCGGCTTCTGCCGCCTGCTCTACCGCATAACGGTCGGCGTCGGCTTTCTTCTTCACCTCGGCGTCATATTGCTTCTGCCGTACCATAATTTCTTTATCCTGCAGGTCAATTTCGCGCTCTTTGCGCACGAGCTCGACCTTCATTTGTTCTTCGACCATCGTCTGCTTTGCGCGCGCCTCCTGGATATGATAAGCCTGGTCAGCTTCTGCTTTCGCCGTGTCTTGCTCCTTCTTAAAGGAGGCGACCTTCAGTTCTTTCTCCTTGGAGGCTTCGGCGATATTCGTATCCCGGAGCAGTTCGGCCTTCTGACCGGACTCCTCGGCCAACGCCTTTTGGATCCGCGAGTCCCGTACCGCCTCGGCTTCAGCAATCTCGGCATCCCGTTTTACGGCAGCAATACGCGGCTTACCAAGCGCCTCTAGATAGCCGTGCTTATCACGTACGTCTTTAATCGTGAAGGAGACGATCTGCAGCCCCATTTTCTTGAGATCCCGGGCAGCGACGCCTTGAACCTCCTGGGCGAATTTGTCCCTGTTACGGTATACTTCTTCAACGGTCATCGATCCGAGAATCGAGCGAAGATGCCCCTCGAGAACTTCTTGGGCTTCTCCTTTAAGCGATTCAATCGGCTTGCCCATAAACTGCTCCGCTGCCGTAGCCACGTCCTCTACCGAGCTGCCCACCTTGATAATGGCAACCCCGTCAGCCGAAACCGGCACGCCTTGCTCGGTATAGACCTCTGGAGTCATGACATCCAACTTATGCGACAGCAATGACATGAACTCCGCCTTTTGGAATATTGGCCAAATGAAGGCCCCGCCACCGCGAACGATTTTGATTTTGCGGCCCGTTTCGTCATCAGAAATATTTTTGCTGCCTAGGAAAGAACCCGTAACAATCATCGCCTCATCTGGACTTACCGTCTTATATCTGGCCCAAAAAGCTAAGCCAAGCACAACGATGACTGCAATAATGATCAGCGGAATTAACACAAAGTCAGGCATACCTTCAAAAAACATCACACCATCTCCCTTTCCTGTCCATTCTCGTAAAGCCTCGAAACCTGCACAACCCCATCCTTGGAATCAATGACAACAACGAGCGTGCCTGCCGGAATCTCTGTGTTATCCCAGCTCGCTGCAATATGTAGCGTGTTGCCTGCCACAAAATTGACCATGATTTCCCCAAAGCCTGCCGCTGGGATCGGTACGGTCACTTCACCCAGCTTGCCTGGAAGCTCTGCTGCAGAGAAGCCCGTCGAGTTCTCGCTGTTCTCCATCGGCTTAACGTAAGCAAAGTAAATAATCACCGACATCACAAGTGCGATTAGAATCGAGAATACAATAACGGCCGCAGAACCAAGACTGGTATACCGAACAAGCAATACGCCGGCCCCTCCGAACGTAGTTACCGCGGAAGCCAAAATAATCGGCTTTAGAAAATCGACGGATAAAATGTCGAATACCCCGTCCAGCCAGCTGCCGACGATATCTCCCAAGATGACGCTGAGTAGAGCAAATACTGCTCCGCCGAGCAAACAGCTCCAGAACATGGCCTCCATCCGCAGCCCCTCCTTTCTGGATGTGTATATAATTAGTAATACGTTACAGGAAGTGGTTTCGTTTCGTTCATTTAACAGGATTCGCGGTAAAATGCAAAAGCCGAGCAAGGTAACCCGCGGGTCCCTGCTCGACTTATATATTGAACGGTCATTATGTTTATACAGCGACCAGAGTAGCAAATCTGCTCGCGCCGTAACGTTACAGGGAACGTTGGTAAATGGCCAGAACGTCCTCTTTCTGCAGCTCCGCGAAATTGCCGAATGGTCCGAACCGCATCGCTTTATCGGCCATCAGCTCCAGCTTGCTGTCATCAATATCGTAATCAGCAAGCCTGCTCGGTGCGCCGATCGAGTTCCAGAACGCGCGCAGCGCGGCGATGCCCTCCTCGGCCACCTGTTGATCGCTCTTGCCGCTCGGATCGACCCCGAATACCTTCTCAGCGAGACGCTTAAAGCGGGGTACGTCATGATGCAGATTATGGCTCATCCAGTTCGGGAACAGAATTGCAAGGCCGCCCCCATGCGGGATATCATACACAGCGGATACGGCATGCTCGATGTTGTGCGTTGCCCAATCTCCGGACAGCCCCATATTCAGCACACCGTTCAGAGCCATAGTGCCACAAAGGAGAATCGTCTCCCGATGGTCGAAGCTCTCCAGATCCTCGATCAGCTTAGGCGCCGTCTCAATAACAGTACGCAGCAGCGCCTCGCAGAACTCGTCCTGCAGCAATGTGTTGGTTTGCTTGTGGAAATAATGCTCAAATACATGCGACATAATGTCGATCATGCCATACACTGTTTGATCTTTCGGCAAAGTAAACGTGTTCTCCGGATCCAAGATCGAGAAAACCGGGTATACGAGCGGGCTGCCCCAGCCCAACTTCTCCTCCGTCGCTTCGTTGGAAATGACAGAGTTGCCGTTCATTTCCGAGCCGGTAGCCGCCATTGTCAGCACGGTTCCAAGCGGAAGTGCCGCCTGCGGAACCGCCTTGTGCTCGGCAAAATCCCACATATCCCCGTCGTATTTGGCTCCCGCCGCAATCGCCTTGGCGCAGTCCAGTACGCTGCCTCCGCCTACCGCAAGAACAAGTTCGATCTCCTTCGTCTTGCACAGTTCCACTCCGCGGTGAACGGTGGACAAACGAGGATTCGGCTCAACACCGGCCAGCTCGGTCACCTCAGCCCCGATTTCTTGAAGCTGGGCAATAACCTGATTGTAAAGCCCGCTGCGCTTAATGCTCCCGCCGCCGTATACCAACAGCACCCTTTTACCGTATTTGGGAACCTCCGTCTTCAGTGCCGTTAATTGCCCCTTGCCGAAAATCAGCCTCGTCGGGTTATGAAATTGAAAAGAGTTCATGCAATATGCCTCCCTGGTTGATTATCCCTTTAGATTATGTACTGCACTATAAAGTATACCCTCCTCGCTTTAAGGAAACAATCGGCTTACTTTAGGTGAGTGGGAGCGCATTGCCAGACGTATACTTCCATGATCTAAAAAAAGACTGCCGCCCCGTTCCATTGAACGGGAGGCAGTCTTGAGCTCGGCTAGTCATTTTATATTTCGCGGTACCCCGCGGAGCTGACAAATTTACGGAAGGCCTCGCGTCCGGCAGGCGTCGTCTTGAACACGCCGGCATGCTCCAGAATAGCAGAGAATTTAAGACCGACCTCATTGCGAAGCAATGCCTCGGCTTCTTCTGGGCCCAGGCCGTGCCCATGCGCGGCAACAAGTTCACGAATCCATTCGGCGTGAACCCCTAGCGCAGCCTCACGGCCAGCAAGAACCTCTTCATACAAGCCATGGTTACCGCTTAAGATTTCAGCGATGCGGGCAAGCTCCTCCTTCAGACGTCCAGGAAGAATCGCGAGTCCCATCACTTCGATCAAACCGATGTTTTCCTTCTTAATGTGATGCATTTCCCGGTGCGGGTGGAATATCCCCTCCGGATGCTGCTCATTCGTCCGGTTATTGCGGAGCACGATATCCATCTCATAGCTGCCGTCCCCGCCGCGGCGCACGATCGGCGTTACCGTGTTATGCGGGACGGAATCCCCGTTCTCCTCGGTGAACGCTAGCACCTCGGCTTCCGGATCGCTGTAGCTTTTCCATTTCTCGTATAAATCATCGGCAGCTTGAAGCAGCACATCCGGTTGATGGCTGTTCAGCCGCAGCACAGTCATCGGCCATTTCACGATGGTAGCCGTGACGCCTTCGAATGCTGCATGCCGGAACGCCGCTTCGGCCGGAGCCTTCTCCAGCGGAAACGTATGCCTGCCGCCCTGGAAATGGTCATGAGTCAGGATCGACCCGCCGACGATCGGCAAATCCGCGTTGGAGCCGATGAAATAATGCGGATACTCCGCCGTGAAATCCAGCAGCCGCTTGAAAGTATCCCGCGTCAGTTTCATCGGCACATGATCATGATGGAAGACGATGCAATGCTCGTTATAATACACGTACGGCGAATACTGGAACAACCATGGCTCATCGTTCAACTCGAGCGGAATAACCCGCAGATTCTGCCTGGCCGGATGATTGACCCGCCCGGCGTAGCCCACATTCTCGCGGCACAGCTGGCATTTCGGATAGACCGGAGGAGGCAGCAGCTTGGCCATTGCAATCTCCTTCGGGCTTTTCTCCGGCTTCGATAAGTTGATCGTAATTTCCATCTCGCCGTAAGGCGTCGCCTGATTCCAGTAAATATTGTTCGCCACCCGGTCCATGCGAATATAATTGCTGTCTACAGCAAGGTTGTAGAAATCACGGGTTGCCGCCTCGATGCCTTCATCACGCGCCGTCTTCTTGAACGCGGCGATTGTCTCTGATGGACGGGCCATCAATTGGCCCATGATTCTAGCGTCAAGCAAGTCGCGATACGTGTCGGAATCATCCGGAATGAGGCCGATCGCATATCCATAATCGATCAAGACATCCAGCGGCTCGCGAAGCTCGCGGGCAACAGGCTCCTCCAATTCCGGTATCCACGGCTCATCCAGCCCGAACAGTTCCAGCAGGCGGTTGCGTGTATAATCAAGGTCCCAGTCATCAAACATTCGATGCCCGAGCCCATATTGCAGCAGCCGCTCTATAGCTTGCTGCGCCTCCTGCATCGTTCTTTCTTTAGCTGCCACAGTCAATCCCCTCCTTACTTGAAATCGTCATAGCCGCCCGGACGCGCGTTGTGCCATGCCCAAGCGCTGCGGATGATGTTATCCAGGCTGCTCCGCGTCGGCTGCCATTTTAGAACGGATCTCGCCTTATCCGAGGATGCGATCAGCACGCCCGGATCCCCGGCGCGCCGAGGGCTCATCACGACCTCGAAATCGCGGCCAGTCACTTCGCGCACCTGCTCGATCACTTCCTTGACCGAGAAGCCTTGTCCATTCCCCAGATTGAATATGTTGCTATCCCCGCCCGCGATCAGATGCTCTACCGCAAGCAAATGCGCATCCGCCAGATCGCTGACATGGATATAGTCGCGGATGCATGTGCCGTCCGGCGTATTGTAATCGTCGCCGAAGACGGAAATCGAAGGCCGCTGTCCAAGAGCGGTTTGCAAAATCAGCGGAATGAGATGGCTTTCCGGTCTGTGGTCTTCCCCGATCCGTCCGCTCTCGTGTGCGCCCGCCGCGTTGAAATAACGAAGGGATACGTATTTGATGCCGAGCACCTTATCGAACCAGTCGATCATTCGCTCCATCATCAGCTTTGTCTCACCGTACACGTTCGTCGGGTGTGTCAGGTCGGTCTCCTCGATTGGTACCTTCTCAGGCTCTCCATAAGTAGCGGCCGTCGAAGAGAAGACGATGCGCCGCACATTGGCCGCGTCCATGGCCTCAAGCAGGCAAAGCGTGCCGTATACGTTATTGTCATAATATTTCACAGGTTTCTGCATACTCTCTCCGACCAGCGAGTTAGCTGCAAAGTGAATCACCGCTTCGATCTCGTTCTCAGCGAACAACTTAGCCAGCAGCTCCTTGTCCCGCAAATCCCCTTCATACAGCTTGCCGCCAAGCAGTGCTTCGCGGTGACCCGATTGCAAATTGTCGAGGACGACAACTTCCTTCCCGCGGTCCAGCAATTCCGCCACCGTATGCGATCCGATATAGCCTGCTCCACCAGTAACTAAAATAGCCATCTTATTTCTCCTCCTTCATTTCATGTACTCCATGCCCTACTCCGCAAACATAGAATTCAGCTTCAAGACCCGTGCGGCGCTGATAAGCCTCGCCTACCTGCTTTACGAATGCATCTACAGAATCTTCATGCACAAGGGACACCGTGCAGCCGCCAAAACCCGCTCCGGTCATTCGCGAGCCCAATGTTCCCTCGATGCGGCGCGCTTCCTCTACCATGACATCCAGCTCCATGCAGCTCACCTCATACAAATCGCGCAGGGAATCATGCGACGCATTCATCAGCTGGCCGAAATGCTGCAAATCATTGTTCTTCAGCGCTTCTACGGATTCCAGGACGCGAGCATTCTCCAACACGACGTGCTTGGCCCGGTCCAGCAGCACCTGATCTGTAAAAATTGTCTCCAGCTCTGCCAGGCGCTCCGGCTTCAATTGCGCCAGGTATCCAAGCCCCGGTTCGTGAGCCTGCAGCTGACGCAGCGCTTCATCGCACTGTGAGCGGCGCTCATTGTACTTAGAATCGACCAAGCCTCTTCGCTTGTTCGTGTTGCCGATTACCAGTTTGTAGGCTCCGGTACGGAACGGCACCAGTTGATATTCCAGCGTGTCGCACATGAGCAGGATCGCATGATCCTTGGCGCCGTTCGCAACGGCGAACTGATCCATGATGCCGCTGTTAACGCCGACATAGATATTTTCCGCACGCTGGGACAGGCGGGCAATTTCCACTGTATCAGTCTCTTTCCCCTCCATCGTCAGCAGCGCAAACGCGGTGAGGACTTCAAGCGAAGCGGAGGAGGACAGCCCAGCGCCGTTAGGAATCTCTCCATGAAACAGCAGATCATAGCCGCTGGTCAACGCTGTGCCCAGCTTGCCGAGCTCCGAGATGACTCCAATCGGGTAATCGACCCATTCGCCCGTTTTGGATTGCCCTAGCTCATCCGCCTCGAACTCTGCGGCGTAAGGGAAATTTGCCGAGGCAAAGGTTACTTTCCGGTCAGGACGGCGGCGGACCGCCAGTGTTGTTCCGAATTCCAGCGCTGCCGGCAGAACGTAACCCCCGTTATAATCGATATGCTCGCCGATCAGGTTGACCCGTCCCGGCGCATTGAATACAAATATGCTCTCTTGGCTGCTCCCGTTGCGGGAGAGGAACAATTGCTCCATTTCCTGTTTGTTCAACATGCACACCCCATCTTCATGGAATATTCGGTTCTTGCTATCAGTATAAAGATTCCGCGGCATTTTGATAATGTATGTATGCGAGTTTTGTATGGATAAATATGACCTTCCCAAGTAGAATATAAAGAAGACCAAATATTCACCAAAGCATGAAGGAGGCTCCCCAATGCTGCAAGAAACCTACAGCGCTGCCGCCAACCCCGAAGTATTTGATGAGAGCGACCTGCACATTTTGTTTGCTGGCGAGAGCCAGACCAGACCGGATCACCGCGTCGGTCCAAAAGTCTATGACTATTACTTGCTCCATTTTGTCGAAGAAGGTAACGGAACCTTCCAGACGGAGTATTCCATATACGAGCTGCAGCCGGGAGACGGCTTTCTCATTCACCCGAACCAGCTAGTCAGCTATGCATCCGACCTAGAAACGCCATGGCGTTATCGCTGGATTGCTTTTACGGGAGCAAAGGTGCCCTCGCTCCTGGAGCGGGCGGGCTTGACGCCGCAGCATCCTGTCATTAACGCCCCGGTGGACAGCGGCATTCCCGAGCTGCTAACGTCCGTGCTGCAGGAATTTCGCAGCAAGAAGCCAAGCTCTCACTTGCATTCCCTCGGCTGCCTGCATTTGATCATGTCCGAGGCGGAGGACTCTTATCTTAAGGAATCGACGCTTCCGTCCGGTGAGTCGGCCGTACAAAAAATCGTCAAGCAGATGATTTACTATATTTCAAGTCAATATGCGCATCATGTATCTATTGAAGAAATGTGCGCGAGCCTCGGATATAACCGGGCTTATCTCTCCCGTATTTTCAAAAAGGAGACCGGGCTGACCCCCGTTACTTATTTGCTGAAGCTGAGGATCGATAAATCGCGTCAGCTGCTGCGTGAGCGGCCCGAGCTGTCCATCGAACAAATCTCTTCCTCGGTCGGTCTTAACGATGCGCTGTACTTCTCCCGGCAATTCCGCCGTTTTTACGGACAATCGCCAAGCGAGTACCGGAGAAGCGCCCCTGGAAAATAGCCGGAGCCCGCTTCCCTTTTGCAGGGAAACGGGCTCTTCTATGCGTACGGGACAAAATTAATGGTCTCCATGATTATGAAGGATCGTTTCGATCCGGTTCAATTCCTCGTCGGTGAACTCAAGCTTGCTTAGCGCCTGAACGTTCTCCTCAATTTGACTCACCCGGCTCGCGCCGATCAGCGCGGACGTGACCTTGCCTCCGCGGAGCACCCAAGCGAGCGCAAATTGGGCGAGGCTCTGCCCCCGCGCTGCCGCCATCTGGTTGAGCGCGCGTACTTTGCGCAGCATTTCAGGCGTGATATGCGATTCCTGCAGAGCGCCGGTCGGGTTCTTTGCACGGGAATCCTCCGGGATGCCGTTCAAATATTTGTTCGTAAGCAACCCTTGAGCCAGTGGACAGAAGGCAATGCTGCCAACGCCATTCTCATCTAGGACGTCCTGTAGGCCATTCTCGATCCAGCGATCCAGCAGCGAATAATTCGGCTGATGGATGAGCAGCGGCGTACCCAACTGCTTGAGGATAGAGACCGCTTCCTTCGTCTGCTCCGCTGAATAACTTGATATGCCCACATATAGCGCCTTGCCGGAGCGAACGATATGATCCAGCGCCATCATCGTCTCCTCCAGCGGGGTATCCGGATCAAAGCGATGGGAATAAAAAATATCCACATAATCAAGGCCCATCCGCTTCAGACTTTGATCAAGGCTGGAAATTAAGTATTTACGGGATCCCCATTCGCCGTAAGGACCTGGCCACATATAGTAACCAGCCTTGGAGGAGATCACCAATTCATCCCGGTAGGGTGCCAGGTCTTTCTTCAGCACGGTACCGAACATTTCTTCCGCCGAACCTGGAGGCGGGCCGTAGTTGTTGGCCAAATCAAAATGGGTAATGCCCAAATCAAAGGCTCTGCGAATCATCTCGCGTCCGTTCTCAAACGTATCTACACCACCGAAGTTATGCCATAATCCAAGCGATATGGCCGGAAGCTTAAGGCCCGAACGACCCACACGATTATATATCATCGACTCGTACCGGTCTTCACTAGCAATGTATGCCATTTAGTTCCCTACCTTCCTGCTGTAAATTATCTTTCGAAAAATATCATATCTCGTTCAAACCCCTTTGGCAAGAAAGAAGAAAACGTTTTCGCCTCATGGCAATCCCTTTCAGCTCCCGGCTTTGAGCAGCGATTCCACCTGCCCAAGCACCCCGCCAATCGGCTCGGTAATCAGCAAATCGGCCTGGTTGTCATAAGCAGTCGGCGAGGCATTCAACAGTACCGTCCGTTCTCCCCGAAAATACGTGATCAGGTGAGCCGCCGGCTGAACGGTCAAGGAAGTTCCTCCGATCAGCAGCAAATCCGCTTCACTGATCGCCTCAACCGTCTTTTCGATAACCTCGTTATCCAAGTTCTCACCGTACAATACAACATCGGGTTTAATGGTCCCACCGCAAGCCTGGCATGTTGGCACAGGATCGCCCGTGCGCATAATTTCCTCCAGACTATAAAACCTCCTGCAGTTCATGCAATAGTTCCGATGTATGGAACCGTGGAGCTCCAGCACGCTGCGGCTTCCTGCCTTCTGATGAAGGCCGTCGATATTTTGGGTAATGACCGCATCCAGCTTGCCTTGTTCCTCCAGCCAGGCCAAGAAATGATGAGCCGGGTTCGGTTCGGCATGGAGATGGATCATCTTCGTTTTGTAGAAGTCATAGAATACCTCCGGATGACGGTCAAAGAACGGCCGGCTCAAAATTTCCTCTGGAGAGTACGGCGAGGCTTTCTCCTGCTGATATATGCCTGCTGCGGAACGAAAGTCGGGAATCCCGCTTTCCGTTGAAATGCCTGCCCCGCCAAAAAATACAATCCTGCGCCCCTCCTTCACCCAGGACGCCAATTGCTCGATTTTATTTAACGTCATTATTCTTTTGCCTCCTTCAGCACTCTCATTTCCAAGAAACTGCGGATAACGACATCCGCATCCAGCAGATATGATTCTCCTCCGCCGTCCGGGGCCAATCCGACCGTCATCCTTGCGCCCGCTTGTTTGCCCATCTGCATATCCCCGTTGCTGTCCCCCACGACGACCGCATGCTCCGGGGCAACACCAAGCTCGCGGCAGGCAAGCACGGCCATTTCGGGGAAAGGCTTGCCGAGGCTCACCCGGTCCCTGCCGACGATCACATCGAAATAGTGCGCGATCCCCATCCAGTTCAAATGCTCGCGTGCTGCTTCCGTCGTATCCGACGTGACGACAGCGAGCCGGACTCCCTGCCCTTGGCAGGCCTCAAGAAAGGCTTCAAGTCCCAGCATCGGCCTTGCATTCCTGCGCTTCTTCAGCTCAATCATCGCCGACGAGCTGAATTGCCTGACCTGAATCAGCGCTTCGTTCCAGGGAACTCCCGCCGCATACAGCTGCCAGGCGAGCAGCGCGGTGACCTCTTCTTCGCTCCCCATCGCTAGCGGCCCGGTCTTATCGTAATCCTCGATCTGCTGCTGCTCATCCAGCTTAAGACCCAACAGGGCTGCTCTGCTGTCGATCCGCCGCGCACCCATCAATTCCAAATGTCCGTCCAGCAAATCCAGCAGCGTCATCGCCCATTCGCCCCAGAGGGCCATGAAATCCAGCAGGGTTCCGTCCTTATCGAATAATATCGCCTGGCATGACACCCTGCATTCCCCTGCCTGCACAATCGCCATGGTCATTCCTTCCCCACCTTCATCGTTCGCTTTTCGTTACCGCTATTGTATATGATTCAATACTTTGCCACAAATGCACGGACTGACAGCGTTTTCCATTGTGATAATAATCACATGTATTGAACTTCAAAAAGAGTACCTTTATTACAGAGATCAGATGCTTAAAATTTTGAATGATTTAAGGCTTGGGGAGGCCGTCAGCATGAACACAAACATCATCCAATCGAATCGGCGCGGAGAGACGTTTTTTCTTAACCTGCGCTTTTTGCTAATCATTTGCGTCTTCATCGGCAATGCGATTGAGCCGTTGATCAAAAATATGGACGCCATGCACGCTTTATATGTATGGATTTTTACTTTTCATATGCCGCTGTTTGTATTCGTTACCGGATACTTCGCCAAAGCCAATCTGCTCGGCCAGCCCGGCCGCAAGCTGATGCTGCAAATCGGCCTTCAGTACATTATCTTCCAAAGCCTGTATTCGGTACTCGACGTTACAGTATTTAAGGTGCAGAACATCCACCACTCTTTCTTTGCACCGTACCTGCTGCTCTGGTTCCTTGCAAGCCATCTGTGCTGGCGCCTGCTGCTCATGATGATGAACAAATGGACGCCCCTTCAACAATTGGCCATATCGCTGGCTCTAGGCGTGCTCGTCGGATATTTGCAAGTGGATGGAACCTGGCTCAGTCTGTCCCGTACCTTTGTGTATTTGCCCTTCTTTATTGCCGGTTACCATTTTTCGTTTGCTTATTTAGAGAAAATCTTCACTCCTACAGCCCGCGCGCTAACCATGGCATTAGCCGCCATTATGCTGGGGGCCATCGTCCTATGGGGACATCTTATCGATGCCGGGTGGCTGTACGGCAGCATGACATATGGACAGCTCGGCCATAACGAGTGGTACGCCGGAGCATATCGACTGGCTCTTTACGCCTTGCAACTGCTGGCTGGGGGCGCTTTTCTCTCATTCGTGCCGCTGCGAGAGAGCAAGCTGACCGACTTGGGCCGGCGTACTTTATACGTGTTCCTCCTGCACGGATTCATTATCCGCCTTGGCGCCGCCTCTCCTTTATATGATCACGTTACGAACGCTGCAGCTTCTTCCATGCTTATTATCGGAGCTGTTCTCCTGACTTTCCTGCTCAGCCATTCCTTCGTCCGAAAATGGACGTCGCCGGTCATTGAACCTCCGGTGCAATGGCTGCTTAATTTGCAGCGCCGGGCATTCCGCCCCTTCCGTACGGCCAGCAAGCATTAACCAGCCGAATGGATAGTCGTTGAACAATATTGCCAATTTTAGAGCCATTTGGCTCTTTTTTTGGTTTCTGGCGTTTCAAACTAACTGGCTGTGGTAAATAAAACATACGCAAAACAATATCTTCGCATAAGGAGTTGATTGAGAATGGCACGCGGAAACGGCAAAATGAGCCGTCAAGAAGCCGGTCGCTTGGGAGGACAGGCCACCTCCAAAAATCACGGCAAAGAGTTCTACCAGGAAATCGGGCAAAAAGGCGGAGAAGCTACTTCCAGAAGCCACAGCAAGGAGTTCTATCAGGAAATCGGCCAAAAGGGCGGAGAAGCCACCTCCGAGAAGCACGATAAGGAGTTCTACCGCCGTATAGGGCGTAAGGGCGGGGAGGCCCGCAACAACAATAACGATAAATAAGGATGGAAATCCATCCGTTCGTAAGAAGAGTTCCAGGTTAGACTGGGGCTCTTTTTTAATCAAAAACCTTTCTTCCAATCCTTATCAAGCGCTAGAAAAAGCGGAATACATATGATAGACTTTAGAGAAAACCTTTAGCGGTGTAAAGTTCCAAAATCACAATATACATTTTATGGGGGGATAGGCAACCATGACTGCCAAGAAAATGCGTTCAGATATGATCAAAAAAGGCTTCGACCGTGCGCCTCACCGCAGCTTGCTGCGCGCTGCAGGCGTAAAGGACGAGGATTTCGGCAAACCGTTCATCGCCGTGTGCAACTCCTACATCGATATCGTTCCTGGCCACGTGCATTTACAGGAATTCGGTAAAATCGTTAAAGAAGCGATCCGCGAAGCCGGCGGCGTACCTTTTGAATTCAACACCATCGGCGTCGATGATGGTATTGCGATGGGGCACATCGGGATGCGTTATTCCCTGCCAAGCCGGGAAATTATCGCTGACTCCCTGGAAACTGTAGTATCGGCTCACTGGTTCGACGGTATGGTATGTATTCCGAACTGTGACAAAATTACACCAGGCATGATGATGGGCGCGCTTCGCGTGAACATCCCGACCGTATTCGTCAGCGGCGGACCGATGAAAGCTGGCGTAGACAGCAAAGGACGTAAACTGTCCTTGACTTCCGTTTTCGAGGGCGTAGGCGCTTATCAAGCCGGCAAGATCGACGATGCCGACCTGCTCGAACTTGAACAATTTGGCTGTCCGACGTGCGGCTCCTGCTCCGGCATGTTCACGGCGAACTCCATGAACTGTCTTGCCGAAGCATTGGGACTCGCAATGCCGGGTAACGGAACGATTCTGGCGGTCGACGAGGCGCGTAAAGATTTTGTAAGACAATCGGCCCGTCAATTGATGGAGCTGATCAAGCTTGATCTTAAGCCGCGCGATATCGTAACGAAAGAATCAATCGATAACGCCTTTGCGCTTGACATGGCTATGGGTGGTTCAACCAATACAGTGCTGCATACCTTGGCTTTGGCTCAGGAAGCAGGCATCGATTACCCGCTGGAGCGCATCAACGAGGTGGCCAACCGTGTACCTCATATTTCGAAGCTGGCTCCGGCATCCGACCATTTCATCGAAGACGTTCACCGGGCTGGCGGCGTAAGCGCCGTGATCAATGAGCTGCTGAAGAAGCCTGGAGCAATCCATGGCGATCAAATGACCGTTACGGGCAAGACGCTTGCCGAGAACGTTGCCGGATGCGAGATTCATGACCACGAAGTCATCCATGCCATCGACAACCCGCATTCCGAGAAAGGCGGCCTCGCCATTCTGTACGGAAACCTTGCACCTGAAGGCTCTGTCATCAAGGTAGGTGCGGTTGATCCTTCGGTCGGCGGATACCATAAAGGTCCTGCCATCTGCTTCGACTCGCAGGAGCAAGCGCTGGAAGGCATCGCAAATGGCAAAGTCAAGGAAGGCCATGTCGTCGTCATCCGCTATGAAGGGCCAAAAGGCGGACCAGGCATGCCTGAGATGCTTGCACCAACCTCGCAAATCGCCGGTATGGGCCTTGGCGCAAAAGTCGGCCTCATCACGGACGGCCGCTTCTCCGGAGCTTCCCGCGGCATCAGTATCGGTCATATCTCTCCAGAAGCAGCAGAAGGCGGACCAATTGCCTTCGTTGAAGACGGGGATATCATCGAGCTGGATCTGAATAACCGGAAAATTGAGCTTCACGTTTCCGATGAGGAAATGGCGCGTCGCCGCGAGAACTGGAAAGGTTTCGAGCCGAAGGTGAAGACCGGTTACCTAGCCCGTTATTCCAAGCTCGTCACCAACGCGAGCAACGGCGGAGTCATGAAAATTTAATTGAATTCAATTTTAAATTGCATTATAAAAGGGGCGGCTCCACTATCACATGTGGAACCGCCCCTTTATTTCATGGACTAACATGGCTGGGTCGAGCTTAAGGCAGTCTCGTTGCTCTCTTCATCGGAGGCGACTTCAGTGCTCTCCTTGGTGGAAAAACGGCGGTGTGACCCGTCCTCAGAGTATTTATCAAGCAAGAGCTCTATAGGCATTACGATAAGCTTTGGAATCAGTTCATGGGAGGAACGCTGCTTTAGGCGATCCCCGCCGGAGGGATGAATAACGCTCATCAGAAATTTTAAGTATAGGCGCGTCGATTTTGCGAAGAAGTTGTCTGGCAGATCGGTAACCGTAAATCCGAACTGCTCCGGACCTCGGTTGATCATGCTTACGCCGTATAGTGCTTTTACGTCCATTAACTCCGGATGGGTCTGTATATACTGTGCAAGCTCGGGAAGCGTCTTCTCAACGCCACGGATCATTTGGATGGCGATTTGCAAGGATGTTCTCGAACGTGAGCCGATTTCGAACAACCGCTTATTGTCGAAATGAAGCTCTAATATCCGGTCGCCGTTCGCAAGCTCTATATCGCCATTCATCATCACCGGCTCACCCCGATACGGACGAATGCGGAAATGAAAGATCGGTTCCTCCTCGTTCGTTGTTCTTAACTGGAAGAGCAAATGGAAAAATTTCTCCCACAGGAGCCATAACGAGACAAGAATACGTTTGCCGAAGGATTGTCTTCCCTTGCGATTCGCCGTGTCCTTTGGCGCTGCTGCCAAGTTTTTCTGACCGCGGAGCTTCCGCTTTGCAGCTTCGCTTTGCTGGATCATATCGTCAATCCGGATCGTGCCGATTCCCTGCTTCTTGGCTTCCTGCAGCACTTTTTCCAGCGCCTTCAGCATTTCCTTGGGCGCTTGCGCATTCGCTCCGAGCGTATTTCCGCAATCATGCAGCAAGAATACTTCGCCGCCCCTCAGCTTCTTCAGCATGCGCTGCGTTAACCGGTCCGCACCCAGGCGCTGGCGCCAATCCCCAAACATCGATGACCACAGTACAATTTGCGTCTCGTTGCGTCTAGCGAAGTCGAACAAATTGACAATCCCCCAAGGAGGTCGGTAGTAGTGCGTATTACTGCCAATAATGTCATGGATAATTTTATTCGTTCGTTGAATCTGCTTCTTAACCGCTGCCGGTCCCATTAACCAGTTCGTCTTGTGCACATAATTATGAATGCCGATCAAGTGGCCATCTTCATGCATTCGCTTGATCAAATCCGGGTATTTCTCCGCATTCGAGCCGACGACGAAAAAGGTGGCCTTCGCTTCGTATTTCTGCAATAAATCAAGGAGCTGCGACGTATATACCGGGTCTGGGCCATCATCGAAGGTAAGGGCAAACTCATTCATTCCGGTTCCTCGCCGAAATACGCGAAAGCCGAACAACCGCGTAATCAAGCCGGGTATGAAAGCGTATAGTGTTGAAATATAAAACAACCACAGCAGCAAAGTCTCCATGTTTTTTCCCCACTTTTCTATCTCATTCACTGACTTTGGCGGGCCCTAAGGCTTTTAGTTTATCCCTTTTATTTTATCATATTAACTCCAAATTTAGGGTCTTTTATTTCATGAATTCTTGCTGCCAGAAGATCCATCACCCTGCGGAACAGTTCCGTAGCCTGATGAGGCGCACCTGTTCTTCGATTCTTCACAAGAACGGCCACCGCGTAGCGGGGCTGCTCCACCGGTCCGTATCCGATAAACCATTGATGATTTGCGGGTTTCCCCGCCGAGACGACCTGGGAGGTTCCGGACTTGCCGGCCAGATGCCACTGTGCATTTTGCAAGGTTTGCCCCGTTCCCTGCTTCACCACCTCTTTCATCCAGCCGCGCAGTATTCTTGCTGTCACTGGAGAAATCGCTCCATAGCTTGAAGGAGCAGTTTGCGGGGGAAGCTCAAGCATTCTGACACCATTTCTAAAATAAATATCCTGAGCCAGCCGAGGTGCCGCGACTTTTCCGTCATGGAGCAAAGTTACCACCAGGTTTGCGGCCTGCAAAGGGGACATCATCACATCACGCTGTCCTAAAGCGGTTTGTGCCCTTACTCCCCCATCTGGACTAACCCCTTTTGCGAAAACGGCTCCCGCTTCCTCTTGATCCATCTGTCTTAAAACCGGACCTCCCCGAAAAGAAGGGTCCTGCCAACCGACCGTTCGTCCAAGTCCCAGTTTGTCCGCAGTACGTTCAATGCTCTCAGCCGTCAATCTCTCGCCCAACTCGGCAAATACAACATTGCAGGACTGGGCAAAAGCCTCCTCCAGCGTAATCGTGCCATGTCCTCCCTCCTTCCAGCAAGAAAGGCCGTATCTTCCATAATGCCCCGTGCATTGAAACATTTCCGACGGAGAAGCAACCCCCTCCTCCAAAGCCGCTGCAGCGATTACGGTCTTAAATATCGAGCCCGGTACCGCAGCCTTCACGGCATGATTGCTCCAATTGCCCTGCTCCAAATCAATATGCCGAGGATTAAAAAAAGGTCGCGATACCATGGCGACGACATCTCCCTGTGCCGCATCCAGCACTACAACTGCTCCTTCACGCATTCCCATTTGCTCGGTCAAGCCTTCCAATCGCTGCTGAATCGTCCGATCCACGGTCGTCCGGACAGATAGCGGATAATAACGGTCATTAGCTGAAGTAAGACGCAGGCCCAATCCGGATATTGGCCGTTTCTGTCCATCCACCGTAAACGCGGCTCGGGTAGATCCGATGCCTCGCAGAAGCGGGTCAAAGGTGCGTTCCAGTCCTGATGCTCCAACTTGCAGCGTTAAAGGGAGCGCACGATTATTTTGTCCGTAGAGGCTGCGTATAAAGTCCGGCCGCTGCGAGACATAGCCCAGCCATTGTTTTCCCGATTTCTCTTCCAAATAGCGCTCCATATAAGGGAGGATCCTAAATCCGCTAACCTGGCTCCATCTCTCCGCCTCATTTCCAGGCAGTGCACGGGGTGCCTGCACTTCGGCGGTTTGCCATATGTACGGATATTGAAGCCTGCTCCATTTCTCTTCCAATTCAGCCGCTGTGATCCCAAGTAAATCAGCCACTTCATGAATATGGGCGGTATCGGGTAAATTTTTGAGCGGAAATAATACGGGAACCCAGACCGCCTTCCCTGTCAATGGTTCACCATACCGATCCAGGAATTGTCCTCTTCCCGGATCCAATTCTATTCCTTCCTCCCGCTGTCGTACGGCCAATTCATTCATCGTCATCCCGGAAGCGCTAATCGTTTTTTCTGCCGAAGCGATTTGAATCCAGACAATCCGAACAGCAAATAAGCAGAGCATAAGCGTAAAACCTATTAGAATATAAAATATGCGTTTTTTTCGAAGTAATGTCATCGTCCTCCACCTTTCCGTCCTCTCATTATTTCCTGGGAAAAGCCGATTCACACTTTACTCGCCATGAAATGAGAAAAACGCCTTGCGGCGTTATAAACGGACAACTAAAAAACCCAACTGAGTCAACAGGGTCAGTCGGGCTTTTACGTTGGTTATTAAAAAAATATTTCGACGATTTCAATATCCCGATCCCGCGACAAGTCTCTGAAGAAATCATCAACCTTTACGAGAGGCTTAAAAATGTCCGTGGGGTTATTGTATACTATCGTTGCCATTTCCCCATTGCTTAATTGCACCCGTTTGCCCATAAAGTTCGGCAAAAGATGTTGAGTCAGTGCTTGAACTGCCTTTTCATTTAACTTCCCAAAACCAAGCTCATACACTTTGCGCAGCACGGTAATTAAACTATCATGCTGCTGCCTCCTAGGCGAAGTCGTCATTTCGACATAAGTATTCGCTACCGCTACGATTTGCGAATAAGGATGTATTTCCGCTTTTCCAATTCCCATCGGGTACCCGGAACCGTCTTCATATTCGTGATGCTGAAGAGCAGCAAGGGCGATCGTCTTATCGTCCTTGATCGACTCGCGGATAATCTCGTAGCCATAATTGGTATGGCGTCTCATTTCCTCCAGTTCCTCGCCTTGCAATTCGCTTTTGTTTTTTATGGATTGGCGCACACGGCTTTTGCCGATATCGTGTAAATATCCTGCTTTACTGATCTCAAGGCACTCCTCTTTGGAGTAACCGAGCCAGGTAGCTATGTAATAAGACAGCAATCCGACCTGCAGGGAATGATTATAAATATTTACGTCGTCATTGCTGAGCATGTACAGCAAAGTTGAAATGTTCTTGCGATCATCCAGCGCCTCTAATGTTGGCAGCAGATTCTCGTCCACCATGGACTGATTGAATTTGCCTGTCGTTAGCGCTTCAAGAAAAATCGTCTGAAAACCTTGAATGGTCTTATCGAAGTTTCTCCGCAATTCCTGACTGAATCCCAAGCTATCCGCGACATCTGAAGAGAAAGCCTCGTCGCTCCCCCTGTCACCCGGGTCGATGTCGACATAATCGATGCTCTGACGAATTAATAATGCAATTTCCTCGGTTTGGATAACTGTTCCCTTAGGCAATATGTGAAGCCCAGCGCGATTAAAAGTATCTTCCCTTAATCTGTCCCCGGCCTTAAGCTCCATAACATGAGTTCTCAAAGGAAAGACCCTCCCTTCTTATCTAATCTCTGCGATCCTATTTATAATATCGAAAGCTAAAGTCATAAATTAAATAGTGCTTAAGGCTATATCGCGGATTGATTTTCACATTACTATAGACCACTCATGGATAGGACTTTTGGACGACCATCGCATAAAACTAATATATAAAAAAGGAGGTGGAGATCCCTCTCCACCTCAAATACGATAAATATAGTTAGTCTCGGCTCGCCAATTTTGCCAAAAGACGAACCATTTCGATATAAAGCCACACTAAGGTAACCATCAACCCGAAAGCGCCATACCATTCCATATATTTCGGAGCACCTTGATTAGCGCCATTCTCGATGAAGTCGAAATCCAGTACGAGATTCAGAGCTGCCACGATGACGATAACGACGGATATTCCGATTCCGATCCAATTGCTCTCGTGCAGATAAGGAATGGAAATCCCGAAGAATCCCAGGACAAAGCTTAGAAGGTATACAAGCGCAATGCCGCCTGTAGCCGCAAACACGCCAAGCTTGAAATTCTCCGTTGCTTTAATCAGTCTCGACTTGTAAGCCAGCAGCAAAGCAACAAAGACGCCCATTGTCAGCAATGCTGCCTGCAATGTGATCCCATGATACAGATTTTCGTAAGTCGCCGAAATTGCGCCTAGAAACAATCCCTCGAGAACTCCATAAATCGGTACGAGAAATGGAGCCGTCGTTGGCTTGAAGCTAATGATAAGAGCCAGGATTAGGCCTCCTACCGCCCCGCCGATAGCGTAAGGCACCACGTTCTGCCCGTTGAAATACATGGACCAGGATGCAAATGCGCCACCTAAGAGTACCGCAAGCGTAATAAACACTTTGTTTACCGTACCTTCAATCGTCATTGCATCTTGCCCGGAATGATATCCGATTTGATCGAATGTTTTGTCATTCAATGTCGGATTGCCGCTGCGACCTATCAACCTACAATCACCTCAGATAAGATTTTAAATCCATACTAACATATACTCCAGTTTTGTCCATATTATTACGCCTATATTTTTGTCTAGGTTACACCGTAAATTTGGACAAGGACTCCTTCAGGCCATTGGATACACTTTCCAATTTGCCGGACAGGTTGACGAGTTGATCTCCGACGTTCTGCTGCTCGCTACTCAAGGAAGCAACCTCTTCCGAAGTCGCGGATGATTGCTGTGCTACCGCACTAACGTTGCTCATCGCTTCAGACAATACGGATTGCGATTGATTTAGCTCGTCGATGGATGCCGTCACGGAATCCAAATGCTGCACGAAGCCATCCATTTGCTCCTGAACGGATACAAAGATTTGACTCGTTTCCTTCACGGATTTGATTTGATCCTGGAACAGCGGACTTGCTTCCGACAAGGCCTCAACAGTCTCGTTCATTTCCTTCTGGATGTTATCGGTAATTTCCCCTACCATCGTAATGGATTGTCTGGACTGATCGGCCAGCTGGCGGATTTCGTCGGCTACGACCATAAATCCACGTCCTGCAGCTCCGGCACGAGCAGCTTCAATCGTGGCGTTAAGCGACAGAATGTTCGTTTGCTGCGTAATATTCTGCATAACATCGAGAACCTTCATGACGGAGGACGTACTGGATTTCAGCGCTTCTACCTTCTCGGTCAGCGCATTGACCATTTCGCCCGTAACGCTTGTCTTCTGCAACAGCTCGTTCAAATACTCCGTACCTTGCTGGCTGGATCTTTCCACCTGACGAGCGGAAGATTCCATCTCTTTATTTGAGGAAATGACATGCTCCATTTGCCGGGAAATGTTTTCCGTCAGCTCATTGCCCCGCTCTGCTTCATTAGCCAGACTTGTTGCCCCATTCGCAATTTCTTCTGTGGCAATCGCGATTTCCTTAGCGGAAATGGCTGTTTTGTTGGAAGCTTGTGTCAGCTCAGACGCAGTATCAAGCACATCCTGAGCGGAATGATTCGTTTGTTTGACCAGCTCTGTAATCTGCTCCATCATGACGTTGAAGCTAGCAGTCAGCATACCAATTTCATCCTTGGACTTCGGCTTCATCCGGACCTTAAGGTTGCCCTTCGCGCCTTCCTCCATCAAATTCTTAAGCTCAACCAGCGGACGGCCGATCATTCTAACCATCCACATGCCGATCAGGATCGCGATGGCAGCTACGACAACCAGCGAGATAAATGTAGTTACCAGAATTCCTTGGGCATCCTTGGTCAGTTGGTCCGTAGGAAGCACGCCCACCAGCGTCCAGCCCGAATTTTGCTGCGTATTGTAGACGGCAAGTACTGTTCTGCCCTGCGCATTTTTGATGCGTGAGCTTCCTTTAAGTTCATCTTCTTTTTTCTGAATGATAAATTCGGATTGCTGACCGTTCTCTCCTTCAACCGAAGAGCCCACGATCATATTATCAGGCGTAAGCATTTGGATTTTAGAGCCATTGCCCAGGTTAAGCTCTTGCAAATATCCGTTCAAAATTTCCAGATTAATATCCGCCACGAGAATAAAGCGTTTCATGCTGCTGACGCTTTGCACCGATCTGACCAATCTAAAGATCTGCGTTCCGCTTGCATTCTCGTTGGGAGCAGTAATCCATTTGACCTGGGACGTATTCGCCAAATCCTCAAACCAAGGCTCATTGCGAACATTGTTAATAAAATTGTTATCCGCGCTTCCCGACGTTATCGCGCCGATCAGATCCTCTTCTCCTGGAACCATATATACAGCGACAACACCTTTGCTTGAGAACGTCATGGAATTCAGACGGTTTCTCATCTGATTGGACGTCGTAAAGCGGTCATAATCGGATGTCGTGGAGAGCGAAGCATCCCGGATTGCTTTCTGCATTTCATCATCAAGGAATACCTGCTGCAGAGTCTCTTCATACTTTTGGAAAATAATATCCAGCTTCTGTGAAGTTTGCACAATGGTTTGCTGGCTTGCTGTTTCAGCATTTTTCTCAATCGTGTTCTTGGCCATTGTGTAGGATAGAATCCCTATCGCAAGCACAAAGAACATAATGGCAATAAAGAAAATAAGGAATAAACGGATACCTACCGATTTGGACGGATTGATGTCCTTAGGAAGGTGCTCAATTACGGAATTAAATTTCTCCTTCCAGCCCCCGCCTGCTTTATTTTTAGGCTGTTTGGCATCCGTACCTTTCTTCGTCTCTTTCTTGTTGTCTTTAGCTTGGTTCTCCTTCTTTGGAACCAATTTCATGTTGATCACCCACCGCTCATAATAATTAACCCCACGAAAGTAGGACTCGAGGTCATGCTACAAACCTCATAATTTCTTCCTCTGTTGCTTGGTTATATTCGACAAAAACCCACCTTTTCCTTTTTATTATCGGTAAAAATCTCCTATGAGTTTAACGTTCTGCCAAAAAAGTTAAAACGACAGTAAGAAATCCGTCTTTTTGATGTCTTTCCCTAAGGAGCCAGACCGTGATTATCTGTAGTTTTTTTTCGGTTTCAGGACCTAGAGTCACAGAAACATATACTCCTGATATATAAAAAAGAGCCTTTAGTCCTACTCGGACAAAGACTCTTTTTATGCAATTTATCTAATTACTTCTTTTTTCTCATCATATCAAAATAGGCTACGGGATGATCAACTTTCATTTTAATTCTTTGCAGCGGGTGGCGTGCCGCATCGAGCTCATTACCTTCCTCATCCCAAATCGTTCCGACAGTTTGCTTGAAGAAGGTTCCGTTCGGACCGAAGAACTCGATTTCCTGTCCTGGCTTGAAGTAATTGCGCTGCTGGATAACCGCCGTTCCTTCCGCTGCATCGTATTCCATAACAAGCCCGGCGAAATCGTAAGGCACCGCCTTCTCCTCCGGCTCGTAAATATGATCCTCGTGATCCGGTGTATCGTAGAAGAAGCCTGTGTTCAGCGGACGATTCGCTGCTTTATTGATTTCCTCCAACCATTCCGGCTTTAATACATAGTTCTCCGGGTCGGCCATATACGAATCGATCGCCTGGCGATAGACGTTTACCACGGTGGCCACGTAATGGATCGATTTCATTCGCCCTTCGATCTTAAAGCTGTCGATGCCGACATCGATCAAGTCAGGGATGTGGGCAATCATACACATATCTTTGGAGCCCATCGTAAACGGATTATCCTCCTCCTGGAATAGCGGAAGCGGGGTGGCCCCTGTCTTTGGCGACTGCCCTGCCTGTGCCATAGCCAATTCCTCTTCCGATACCCAGACTTCTTCGCCCGATCCATCCTCGAACAAATCGTATTTCCAGCGGCAGGACTGGCAGCAGCCCCCGCGGTTGGAATCCCGGTCCGTGAAATGGTTGGACAACACGCAGCGTCCGGAAAAAGATGAACACATGGCTCCATGGATGAAGGATTCGATCTCGATGTCCACATGCTTCTTGATTTCCTGAATTTCTTCCATGCTGGTTTCCCGGCCCAGTACGACCCGTGGCAAGCCCTCTTCCTTCCAGAATTTGACCGCCTGCCAGTTGATAGTAGATTGCTGAGTGCTAAGATGCACCTCAAGCCCTGGCGCTACACGAAGCGCCGTATCAATAATGATCGGATCTGCCGCAATGATAGCACTGATCCCTGCCGCTTCCAGGTTGCGCAAATATTCCTCGATTCCCTCGATATCCTCATTATGCGCATATATATTCGTAGCCACAAATACTTTGGCGCCGTATTTCTTCGCGAACTCCACGCCCTCGCGCATTTCCTCAAAGCTGAAATTATCCGCGTTCGAACGAAGACCGTATTTCTGTCCTCCGATATATACAGCGTCCGCCCCGTAGTGGATTGCAAATTTCAGCTTCTCCAGGTTCCCCGCCGGGGCCAGCAGCTCGGGCTTATCCAAGCGATAGCGTTTCCCGGTATATTTCGGCCGATGTTTCTGTGCCGTTTGCATCCTCGTTCACCTCTTGCCTCAATTAATTAATATACTTGTTCTTTATAGAAAAAGCCGAATGAAAGCTCGCGTTCAGGATCCTGCACTTCCCGTATTGCATCCAGCCAATCTTCGTTAAATTCATAATTCTCAGGACTGCCAAAGTAGCTGTCGATTGCTTTCCGGTACGCTCCGATGACCGTCGTATTGTAATTCATGTCCTTTAGCATAGTCTCGATCTTGAAGCTGTTCACGCCAGCTGCCATCAGAAGATGCAAATCCTCCAATACGCAAATATCGTCCGAGCTCATAATATGCGTGCCATTCGTATCCTCATAAATCGGGAATTTCTCGCCAGGGCGTTCCGCTTCGACGAGGAACAATCCCCGTTCTTTGCCCAGCTCATCTTTGGAATACTCCAGCGTTCTTCCCTGATGCTTCAAGTAACTGTCCACTAGGCGCCGTTTGGAATGGTATATATTCGTCATGCCGTGAACCTGCACTTCGGAATCCAGTTTGAGATGAGGCTGCATCTCTGTAATTTCATCCATATTCAGCTCACGAGCCAGTACGACGCGTGATGCCCCCTTGCTCCCCCAATAATTCGCGGTTGCATAGTTCGTAGAGGTCATCTCCGCGTTCCAATGCAGCTTCAAACTCAGCCCCATGGATCTCACTGCCTGCAGCACCGCCGGATCCCCGAACTGAATGCCATCGACTCCAGCCTGCTCCAGCCGCTGCAAATAGAGTGGCAGTTCATCCAACAGCTCATTGCCGATAATATTCGATACGCTGACGTAAATTTTGGCGTTACGGGCATGTGCCAGCTTTACGGCTTCCGCGATTTCAACTGCGGACATACTGCCGGGCAGCCTCATCCCGTATTTCTCTTCCCCGATTAACGCAGCGTCTGCTCCGGCTTCCAGATAACCCTCCAGCTCCGTCAAAGAACCTGCCGGTGTAAGAAGCTCCGGTTTGTTTCCCATATTCAACCACCTTCGTTATTTAGCTGTTTCTTTGCTTTTATTAATATTCTTCAGATGCTCCGCATACGTCTTCGCAAATAAATGCTCGCCGCTGCCGTCTTTTTTAGTTACATAAAATAAATAATCCGATGCCTTGGGCTCCAGTGCCGCTTCTATAGATTTCAAACTGGGCGCTGCGATCGGCCCGGGAGGAAGACCCTTGTACATGTAGGTGTTATATGGACTGTCCACGCTTTGCAAATCTTTGTACAACAACCGCTCCTTCGGCTTATCGAGCAAATACTGGACCGTTGCGTCAATTTCCAGCTTCATATCCTTGGCAATGCGGTTATAAATCACTCCGGCGACCAGAGCCCGCTCGCTATCTGCAACGACCTCACGCTCCACCAGGGAGGCGACCGTCATCAGCTGATTAAAATCAAGGCCCCGGGCTTTCAGCTTCTGATCAAAATCGGGGATGTTTTTGATTCGCTTGTCCATTTCCTGAAGCATCCTGGAAATGATATCCGTCTCCGTGCTTCCTTTCTCCAATTCGTAGGTTTCCGGGAACAAGTATCCCTCCAAACGATAATTCAGCACTGCCGACGCCGGAATATCGGCAAGAACGGCACCTTCGATTCCCCGAGGATCTTTTGCCAAATGCAAAAACGCTTCTTTATCCACATAACCCGCTTCGGCGAGCTTATCGGCCATTTGCTTGATGGTATAGCCTTCGGGTATGGTAAAACGAATCATCTCGGCTTTGACCACGTCTCCGCTATTCAATTTTTGAATGATTTCATCATACGTCACACCCGGCGGCATTTCATATAACCCCGCCTGAAAGCGGCTGCCCTGCGACTTCCATTTTAAATAGGTTTTGAACATGAAAGAGTTTTTAATCAGGCCTTGATCTTCTAGAATCTTCGCAATAGATGCCGTACCCGTTCCGGGTGCGATCGTAATCTGGACGGGCTGCTCTGACTGATTCACGGGCTGCATTTCCATATAGCCATACGCGGCTAGCGCGCCTGCACCTATAAGCATGATAAGCAATAAGGAAAATAGCCACTTCCATACCTTCTTCAACCAATCAACTCCCTTAACAGCCAAAAAGGGCGGTATCCGCCCTTCTCAGACTTATCTATAAAAATGACTAGGTACACTGAAGAAATGTGCAAGCTGCACCCACTCTACTCCGGAAAAGTTAATTCATCGTACAATTCGGACACGCTCTCCCACTCATCATCATCGTCGATCGTAACGAGCTCCAAGGCCCCATTCTCGCCGCTGATAATTTTGAATATTTCCGGTTCGGCGTTCCGGTCGCCCTCTGCACGAAGAACTGCATAGGAGCTGCCCGCCACGTCGAATTCACTCTCGACCGAATAGTCGGAAACCCGTCCCTCTTCATCCTCAAGCTCTACGACGGATCCAAAAGCATCCTTCACTCGGGAAGTCCATATCACATCACTGGCGGAAAACTCCGGCATTAATCCTGATCCTCCCCGTCGAACTCGTCGATCAACGTATTGAACGTTTCCTCGACGATTTCCCATTCCTCGTCGCTCTCAATCGTATACAGCTTCAGGTCATCGCCGTCTTCCTCGTAACGAAATGCGTATACCTCTTCGGCCTCTTGATCCTCATCGGATTCCACAGGAACGACCATCATATACTTCGCATCCGAACCGTCAACCTCGAACTTCATGATGACTTCAAACTCTTCTTCATTGCCCTCGTCGTCAGGGATGTAAATAATTTCCGGTTCTTCTTCATTGCCGATACGATCTTTAGACATGTGCGATCACCCTCACTTTTTACTCTTAGAGTCCAAATAGTTTTGCAAAATCAGAACTGCGGCCATTTTATCTACAATTCCTTTGCGCTTCTTCCGGCTGACATCCGCTTCAATCAGTGTCCGCTGGGCCGAGACGGTGGTCAGCCGCTCATCCCACAAATGGACCGGCAATTCGATCCTGCTCCGAAGCTCTTCCGCAAAGTCCTTGCATATTTCACCACGAGGACCGACCGATCCGTTCATATTCTTCGGCAGACCAACGACGATCTCTTCAACCTCATGCTGACTGGCCAGCTCAGCAATCCGCTCATATTCGTCGCCTTCCCTCCGGCGCTCGATGACTTCCACACCTTGGGCGGTCCATCCGAAAATATCGCTAACCGCGACGCCGATTCTGCGATCCCCGTAATCCAGACCCATAATCTTCATGCTATTCTCCTAACGGTGACTGGACATATAAAACCTTACCAGTTCTTCGATCAATTCGTCGCGTTCCTTCTTGCGCACCAGGCTCCTCGCATTGTTGTGACGCGGAATATATGCCGGGTCCCCTGACAGCAGGTATCCGACAATCTGGTTGATTGGATTGTATTCTTTGTCCTGCAACGCTCCGTATACCGTAAGAAGAATTTCCTGCGCAGACGCCTCCTGCTCATCACCCTTGACATTAAACTTTACAGTTTTATCCATGTAGTCCATGATGACACCTCGCTTCTTAAGACATACGTCTTCTTAATCGCAGTCTGGTTCCTCTTAGTCTACCCTTACTATATCATATTGTCGGTTATTTAAGGAAATTTTCGGATACGGTATCGAACGCCGCATTATTTACCCTTGTGCCGCAACTAGCTCCTCAGCCAATTTCAAAGCATCTTCAAGCTTGGAGACATCCTTGCCCCCGGCTTGCGCCATATCCGGACGGCCGCCTCCGCCTCCGCCGCAGACAGCTGCAACTTCCTTGACAAGCTTGCCAGCATGAATGCCGCGCTTCACCTGCTCCTGTGGTACGGCCACGACAAAGTTCACTTTGTCTTCCATCGCTGCGCCGAGCACGAGGACGGCATCCGGCACTTTGACTTTCAGCTCATCGGCCAAGGTTCTTAGCATATCCATACTTGCCGCTTCTACCCGCGCAGCAAGCAGCTTGGTTCCTCCAACCTCGACAATGCGGCTCGTCAACTCGCCAGCCTCAATGGAGCTCAGCTTGCCCTGAAGCGACTCGTTCTCGCGGTTAAGGTCCTTCAGCTGCTGATACATCGCTTCGATCCGCTTCGGAACCTCGTTGACGTTCGATTTAAGCAGCGCTGCGGATTGCTTAAGCAGCTCGAGCTGGCCATCCATATACATATATGCCCCACGTCCAGTAACCGCCTCGATCCGGCGTACGCCAGAACCGATGCCGCTCTCGCTGATCAGCTTAAACAGGCCGATCTCCGCGGTATTGCTTACGTGGCAGCCGCCGCACAGCTCAAGGCTGTAATCGCCGACCTGAACAACGCGGACGATATCGCCGTACTTCTCGCCGAACAAGGCCATAGCACCCATCGCCTTGGCTTCGTCAATCGGCTTGTACTCGATGACGACGTCCAGCGCATTCCAGATCTGCTCATTCACCTTGCGCTCGATCTCCGCTAGCTCCTCCGGGGATATACTGCCCAGATGCGAGAAGTCAAAGCGCAAACGCTGCGGCTCGACTAGGGATCCGGCCTGATTGACATGCTCGCCGAGTACTTCTTTCAAAGCTTTGTGGAGCAAATGCGTAGCGGTATGGTTCTTCAGAATCTCGCTGCGCAGCTTGCGATCCACCTGGGCAGTCACAGCCGCCCCTACGCGAAGTTCGCCCGAGTTCACCGTGACTTGGTGCACATGCTGCCCGCGCGGCGCCTTGAACAATCCGTTCACCTCAGCGCTGCCCAGCTCGCTCAGAATCAATCCCTTATCGCTCACCTGACCGCCGCTTTCGGCATAGAAAGGAGTTGTCTCCAGAATAACCTGGCCGCTTTCGCCCGCCGATAATACATCGGCAAACTCATCGTTCGCAATGATTGCCAATATTCTGGTGGACGTTTCTAGCTCATTATATCCAACGAAATCCGATTTAGTCGTGAAATCAGCCAATACGCCGCCCTGCACCGACATACTGCCGCCTTTATGGCTCGCAGCCCGGGCACGCTCCCGCTGTTCTGCCATTTCAAACTCGAAACCCTCGCGGTCTACAGACAGGCCATGCTCGGCAGCGAAATCCTCGGTCAAATCGAGCGGGAAGCCATACGTATCATACAGCTTAAAGGCATCCGCGCCACCGATCACCGTGCGTCCTTCCGCTTTGGCTTGCTCGCTGATCTCGGACAGAATCGCCAATCCGTCGCTCAGCGTTTCATGGAACCGCTCTTCCTCCGTGCGAATAACCTTCTCAATGAATTCGCGCTTCGTCACGACATCGCCGTAATAGCTGCCCATGATGTCGCCAACCGTCTTAACGAGGTTGTACATGAACGGCTTATCGAGACCCAGCGTCTTTCCGTAACGGACAGCCCGGCGCAACAAGCGGCGAATGACATATCCGCGGCCTTCATTGGACGGCAGTACGCCATCAGCCACCGCAAAAGCAACCGTGCGTATATGGTCGGCGATAACCTTCATAGCAACATCGCTATCTTCGCCCGCGCCGTATTTGACCCCGGAAATTTTCGCCGTATCATCGATAATCGGCATGAACAAGTCCGTGTCAAAGTTGGAATTCACGTTCTGCAAAATGGAAGCAAAACGCTCCAGCCCTGCGCCAGTATCAATATTTTTGTTCGGCAGCGGCGTATAACTGCCGTCTTTATTATGATTGAACTGCGAGAAGACGAGGTTCCACACTTCCAGGAAGCGCTCGTTCTCGCCGCCCGGCGTGCAATCCGGATCGGACAAATCGCCGTACGCATCGCCGCGGTCATAGAAAATTTCCGTACAAGGGCCGCAAGGTCCTTCGCCGATATCCCAGAAGTTGTCCTCCAGCTTAATGATTCGCTCGGCAGGAAGGCCGATCTTCTCATTCCAGAGCTTGAACGCCTCCTCATCCTCAGGGTAGACCGTTACGGACAAGCGCTCAGGATCGAATCCGATCCATTCCTTGCTCGTCAGAAACTCCCAAGCCCAAGTAATTACTTCTTCTTTAAAATAATCGCCGATCGAGAAGTTGCCCAGCATCTCAAAAAACGTATGGTGCCGCCGCGTCTTCCCGACATTTTCAATATCGTTGGTGCGGATGCACTTCTGAGAATTCGCCATGCGTGGATTATCCGGTTTTACACGGCCGTCAAAGTAAGGCTTCAGCGGAGCCATCCCGGCATTGATCCACAACAGGGATGGATCGTTATGTGGTACGAGAGATGCGCTCGGTTCGATTTTATGTCCTTTGCTGGCGAAGAACTCCAGCCACTTGGAACGTATTTCACTTGATTTCATAAGGGTTCCTCCTAATTCGTGAGATCTTGAAAAAAGAAAAAACGCCCCTGAATATCAGGGACGATTAACTCGCGGTACCACCCTGGTTATCGTATTTCGGAACTTGACCACGCCGAAAGTAACGATCGCCTCGAACGGTTCAGTAACGGGAACCACCCGGCGAATTTGCTTCGCTCTCTGAAATCAGCTTTCCGTCCGGTCAATGATCGGGTTCTTTCAGCCAACGCGCGTAAGCGGCACCTCTTTCATCGGCCCGCAGCTTCGCGAAGGAACGCCTTCTCTGAAACCATGAACATGGACGTACTTCATTTCGTCAACGATTTACAATTATATACGTATGAACAAATCACTAATAAGTATATAAGGCGAAATTCCCGCTGTCAATGCGGTCTTAGACCGTTTTTCGGCGAACGTAATACATATAAAAATGCTGCAGGATCACTTTGCCTACCGCAAATAAAGGAACCGCCAAAATGAGACCAGCCACTCCGGCAACTTCTCCGCCGACAAGCAGCGCAAAAATGATGAGCATCGGATGCAGATGCAGCGACCTGCCGACGACCTGCGGAGAGATAATATTGCTCTCAACGAATTGGCATATCGTGTTGACCAACGCGACCATAAGCACCATGCGCCACGATATCGTGGTAGCCATCACCAAAGCGGGCGCAGCACCAAGAAAGGGGCCGAGATAGGGGATAATATTGCATACCGCGACCACCCCGGCGAACAGCAGCGCAAAGGGCATGCCGATCAGCATATAGCCGAAATAGGCGAGTACCCCAATTATAACGCAAACAAGCAGCTGCCCGCGCACATAATTGCCCAGTGCGTTGTCGATTTCCTTCAATAACGTCACGGTGGACTTGCGGCGGGAACGCGGTAAATAATGAAGAATCATTCGTTCAATCGCCTCAAAATCCTTAAGCATATAAAAGATCAGGAACGGAATGATGAATGCATCGAAGACGACCCCGATCGTCGTGCCGATGTTGTCCAGAAATTTCGAAATCCCGTCCGCCAGCCGATGCTCGAATTGAAAGAACCAATTATTCATGCCCATCCGAATGCTGCCGGGAAGAAGGCTGCTGTCCCAACGGTTGATCATCTGCTGAGTGTGCAGGGTCAGCTCTGGCAAATGTTCTCCCAGCTCCTCCAACTGCTCGATGAACATCGGAATCACATTAATCAGAATGACCGACAGGCTGGTCAGAAATACTGCATAAATCAGCAGTACGGCCATCGTCCTCGGCACCTTGCGGCCGCCCAGCATTCGTACCACGGGATTGAGAATGTAAGAAATGATTATAGCGATGGCAAAGGGGGCGAGCACGGCCTTCAAAAATCCGTAGACATGAGTTAGCATTGGGCGGAGCAGCCAAAGAAAATAAAGGATGACCAGGCCCAGCAGCATCCATATTCCATTGCGAAACAATTTATTGTTGTAGAACGGTTCCACACGCGATCCCTCCTTGGCGGCGGACTGGCTATAGGTCAGTATGTGCCTGACGAGGCAAAAATAACCGCGCTATAGACAGCAAAAAGGAGCTGTATGTTTGCTGTATGTTTATGGCAATCATCTCGCAATCCAGCATATGCGCTATGCGCTACCAGTGGAAGATGAGCGGTCGCGACCCCGTCTTCATCCAGGCAGGCTCTGGCAATCGCGAACTGGAGCGCGACATGCAGAACAAGGACGACATCGTGAGCTGGAACGCGACTTGCAGAACGAGGATGCCCATTGTGAGGCGCTTTTTGCGCGAGGCCATTCCGTTCGGCGGCTTCATTAAGTACGAGGCGTAACTGCAGAGCCGGATGACTGAGGGTCGAGGAGTTTGGGATCTTCTAGTGCCCAATAGCTAAGAAAGTTATGGACATAGTAGCTTGGTGCAGTCGCGGTATCAGTAATTGAACTCTGAAAGTCTAGGTAACACTGTTGTTAACATGCTTGGTGTGCTGAGCGCTTGACGTGCTATGGGAATTGATGTGCTATGGGAATTGATGTGCTATGGGAATTGATGTGCTAAGAGGATAAATTGCCGAGGGACTGGTTAACTGTGTGATGCCGAGGAACTTAGGAGCTGCCAACGGACATGGGATCCGCTATTTGTGGTGATTCTCCTTTTTAAATGTGCTAACGGACAGAGAAGCCCTTATTACAGTAAATCATCTCATTTCCACTCCATTTTAGCGATATAGCGGAACCTA
>NZ_BAABMC010000016.1:0-52982 GCF_054767475.1 Paenibacillus sp. YSY-4.3 | reverse complement strand
AAAGCACTGCTGATCTTTGTATCAGCAGTGCTTTTTTGTGTTATTTGCATAAGACACGCGGTCTAACGGACAAGAGATCCGCTATTTACTGTATTTTCGCGAAATCGGCAAGCTAACGGACACATAAGGCGTTATTTAGTGAATATGACTATTGAAGCCTTAGATTTTGCACGAATAAGGTCTGCTGTGTCCGTTGGCCCCAGAAAAAGCAGCATTTATGCGAAATAACGGAACCAGGGTCCGTAAGAGTGTACCTGAAAAGAATGGATTGACGAGTAAAATAATATAAATTTGAACTTAACGCATGATTGAATTATAAATAAATTAATATTTCATAATTATGACCGTATCGATCCAAACATTTTTGTCGTTTATATAAGTAAATAAGCAAAAATGGCTTCGGCATAGGGAGGTGTAACGCAGAAATGAGCAGTAAGCCTGCAGCAATTCAATCCGTCAGAACTAATGAGCAATTGAAGCCAATACAAGAAGCGGAGCTTTTGCAAGAACTAAAGCTGGCTGGGGCAATGAAACGAGTGAAAGGCACTGTAATTGTACAGCCATTTAGCCCTTCACCGGGAGCGAAGTCCGTGATGCATATTCAACGTATAGAGCAATCAAAGTTACAGCAGCAACCAAGAATCATTCAGCAGTCAAAGTCACACGAGCAATTGAACCCATATCAGCGGCAAGAGCAGCATCAGCAATCAAAGTCTGTGGGAGCTAATCATCCATCAGCCGACGGCCTACAAATGGAAAGAGGGCATGACAGATTTCTAGAATGGGTTGAGTCTTACCAGGGGGCGCTGAGTCAATATTGCCGATCCCTAGTCGGTACATCTTGGGAGGCGGAAGATCTTGCGCAAGAAACGTGGTTGAAGGTTTGGAGAATTTCTCTTGAGAAGGGTAAGAACTTCAGCATCAATAAATCGTACCTTTACAGAATAGCTAACCATATTTGCATTGATAGGCATCGCAAAAATAGAGCTGCTGCAGTGTTGTATTCGACAGATCAGTCGGAAACGGTCGAGCTGCAGTCCGATGAGGCAGACGTAGACTCCCTCTGGACGGCCATGGAGACGATCGTAAACCGCCTCCCAATCAATCAGCGCATTACGCTGCTGCTTATGGATATATTCCGTTACACGGCGGCTGAAACGGCAGAACTGCTCTCTACGACCGAAGGGGCTGTTAAAGCTTTACTCCACCGCGCTCGTACGAAGCTTAAGTCGGAACGGGACGGATCTGGGGGAGATGATGGTACCCGGGAAGAGAAAAGAGCTGACTCTTCAAACGTGACTATGAATAATGAGCAAATCGTGTACGCCTACTTAAAGGCATTCCGTGAGAATAATCCTCGTGCATTGCTCATGCTCATGAATGAATCAATCGCGCCCGAGCAGCTGCAGCCACCGGTGCTGCAGCAGCGTAGGCAGCAAGACGCTCGATATCAACATGGCTTCAAAGCTGCAAATTACAGCCAATCATTGGCATGGGCAGCAGCATAAAGAATGGCGTTCGATTTAGATATCACTTATCCAGGAGGTAGTGGAAAATGAGTACATTCATTCCATACGTGATTGAGCAAACGAGCCGCGGAGAACGTTCATACGATATTTATTCCAGGCTGCTTAAGGATCGAATCGTATTTCTGGGCTCTGCGATTGATGACCAGGTAGCCAACAGCATTACTGCGCAGATGCTTCTGCTTGCTGCTGAGGACCCCGAGAAAGATATCCATTTCTATATAAATAGCCCCGGCGGTTCGACTTCAGCAGGGTTTGCCATTTACGATACGATGCAGTACATCAAACCTGACGTACAAACGATTTGCTCTGGCATGGCTGCTTCTTTTGCGGCAATTTTACTGTTATCAGGCGCTAAAGGAAAGCGGTTTGCCTTGCCGAATAGCGAGGTTATGATTCATCAGCCGCATGGCGGTGTCCAAGGGCAAGCCAGCGACATTGAAATTAGCGCTAAACGGATTCTCCGTACCCGGGAGAGATTAAACGCTATTGCCGCCGAGCATACGGGCCAATCCTTGGAGCGCATAGCCAAAGATATGGATCGCGATTACTTCATGTCCGCTGAAGAAGCGATTGAATATGGCGTTATCGATCAGGTGATTTCAAGGGCCGGTTAAGCAGGGCACGGAAGGGAGCATTGTCTTTAGACAGTGCTCTTTTTTATATGCGAGGGTAGACGGCTTTCTTAGCTGGAATGATATTAGCGGCAAAAGGGGAACAATAGATCGGGGAGAATATCCGAAAGAGTGTACTGTATTCCTCCTGTGGACACTCGTGTGCCTGTGAAAGTCTGGTGTAATTTCCTGGCGCTTGTCCTTGACAGGCTATATGCCCTTTGCTAAGATGTACAATAATATATTTTCGTAAGTGTCTTTCCGGCCTTGATATATAAGGGAATTCGGTCGACGAGGAATAGAATATAAGGGAGGAAAAACTAAGGTGTGGGAAAGTAAATTTGACAAAGAAGGCTTAACATTTGATGATGTGCTGCTCGTCCCTCGTAAATCGGAGGTCCTTCCGAAAGAGGTAAATTTGTCTACGAAGCTGAGCGATAAGGTTAAGCTGAACATGCCGCTCATCAGCGCCGGAATGGATACAGTGACGGAGGCGGCTATGGCGATTGCCATTGCACGGGAAGGCGGCATCGGCATCATTCATAAGAATATGTCGGTAGAGCAGCAGGCTGAGGAAGTAGATCGGGTTAAGCGCTCGGAAAGCGGCGTTATCACAAATCCATTCTCCCTTACGCCGGATCGATTGGTATCGGATGCCGAAGAGTTGATGGGCAAGTACCGGATTTCTGGGGTTCCTATCGTAAATGAAGAGCAAAAACTAGTCGGAATTCTTACGAACCGGGACCTGCGGTTTGTTCATGACTATAACATTAAAATCAGCGAGGTCATGACGCACGAGAATCTGGTTACAGCTCCTGTAGGCACGACGCTTCAAGAGGCGGAAGTTATTCTGCAGCAGCATAAAATCGAGAAGCTGCCGCTGGTGGATGAATCCAACACGCTCAAAGGCTTGATCACGATCAAGGATATTGAGAAGGCGATCCAGTTTCCGAATGCGGCGAAAGATGAGCAGGGCAGACTGCTTGTCGGAGCGGCTATTGGCGTATCCTCTGATTCCTATGTACGGGCAGAAGCTCTGGTAAAAGCAGGCGTGGACGTTATCACGGTGGATTCTGCGCACGGACACCATATCAACATTTTGGACACGGTTCGGGAGCTTCGCAAACGGTATCCGGAACTCACAATTATCGCCGGAAACGTTGCGACAGGTGAAGCAACCCGCGATCTGATCGAAGCTGGCGCTTCTGTCGTCAAGGTAGGTATCGGGCCGGGTTCGATTTGTACGACGCGTGTCATTGCCGGGATCGGTGTTCCACAAATTACCGCGGTATATGACTGTGCATCCGTTGCCCGCGAATATGGCATTCCGATCATTGCCGATGGTGGCATCAAATATTCAGGAGAGATCACGAAAGCCATTGCTGCCGGAGCGCATGCGGTCATGCTGGGAAGCTTGCTTGCCGGTACGGAAGAAAGCCCTGGCGAATCGGAGATTTATCAAGGGCGCCGATTTAAAGTGTATAGAGGAATGGGTTCCCTTGGAGCGATGAAGCAAGGCAGTAAGGATCGCTACTTCCAGGACGACGACAAGAAGCTGGTACCGGAAGGCATCGAAGGGCGCGTAGCTTACAAAGGGCCATTGTCCGATACAGTTCACCAATTGTTAGGCGGTTTGCGTTCAGGTATGGGATACTGCGGAACAGCTAACTTGGACGAGCTTCGCAATGATACGAAATTTATTCGTATTACGGGGGCAGGCCTTCGTGAGAGCCATCCGCACGACGTGCAAATTACGAAGGAAGCACCGAACTATTCCTTGTAAAAATAATGACCACACCACCATTTTCCAACACAGGCTGGGCGAATTCTGCCCGGCCTGTCTTTTTTTGCGTATTGTGCTGTGTTAGAATAGATAAAGCAATCGAACGAGTATATGAGGGGAGCTTTAAGTGCAGTGAAATTGAAAGAAAAGAAACCTAGAACATCGAAACGACAGATCCTTCGTAAAAGCGTCGCCTCTGTTCTTTTACTGAATATGTTATGTCTATCTACGGTGCCGGCGGTGGTGCTTGCTGAAGGACAGCAAACTGAAGCGACGACGTCTACCAAACCTGTAGTAGAGCAAACTAGCTCTAGCATTCCGTCTGTGGAATCTCTCGAGCTTAATGTTAAATCCGCGATATTAATGGAGCCGGTGTCCGGCCAAATTCTATTAAACGTCAATGGGGATACCCCGCTTCCTCCGGCAAGTATGACTAAAATGATGACGGAATACATCGTTGCAGACTTAGTAAAGCAAGGGAAGTTTAGCTGGGACGACATAGTTACCGTACGGGAGAATGCCTCCAAGACGATCGGTTCACGGATATTCCTGGCGCAAGGCGACCAGCATACGATCCGGGAATTATACATCGCTATGGCGGTTGGATCAGCGAACGATGCAACGGTAGCGCTGGCAGAGCATGTCGCCGGTTCTGAGCAGGCTTTCGTCAAGATGATGAATGACGAGGCTCAGCGCATGGGGATGAAGAATACTTATTTTGCAAACTCCACAGGTTTGGATATTGGAGATATGCCCAAGGAGTTTCAGCCGGCAAATGACAAGGAAACTGTAATGTCGGCTATGGATGCGGCGATTCTTGCTAAATACATCGTGACCGATCATCCTGATTTTACTGAATTTACAACGATTCAAGAATATACGTTCCGCCCTCGCGACAAGAAGCCAATGGTGAACTGGAACTACATGCTTGAAGCGAATAAGAATGTAACCAACTTCAAGCAGTTTGCCTATGAGGGGATGGACGGCTTGAAGACCGGGCACACCTCCAGAGCAGGCAGCTGCTTTACCGGTACAGCCGAGCGGAACGGAATGCGGCTGATTAGCGTCGTTATGGGCACGCAAGCTACAAAGACCATGAAGGCCGAGGATGTGCGCTTTGTTGAAACGCGCAAAGTGATGGATTACGGTTTCAACAACTTCGAAGTCAAGCAGGTCGTCGCTCCTAAGACGACGGTAGAAGGGACCGAGACGGTTACTGTTAAGAAAGCGAAGAATATGGAAGTGCCTGTCGTTACCGATCAAGGCGTAAGCTTCGTTATACCTAAGGGTGCAGATATGAGCAGCTTGCAAGCAACGGTATCTTTGAACGAGGAGACGGCTCTGGTGGCCCCTCTGAAGCAAGGAACGGAAGTTGGAACCGTTACGTACTCTTATAAAGCTCCGGGCTCTGACGAGCCGATAGAGAAGACGGTGAAGCTGATTACGGCTCAGGATGCGGAGAAGGCGAATTGGTTCAAGTTGTTCCTGCGTGCGATCGGGGACTTTTTCAAGGATCTGTTTAACGGAATCAAGAATCTTTTCTAGTCCGTGAAGCATAAATCCCGAGTGAACGGGTTGTATATTTAGCGTAAATATTGTAAAATATCAAGTTAGATTATCGCTTGCGATATTGCGTCAGAAGTAATGTTTATGGGGACAAGGTCATGCGCCTGGGCTCCATAACATGTGGATATATTTAGAATAAAATCGGGAGGCGTGGACATGGAAACAGGAACATCACGTGTAAAAAGAGGTATGGCCGAAATGCAAAAAGGCGGCGTCATTATGGACGTCATGAATGCGGAGCAAGCAAAGATCGCTGAAGCGGCTGGAGCAACGGCTGTCATGGCTTTGGAACGCGTTCCTTCTGATATTCGTGCGGCTGGCGGCGTAGCCCGCATGGCTGATCCTACGATTGTTGAAGAAGTTATGAAAGTCGTTTCTATCCCGGTTATGGCTAAAGCACGGATTGGGCATTACGTGGAAGCGAAAGTTTTGGAATCTCTCGGGGTAGACTATTTGGACGAGAGCGAAGTGTTGACGCCAGCAGACGAGGTGTTCCATATTGACAAACGTGAGTTCACCGTTCCATTTGTCTGCGGAGCGAAAGATCTGGGTGAAGCGCTGCGCCGCATCAGTGAGGGTGCATCCATGATCCGTACGAAGGGCGAGCCGGGAACAGGCAACATTGTTGAAGCTGTTCGCCATATGCGCCTGATCAACAGCCAAATCCGTTCGGTTAAGAACATGTCCAAGGACGAGTTGTATGCAGAAGCTAAGAATCTTGGCGTTGCCTATGATTTGTTGCTTGAAGTTCATGAGAACGGTAAGCTGCCTGTGGTTAACTTTGCAGCGGGCGGCGTAGCTACTCCTGCTGATGCAGCGTTAATGATGCATCTTGGTTCGGATGGAGTGTTTGTAGGCTCGGGTATTTTCAAATCTGAAAATCCAGAGAAATTCGCGCGTGCCATCGTTGAAGCTACAACGCATTATACCGATTATAAATTGATTGCTGAAGTGTCCAAGAACTTGGGCACGCCGATGAAAGGCATCGAAATTTCCAAATTATCCCCAGCTGAGCGCATGTCGGATCGCGGCTGGTAATTGGCAGAGCAATCCCCTTTTTGAGTCAGATAGAAAGAAGGTTTCTCCATGAAGGTGGGAGTACTGGCGCTGCAAGGCGCTGTTGCGGAGCATATAAGAAGCATTGAGAGCACAGGAGCTGAGGGTGTTGCTGTGAAGCAGCCTGAGCAGCTCCTGGATATCGATGGATTGATCATCCCCGGCGGGGAGAGTACGACCATCGGCAAGCTCATGAGGAAATATGGCTTCATTGAGGCTATTCAGCAATTTTCAGGTGAGGGCAAGCCTGTTTTTGGTACTTGCGCTGGCTTGATTGTTATGGCGAGGAAGATCGAGGGCGGTGAAGAGCCTCACCTGGGTGTTATGGATATCGGTGTATCGCGTAACGCGTTTGGGCGCCAACGGGAGAGCTTTGAGACCGACCTGGACGTCAAGGGTCTTGAGGAGCCGCTTCGCGCGGTCTTTATCCGTGCGCCGTTAATCACGGAGGTTGGCGAAGGCGTCGAAGTATTGTCTACCTATAACGATGAAATTGTGACGGCACGCCAAGGACACTTGCTGGTGTCGTCGTTTCATCCAGAATTGACGGACGATGCCTCTCTGCATAAATATTTTACAGAAATGATTCAGGCAAACAAAACGGCTGCTAAGTAAAGAGCTGATCAGGCACCTTGACTCTTTCCCAAGGGTTAAGGTTTGTTTGTTTTAACGGAGGACACCCGAGTTCTCTGGTTGGTGATCCCATGGCGGCCCGTCTTGCTCCTTTGTTGAAGCATGCGAGTCGAGCGAGGCGGTCCGGGGACGATTCTAGGAGGGACAACCTATGTTAGATGTAAAAATAATGCGAAATGATTTCGAACGCGTCGAGAAGGCGCTTAAGGACAGAGGTAAGTCGCTGGAGCTTATATCGGGCTTCGCCCCGCTGGACGGTAAACGCCGCGAATTGCTGCAGGAGAGCGAGTCGCTGAAGAACCGCCGTAACATGGTATCGGCTGAAGTCGCCAAACGCAAGAAGAATAAGGAAGATGCGGACGAACTGATCGTTGAAATGCGTGAGGTGGGTGACCGCATTAAGGAGCTGGATGACGAAGTCCGGGCTCTTGAGGCGCAGATCGATGAGTTGATGCTGGCCATTCCTAACATTCCTCATGCAGATGTTCCGGTTGGTGGTTCTGAGGAAGAGAATGTGGAGGTTCGTCGTTGGAGCGAGCCCCGCCAGTTCGATTTCACGCCAAAGGCTCATTGGGATATCGCCACGGATCTCGGGATTTTGGATTTCGAGGCAGGAGCTAAGGTAACCGGCTCGAGATTTACCTTTTATAAGGGACTAGGAGCGCGTCTTGAGCGTGCATTGATCAACTTCATGATGGACTTGCACAGCAATGAGCACGGTTATGAAGAAATGCTGCCGCCGTATATCGTTAATCGGGACAGCCTGTACGGGACTGGCCAGCTGCCGAAGTTCGAAGAGGACCTGTTTAAGCTGACCGAGGAAGGTTACTATTTGATTCCGACGGCTGAGGTACCTGTAACGAACTTCCACCGCGATGAAATTCTGGGCGCAGAGGATCTCCCACGGAATTATGTAGCATACAGCTCTTGCTTCCGGTCGGAAGCGGGAGCAGCAGGCCGCGATACTCGTGGTTTGATCCGCCAGCATCAGTTCAACAAGGTTGAGATGATCAAGATTGTTCATCCAGATCAATCGTATGAAGAACTGGAGCAAATGACGGCAAATGCTGAACGCGTCCTGCAGCTGCTGAAGCTTCCATATCGCGTGCTGGCGCTCTGTACGGGCGATCTTGGCTTTACTGCTGCTAAAACGTACGACCTCGAAGTATGGCTGCCAGAAGCGGACGCTTACCGCGAGATATCTTCTTGCTCTAATGTAGAGGACTTCCAGGCGCGCCGGGCGAATATCCGATTCCGTCCGGAGGCTAAAGCCAAGCCGGAATTTGTTCATACTTTGAATGGCTCTGGACTTGCTGTAGGGCGTACGGTTGCAGCTATCCTGGAGAATTACCAGACGGAAGACGGCCGTGTTGAAGTACCTGAAGTTCTGCGTCCTTACATGGGTGGCCTTGAATATATTACCATCAAGAAATAACTTGCGCGCGAATAAACTCTATGGTAGAATCTGATTTGTTACGCTAATCAGATTCACCTTTTTGGAGAGGTACCGAAGCGGTCATAACGGGGCGGTCTTGAAAACCGTTAGGGTGCAAGCCCACGTGGGTTCGAATCCCACCCTCTCCGCCATACTTATTTAAGAACCCACAGGGGTTCGTCGAAGTGTTAGGCTTCGTTAGCGATAATTTAAATTAGTGAATATGCCGCTTCCCGGTTGGGGGGCGGTTTTTTGATGTTATTAGAGAGTATAAACTTCGGAATGCCAAGGGCTTGCTGATTTCATAAGAGAAAACACCGTTACGTATCGCCTGGTCTTCTTAGCAATATCTCGAAATGTGTATTGTATGGTGGCGAGGGAGAGTAAGCCTATCGTTCAGATCGCGTGCAGGAAGCGAAAGTGAAAGGGCACGGCATTGCAATCTACTCCTAGGGCTGGCCTCTCGTCGAGCCGTCAATATGAGCAAGTGAATGCGGTGAGATAACATCCAAGCATGCCCCGGACCTCTTAGTGCTTACAGGGAGTAGTACTCATTTGCGTGGACGAACCTATCATGCACTTCGGAGAAGGCATCTGCCTGCTATTTGAGTCTAACGACTCTTATCCCCGTTATTTGTACCAATTTGCGCTTATCTTAAATATAAAGACTTTCAGCCACGCTATTTACGGTTTATCTTCTGTTTGGAGTAGTAAAGATTGAAATAACGTTCCACAGTTTCGTTACATTTTGACAAAGGTTATTTTTAGACAAATAGTGATCGTGAGATTCGTTAGAATGGTTTCGTCCTCGAGTCTCGGTTATGGAGATAAAGCTCCCCTCGTTACGCAGCGTGGAACCCAAGGATTTCATCTCCAAGTATCACCATGCATAAAAAAACCGGGTTCCCCACACCTTAAGAGAAACAAAGCTCGATGAGTAAAGGGGGATGCAGCGTATATGAGTAAACCAAAGTCTTATACAACACCAGGAACTCAGCCCGACACAAATCAGCGCCGAGAGCGGGGGAGTGGGGGGCCGGAGCCGTTATCGGGTTCCAAGAAGGTCAAAAACCGGAATCACGTCAGTCATAACAATCCTCAGGGCAGTTGAGCGTTAGTGTGTACTGAAAGGCATGAATCGTTTGAGGCCTACACAACGTACGCAACGACGTACAATATGTACAAAAGGTACAACACGGCAACCCGCTGTAATCACAATGACAGCATATCGGTCGTCAACCATCGAAATCTGAATTTAGTCGGAGTAGACTCATCCTGCTCCTCTCAACCCCTCAGCCGCTGGCTGAGGTTTTTATTTCTAATTTGCGATAATGCAGGACATGAGGTTCAAATGATGTCATAATAAGAAGAGAGTTTTTTCTATCTCAATCTGAAAGGATAGTGATGCGTATTGGACTTTGACAATGCAGGTTCTATTCCTCCAGTCTCCATTCCTCCTCAATCTATTCGCAAGCATAAGCAGCGTTCAATAGGCAGCATTTTTCTCAGGGCCTTTTTTATCGTGGTAGGTGCATTGATTGTATCGGTAGCCTTGGAATTGTTCCTAGTACCGAATAAAATTACAGACGGCGGCATCACAGGCATTTCCATTATGTCTTTTTATTTGTCGGGCTTGCCTTTAGGTATGTTCCTGTTTCTGTTCAACCTTCCTTTTCTGATTATAGGATACAAGCAAATCGGCAAGACTTTTGCCATTTCTACATTGTTGGGTATTGCGGTCATGTCGGTCGGCACGGCAGTGCTGCATCCAGTGGAACCGTTTGTGAAGGATACCTTGCTGGCATTCGTGTTTGGAGGCATTTTACTTGGACTGGGCACGGGCATGGTCATTCGTTTCGGAGGATCTCTTGACGGTACGGAGATCGTAGCGATCCTGGTGTCGCGTAAGACGCCATTTTCGGTCGGGGAAGTCATTATGTTCATGAACTTCTTCATTCTGCTCAGCGCAGGTTTTGTATTTACTTGGGAGAGGGCATTATTCTCGCTCTTGGCGTATTATATTGCTTTTAAGACCATAGATATCGTTGTGGATGGTTTAAACGAATCCAAGTCGGTGTGGATCATTAGCGACCAGATCGATGAGATTGGCGAGGCGATTTTGAATCGTTTAGGACGCGGAGTTACCTACCTATCTGGGGAAGGCGGTTTTTCGGGCGATCCGAAAAAGGTGATTTTTTGCGTCATCACCCGGTTGGAGGAAGCCAAGCTTAAGGATATCGTGAACCATTTTGACGAGAATGCTTTTCTGGCAGTGGGAAATATCCATGATGTGAAGGGCGGACGCTTTAAGAAAAAGGCAATTCATTAAATTTGTTAATAATCATTGTTTCAGTCCTTCATAATTGTGGTTAATATAATAAGTGGTTTAGAAAAAATATTAAGTATTGTCATCTGTGAAGATGGAGAGGAGTTAGTATGTCAAGAAAGTTTTTCATGTCGGCCCTTATTCTACTTATGTCGGTAACGTTGGTTTTAACCGGCTGCGGCGCTAAGAAGGAGCCGAAGGAAGCGCTGAAGAGCGCAGCGGTAACTGCGCTGAACATGGACTCTTATGTCTCTGAGAGCCAAATCAAGATTACTGATCTTAAGCTCGATGGCTCATCGTCTCCCGAGATGGGTGTAGTTTATTCCATGCTGAAGGATGCTGAGCTGAAATTAACTCAGGTGTACCAGAAAGAGCCGATGCAGTCGGAAGCTTCACTGGAAGTAAAGCTGAACGGCGACTTCTCAACGACGATTACTCTGCAATTCGTAATGACCAAAGACAAAGTATACGTTAAAATACCTAGCATTCCATTCCTCCCTCTGCCAGAGAAAGCTGTTGGCAAATTCCTGGAGGTGGATTTAAAGGAACTGGCGGAGAACAGTGGGGAAGAGTTCAACCCGGATTTGCTGGATACTGATAAAATGCAAAAGTTTGTAGCGGAAATCGCGAATGTCGTTCTGTCCGAATATGACTCTGAGAAGTTCATCAAAGATGTTGACCCGAAAGACATAGAGCTGCCAGAAGGCTATAAGGCGAAGCAGGTCGTTCAATTCTACGTGACGAACGATACGGCCAAGGAAGCGATCAGCATTCTGCTGCAAGAGGCGCTGCCGAAGGCCCTGGATATCGTCGCTAAGGATGAATATCGCGCGATGCTGCAGTTAACGCCGGAGGATATTGAGGAAGCGAAGAAGGACCTGGCGGAAATGGATCATAACGAGTTCCAAAAGGATCTAGACGATATGCAGCGTTACCTGACAATTAATCAGTTCAATATGAATACAGCCATCGATAAGGATAATTATCCTTCTTATCAGGAGATGAACATGGATGTGGAATTCAGTGATCCGGATACGAAGGAGAAAATCAAACTGGCTTTGCAAATGAAGAGTACAGTCAAGAGCATTAACGAAAAGCCAAAATTCAGCATCGGCATTCCGAAGGAAACTATGACGATGGATGAATTTATGCAGGAAATGAATTCGCTAGGCTATTAAGATAAAAGGCAGCACAATATGCAGGACAATTCTAACCTGCACAACAAAAAGGGCGTTTCCAAGGTCTGCATAGACCTTTGGACGCCCTTTTTTCATTAGGGGATGGGATTACTTCTTGCGCAAACGCCGAAAGAACTCTGTAAGCAAAGAAGCACATTCTTCCCGCAATACGCCGGAGGCCACTTCCGTACGATGATTAAAACGGGGCTCCTGAAGCAAATTCATAAGCGTTCCTGCGCATCCTGCTTTGGGATCAGCAGTTCCGTAAACAACGCGGGGAATACGGCACTGCACGATTGCACCCGAACACATGGGACAGGGCTCCAGCGTCACGTAAAGCCGGCAATGCAACAGACGCCAGGCGTCCAAGGTTTGGCTCGCTTCCCTAATGGCGATCATTTCGGCGTGTGCCGTGCCATCACGGATACTTTCGCGCAGGTTGTGGCCTCTTCCTACAATTTCATCGCCTAGCACAATTACTGCGCCAATAGGTACTTCCCCGATCGCTTCGGCCTTGCGCGCTTCTTTAATCGCTTCCTGCATCCAGTGTTCATCGGAATAAGTAGCGGGGGGAGGGACAACAGGATAAGATGTATCCATAGAATAGGGTCAACTCCTTCAAAATAATGAGAAAAAAGACCTGTCCAACGAACAAATATTCGTTGTTAACATGTTGTGGGTAAGTCTGTGTATAACCACCGGTTTATCCCCACTATTATACACAGTAAGGACTTTGTATCTGTTGATATGTTCATAACTTGTGCATAACTTTTTAAACACGATCGATTTATGCTGCTTTATAGGTATTTTTACTTATTGTAGGGAAAGAGAGTGGGAATATCAACGTCTTTGCAAAACATGTCGTTGCAGTTATGATGATAGAAATAGATTAATTCCAAAAATCACCAAAGATTCGGTTCAAAAGGGCGGGTGGAAATTTGTCAATAAAAACAAAGCTGTCTCTGATCATGTCGTTTTTCGCATTAATTCTGCTTTCCTTAAATATTGCATTAAGTTACTTCTCAACTCGGGATAACTTAAGAAATTTGAGCGAAGCCAATATGATGGTTACCGCCCGTCAAATCGCGCTGGCTGTCGAACAGAGTCGATCCGTCAACGAGTACATCAAGAGGCAGAACCAGGGGAATATCAGTCGAGGCATGGCGGAAGGCATGCTTCAAATGACTAGTCCAGAGCGAATTACTCAGGAGACATTGCGCTCCAACGAGCATCTGCTTGAGATTACGGGCATGGATCCCGAGACCTTCCAAGGGAGCGGCAAGCTGTTATTCGGGACCTACAACTATGTGAACGATAGGATGGACCAAACGGCGATCAGAGCGGTCATTCAGAAGGGTGAGAGTCTTCTATATGACACCAAGATCAACGGGGAAAGAGTGCTGGAGAGTTTTATCCCCATTTCGCCTGTGAATAAAGGTCCTTACGTCATCCGGATCGTGTCCAGTTATGAGCCCATCTCATCAGTCATTTCCAAGCAGATGTTTAGCCAGGTTACCATTTCCTTAGTCCTGCTCCAAATTGTCATATTTGCAAGTTACATTCTAGCCGGTGAAATTATTCGGCCGATTCAGGATATTCTGATTAAGGTCAGTCAGCTCTCTTCGGGAAAATTCGAGACGAGGATGCGGGTAAATCGCCGGGATGAGCTTGGATTGCTAGGTCAGAAAATCAACACTATGGCGGTTAGTCTTGGGCATTATACAGCCGAGCTGGAGCAAAAGAATGAAGAAATCCGCTCTATGAATGAATACTTGGAGTCTATTATTAGCCAGACGGCCGATGCGATACATTTGATTGATCTGGAGGGAAGAATCCTGCGGGTGAACCCGGCATTCGAATGGTTATACGGCTGGAAGAGCGAGGAGATCGTAGATCGGAAGCTGGACTATATTCCGTCGTTTTTGGAGCAGGATAGGAAAGAGTGGAAACGGGAACTGGAGCAGGGCAGATCTGTTATTCTGTCCGAAACCGTTCGTAAGCGCAAGGATGGAAGCCTCGTAGAGGTCAGCATCAGCGAATCACCGATCTTCGACAAGTTCGGAAGGATATCGGCTTATATATGCATTTCTAGGGACATGACGGAGCATAATCGGATGGAAGAGCTGCTGCGGAGGTCGGAGAAGCTGACGACGGTGGGTCAATTAGCCGCCGGGGTAGCTCATGAGATCCGAAATCCGCTAACAACGCTGCGGGGCTTCCTGCAGATGCAGCAGCACTCCAGAACGATCAATCCGCTCCATACGGACATTATGCTGTCAGAGTTGGATCGAATCAATCTGATCGTGAGCGAGTTTTTGATTTTAGCCAAGCCGCAGGCTGTTAACTATCAAACCAAGGATGTGCGCTTTACGCTCGGAGATGTCGTTTCCTTGCTGGATAGTGAGGCTCACTTACATAACATTGAATTTAGTGTTCATTTCTCGCCGGAGGCGATTCTGGTACACTGTGAAGAGAACCAATTAAAGCAGGTATTTATCAATGTCCTGAAAAATGCCATGGAAGCTATGCCGTCCGGAGGGCAAATTACGTTAATGCTCTATTCCGATGAGCCGGATCTTGCCGTCATTCGAGTAATAGACGAAGGTGAAGGCATTTCCAAGGAACGGATGGAGAAGCTTGGGGAGCCGTTCTATACGAACAAGGAGAAAGGAACGGGGCTCGGCCTGATGATCAGCCAAAGAATTATCGAGTCACATAAGGGCTCCCTTCAAATCGAGAGCGAGGTCGGCAAAGGGACAGCCGTCACGATTACCTTGCCGCGAATGCTCCATAAGGAGGAGCCGCATCAGGGCGAGGGCGCATAGGATTTTTTTCAGGGCCATCGAAACATGAAGTTTTAGCAAAGAGATCGCATACGGGGTGACATCGAAGGTGAGAATCAACAAGTTCATTAGTGAGACGGGATACTGCTCCCGGCGGGAAGCTGACAAGCTGGTACAATCCGGCCAGGTCACGATTAACGGGAAGCCGGCCGAGCTCGGCAGCCAAGCTGAGATGGGGGACGACGTAAGAATTAACGGGAAGCCCTTGACGCTGAAAACATCGAAGCATGTCTATATTGCCCTTAACAAGCCCGTCGGGATCACGAGTACGACGGAGCAGCATATTCAGGGGAATATCGTAGATTTCGTAGGGCATGAGGAGCGGATCTTTCCCATCGGGCGCCTGGATAAGGACTCCGAAGGCTTAATATTGCTGACCAGCGACGGGGATATTGTGAACAAAGTCTTACGTTCCGAGGGGCGGCACGAGAAGGAGTACATTGTGACGGTGGATAAGGCCATCACCCCTTCTTTTTTGAAGGCGATGAGCGAAGGGGTGCGGATCCTCGGCACGAAGACCAGGCCGTGCGAAATCACTCGAATGACGGATCGGGTATTCCGGATTATTTTGACCGAGGGGAAGAATCGGCAAATCCGCCGGATGTGCAGCGCGCTCGGTTATGAAGTGCGGAAGCTGCAGCGCATTCGGATTATGAACATTCATTTGGGGAATCAAACGATCGGGACGTGGCGTGATTTGACGCCGCAAGAGAGGCAGGAGCTCGGGGCCGCGTTGAATTATGATCTTAAATAAGGAGTGCCCCTTAAAAACAAAACACCCAGGCCTCTATAGGCCTGAGTGTTTCATCAGCTCGGCAAACGATTATTTGTTAATCGCCGGGATGCCAGTTTTCGATTCTTCCTGGTACTTCCGAATAATTGATACTTCGACTCGGCGGTTCTTAGCCCGCCCTTCGCTTGTTTTGTTCGAGGCGACAGGGTGATATTCGCCTTGGCCAGTCGAGCTGAACATCTTCGGATTCAGCTTGGTGTTAAGCAGCAGAATTTTCATGAAGTTCAGGGCGCGGCCGGAGCTCAAATCCCAGTTCGACGGGAACTCGCTTGTCGAAATCGGAATGTTATCCGTATGTCCAGAAACAACGACCTCGTAGTCCGGGAACTTCTCCAGCATCGTAGAGATGGCTTTAGCCAGCTTCCGTGCTTCCGGCTTCACTACAGCATCGCCGGACGCGAATAAGGCGTTGTCGCTAATCGTAATCATAAGGCGTGAATGATTGAGCTGCGTGTCGAGCTGCGTCGTCAATCCATTTTCTTTAATGTAATTGTCCAGACGTTTCTTGAGAGCTTCCAGGTTCTCTTGCTCTTTGCGCATAAGCTCATTTTTCTTTATCAAGCCTTCGGATGAATCCTTGGCTATCGGGTTAGTCTTGGTGTTGCTTTCGAAGGAGTTCTGATCGAGCACGCCAACTCCGCCAGTAAGGACGCTGCCGAACGCTTGGCTCATTTCCTCGAATTTCTTGGCATCAGTTGAACTCATGCCGTAGAGGACAATAAATAGAGCCAGAAGGAGCGTCATCAGGTCAGCATAAGGAATTAGCCAGGATTCGTCAGCATGCTCCTCGTGGGGCTCCTGCCTAGTCTTTTTGCTCACCGGATTCACCTACCTTGTCTAATAGACCGGCGCGCTCCGATGGAGTCAGAAATACAGCCAGTTTTTGTTGGATGGCAATCGTTGAGACACCAGATTGAATGGACAACAGTCCTTCCACCATCATCAGGCGGATTTCGATTTCCTGCTTCGAAAGGCGCTTCAGCTTATTCGCAATTGGGTGCCATAGAACATAACCGGTGAATATACCGAGCAGTGTCGCAACGAAGGCGGCAGCAATCGCATGCGCCAATGAATCCATATCGGACATATCTGCAAGGGCAGCGATCAGCCCGATAACAGCCCCGAGTACCCCGAGGGTCGGAGCGTACATCCCGGCTTGGGAGAATATGAGCGCACCTGCCCGATGCCGTTCTTCGGTTGCTGCAATATCCTCAGCAAGTACATCGCTGACAAACTCCTGATCATTACCGTCAATGATCATGCGCATACCATTGCGCAGGAAATCGTCATCAATCTCCTCAACCTTGGATTCGAGCGCCAGGAGCCCCTCGCGCCGGGTAACGGTAGCCCATTCCATAAAGAGCGAGATGAGCTCTGCCTTGCTGATCATTTTTTGCTTGACGAATAACTTCTTGAACAACTTTGGAATCTTCTTCAATTCCGAGGAAGGGAAGCCTATGGACAGGCTCGCTGCGGTTCCTACCAAGATAATGATGTACGCCGCCGGGTTATTAACCAAGTTGACGATCGGAGCTCCTTTAAGGAACATCCCCAGAATTACGGCGACTAGACCGAGAATAATACCGATGAGTGATGAAATTTCCATTATACACCTCGTCCTTGAGATAAATTGAAGCCTTGCTTTTCGTCTTTAAGCATCCTTGCGAAAAGACGGAACCATTGAAAATAAACGGTTATCCTTTTTATCGACAGAAAACCTTTTTTTTTTAAGTGGTATTTTCGTTTATAATAAGACAATGGTCTATTTAGGAGATCGTGAAGGGAGCGAATCGCCCGTGGGAGTAAAGCACGGAAGGGAATATGAATTTATTTTGGCGGAATTTACGGAGGCAGTCGGCCGTATTCCGGATTGCTATGTTTTCTTTGAGATGGAGCCTGACGAATGGAAGGGACTGTCCAAGGAAGAGAAACATGAGGTGCTGGAAGCGTTGGCTGAGGATTTATTCTTCGGGCTGGGCTCTGAGCCAGTGATCACTGTAGGCAGCGGGGTCGTCATTTATGACCCGGAGGCTCATCGCATCAATGTATTGATTGGCGAAGAGGAGCTGACCTCAGTGAAGCTGGTTTAGCGGAATTAATGATTTTGCATGCGCCTTAGGGCGTGGTAAAATATGAAGTTAGGAACAGGTAATCATCTCCTGGCGTTAGGCATGAATAGGGCCTGGGAAGAATAACAATAATCCAAAAGTATAATTTTTTTAATTTACCTATAAAGCTTTGTGCATTAAAGGTACTAGTGAGCACTACATAGTTTTGGAAGTTCTTGAAAAAGAACAGGGAGGAAAAGAACATGCCGTTTACACCACAAGAAGTTGAGGCGCATTTGGAAAAGTTGGAAGGATGGGAGCTGGAAGAGGGACGCTGGATCGTTCGTAAATTTACCTTCTCCGAGTTTATGAAGGGCATAGCCTTTGTGGACGAGGTCGCGGCTATTTCAGAGGCCTTTAACCACCATCCCTTCATTACGATCGATTACAAGACAGTTACGCTTCGTTTGACATCATGGGAAGCAGGTGGAATCACGGCCATAGATATTAAGGAAGCAGAGCAATACAATGAAGCATTCGATAAAATGAATTCACCTGAAAAAAGCTTATAGCCGTGATGGTATTGGACTAAATACAGGACACGCCCACCGGGAACGCTAAGTATCCTAGTGGGCGTGTCTTTATCATGCTTATTATTTCTTCTCGGCAAGCCAGAGCGCGACGTTCGCGATTTCCTCGTCCTGCAGCTTATCTTTGAAGGCAGGCATCATGGAGCCTTTACCCTTCGAAATGATCTTGTAAAGCTGTTCGGTTGACATGGTGGCCCCAATATGCTGCAAATTCGGCCCAGCCAAGCCTTCCAGTTGGTCTCCGTGACAGCTGATGCAGTTTGCTTTGACGACGGCTTCCGCTTGCTCTGCGTTTAATGTGACTTCAGGCATTTGCGTCTTATTTTCTTGAGCAACCTGATCTTTACCGGGCAAAGTAAAGATAAGCACCAGGGCTAGTGCACACGCGACAAAGAATAGCCCGCTCATAACCCACTTTTGCATTCCAATCGTCCCTCCTATGTAAGCTACCTTATTATTATAACGGAACATGCTATTTGATCATAGCATTTGTGACAAAAAAAGCAACGAATTCCCCGTATAATTGCTCAAAAGTCACAATATATTATGAGCATCCTCACAGCGCGCCGGAAACAAGCCGTGCAGCGCCTTTCAGGAGATAACCCCTTAATGGCACATAAATGCCTGAGACCGCCTTGCAGGCGCTCCCAGACGCTTTGTAGGCCAGGCTATAAGCGTTCACCCCGATATACCATGCAATAATACGGCTTGGATATTGCGCCGGGGGTCATTTTCTCGTAAAGATCGGTTATGACAAAACCCGATTTCTGATAAGCGCGGATAGCCCGCGTATTCCAGGTAAGCACTTCAAGATCAATGACGTCGGACGGTGCGCGTCGCTGCGCCTCTTTAACAATCGTTAATACAAAGGACTTACCCAAACCATGACCGCATAAATCGGGCCTCATCCCGATCCCGAGTCTTGTGACGTTCTCCATGGGGAAATATTGGGCGAACCCGGCCAAATTTCCTTCCTCGTCTAGAATGGATACATACTGCTCGGCCCGTAAGGCCGGATTGCCGAATTCAACATCAAGAGCCTTCATTTGTTCCCAAGGCAGCCAGCTATAGATATCATAGGGAGAGTCGTAGCGCCAAGTACTGATTGCTTCCCCATGGCGTTCTTCCATAGGAACGATTTTAAACTGAATATCTCGTTTATCCATCTTGCGCCTCCTTGTACAAATGGGAATGCCGTGCCATGGAACTTCGCCGGCGCGATCGTTTTATCAACACTGTAACGGGATTTTATTTTATTGTAAAGGCTCTGGCCGAGAGATTTTTAACGTGGGAGGCGGAGTTATCTATTTATAGTGAAAACGGTTTAGTGGGGCGTTGATAAATAGTACCTATGGCGTGTATGCCTGCAACCTTTTTCCTTGAAGCTTCGTTAATAAGATAGAGCGATTAAGTCCTAATAAAAAAGCCGCGACAATTCTGGCAGGAATTGTCGGGCTATGTAAAAGCAGTAGACATAAATGGGCTAGGTGATTAGGATTGGGCGGCGTGGGTAGAATAGCCGTATTTGCTTAGGATCCGTTTCGCTCCGACATAACGTTCCTTGTAGTAGCTGTTGCTTAATTTATCGGTACGGATTCCTTTAGAAGAAGAGGCATGGGCGAACTTTCCATCGCCGATATAAATGCCGACATGAGATACTCCTTTGCCGGTCGTATTAAAAAATACGAGATCTCCTTCCTGAAGCTGATTCTTCGCAACAGACGTACCCTGCTTGTACTGCGCTGACGATACGCGGGCCAGCTTAACACCCATTTTCTTAAAGACGTAGCTTGTAAATCCGGAGCAATCAAAACCGTTTGTGGTCGTTCCCCCGAATTTGTAAGGTGTTCCGTAGACGGCATTAACCGTCTTGTTCAATGTCGTGTTCGAGTCGGCGTATGCGCTTGCTGTCCCCAACGTAAGAAGAATAGCCAAGCTCGTCGCCGCTGCTGTCAAAGTCTTTCTCAAGATGTTGTGCTCCTTCCAAGGCCTGCGAGGTTAGCTTAAGGATTCGGTTGAAGGTTCCCTATCATCTCTTATGTAGCGAGATCAATTCACCCATAAATGGTTCCCCCGTTTCCCGGGTGCCGGGAATTCGGCTTATCTAGTTGTATGCACCCGAAACGAAACGACTTACAACAATGATGACAAGATTGTAACTTATCACTTTGGTTATTCTAACAAAAACGGCCATCTTTTGCAAGAAAGGCTCTGCTGCAGCATGTTGGTAAAGTTATCCTGTGCCTTTTGAGGGATAAAAAAACCTGTAGGCGGGTTCGGCAAGGAACCACTCTACAGGTTTTCTGGACGTATTATTCTACATCGTCATGATCTTGGCTATCAACCGCAACCTCTTCGTACTTGTCCGTGCTCATGATGCGTTTGGCACCGACATAGCGTTTGACATAATAATCATCGCTTAATTTGGTAATGATTACCCCTTTCTTCGTTGAAGCGTGGGCGAAGCTCTCGCCATCAACCATAACGCCAACATGGGACACTCCATTACCGGAAGTGTTGAAGAATACGAGATCCCCGGCCTTCAGCTCATCCTTCTTGACAGCTGTTCCCATATTGTATTGGGATGCCGATGTGCGAGGCAGCTTGATATCAAGGCTCTTGAATACGTAAGAGGTAAATCCGGAACAATCAAAGCCATCGGTGCTCGTACCGCCAGATACATATTTAGTGCCCAGTGCGGAATCAATAGTTGTATCCAGTTTAGAGTCTGCGAAAGCGCTGCCAGCCCCTAAGGTGAACAGGATGGACAAACTTATAGCTGCTACAGCCAACTTTTTCTTCAAAGAAGTTATGCTCCTTCCAATGCCTGCGAGGTTAGCTTAAGGGTTCGGGTTGAAGGTCCCCTATGATCCCTCTGAAGCGAGATCAATTCACCCAAAATGGTTCCCCCGTTTCCCTGGTGACGGGAATTCGGCTGTGATTTTAACACCATGTGTAACTTATTCGACACTGCTGTCATGCATCTTGTGAATTATGACAGAAATGATTACAAATCTGTTACTTAAAAAGTACTGTTGTTATTGTAACAAGGCAGGGATCATTTGGCAATGGTTAAATTGCGAGAATTATATAGTAAGCATAGAATAAGGCCTCCGCGCATGCGCGGAGGCCTTGTGGCTCTAGGGAGGGGAGAAGATGAAGAAATTTTAACTTTTTTGTTGCCATAGACAATATTGCGAGGATATTTTCCATATTTTGAAAACACTGCGGAAGAATGGGTATGTTTGCTGCAAAATGAGGGCCAGCAGACCGGTCCAGACCCATGATGCCGTGCCGAATAAGATGAATATGATAGAGCAAGAGGCTGCAAGGATAAAGGAGATGCCAAGGCCGGGCAGGAGATGTTTCCAGCAAAGGAGCAGGGACGGCCAGGCATTGCCTTTAAATAAGTAGCCGAATTGCAGGAACAGTACAGTTTGGCGTATGAACCAGCTGTAGCAGAGCCAGCCGACAGCATAAGCGATAGTGACTAGAACGACCGAGATATGGCCGCTTCCCTGCAGAATGGGTGCCAAGGCGGTGTATACTCTGGGTAGGAGCCAAAGCGTAGGGACCAGGATCAAAATAAGCTCCAGGAAGTAGAACAGGGTCACGGGTTTCCAGAATTTCTGAATACCTCTGAATAGCGGGAGGCCGGGCGCTCTATCCTCGCTAGGAAGCAGTCCATATAATATTCCTGCATGGACAAGAGGAGTGAGCAGCAGGCGAAGCAAGACCATGCCGATGATCATCCATAAGTAATGATGAACCTCGGGAATTTGCCAGAATCTATTTTGCCCCTCGATCACAAACAGCATCCGGCTCAGGTCATGGGGGGGAGGGTCGGGATAGCGGTGCAGCACTTGCACTACAGCCGTATTGACCAGCCGGTATAGAAATACTCCCCACAGCAGTTGATACAGGAACAGAATGATGACGGAGGGGAACTGTCTTTTGACGCTGCTCCACCCATTGCGAATATAGGGCATGGTATTCCCTCCTAAAAGTTTTGTGAGCAATACTGCTCTGAATAGCCCCGAACAAAACTTGCATCGGAAGCATACCTAGTTTTGTGAGCAATACTGCTCTGAATAGCCCCGAACAAAACTTGCATCGGAAGCGTAAACCTAGTTTTGTGAGCAATACCGCTCTGAATAAGCTCCGAACAAAACTCGCATCGGAAGCAGCCTACCACAGAAATGGACCGGTCAGCATTTCGAGCAGCTTCGTTACAATAATATTGGAGCGCGTACTGACCTTCTCGTCGAGACTAGCCTTAAAGTAGTTATTAATATGTTTGTTCTCCAGCATCAGCGTGTAGTCCGGGTCGAGCATAGCCCAGGCGAGGGGTTCCTTATAAGTCAACTTCAATTGTGCATGCTCCTCCTTACCATCCAGCACCTTTCGAACGGTATGTCCGTCTTGGAAGGTGAAGAGGATCGGCACCTTTGGATAGGTTCCACCCTTGCGGGTGATGTCCACGATGGCTTCGTACAGAGCATTGCTGTCCTGCCCTACCTTGTATATGTCAATGTTCTCTATGGCATAGTCCGCCATTTTTCCGCCGTATACGTACTGGTTAAAATAACCTTTCCAGGATCGTCCCGTCGTTTGCTCGAGTACCCTCTGAAAATCCGCAGTGGCCGGATGCTTGAACCGATATTTGCGCGCATAGAGGGACAGGGTGCGATTCATGGCTTTGGTACCGATCTGCCGCTCGAGGTCCAGAAGAACGAGTTTGCCGCGGTGATAGACATTTCTGGCGTAAGTATCCGCCGTGCCGAATTCCCAGGAAGGTTGAGTCAGCGGCTTAGGATCGTGGATCAATGCGGCTTGAATAGGAAGGCTGGTCGTGATTCCGAATTCCTGCTCCATCAAACGGTCTTCGGCATAGGAAGTAAAGGCCTCGTCCAGCCAGGCTTCTTCAAATTCATTGCTGGCCACCATGCCGTAAAAAAATTGATGCCCGATTTCATGGATCACAGTGCGCTCCAGCTCGTCATACCCCGGAGAATCGCTGGTTGCCCCGAAGGCGGTGACCAAGGTCGGATACTCCATCCCCCCTGCGCCATTCCCTTCGGCGGGTGGTACGATGATGGATAAAGTGGAATACGGGTAGCTTCCGTACCATTTGCTGAAATTAGACAATGCGACCTTAGCGGCGTAGAAGTAACGATCCTTCAAGTCCTTATGGGCTGGATCCAAATACAGCTTGATCCGGACCCCTGGCACCTCCTCTGAAGAGAACGGCTCTTCAGCGTAGATGAAGTTTGGAGATGCGGCCCAGGCGAAATCATGCACATCGTCCGCATAATACTGGATGATTTTACGTTCGCCCCGCTGTATTGCAGGTTTGGTCGGAAAACCTGTGGCAGCTATCGTATACTCGCTTGGAACGTCGATATTCACGCTGTAAATGCCAAAATCGGAATAGAACTCCGAGTTACCGTGATACTGGTGCAGGTTCCAGCCCTCCGTACTTCTTCCTCTTCTTGAGACAGGTTCGTATACGCACAGCTTGGGAAACCACTGGCCAGCCATCACAAAGTCGCCGGCAGTGCCCATTCGCGCAAAAATCTTGGGCAATTTCACGGTGAAATTGATTTTTAGCGTAATGGTCTCGCCGCCTTGCACTGACATCGGCAGACGCACCTTGGCAAGCGTCCTGTCATTGGCGTTGCCGTCGTCGGGTTGGACATACTGAATACGGTGCAGAAGGGAAATTCCATCCATCGTCCGAATATCGGTTAACTCTATGGAGCCCCAGCCGTTCTTCGGCATGGTGTCGCCACGCAGTCGTCCACCGGATTCCTTCATAAAAGTAGTTTCTGAGGAAGCGAAGGCATTGGGATATAGATGAAAGTAAAGCTCGTTCACCGTTTTTTTCCCTGGATGGGTCCAGGATAGCGTCTGGGTGCCGGTCAGCGTTCGTTCTTGTTCATTCAGCTTGACGTCAATATGGTATTCTGTAACCCGGTTGCTAAGTATTTCTGCCGTCGGCTGCTGTATACTCTCCGCCTGCGGGGGAGAAGGAGCCTTTACTGAGGCGGTTTTGCCCTGCTGCTGCTGAGCAAATGAAGGGGCGTCCGTGGGGTCGTCATGAAGCATGTACATTATGGAACCGCCAAAAAGACATAGGGTAAGGATAGTAATACTAATAATCATCGTTCGACGGGTCATACCATGGATACCTCCTGTTGACAAGCATCTACAGCATGTATATGTTTGCATTTGGGAGATTATTAGCTAAAATAAAATTAATGTGTACGTCGGCTGAACAAGCATTCTTATAAGGAAAGAAAACACGCAGAAACTGCCTTCGGCGAAAGCTGCTCAGGAACTGATCAGCGACCGCCCAAGCCAGGTGGAGGGAATTATGGATAACAAAGATACTTCACAGAAGACGGGTAAGAAGATATTCGCCTTAAATATTATAAGTAACGATGACAAGAGCAAGCATAAAGGATTCGGTGCAGGTTCCATCGACTTAAACAGCATGTCGCCGGTCATTATTGACGGAAACGAAGCCTACATCGATATCGGTGCCATGCATGCCAAGAGCAAGGTGGAGAAGGGGATCAAGTTCTCGACGAATAAGGATGACGTCCCTAACGGGCGCCAAGTATGGATCGTATGGGTAGCCGTGGATCGTACTCCGGAGCTGGGGCAATTTTACGGAGGGATAACCGCTTGCGAAATGCTGATCGATACGGAAGCGCGCCGCGGATGGAAGGTTCTAGCCGATCATGTCAACAAGATGGACTATGCCTTAAAGCGCAGAGTTATTTTGGATGGGCTAGGAACAGAGGAGAAGGCAGTCCTGAAGAAGCTGCTCGTAGAAACCAATGAAGAATGGTGGGAGAAGTCTTCGGATGAGCTGAAGGCGGCTCTGGAGACGGAATAGAAGCGAGTTGTAATAGAAATAAGCACGCGCCGGCGCTGATGGAACCATTAGCCGGATGCGTGCTTATTTGATTTCCTATTGTAATATTGGGTGGCTGGTGCAGTCTAATACTGAGCTAACTTGCAGAGCCGCGGGGCGATGCGTCCTTGCCGAGCAGAACGGTCAGCCCAAGCAGCGTTACGACGATGGTTGCCCCCATATCGGACATGACGGCGATCCACAGAGTCAGCCAGCCTGGGATGGTTAGCAGCAGGGCAATCAACTTCAAGGCAAGCGAGATGCCGATATTCCAGGTGATAATGCGGCTAGCCTGTCTAGCGACCCTTATCGCGCCTGGCAGCTTGCCAAGATGATCCTGCATGAGCACGATATCAGCGGTTTCAACCGCCGTGTCAGTGCCTTTGCCCATGGCGATTCCGAGGCTTGAGGCGGCAAGTGCTGGGGCGTCATTGATGCCGTCCCCGACCATGGCGACCTTCCAGTTCGCGGATAGTTCGCGCACCTTCTCTACCTTTTGCTCCGGAAGCAGTCCGGCCGCCCAGTCGGTAACGCCTACCCGTGAGGCGATCGTCCTGGCTGATTCGGCGTGGTCGCCGGTTAGCATCACCGTATGGGCTATGCCGCTTCGATGCAGCTCGGCAATGACGTCAGGACTTTCTTGCCTCAGTTCGTCGGCAAGGCCGTAGAGGCCCAGTACCTGAGTGGGATCGGCAATGACGACGACAGTGAATCCTGCGGCTTTGAGCTGATTCAGATCATCTAGAATCTGCTGCCGGGGTTGGCCCTCTAAGGAGATTTTGTCCAATACTTCCTCGCTGCCTGCCCAGTAGCGGATGCCCTCGATCGTGGCGGATAAGCCGACTCCGGGAATCGTCATGAGTTCGGATGTTTGCGGCAGTACAGCACTCGAAATGCCTTGTTCCTCCGCTTGCCGGACGATGGCTTCGGCGAGCGGATGCAGGGAACCTGCTTCCATGGCTGCAGAAATGCGATGGAAACGTTGGCCGTCGTAAACGACTTCCTTCATGACGGAGGGCCGGCCTACCGTCAGGGTTCCCGTTTTGTCAAAGGCGACGGCGTCGATTTTTCCAAGCTGTTCTAAATGGACTCCGCCTTTAACCAGCACCCCGTTTCTGGCGCATCTCGTCATGCCGCTGACTAGGGCAATCGGAGAAGAGAGCACCAGGGCGCATGGGCAGCCGACGATGAGGATGGCGAGTCCTTCATAGACCCACTTCATCCATGGCTGGCCAAGCAGCAAAGGGGGAACAAGGACGACAAGGGCCGCGATGATCATGATTGCCGGAGTATAATATTTGGCGAATTTATCGATGAACAATTCCGTGGGCGTCTTCGTGTCCTGGGCCTCCTGCACAAGGTGCATGATGCGGGCCAGGGAGGAGTCCTCGTAGGCTTTGTCTATTCGTATTTTCAATAGGCCGTCCGTATTAACGCTCCCGCCGAAAACGCTGTGTCCCGGCTCCTTCGCGACGGGAATGGATTCGCCGGTAATCGCTGCCTCGTTCACTGCGCTATGGCCTTCAACGATTGTTCCGTCGGAAGGTATTTTCTCTCCCGCCCGAACCAGCACCAGGTCGCCGATCCTTAGGCTCGTGATCGCTACCGTCGTTTCACCGTCATCCGTAATGAGGACTGCTTGCTTCGGTGCGGCGCTAAGCAGCGCCTCCATCGATTTACGGGCCCGGCTCATACCGTAACCCTCCAGCAGCTCGTTCAGGCCGAACAAGATGGCGACCAGCGTAGCTTCCTTCCATTCGCCGATCAATACGGCCCCAACCATGGCTACCGTCATCAGCGTATCCATATTGAATTTCAAACGGGACAGATTACGCAGTCCGCGAATAAAAGTCGAATACCCGCTAAGGGCAATGGATGACAGATACATAATGATGAGAGCGCTCGCTGGCACGACTGAATTCACTATAAATGTAGCTATATATAGGGCTGCAGCTATGCCGAGCAGCCATATTCCTATGCGGCTGTCGCCATGCTCATGGCTATGGCCATGACCATGCTCCTCGCCGTGGTTATGTTCTTCGCTGTGCTCGTGATCATGTCCATGCTCATGATCGTGTCCGTGCCCGTCGTTATGCCTATGGGAATTCTCCCTGGCAGTATGCCCATCTCTTCGCTCCATTGGGGGGATCAACGCAGCTCCATCCCGTTTAAGAATTCCCTTGACCCGGGCAAGATCGACTTTCGGAGAAATGAGCAGCCGTCCGCTGTTGTATAGAATGGCTGCGTCTTGTCCGTGCTCGAGCTTCTGAATTTCTTCTTGCATTTCGCGGGCACAATTGGCACAGGAGAGGCCCTGAACACGGTATTCAACCTGGGGCATGGGCTGATCCTGGCCTGAAGCCGTAGGGGATTTACTCATGGCAACTCTTCTCCTTCTGATGCTCCAGCGTCATCGTAATCAACGTTTGGATATGATGATCTTTCAGCGAATAGAATACATTCTTGCCTTCCTTGCGCGATTTCGTAATGTCCATTTGCTTCAATAAACGTAAATGATGGGATGCCGTAGCGACAGAGCTGTCCAGGATCGAGGCGACATCACATACGCACAGCTCCTCCTTCTGCTGCAACAAGTAGGCGATCTTCATCCGGTTGGGGTCGGACAGTGCCTTGAACATCTGCGCCATGCCGACGATATCTTCTTCGTTGAGACTGCTTCGCAGCTCGGCTGCAGTGTCGCTGTGTACGTGAGATTGCTCGCAAACTTCCGGTTGTACTAAAGGAATCGGATTTGTCATATGTAAGAAACCTCCTATATTTTAGAGAAAGACATTCAAGCATTCGTTTGATTGTTGTTTATATTATACACTTGCTGCTCAGCATATTCAAATGCTCGCTTGAATGTGTGGGCCTTTGAAGTACATAAATGCAAAAAAGCGCCGAATAGGCGCTCGGCAGTAGCTTGTACAAAAGCTGCCGCTGTTTAGAATTTTTTAAATACGTCCATGTTTTTATCAAGCAGAGGCACATATGGACTATCCCGCAGGAAAAAACGCCATGGCATGGCAGCATACTCCTGCGCATACGCGATATTGATGCGCGGCGATTGCATTATCGTCTCATTTTGCAGCGGCCTGCCTGCCTCGATCCATAACGGGCCGCCCTGCTCGAGAAGAGACTGGCCGTTTAGCGATTTGTCGATGCGAAGACCACGGCACAGCTTGCCTGGGCCACCGGATAGATCGACGGGCTTCTTGGCAGCCGCGTTTCGATATTTGCGCATTAGGGCTTCATCATCTGCAGTTAAAGGCTCGACGGCCCGGATTAACACTGCTTGCGGATCATCAACGGCGCCGGTAACAACGTTCAGGCAATGATACATTCCATAAATAAGATAAATGTAGGCCGATCCTCCCCGGCCGAACATGATTTCCGTTCTAGCGGTCCTTCGTCCGCCATAGGCATGGCTTCCTTTATCCTCTATGCCACCGTAGCTTTCAGTTTCGACGATGCGGCAGCAGATATCTCCGTCCTCGGTACGGCGAACGAGCGTATGCCCGATCAGTCGGGATGCCGCATCCAGAGCCGTCGTGTCGTAGAATGCGGAGGGAAGCGGCTTTCCTTCTGAGTATGGGGTAAATGGTAAGCTCATGATTAAGGGATCTCCTTATCTGTATATCATTCATGCGTCCTATGCGTGCGACTGAGGGTGTCTCACATGTTACAGCATGCCTTACGCCTAGTCCATCCACCAGCGCTTTAGATCGCTCCACCAAGAGCGGCTCTGTGTTGTTTCTTCAACAGGAAGCGGTGCAGGTTCTTTATCCCCGTGCGCATCGCAGGTTTCCGTCGGCTCGGTGCCCTCGATAAATACCTCCAGCTTTTTGGTGGGGCAATTCTCCGTCGCAAGCTTGCCTGTCGCAGGATCGAGATATACGCTGACGACCCCATCGGGAATCGGAAAAATTTTTGGCGGTACTTTCTCCAGTGCCTTCTCCGTATATTGTGCAAAAATGGGCGCCGCCTTGCGCGATTCTGCCGTGCCCAGTGTCTTCCCCTTGTCGTAGCCGACCCAAACGGCCGTAGACAGCTCTGGCGTGAATCCCACCAGCCAGGCGTCGGTGCTTGTCGTGCCCGTCTTGCCGGCAACCGGACGCTTGATGTCCGCCGATACCCGGTTCCCGGTTCCCCCGGCTTCGAATACGCTCTCCAGCAAATGGGTCAGCACATAAGCAGCGGCAGGCTCGACGACCTGCTCAGGGGCAGCAAAAGGAGCTTCATATAATATACGGTCCTCGTCGTCGGTAATTTTCAGTACGGCAACCGGTTTGACCTGCTTGCCTTGATTGCTGATTACCCCGAACGCCGTAGCCATCTCGAATGGACTGACGGGCGACGTGCCCAGCGCTAAAGAAGGTACGGCATTTAGCGGGCTTGTAATACCCATCTTCCGGCCGAGCTCGATCACCTGATCGGCTCCGACCGTCAGGATCGTATTGACGGCATAAATATTGTCTGAGGCAGAAATGGCCTGGCGCATATCGATTTCACCCAAATATTTATCGCCGAAATTTTTGGGGCTGTACGTTTTCCGGTTGTTATCATAATGAAACAAGGTCGGCTGGCTGGAGAATTTGCTGGCACTCGTCATCTTGCGGGAGGACAAGGCAGACAAGTACATAATCGGCTTGAAGGTTGAGCCGGGCTGACGGGTCGTCGCGAAGACATGATTGTACTGGCTCCGTATGTAGTTCACGCCGCCGACGAGTGCTTTGATATGTCCGCTGCGCGGGTCGATGGAAATCAGGGCTGCCTCCAGATCGGGCGAGTCCTTCAGTTCGCTGGCCACGGCAAGTTCGGCAGCCCTCTGCGCTTCCGTATCCAAGGTGGTGTATATTTTGAGCCCGCCATGCTCTAGCAGGCTCTCATCGAACCCTAGCTCGTTGATGACGACATTTCGGACGTAGTCGCGGAAATAGGGAGCCTTGTCTCCGGTCGTTCGCAGCTTCGGAGATTGGAACTGAAGGATTTCTTCATAGGCTGTTTTCGCCTGCAGCTCGTTGATGTCTCCCGTCTCCACCATAGCATTTAAGACGAGGCGCTGACGGTCCTTTGCATTCTTCATCTGATTGAAGGGGGAATAGTAAGTGGGCCCCTTCGGCACGCCGGCCAACATGGCGCTTTCAGCCAAGCTGAGCTGTTCCGCGGGTTTGCCGAAATACATTTGGGCTGCTGCCTCAATGCCGTAAGCGCCGTGGCCGTAGTATATTTCATTGAGATACATTTGCAGGATTTGATCCTTACCCAGCTTCATTTCCAGCTGCGCGGTGTATATCGCTTCTTTCAATTTTCGCGACCATGTGCGCTCATGCGTTAAATACAGATTGCGTGCGAGTTGCTGCGTCAACGTGCTGGCCCCCTGCACTTTGTTCATCTCCTTAAGATTGACGAGAACCGCCCGGGCCATGCCTTTGAGATCAAAACCGAAATGATCGTAGAATTGCCGGTCTTCCACAGCCAGCGTTGCCTGAATAAGATATGGCGAAATGTGATTCAGCGTAACATTGGAACGGCTCCGGTCGGAGCTGGAGAAGACGGAAATGGCCTCCCCCTGGCGGCTGAGCAGTTGCGAATTCCGGTCGGAGTAAGCAAGCGGCAAATCGGTTTGATATAAATAGAATAGAAGCGCTCCGGAGGCGATTAATACGGCGATACCGCAGGCCAAAAGCGACTTGATTATAAGGGATTTTCTGCGACGGGGGCCCCGTCTGCTGCTGCGGACAAGTCTTTGCATAGCTGTTAATCGCCTCCAATCTCCGGATGTCCGCAATCGATGCGGCTACTGTTCAGTATGGGAAAGTTTGGGGGAGATATTCATGGTAGGGCATAGGGCGGGTCAATTTAGCGGATTTCCATAAATAGTTGCATTTTCACCTTGTTTTAATATAATCAGATTTGTTTGGTACAATAGGAAGAGAAACTTTGCGAGAAGTGAATCTGGACAGCCCCCGGCCTCCGGTATGGGTTAATATGACGGCTAAACACTATTCTAACGGGAAAGAAGGGTTATACGATGGAATTGTGGTTTACGGAGAAACAGACGCCCGTCTTTGGCATTACGGCAAAAATTCGGGAAACATTGGTGAGAGAGCAGACGGATTTTCAAGACTTGGCGATCATTGATACCGAAGAGTTTGGACGAATGCTGGTGCTTGACGATATGGTCATGACGACGGTGAAGGATGAATTTGTGTACCATGAGATGGTAGCTCATCCGGCGTTGTTTACGCACCCAGATCCGAAGCATGTGCTTGTGGTTGGCGGCGGTGACGGCGGCGTTATTCGCGAAATTATGAAGCACCCTAAGGTGGAGAAGGCTGTTCTTGTTGATATTGACGGGAAAGTCATTGAATACTCGAAAAAATATTTGCCGGAAATCGCCTGTGAGCTGGATAACCCGCGGGTTGAGGTTCAAGTGAATGACGGCTATATGCATATTATTCAGAGCAAAAATAAATACGATGTGATTATGGTTGACTCCACGGAGCCTGTAGGCCCGGCGGCCCCGCTGTTCGAGCGCGGCTTCTATCAAGGGATTTACGAGGCGCTGAAGGATGACGGCATTTTCGTGGCTCAAACGGATAATCCTTGGTTCAAAGCTGATTTGATTCAAAAAGTGAACAAGGACGTTAAGGAAATTTTCCCGATCGTTAGAGTATACGGCGCTAACATCCCTACGTATCCGAGTGGTCTGTGGACCTTTACGATGGGCAGCAAAACCCATGATCCGCTTCAAGTGGATGAGACCCAAATTCCGGAGATCAACACGAAGTATTATTCGCCGCGTCTGCACAAAGCTGCATTCGTGCTGCCTAAATTCGTAGAAGATCTCGTGAAGTAGGGGGGCGTACGGAAATGAAACTGGATCAGGCTTATTCGGGCAACGTATTTATTTGCAGCTCCGAGTCGTATGAGGACGCCAAAGCCGTCATCTACGGGATGCCGATGGATTACACTGTAAGCTATCGTCCCGGTTCGCGGTTTGGCCCTGCGCGCATTCGCCAGGCGTCAGTCGGCTTGGAGGAGTACAGCCCTTACTTGGATAAGAGCATTTTGGATGCAACGTATTTCGACGCGGGGGATTTGTTGCTGCCTTTCGGTAACCCAGCCCGCAGCCTTGATGTAATCGGCGATTATGTTCGCGGTCTGCTGAATGATGGCAAGTTCCCGATCGGTTTGGGCGGGGAGCATCTGGTCAGCTGGCCGGTCATTCAGGCGATGTATGAGAAGTATCCGGATTTGGCTGTAATTCATATCGATGCGCATGCCGATCTTCGCGATCAATATGAAGGCGAGCCGTTGTCCCACTCCACGCCGATTCGCAAAGCGGCTGAATTGATGGGTGGCAAGAACATTTATCAATTCGGAATCCGTTCCGGCTCGAAGGAAGAATTCCTTTACGGACGCCAGAATATTAACTTCCATCCGTTTGAGGTAGCCGCGCCGCTGAAAACCGAGCTTCCGAAAATGGGCTCGCGTCCGGTGTATGTAACGATCGATATCGACGTGCTTGATCCGTCCTGCGCCCCAGGTACAGGTACAGCCGAGGCAGGCGGGATTACATCGAAGGAGCTGCTTGAAGCGGTTCATTTGATCGCGAGATCCGACGTGAACGTCGTGGGCTGCGATCTTGTAGAGGTTGCTCCGATCTATGATCCGACCGAGCAGACACAAATTGTGGCCGCCAAGCTCATTCGTGAAATGCTGCTCGGCTTTGTGAAATAGCTCTAGTATTGTTTAAATAGAAATGCCCTGCAGCGCAACTAGCTGCGGGGTATTTTTACGTTTGAACAGTGTTTGTCCTGGGGTATGCCCTTGGAACTATTTTGCTTTCCCAGTGAGAAATTTTGGCAACCTTTACCCGTTTAATGCGTCTAATCACATGGAATTTTAAATACTTACTTAGCACAATAACTGGCAGCAGTTAAGGAGGAAAGATGAACAAACATAGCAATTTAAAGGGCTATTTGCTGGCGGGCGTCTTGATCGTTCTTGCCATTGCCCTAATCATTGGCATCGTTAAACTGCAAGAACGGGATAAAGCGCTGAAAATTACGGATGCTCCGGCGGTCAACGCAGCCAACGGCGGGGATTCGCCGGTGAATGCAGACCTTTCAGAGCCGCCTGAAATATCGCTGGAGCAGAATCAAGATCAGGTGGGAGAAGCACAGTCCCCTTACTTGCTTGATCACCTGTCGTTCGAGGAAGAAGAGGTGAATTCCGTCTTTGCGGTTTGGAATGGAACGAAAAAGGAAATACCGGTTGAACGCCAGTATGTCATATTGCAATCTTTGCGGTTTACGGATATGCAGGCCGCGGTAACAGAGACGGCTTCTCCGGCCGGGCAGGTTGTTCTGCAATTTGCGCTAAGCGATCAAAGGATCATTGAATTGTCCTACAATTTGGGGAATAATGCATTTGAAGCTGCAGGCAAGGCATATTATGCCGATGATCAGGTGCTGCTGATGATGCATGGTCTGATGCAGCCCGACTCGGAACTCGGTGCATTCGATGCCTTCGAGGAACGAGCCCGATTGGAGGCGGAGAAACATGCTAATTCTCTGGAGCCCGAAGGAATCGAACGGGAACTAATTGCGGTAGACGGCTTAATCTATTCAGATTGGGAGGAGCGGCTGAACACCGAGACCACGGACTGGAGAGTCCCTTATTACGATAATTCCGTAGGTGAAGTCAAAGAGGTCCGCAAGTTCAAAGGCGGGATTCTTGAGCTTAACAACAAAATCGTCTTCAGCGATGGCTCCCATGAGACGCCCGGCGGAGTCAAGGTAGGGCTAAGTACGGCGGAGGTCGGCAAGAAGCTCGATGCGGACGCGAGGAAGCTGCCGAGTAAATGGAGTTACAAATCGGGGGACTACTTCCGGTTTCATCTTCATTTCGACGGTTCCAAGGTCAAATATATGGTTCTAAGCCAGCCGCTTTAACTAAACCGCTGATTTACTAGGGAGACACCACTCGTGAGAGTGGTGTTTTCATTTTGAATAGGCAGGCGTGAAGCTCCCTGGGAATTTGATGATCGCTTGCTGAAGCTAAAATATTGAATTGCGCCGTTGAACTGGATATAGTAGTACAATAAGAAAATGTTGAAGAACAGGCTGAATGGATGGAGAGGATAGAGTGCCGAACTGGAAGCCAGCCGTCATCGTCATTAATAGTCAGCAAGGCGATGAGGCATCAGAACAGCGAATCAAGGGTGAGACTTTGAGCAAAGGCAGCACACTGTACGTCAGGTATGTCGAGCCGGAGCCAGGCCCAACAGGCGGCGCGACGCGGGCCACAGTTAAGATTTCACAGAACGAGCTCAAAATCATGCGCCACGGGGAGGTTGAATCCGAGCAGACGTTCCAGCAGGGAAAACGGCTGCCGGGGTTCTACAGGTCCCCTTATACGAGGTTTAATTTATCTACAGATACAAGCAGGCTGGATTCTCGTCTGGAAGGTTCCAGCGGGGTTGTGGCCTGGGAATATGACCTGTGGGTTCATGAAGAAGTGACTGGACATTTTGTAATCAGCTTACATATACAGGAGGAAGTTTAAGATGACAGTAAATCCGTTAGAACAAATCAATCAGTCCGTGAAGGAAGCAATTCTTAATGCAGTCGTGGCTGCGGGACTCGCCGCTCGCGATGAGGTGCCTGCGGTCGTATTGGAGGTGCCGAAGGATAAAGCGCATGGGGATCTCGCCACGAACGCGGCTATGCAGCTCACACGGATTGCCAAGAAAAATCCGCGCCAAATTGCGGAGGAAATCGTGAAGAACATCGACTATGAGCAAGCTGGCGTTGAGCGGGCCGAGATTGCCGGTCCGGGCTTCATCAACTTTTTCCTCAGCAAAAGCTATCTATATCCTGTATTGGGGCAGATTTATGCGCAAGGCGAAAAGTATGGCCGGGTCAAGCTTGGGGAAGGCAAAAGAGTACAAATGGAATTCGTCAGCGCCAATCCGACGGGCAGCCTGCATCTAGGACATGCACGGGGAGCAGCGGTTGGAGACGCCTTGTGCAACGTGCTTGATTATGCCGGGTACGAGGTTACGCGGGAGTACTATATTAACGATGCCGGCAATCAGGTCGTGAACCTCGTGAAATCGATCGAGGCGAGATATTTGCAGGAGCTTGGCCAGGATGTGGGGATGCCGGAGGACGGATACCATGGCGAGGATATCAAAGGCTTCGCGAAGGAACTGGTTGCCGAGAAGGGAGATGCACTATTATCCCTTTCTGCGGACGAAAGAGAGGCCTTCTTCCGCAATTACGGATTGGAGAAAGAGCTGGATAAGATCAAACGCGATCTGGGCCGCTTCCGGGTGGGCTTTGATGTATGGTTTAGCGAGACTTCCCTATATTTAGACGGACAGGTGGAGAAATCGCTGGAGGAGCTGCGCTCCAAGGGACAGACTTATGAGCTGGACGGGGCGACATGGCTTAAATCGACGGAGTACGGAGACGACAAGGACCGCGTACTCGTGAAGAACGACGGGACCTATACTTATTTGACGCCGGATATCGCTTATCACCGCAACAAATATGATCGCGGCTTCGATCGGATGATCAACATTTGGGGTGCCGACCACCACGGGTACATTCCGCGAGTGAAGGCGGCTATGCAGGCCCTTGGCAACGATCCGGACAAGCTGACGGTATTGATTGCCCAAATGGTCAGCCTGTTCCAGGACGGCGAGAAGGTGAAGATGTCCAAACGGACAGGCAAAGCCGTTACGATGGTTGACTTGATGGATGAGGTCGGCGTCGATGCGATCCGCTATTTCTTTACGATGCGGAGCATGGATTCGCATTTGGATTTCGACATGGACCTAGCGATTTCTACTTCCAATGAGAATCCGGTTTATTACGTCCAATACGCGCATGCGCGGATTTGCAGCATTTTCCGTCAGGCGGAGGAGCAGGGCATTGTGATTCCTGCCATCCAAGACGTGAAGCTGAGCAAGCTGACCGCAGAGCATGAGTTTGACTTGCTGCGCAAAATGGGCGAGCTGCCGGAGGAAGTCGGCGTAGCTGCCGAGAACTTCGCGCCGCATCGTCTGGTGCGTTATTTGTATGAGCTGGCGGCGTTGTTCCACAGCTATTACAAAGCGGAGCGCGTCATCACCGAGGACGCGGAGCAAACCGCTGCTCGGCTAGCGCTGCTCGGCGGCGTGCGGACCGTGCTGGCCAATGTGCTGAAGCTGATCGGCGTATCCGCGCCGGAACGGATGTAGCACGGCCAGGGTTGTCCGCTGCAGCGGCATGCAGCGAGTTAAGGCACCGCGCTCAGGGCGCGGTGCCTTTTGCTGCGTGACCGCCGCCGCATAGCCGCATGCCGTGCCGGCTGGCGCTGGAGCCGCCTTCTTTGCATCTGCGAAGAGGGCGGCTTTTTTGCGCAGGCGCTTTCTGCCAGGCGGCATTTGGCTGCGCCGCGCTTTTGCGCAGCTTGCCCGCGAGCCCCTCCGGACCCGCTCGCGTCAGCCCTGCCGGCGCCGCGCTGTTTTACCCCGCACGAGGCGCAATGCGCTAACCTCGCCCGGCCTGGACCGGGCTCGGGCCTGTGTCCAGGTTAGCGGGCGCGCCGTGCGGCGGAGCCGCTGCTTGATCTCGTCCGGCGTAAGATTCGGGCGTGCCGCAAGCAGCAGAGCGATTGCTCCGCTGACATGGGAAGTCGCCATTGAGGTGCCGCTCATTTCGCGGTGCCCTCCGCCGAGCCAGGAGGACGTGATTTTTTCACCGGGGGCGTAAATGTCAATATAGGGGCCATAATTGCTGAAGGAGGCAATTTTTCCGTCCCGGTTCGTGGCCCCGACGGAAATGGTTTGGGCATATTTTGCCGGATAATCCGCGGTACGCTGTTTTTTGTCGTTTCCTGAAGAGGCGACGATGACAACTCCCGCTTCATGGGCTTTGCTGACAATATTTTTAAGGGACATGCTTGTCGATTTCATGCCGAAGCTCATGTTGATAATTTGTATATGGTTTCTGACGCACCAGTCAATCCCGAGGATAATGTCGGACACATACGCTGATCCGTTATGATCAAACGCCTTGACAGGATATATTAATGAACGGGGGGCAACGCCGATCATTCCTTGTGCGCCGCCGGCTGCCGCGATCGTTCCCGCGATATGGGTGCCATGCCCGTTGTCGTCATAAGGCAGGCCGGCGCGTTTCAGCAAATGAATGCCGCGCGCCAGGGAATAGCGCAAATCGGGATGGCTGTAATCGGCTCCCGTATCGATGACGGCTATGCGGATGCGATGTCCAGTCGAGGTAGACCATACTTCGGGAGCTCCGATCCGTTTTACGCCCCAAGGGATCTCGGTGGCGCGTTCCTTGGTGGGGGAAGATGGCGAATTAACGCTGATGGTGGAGTCGCTTTCGACATATAGCCCGAGTTCGGAGCAAATTTGGTTGTCCGGGAGACGCAAAGGGCAGATCAAGGCTTGCAGCAGCGGCGATGAACGGATTGACCGAAGGGTGGGATATTTGCGCCGATATTTGAACAATTGACGGATGAACTCGGAGTAGTGGCCTGGCTGCAGGAATCGGACGATATGCCGTCCGCTTTTTCCGGAGGGGTCGATGGAGTCATTCAGAAAGCCCAGTAATTTGGCATAATCCATAGATGATGTCCTCCCGAGTTAGCGTGTTGGAGTATATTATGACGGTGCCGCTGACCGGGAGTGGGGAAGTGACCCTGTTCTGAGGAAATGGGCAAACAGGCCCCTTTAAATTGAGGATACGTTTAAATGTCTTGGGTCCGCAGACCAGAGCTATCAATAATAAAAATATTGTTAGAAATGTTGAGAAAGGCCGTAAAGCCCCGTGTCAAAGGGAGAATATAGACATAGGATGAAGGGAAGGCTCTTGCGGCCTTCATGACCATCTGGAGAGAAGGCTCGCGTCTTTTCCTCGGTCGGATACAGTCAGGAGACGGCGAACGATTCGTTCCCGTCTTTTCTAACGTATTTGGCGTCACCGGGTACTGCGCAATATGGACACGTTTTGAACACACTATTAAACTTGACATACTAATACCAAATAGGTTTTACTTATGTGTGATATGGATATGTTAGTGAAGAAATCAAGTTGCGGTTTGATTTCTGCACCCTGTATAGTGAACTTTGCGTGAGAGGAAGTGTCCGCCTGGTGAGTACCCCACTTAATTTGAAAATCGACCCGGAGAAGGTCCATGAAATTCCAATGGTTGACTTGGCCTTTTTGATTTTGAAAGCGGCGAATACACCGTATTATTACCGCGACCTGATGAACGAGGTAGCGAAGGTCCGCAATATGTCGGAGGAAGAAATCAACGAAGCGATCGCTCAATTGTATACGGAGATTAACATTGACGGTCGATTTGCCTGCGTTGGCACCAACCTGTGGGGCTTGAAGCGCTGGTATCCGATCGAGCGTTCCGAGGATCCTGTAGCGAATGCCAAACGTCCGCGCATCATTAACGATGATGATGACGATCTGGAAGACGAAGACTTCACAGAAGAGGAAGACGATTTCACGGACGAAGACGATTTTGATGCTATCGATGAGGAAGATGATCAAGACGAACTGTTCTCGGATGATGATGAAGAAAGCGCCGATGAAGTCGATGACGAGCAGATGCTTGACGATGAAGAGCTCGATGAAGAGGAAGACGATTCGGATTCCGAAGAGGATGAATACGAGGGTGAAGACGAAGACAGATAAACCCGTTTTTCGTCCTTTGGATTTGCACGAAATTGCCACAATTGTAACCTCTTGAAATGCTCTCTTCTTTACTTGACAGGGGAGATGCTAACGGGTAAACTATTGCATGGGCTTATGATTCAAACCTATAAATATGTTCTAATTTTAAAAGTGCCCCGACCTATTCGGGTGTCACTTTTTTGTTTTTTTATGTCCATTTTAGCTATGATTCGTGGGCTAATGGGTTACGCTATGATCTGAGTCGCCTGAATTTCTGGACTATTATGTAGGAGGTTTTTAGACTGTGGCAAAATATATTTTCGTAACAGGCGGGGTTGTATCTTCCCTTGGCAAAGGGATTACGGCAGCATCACTCGGCAGGCTGCTAAAAAACAGAGGTTTAAAGGTAACGATCCAGAAATTCGATCCTTACATTAACGTGGATCCGGGTACGATGAGTCCTTACCAGCACGGGGAAGTATTCGTCACTGACGACGGAGCAGAGACCGACCTTGACCTAGGTCACTACGAACGCTTTATCGACATCAACCTGTCCAAGAACAGCAATATCACGACAGGCAAGGTCTATTCCTCCGTTATCGGCAAAGAACGCCGCGGAGAATATCTCGGCGGAACAGTGCAAGTCATCCCGCATATTACGAATGAAATCAAAGAGCGTGTGTTCGTGGCTGGCCGCGAGACGGGTTCAGACGTGGTCATTACGGAGATCGGCGGAACGGTGGGCGATATCGAGAGCTTGCCATTCTTGGAAGCGATCCGCCAGATCAAGAGCGACGTTGGCCGCGACAATGTCATGTACATCCACGTCACGCTTATTCCATATATCAAGGCTGCCGGCGAAGTTAAAACGAAGCCGACCCAGCATAGCGTTAAAGAGCTTCGCAGCATCGGCATTCAACCGAACGTAATCGTATGCCGCACGGAGCATGAGCTGTCCGAGGACATGAAGGCGAAGATCGCTCTCTTCTGCGACATCGATGCCGGTGCGGTCGTAGAGTGCCGCGATGCGGATACATTATATGAAATTCCTCTTAACCTCCAAGGCGAGGGGCTTGACGAGATTGTCGTCAATCACTTGAAGCTGAATGCCCCGGCTCCGGACATGAGCGAGTGGGTGAAGCTGGTAGATCGGATCAACAAGCTGGAGAAGACGGTTGAAATTGCGATCGTCGGTAAATACGTAGCTCTTCATGATGCGTACTTGAGCGTTGTAGAGTCGCTGTCGCATGCCGGCTTCGACAACAATGCGGAAGTGAAGATTCGCTGGGTGAACGCGGAGGATATTACCGCTGACAACGTAGCCGAGCAGTTGAAAGGCGTAGGCGGCATTCTTGTGCCTGGAGGGTTTGGCGACCGGGGGATCGAAGGCAAAATTACGACGATCCGTTACGCCCGCGAGCAGCAAATCCCGTTCTTCGGAATTTGCTTGGGCATGCAGGTAGCCGTGATTGAAACTGCACGCGCGCTTGCTGGTCTTGAAGGCGCGAATAGCTCGGAGATTAATCCGGCTACATCGCACCCGGTTATCGATCTTCTGCCTGAGCAGAAGGATATCGAGGATTTGGGCGGAACGATGCGTCTAGGCCTGTACCCATGTAAGCTAGTGCCGGGCTCTTTGGCAGAACAGTGCTATAAGACGGATCAGGTGGAAGAAAGACATCGCCATCGTTATGAGTTCAACAACAACTATCGTGAACAGCTGGAGGCGGCAGGACTGCGCATTTCAGGGACGTCCCCGGACGGCCGTCTCGTCGAAATCGTCGAGCTTCCTGGCCATCCGTGGTTCTTGGCCGTTCAATTCCATCCTGAATTCACGTCCCGTCCGAACCGGCCGCAGCCGTTGTTCCGCGAGTTCGTGAAAGCTGCGATTACGCATAAATCTTAATTTTTTTCTCTTTCAATAGGAATCGCGAATGATTTCAAGTATCTTTTTACCAAATTAGAAGGGATTTCCTAAATCGAGGCGAATTATACCTTATAGAATTACAAGGGCTAGACTTGTAGGAGGGTGCCTCAGTGGAAGAGAAGAAAGTGTTGATTGTCGATGATCAGAACGGAATCCGTATTTTATTAATGGAAGTGTTCAGCAGCGAGGGTTATAAAACATTCCAGGCTGCCAATGGCAAGATGGCTTTGGAGATCGTCCGCAGCGATTCACCGGATCTGGTGCTTCTCGACATGAAGATCCCCGGCATGGATGGACTCGAAATATTGAAGCATATCAAGGAAGTCAATCCGGCCATTAAGGTTATCATGATGACGGCTTACGGTGAGCTGGATATGATCAAGGAAGCGACAGAGCTTGGCGCATTGAGGCATTTTACGAAGCCGTTCGACATTGATGAAATGAGAATGGCGGTAAACATGGAGCTGAAGGGCGGCGCCGTTCTTTAAGCGAAAGCAGCAATTTAATATGTCGTGAAGACAGCCTCCTTAAGGCGTAGGGAAATTCGATTCCCTCCGCTTGAAGGAGGTTTCTTTTTGCATGTAAATGGGTAAGGTTCTCGGGGGGATGCCAAATCGGTCGTTTTCGCCAGCCCTTGGCACAGCTCGGAAGAAGCATTATATGACTGCTTTTTTGGCGGCATAATTTGCATAAATAGATGGAAAAGCTTGAATAGTATTTTTGTCGGGTTGTGTTATAATAATTACGTGTGAATGTCGGCAAAATTAATACAAACAAACGTCCTAGGAGGATTGGAGCCATGCCATTAGTAAGTATGACAGATATGTTGAACAAAGCTCTTAAAGGAAAGTATGCAGTGGGTCAGTACAACATCAACAACTTAGAGTGGACACACGCGATTCTTGAAGCTGCCGAAGAAGAGAAATCTCCGGTAATTCTTGGTGTATCCGAAGGTGCAGCTCGTTATATGGGCGGATTTAACACCGTTGTTAAAATGGTGCAAGGTCTTATTGAAGACCTGAAAATCACCGTTCCAGTAGCGATTCATCTTGACCATGGATCAAGCATCGAGAAATGTAAAGAAGCGATTGATGCCGGATTTACTTCCGTCATGATCGACGATTCCCACAGCCCAATCGACAAAAATATCGAAACGACGAAAGCTGTCGTTGAATATGCACACGCTAAAGGCGTATCCGTTGAAGCCGAAGTAGGTATGGTCGGCGGACAAGAAGACGACGTTATCGGCGAAGTAATGTACGCGAAGCTGGACGACTGCGTCCGTATCGTGAAAGAGACAGGCATCGATACGCTTGCGCCAGCTCTTGGTTCCGTACACGGACCTTACAAAGGCGAGCCAAACCTTGGCTTCAAAGAGATGGAAGAAATCTGCAACGCGGTTAGCCTTCCGCTCGTTCTGCACGGTGGCACAGGTATCCCTACGCATGACATTAAGAAAGCCATTTCCCTCGGTACTTCCAAAATCAACGTGAACACGGAGAACCAAATGTCCTTCACGAAAGTGGTTCGCGAAGTTCTTGCCGAGAAGACTGAAGCTTACGATCCTCGTGTATTCCTTAAACCTGGCCGTGAAGCCATCAAACAAACGGTCATCGGTAAAATGCGCGAGTTCGGCTCCAGCAACCAAGCATAAGCCAATAACTCCAGGTACAGTTTGCAATTCATATTTACAAGAAAGACACCGCTCTCGAGCGGTGTCTTTCCTATTTCAGCGCATAAGTGGTATTATGGATAAGAATCGTAGAGTGCTATTGAGCAACATGTGTTATGTCGCAATGATTAAGGAACTATTTTCGGCTTCAGGGGGATTTTCTTCTTATGGAAAAGTTAATGATTCATGGCGGACGCCCGCTTAGGGGAACCGTTCAAATCAGCGGAGCCAAGAACAGCGCGATTGCGCTTCTTCCTGCTGCCATCCTGGCGGAATCGGAAGTAGCTCTGGATAATTTGCCGCATCTTAGTGATGTGGCGGTATATACGGAAATATTGGAGGAGCTGGGGGCAAAGGTAACCTGGACAGACGGCCAGATCAAGATCGATCCGAGTCAAATTCACTCGATTCCGATGCCGAACGGCCCTGTGAAAAAGTTGCGGGCTTCTTATTATATGATGGGTGCCATGCTGGGCAGATTCGGCGAGGCAACGATCGGACTGCCGGGGGGCTGTAATTTTGAACCTCGTCCAATCGATCAGCATATTAAGGGATTCGAGGCGCTGGGGGCCACGGTTACGAATGAGCATGGCTCCATCCATCTCAAGGCTAAAGAGCTGAGAGGCGCTAAGATATATCTGGATGTGTGCAGCGTCGGTGCCACGATTAACATTATGCTTGCGGCCGCGAGGGCCAAAGGCTCCACGATTATTGAGAATGCGGCGAAAGAGCCTGAAATTATAGATGTTGCCACACTGCTGAACTCGATGGGAGCCAGCATCAAGGGCGCGGGGACGGAGACGATCCGGATTGAAGGGGTTAAGGAGATGAGCGGCTGCCGCCATTCGATTATTCCTGACCGGATTCAGGCGGGCACTTACATGATTGCTGCGGCCGCTACCCGCGGTGATATGATTATCGACGGAGTTATTCCGAAACACCTTGAGGCGCTCACGGCGAAGCTGATTGAAATGGGCGTTACGGTCGAAGAAATGGACGAGTCAATCCGTGTTCTGGGTGCGGCTCGGTATGAGCACGTTGATGTGAAGGCTCTTATCTATCCTGGTTTTCCGACGGACATGCAGTCTCCGATGACCAGTCTGCTTACGCAGGCGGAAGGAGTCAGCGTATTAAGCGATTTCGTTTACAGCAGCCGGTTTAAGCATGTCCCGGAGCTCGTACGAATGGGCGCGAAGATTCGCGTGGAAGGCCGCTCGGCCATTATCGAGGGCGGCGAGCTTAACGCGGCCAAGGTCAAAGCGACCGACCTGCGGGCCGGAGCAGCACTCGTCATTGCTGGTCTAACCGTCAAGGAAGGGGTTACTGAAGTATCCGGCGTCGAATTAATCGATCGCGGGTACGATAATCTTGTAACCAATCTGCGTGCACTCGGTGCTGATGTGTGGCGTCAGGCAGAGTAGAAGTTCTCTGCCGGCCGCATATTTTTGCTGGAACCGGGTAATATTAGTAAAATGCGTCTATCAATTTTCCGATTTATAGACTTATACTGGTTTCATAGTGTAATAGACAATCAACAATCAGTAATAATCATTCATGCACAAACGAAAAAATTGAATAGGTGGTATTCTATATGGATTTACAAATTGCCGACTTGGAAGAAATGAAACTGACCGAGCTGTACAAGCTTGCGAAGCAGTATCAGATTCCTTACTACGGTCAGCTTAAGAAGAAGGAATTAATTTTTGCGATTCTAAGGGCTCAGGCGGAACAGAGCGGCCTTATGTTCATGGAAGGCATCCTGGAGATCCTGCCTGAAGGCTACGGATTCCTCCGTCCGATCAACTATTTGCCCAGCACGGAAGATATTTATATCTCGGCCTCCCAAATCCGCAAATTTGATTTGAGGACGGGTGATCTTGTATCCGGCAAATGCAGGGCGCCCAAAGAGAATGAACGATACTTCGGACTATTGCAAGTGAATGCCGTTAATGGCGAGAATCCAGCCATCGCAGCGGAACGTCTGCATTTCCCGGCATTAACACCTCTTTATCCGCAAAGCAAGCTCGTGCTTGAAACAACCCCTAACCATTTATCCACTCGTATTATGGATGTTCTAGCCCCTGTTGGACTTGGGCAACGCGGTCTGATCGTGGCACCGCCCAAGGCAGGAAAGACGCTGTTGCTGAAAGAAATCGCCAACAGCATTTCTACTAATCATCCCGAGATTGAGCTATTTGTGTTACTTATCGATGAACGCCCGGAAGAAGTTACGGATATGCAGCGTTCGGTAAAGGGGGAAGTGATCGCTTCCACGTTCGATGAGCTGCCTGAGAACCATATCAAGGTGGCTGAGCTTGTGCTGCAGCGTGCGCTTCGTTTGGTAGAGCATAAGAAGGACGTCGTCATTTTGCTAGACAGCATCACTCGTCTGGCCAGAGCCTATAACCTGGTTGTTCCGCCTTCAGGCCGTACGCTGAGCGGGGGGATCGATCCTGCGGCATTCCATCGTCCGAAGCGGTTCTTTGGCTCGGCGCGTAATGTGGAAGAGGGCGGAAGCCTGACCATTTTGGCGACAGCCTTGGTAGATACGGGCTCCCGCATGGATGACATTATTTACGAGGAATTTAAGGGGACGGGAAATATGGAGCTCCATTTGGATCGGAAACTGGCAGAGCGCCGTATTTTCCCTGCCATCGATATTCGCCGTTCGGGAACGAGACGCGAGGAAGTACTTTTGACGAAAGAGGAGCTCGATACGATTTGGTCCATCCGCAAAAATATGAACGACTCTTACGATTTTGTGGAGGGGTTCTTGAAGAAGCTGCGTGACAGCAAGACCAATGCGGAGTTTCTCGCTTCCTTCGATACCGCTGGCAACAGCGCATCTTCGTCCGGCAGTGGAAGCAGCACGCGCCGTACGACCCGTACCGCTGCGCCTTCAGGCTCCGGATCGGGCTCGTCATCTTAACAATACGCCTGGCGCGATGGAATGGCTGAAGAGTTCCGGAATCGAAAGGCAAAGAGGAGAACGACATGTATTTAGTATATGCAGACAACAAAGGGCAAGTATATGATCATTCCTCGTTGTATGGGTTAGCCCGCAGCGGGGATATGATCGTGGAAATTCTGGAGGATGAGCTTATTCCGCTGCCTGAAGGAGCGACCCTGGTAGGGCTCCCCTCGACGAGGCCGGTAGGAATGGATCCTAACACCGGTGAAATGATGCCAGTCCCTGGAGATGTACAGGCCGTAGGGGCGCTGCTTCCACAGGGATTCACCCGTCTCTGTCTTCCGGGTTATGTAAAGACGGATAAGGAATATAAGCTTCCGCTGTTCGGATATTCAGCAGTGGTGTGGAAAGACGGTCAATTTTACGTGACGGCGCGTTTATCCGATGATCCTGAGAAATGGAATCCTTTGAACTGCGATCCGCTGGAGTTGAAGGATCAAGTCAAGGCACTTCGGACAAAATATCCCGAGAATCGTTTATATGAGCATTTATCGAATTGTGCCCTCGGCTATGAATGTTTGACCGCATCGAACACGTTCCTGAATCGCTGGGAAGGCGCGGTTCCCGTGTCGTACTCTTGCAATGCGGGTTGCTTTGGCTGCATTTCGGAGCAGCCGGATGACAGCGGATTCGTCGCTCCGCAGACGCGAATGAACTTCCGGCCCCGCGTGGAAGAACTCGTTGAAATCATGCTGGAGCACTTGAAGACGCCAGAGTCGATCATCAGCTTCGGGCAAGGCTGCGAAGGAGAGCCTTCGACGCAGGCCAAGCTGATCATCGAAGCAATCCGCGAGGTTCGGCGCCAGACCGATATGGGGTATATCAACATTAATACGAATGCGGGTCTTAGTGATCATATTCGCGGCATTGTCGATGCCGGGCTTGATCTAATGCGCGTGAGTACAATTAGTGCGCTGGACGATCATTATAATGCTTACTACAAGCCCCGCGGGTATACTTTGGCAAATGTAGAGAAATCGCTTCGTTATGCCTCGGATCAGGGTGTGTATACGTCGATTAACTACCTGATCTTTCCGGGTGTGACGGATCGGGAGGAAGAGATTGAGGCGATGATTGAATTCGCCCGTCGTACGAAGCTTCGACTGATTCAGCTTCGCAATCTGAATATCGATCCAGAGAGCTATCTGGAGCTTATTCCCCCGGCAAAAGGGGATATATTCGGCATGAAGCAGGCGATTGAGATATTCCAGCAAGAGCTGCCGGATGTAGTCATCGGTTCTTATACCCATGTACCGCCTGCTGAATTAGCGCGGGTAAAAGTTCGGGGATGAACCTCATATATTCCAATTGCGCGACAAAACATGGCGTGATATAATCACGTTATGTGTCATTATAACTCTGTGCACGCTTGAGGCCCAGGGCGGAAAGAAGGTGAAGTCATGAACGAAGCTATTCAACCTAAATATCACGTGACAACGGTAACTTGCGCTTGCGGAAATACCTTTGAAACAGGTTCTGTTAAACAAGACCTGCGCGTTGAGATTTGCTCCAACTGCCATCCATTCTTCACAGGTAAACAGAAATTCGTGGATGCTGGTGGACGTGTTGATAAATTTAAGAAGAAATACGGCATCTAATCTACGTTTGCTAGAGAAGTGCTGCGTTTGCGGCATCTCGAAATACATGGGAAATCCCCTGCCTACTGGCAGGGGATTTGTTGTCGTTACTGGACTTATTTTTTGAATTCGATGCTTTTTTGCATTTGTGTCCATTCGTCGCTGCTGACTAAGCCGAGTCTCCATATAGCTATGCCTTTGAGGTCATAGCGCTTTGCTAAGCCGATCAGCGTGTTCACTGAATGGGTATTCTCGCTGTTAAGGTTCAGGCCAAGCACAAGTTTGTCCTTCTTCGTCTCCTTCAAGGCAAGGCGAATCGCTTCATCCACTTTATCGGCTGGCTCCGGCTGCCCTGTTCCGCCGCTGCTGCGGTAATCATAGGCCATGATGATGATTTCGTCGGCAATTTGGCCGAGCGCTTTGTAGTCATATCCTTGATACGACGAGTTGAGCGGATGGAGCGCAAGGGCTAATCTCAGATTTTCTGTTTTGGCCTGCAAAGAAACCTCTTTAACAAAGGCAGTGAAGGAAGAGCGGGTCTTTGCTTTGTCCGTGGTAAGTCCCAGTCCTTCGAAGTCCAGCAGGATGCCTTGAAATTGGTTGTTTTTAGCGGCAGAGATCATTTCTGTAATCGCCTGTTTCCGTGTGTCGGCATTCTCGATGATTTTGGTTAATTCGCCATTTACGTCTCCCGAATAGACCATTAAGTATGGGAGGGTCCGCGATTTGGCCGCTTCATTGACCAGACTCTCGGGGGTGATGTCTCCCGCGGGCTGAGGCCATTTAAAGTCTTTTCCGCTTAGCGTGAATTTGCCGTTCTCGTCAATCCGGCTCCAGCCGAAGGCGACGGAGTCCAGGTTTGGTATGACCGAAGCATCAGAGAAAGAAGAGATCGCATAGAAGCCCATGGTGTACATTCGCTGCTTCGAAGAAGAGATTGAGACGGTGCGCGTCTGCTGATCCCAATTGACTTGAGCGCCGAACTGCTGGCTGAAGAAGCTTAGCGGAATCAAGGTATGCCCATTCGCAGTCTGGGGTGCTACCGCCAGGTCTACAATGGATCCATTCACGGTGGATTTTTTGTTGTTTAGGGTTAGCTGCACGCGAACAGAGCTAGGGCCGCTCCCTTTGATGGCGGAAATGCTCTTCGTTTTTTCGTCCCAAGTCACTTGAATGCCGAGTGCTTCGGAGATAGCGCGAAACGGTACAAGAGTAGTTCCATCTTTAATGATAGGCTCGGCTGGAAATTGCAGCGGGTATCCATCAAGCATGATGCGGATCTGGGTGTCTGCGTAAGCTTGTTGCGGCAGCGACGCAAGTCCGCTAAGAGTGCCGATCCATATCGTGGCGGCGAGCACGAGTTTGCCTATTCTTCTCATTAAGGCACATCCTCTCTATGAAGTTCCATATTATTCTATAAATATATCAAACTTTGAGAGAGAAGGCATGTGTTCAAAAATAATCTTAAATAGACAACTTTTGCCGTCGGTTGCAATTTGGACATGCATGAGATATACTTAGTTTCACCGTGCTAGATGGGGAGGTAGCGGTGCCCTGTAACTCGCAATCCGCTATAGCGAGGTTGAATTCCTGTTAGAGGTCTTGCCGATGTGAGGTCCGGTCTTTACGGCAGACGTTGACAGACGGGTCCTCCGCAATGAGTACCTGTGAACCTGGTCAGGTCCGGAAGGAAGCAGCCATAAGCAGTCATACTTTTGTGCCGGGGGGAAGCCTGTCTCGAGTTGCGCCGTAAAGGTGCCGCTTGGATCGCAATGATCAATAACAGGTGCACGGCTACATAGGTTTATAAAGCGACATCTTTGTCTTTTGGACAGAGATGTTTTTTTGTTTTAAATTATTCGGACCCGCCTGATGCCGAATAATCTGCTATTTTGCTGCTTGTGCAGAAGGGGATGAAGGGATATTCTTTTACTCGGAAATATGTTCGGATAGAAGTTTTTCTCGTCCCTCGAGTATAGTATAATGGGAAAGTGACGATTATCGTTTCATGAAGAAAGAAGGTGCCGCATATGGAGCATATTGCGCTGTACCGTGCTTGGCGGCCGCAGTCGTTTCAGGACATGGTGGGACAACAGCACATTATTCGCACGCTGCAGAACGCGATTCGGGAGCAGCGGCTGTCGCACGCCTATTTGTTTAGCGGGCCTCGGGGAACGGGGAAGACGAGCGCGGCCAAGATTTTGGCCAAAGCCGTGAACTGCGAGAAGGGGCCAGCTCCGGAACCGTGCAACGAATGCGACGCTTGCCGCCGGATTACAGCAGGGGCTGTTATGGATGTGCTAGAGATTGACGCCGCTTCCAACAGGGGAGTCGAGGAAATTCGTGATTTGCGCGAAAAGGTGAAATATGCCCCTACTGAAGTGCGGCAGAAAGTTTATATCATTGACGAAGTTCACATGCTGACGACGGAAGCGTTCAATGCGCTGCTTAAGACGCTGGAGGAGCCGCCTCCGCACGTGATGTTTATCCTTGCGACTACGGAGCCGCATCGGCTTCCAGCGACGGTAATATCCCGCTGCCAACGCTTTGACTTCCGCCGCGTATCCTTGGAGGAGCAGTGCGAGCGGTTAAAGCTGATTTGTGAACAGGAGGGCATTACTGCCGAGGACGAAGCTATTCAATATATAGCTCGGTTGTCGGATGGCGGCATGCGAGATGCGCTGAGCATTCTGGATCAGATCGCCTCCTTCTCGGACGGGCATGTATCCTACAAGCAGGCGCTGGATATGACCGGGGGGATTCCTTCGAAGCAGTTTGCGGAAATCGCGAAGACGCTGATCGAAGGTGATGTCGGAGGCATGCTGCAGTTGATTGAGGGTCTTATGCAGGAAGGCAAGAGCGCCGATAAATGCATGGAGAACCTGCTGTATTATTTCCGCGATTTATTGATGATTAAAATGGTGCCGAATGCGGAAAAGATGACGGAGCGCGCTTTGGATCTCCAGGAATTCAGGGAGATGGCCGAAGTGTTTACGCGCCCGCAGCTGTTCCGGATTATCGATACGCTGAACCATTACCAGACCGAGATGAAGTATGCGCTGCAGCCGCAGACGCTGTTTGAGGTAGCCCTTCTGAAGCTGTGCAACATTCCACAGGGCGAAGAGGCGGTTAACGTGCAGGCTTTGCCTGCCGCTACGGCTGATCAATCCGAAATTCAGCAGCTTCGCCGGCAGTTGGCGGAGCTGGAGAAGAAGCTTGAACACGCTCTGCAAGGAGGATTGGCGGGCGGAGGCCAAGATGCGGGCAATAGAGGGAATCGTCCGGCATCGCGGACGACGGCGCCTCGCGTAGCCTCGAAGGCTAAGCTCCCGGCAGGGCTTGACCGCTACGTAGCCCAGCGCAGCAGCCCGGAATTCATGGCGGTGCAGGGGAAATGGAATCAGGTGCTTCAAGGCGTTAAGGATGAGAAGATTACCATTCATGCCTGGTTCGTGAACGGCGAGCCTGTCTCCGCGCTGGAGGATGCCATCCTTGTCGCATTCAAGAACGATATTCACCGTGAAACTACGGAGAAACCAGCGAATAAACAGCTCATTGAAACAGTCATGGAGCGAGTGATGGGTTCGCCATACCGTCTGGTGACGATGATGCTCAAGGATTGGGATGACAGCATTGAAGGCGCTGGGACGCAGCCGTCCAAGGAGGAACCGTTTCAGTTAGAGCCCGCGGAAGACGGCGGAGGCAAGGAGCCGTGGGTAGACGAGGCGCTCAACATGTTTGGGGATGACCTCGTTGTTGTGAAGGAGTAGCCAGGCTGGATTTTTGTATAATTCTGTTTAACCATATAAATGACTAAGAAGAAGGAGATGTAGGACAGATGAATAATATGAACCAAATGATGAAGCAAGTTAAGAAAATGCAGGAGCAAATGCTGAAAGCCCAAGAGGAGCTCGGCGGCAAAACGGTTGAGGGAAGTGCGGGCGGCGGCGTAGTTACTGTAGAGGTCAATGGACATAAGAAAGTATTGTCCATCAATATCAAACCGGAGGCTGTAGATCCGGACGACGTGGAAATGCTGCAGGATTTGGTGCTGACAGCGGTTAACGATGCGCTGGGCAAAGCGGATGAGCTGGCTAACAACGACATGGGCAAATTTACGGGCGGAATGAAAATTCCAGGCCTATTCTAATTACACGACCGAAGGAGAACATGCTCATTGTATTATCCCGAACCGATCGCCAAGCTGATCGACGCCTTTACTCATCTGCCGGGAATCGGGCCGAAGACGGCCGCGAGGCTCGCGTTTCACGTGCTGAACATGAAGGAAGACGACGTAATTGACTTTGCCAAGGCTTTGGTCAGCGTCAAACGCAATCTTCACTACTGTTCGGTATGCTGCAATATTACGGATACCGATCCTTGTCGAATTTGTCAGGATAAGTCTCGGGATTCATCCGTAATTTGCGTAGTCCAGGACTCCAAAGATTTGGTGGCCATGGAGCGGACAAAAGAGTTTGATGGTTACTATCATGTGCTGCAAGGCGCTATTTCACCCATGGAAGGACTTGGTCCGGACGACATTCGGCTCAAGGAGCTTCTTAACCGTCTCAGCGATGAACGGGTTAAAGAGCTGATTTTAGCGACCAACCCCAATATTGAGGGAGAGGCGACGGCGATGTATATTTCTCGTCTCGTGAAGCCGTTTGATATTCGGGTTACCCGTATTGCCCATGGGCTGCCGGTCGGCGGCGACTTGGAGTATGCGGATGAAGTAACCTTATCCAAGGCGCTCGAGGGGCGGCGTGAATTAAGATAAGTTTATAGCAGGTTGATTCAGAAGTGCTGGTCATAGACCGGTGCTTCTTTTTATTGCTTTTTTACCCATTTGCATACGATAGTTCTAAGTTTGTCCCTTTCCCGATACACATGAAATATACCGGTTCAGGGGAGGCGGATATAACGTGAAATTGAAGCAATGGCTGCTGAGAATGAAGAAAGCTAGGCAGTACGATAAAGAGCTGGAGCAAAAGGAGCAATTGTATCGTGAGGTAATGAAAGCCCGGCGCCAGTGGGAGCAGGCATATTGTGCGCTGCAGGCAGCGGTCGGTTCAGACGAGGTGGATATAGCGATATATACGCTGGAAGCGGCGGAAAGAAGGTACCAGGTTCATTTGAAGGCGGCAAAGCAGGCGAATGTTACATGGGAGCCGTTTCAATTCGGGACTTACTCGCAGCATGATTCCTATCTTAGAGGCTAAACGCAAGTTAGTAAGGAGGTGTGACGGGGGATGAAAATGATATTATCTTTGGTGCTTATCGGATCATTGCTGTTGTTGGGTTATATCGTGTTCTCGCGAAGGCTGGGACTAGCTTGGCTTACTCGCCTGGGCCTTCATGTTGTATTGGCTGCACTCGGAATTTATATCGTCAATTTCTCGGGTTTGCTTACGGAGACGTATATTCCGATGAATCCGGTAACGATAAGTACGGTGCTTATTCTTGGTCTCCCTGGTGTAGGTTTACTGCTTGGGCTTAAATTAACAATGATATAAAATGCATTTCATGGTTGACGTTAATTTGGATTATGTGATACATTATAAATCGCTTCTTCGAAAGACAGTGCTTAGCAAGATCAGTCAGTAAAATAATTTCAAAAAAAGTATTGACTTAAGAAGAGCGGATATGATACATTATAAAGGTCGCTGCTGAAACAACGGCGACGAACAAAAACGAGAATTGATCTTTGAAAACTGAACAACGAGTGAGCGGGTTTCACGCAAGTGAAATCTAAAAATAGAGTCAGATGTAAATCTGATCTCGTCAGATTCAAAATGAGCAAGTCAAACATC
>NZ_BAABMC010000015.1:0-65266 GCF_054767475.1 Paenibacillus sp. YSY-4.3 | reverse complement strand
CAGCGGTAGAGCATCGCCTTGCCAAGGCGAGGGTCGCGGGTTCGATTCCCGTCGTCCGCTCCATAAATATGCGCCCTTAGCTCAGCTGGATAGAGCGTTTGACTACGAATCAAAAGGTCGGGAGTTCGAATCTCTCAGGGCGTGCCACTTTTTATTTGAATAGGATATGCCGGTGTGGCGGAATGGCAGACGCGTTCGACTCAAAATCGAATGGGGAGACCCGTGGAGGTTCGAGTCCTCTCACCGGTACCAATCTCACAAGCAAAACCTTAAGGATGAATCCTAAGGTTTTTTATTTTTTCAGGAACTAGGATGCTTTAAGTTAATTTATCTTAACAAAAAAAGAGGCCGTTCCGTGGTAGCGTAATGCTACTGTGGAACGGCTTTTTATGGAAAGAAATGTCCGTTGCCGTCGCCCAGCACGATGCCGTTCGCCGCTGCCCATGCGACATAACCGCTGTACCAACTGTTCGCCGTCACATCCGTGAAACGATTGGTTTCAGCCGTCTCCACGCCAAGGAGCTTGCCCAAAGTGGTAACTGCGGCAGCGCGGGTAACAGGTGCATTCGGCGAGAAGTTGGTCTCGCTTGTGCCGATCATAATACCGTTCTCATACAAGGCCTTTACAGCGTCGTACGCATCGGCATTCTTGTCAAGGTTGGTAAATGGCAATTCGCCGATGGCAAATTGCCATTGTGATACGCCGCTATAGCTTGGATTAGAGGAAACGACGGCAATCGTTAGGCGATACAAGCCATCACACTTAGGCATAATCTCCGATAAAGAGCCATTAATGTCGGAGAGCAGCCGCGTTTCAGAATAGTTCTCTGAAGGGACGTCGGTTACTGTTAACTGAATGTCTTCCTCAGGTACATCAGCACTGGCGGTCACTTGTTCCAGGGCAACTGCTTCACCGGAAGCGACGCTTTTTATGCCACGCACATTATTGACGGTGAAGGTTACGCGTTTTTTTCTTGTAGCAGCGGAGGATTCGGAGATACCCGAGAAGCTGTGAACCGTTTTAGTGATGACGAACGTTACGGAACCATCCCCACTAGCCGAGCTTTCTTCGTTCCCTGCCTTTCCTTGATCCGCCGGACTGAATCCATTAGGGAATGCCGGACGGTTTTCCGAGCCCTCAGGTAGTGTAAATTCGCCGTTTGGCGGGTTGCCGTCAGGGAACTGCCCTTCTGGTCGCACACCATTTGGTCGCTCACCTACAGGTGGTTCGCCTCCTGTAGGCATCCCTCCGGGACGGCCGCCCATCATACCGAAGGAGTTGCCTGTATATTGCTGCTGGATACCGTTGATAAATAAATGGTATTCTGTGTCAAACGCCAGTTCTGCAGAGGAGAACGTCAGGCTCTGGAACGCTTTGTCGGCTGTATGCTTTAGTATTTCATTACCCTCTGAATCCGTTAAGGAGATTACGCTGCCTGCAGCCTGCGTCGAGGCAAAGGCCAATTCCATAAAGAGCTGCGAAGAATCCGATGAGGCTGCATCATTGCGCGTCCCGAGGGCTACTAGCGTGCCGCCATTGATGGTAATGTCCTTGTCCGCATCGATGCCGCCGTCAGGGCTTCGCTCATTGGACATGGTAACAATGGTTCCGCCATTGATGGTCAGATAGCCGTTGGAATCAATGCCGTCCCCTTCCGAGCCGAGACCAGCGTTCACATGCAGGTAACCGCCATTAATCGTCGTTACGGAAATGCCGTCTTCATTGGTGTTAATGCCGTCATCCTGCGATTCGATATATACATTTCCGCTGTTAATGGTCAGGTGCAGCTCGGAATCCAGCCCTTCATTAGCGGCCTTGATATGAAGCTCCCCCGTTCCCTCGTTTTCACCCGAGATCGCCATGGACATTTTGGAATAGAACGCTCCGTCATATTTATGCAGCTTCTTGGTGGTGCCTTCCTTAAAGATTTTGGCCACGTAGGAGCCGTTTACTGTATTGACCGAGCTGTCCGCTAAAATCACTTGCGCACCAGCTGTGGCAAGATCCACGATGCCTTTGGTATCTTCCGAAGCGCTGTAGGGTTCGTACACATTGTAAAAAATAACCCCAGGCGCAACAGTGCTTCTAATATCGACGCCATCCAGAATCAAGGTGACTCTTGCAGTCGGGTTGATGCCGCGTCCTCTCCTAAATCAATGGCCAGCTGTCCGGCGGACAGCGTTCCCGATACGCGATAGGTACCTGGCTTTGTGATCGTTACCACGGTATGGGCAGCTGCTTCCTCTGCGCTATGTGCATCCGCCGCTGCTCCTTCACCGTAACTGATGTCATGTCCTTGCTCGTAGTACACGACATCCGCCCCAGTATACACCGCGGCTGATGAATCGGTGGATGCTGCTTGTCCATTCACGATCACGCCGGTATCGAATAATTTGATGGTGGTTTCATCTGTCGAAGCGGCTGCTGCAGTGCCGACGATGCCAGGGAATGCAAGAATTAATCCCAGCATGAGTGAAATAATACGTCTATGTATCATCCCTACACTTCCTTTCATTTGTTTAAGTACGATATCAGTATAAAGGCCGTTTCTGAATTGAATCTTAATTGAAGCTGAACGATCGTTGAAAGTTGATAGGCCACGGAGGAAGCATTCATAAAAATAAAGCTGGGTGCAGATTCAAGTCGTCTGTACCCAGCTTTTTACTAAAGCTGTTAGCTTTATTTTTGATTGAAGCCTCTATATAAAAAAATTAAAGCGCACGCAAAGGGAAAAATTGCTGCCAAATAACCGCTTAATGCTTGGGAGATGGCAATGATGATAAATACAGCCGCCATAATAAAAGAAAAAGTTTTAGAATTGTTAAGGTTCATAATTCACCTCGATATAAATATCATTATGAAATCGCGTGAATGAAAGCTTAATAATCTGTCCTTATAAAAATTAGGAGGGAAATAATATAAGCCAATAAAACCAAGACAACAGTCAATGAAGCGAAGGATGCCAGCGGGTAATTCAGCAGAGAAGCAACAGCATGGTTGGACAAATTAAGAGAACTAAATTTTCCTGCAATATTTGATAGTGTGAAAAATACCAGGATGCCGATAATATTCGCTGTCCGATATCCGTATTTGAAATAGAGGGGATAGAAAATCGCGTTCATGAAATAAGAACAGCATAAGGAAAAGAACATGACTTCCCAGTTTAAAATCGGCTGTTCCATCTGGATGCCAGCTGCATATTTCAACAATAAAAGCACTAAAATGAGCCAAATATAGGATATTAACCACCAAAGTAAAATCATAGCGTATTTAGCGGCAATAATCATTTTGCGGGAAACCGGCAAGCTCAGCAGCAGCTTATATTGAAGCTTCTCAGTTTCTCCCGTGTTGGAATTGGAGTAGCTCGTCAGAAAATAACTGATAAACCCAACGGATAAACTGAAGATGATCGTGGGAAATGGGTCGGAGCCTGAAATTCTATTGCCGAGCGTGAGGAACAGAGGGAACATAATAATAGGAATCAGAAAGGCAATTTTTTTTTGCGTGTACAATTCCATTAAAAGCAATTTCAGCATACCAGTTAGCTCCTTTTTAACCGTTCTGGCTCTTCACAACATAATACATAATGTCTTCTAGCGCGGGACGCTCCATTTTAAATTCCGGGTTCATATCCAGCCGTTCCAGCCGTTCCCTTTCTATAAAGGCTTCGAAACCTAAGGAAGTTTGCTTGATGGCGAGAGGCTGGTGCACCTCTACAGTCTCTTTTAAGTTCTTGGGCCCTCTGATGATGACATAATCATCAAGGATAGCTTCTGTTTCTTTGCTGAATTGAATTTTTCCGTCATTAATGAAAGTGATATAATCTGCAACATGCTCCAAGTCCGAAATATTATGAGTTGAGAAAAAAATAGCTTTATCATCGTCCTGAATAACTTCAAGCAATACGTCCAGCAATTCTTTTCTGAAAATGGGGTCGAGTCCTGATGTAGGTTCATCCATGATGATAAGTTCTGCGTGGTGTGAAAGTGCGACAGCCAAAGCGAATTTCATGGCCGTGCCTTTAGAGAGGGATTTCACAGGCGTGGAAAGAGGTACGCCGAATTTTGTAATGTAGTCGTAAAAGGCTCTGTCATCCCAATGGTCATAGAACATGGAAATAATTTGTTTGTTCCTCTCTACGGTCAAATCTTCAAAAAATACATTCTGGTCATACACAAAACCTATACGCTGCTTCAAGGAATTCATATTTGCTTGTGAGTCAGCGTTAAATAATTTGACGTGGCCGCTATCGGGATGAGTAAGGCCCATGATACAGCGGATCGTGGTGCTCTTGCCAGCTCCATTAGGGCCAATAAACCCCATGATATAACCTCTTTTGAGAGAGAAGCTGACGTGCTGCAGCTCAAACCCTTTATGCTTCTTGCTAATATCGGTTACCTCCAAAATATTCTCTTCCTCATTCAAGATCCATCTTCCTCCTCGTAAATAGCTTGCACAAGGCTTTGCAGCTCGTTAAGTCCGATATTGTACCTTTTGCAATCCGGAATAAGGCGTTCTAATTCTCGAGTAATGGCCTCTAGTTGCTTTAACTTCATATTCTCTTTGTCTTGGAAGGCGATAAAGGTACCTTTTCCTAATACGGTATGAACGTACCCTGTCCTTTCCAGCTCTTCGTAAGCGCGCTTGGTAGTAATTACACTAACCTTAAGCTCACTGGCAAGCTTTCTTATCGAGGGCAGCTGATCACCTTCCCTCAGTTTGCCATTTAAGATTTGCGTTACAATTTGCTCAATGATTTGTTCATAAATGGGCTGCTTTAAAGAATAAATAATTGAAATGTCCATATCGACCTCTTCTTAATTTTGTATATATACGATATATACACTCTTAGTTTACGCCTGAAAAAACAAATTGTCTACTCCTGTTTTAGCATAATTTTTCCTTTAAAGTCATTTGTGCGAAGTGAAGTTTGCTAATTTTATTTAAAATATTAGGTTTTGTTCCATGAATTGTAAAAATTATCGTCTATGAATCTATTGAATTTGGAATCTCTGTAAACTAATATCGAGATAGATAATACATTTTAAGGAAATTACATCAAATTTTATTCTTTTAAATAGAAAGGAGGCGGAATAAATATGGTAACTCCAAGCGTTGAGCCAAATGGTATTACATGTTGGGGATGTCTGGCGTGTGCGGCATGTACGGTTACTGCATTGACTCTTGTATCTGCACTGAGCGGTTTGAACACAGTTGACTAATCTTTGAAATTGGGGGACTTATCCCTAAATTCATAATCGTCTGCTTCAATCAGGGGTAAGTCCTGGTCATTTTATTCCTAATATTAGAGGAATGGAGGTTTGGCGATGAAAAACTATATTTCATGGAATAAGAGTTTAAAGCTGAAGAAATACTCGGACCAAATTATTGTAATGGAAGTATATGAGGGGGTGGAAACGAGAAAATGTCATTCATTTTCCTTGAATGCTACAGGTGCAGAAATCATTCGTTCCATCAACGGCACGAGAACTTATGATGAAGTCATTGCGTTACTGTCTGAGAAATATAACGAAAATTATGACGTCGTAGATATGAAGGTAACAGATTTTATAATGAACTTATCCAAGCTGCATGGTATAGACGTGATTTATAGCAGAGTGCAGAAGCATATTCCATACGAGGTCGTGGAAGAGAAATCGATGTATCCCAAAGTCGTCACGTTAGAGCTAACCGATCGATGCAATATCAAATGCCTGCATTGTTATGGTGATTACGGGAAAGTCGGAAATCACGATATGAGCTTGGATGATATCAAAAATATATTGTTTCAGTTTGATGAGTTAGGTGTCCATACGATTGAATTGACGGGGGGAGAAATTACGATTCATCCCGAGCTTAAGGAAATTTTATTGTATACGCTAAGCTTAAGGTATGACCAAATTTCTTTTTTGAGTAACGGTATTGCATTAACGGAAGAGATTATGGATATTATTATCGAGAATAAGTCCCGTTTTGTTGTTCAAATCGATATTCATAGTCTAGACGATGATTATTTGCATTGGTTTACTAAAGCTCCAAGAACTTTAAACCGAATTCAGCGGAATATAATAAAGCTGGCGGAAAACAATGTGAAAATGAGAACCGCAACAGTCATTACAAGAAGAAACATTCAAGAAATCGAGAACATCGCAGATTGGGTACATAGCTTAAACATAGAGCATTTTGGCATCTCTCCTGTTCTCTCCTTAGGCAGAGCCATGGGAGCGGATAATGACTTGTATTTGACCTCTGAGGATATGGTTTTGTTAGAAGAGAAGCTGAATATCATCAATAATAAATACAGTAATTTTATATCCATTATCGACAGCAATCGTTCTGAGAGCAAAAATTGCGGTGCCTTAACTTCCCACTGTGTAATCTCATCCCGCGGAGAAGTGAAAATTTGCACGATGGATAATTTGAAGTACTTTGATAGCAGCATTGGCAATGTGCTGGAGAAAGACATTAAGACCCTTTACCACGAAAACAGAGACTACATTTTGGCCTTCTTCAATATGCCCTCCCCGCAGCTTGATTCGAGTGAATGCAAAAACTGTTCCAATATTTATTACTGCAGCGCCTGCGTGTTAAGAGGACTCATTAAAGCGAAGGAAATGGGAGATCATTGCACATGGTTTAAGAACAGAATTCCAGCCTTAATCAAGGAAAAGCTGCTGATTTAAGACGATCATAGTAAATATTACAAGGGCCTTGGAGTGAAAAATATGAAAAAAAAGGAATTCCAATATAGAAATCTCCTTTTTTTATGGCCATACTTAAAGCAATCGAAATACAAATTTATAGTCGGGATCATAGGCATGGGATTGTCATCTTTGCTGATCACTCCGATTCCTTATTTAATCGGGTATTCGATTGATAATATTATTTTAATGAATAAAAGCTATTTCGAATTATTAAAAATTGCCCTTCTAATGGCTGCAATATACATCATCGGCTATATAGCAAATGTAGGTTATTCCTATATTTTCTCCAAGGTTCAATATGAGGTTGTTAATAAGGTTAGAGTATCAACCGTAGAATCGGTCATAGATGCGCCACTAGCCTTTCACAATAAACATGATAAAGGATATATTTTAGGGAGGGTCGCGGAGTCTTCGAGCTTAGGCGTATTGTTCTCCCCCTCTTTTTTAGGGACGTTAACCGGTGTCTTTGATTTCATATTCTCTTTGTTCGTGATGTTCCAACTGAGTTCAACGCTTACCTTTACAACTCTTATCATCATTCCGCTTTATTTTATTATATCCAGGAATGCATCCCGCAGAATATCCGAAAGCACCACTAAAGTGTATGAATCATCTGCTCAATTAAATGGAGAAGTATTTGAGACTTTAAATGGAATAGAAGAGATCAAGCTTTTAGTGGGTAAAAGAACGCAGATTCAAAAACTTAACAACAAGCTGGAAAGCATGATTAAAAATCTGCTCAAACAAAGTTTGAATTTCGTGTTTTTTGTTCAAAACATCATCTTAAGCAACAACTTGGTTACGACATTCGTTTTATTTATCTCAGGAATATTAATTTTAAATAACCACTTGACCATAGGGATCTATACGTCCTTTTCGTTATATTTATCGAAACTTCTCTCGACGACCCAAGCTTTTGGCAGCATAGAAGTTACATTAAAGCCGGTGTGTGTAAGCATAAGCAGAATTAAGAGCATACTGGAAACGGAAAGCGAAAATATTGCCGGTGCCCGGAAGCTTGATGAAAGCATCAGCACTATTCGTTTTAAAGAAGTAAGCTTTAAATATGAGACCGGCGATGAATGGGTTATCCAAAATATGAATTTTGAGCTGGAAGCGGGAGACCGAGTGCTCCTTCGCGGCCTAAACGGTTCAGGAAAAACTACTCTAATCAAGCTAATTACCGGCTTGTACAAACCTCTTTATGGGCAAATATTAATAAACGGACAAGATCAATCGCTGATGGATATCAACTCGATAAGAAATCGGATAGGCATCGTATCCCAAAGTATTTTTTTGTTCAAAGGAACGGTAGCGGATAACATTCTTTTTGGACAAAAGCATAAAACAATTGAAGATATCATAGCCACAGCTCAAAAATACAACCTCATGGGTCATCTAGAAAAGTTTCAAAAAGGATTGAATACGGAAATCTCACAGAATGGCTTTGGCGTATCAGGGGGACAAACGCAGGTAATCGCGTTTTTAAGAGCGGTTTTGGCAAACAGGGATATTATTATTTTAGACGAAGCGACATCAAATTTGGACATAGATACGAGAGACCAGATCACAGGCATCTTAAATGCCGAGCAGCTATGTAATGTTCTAATCATGATTTCGCATCAAGCCGAACCAAATGAATTTATTAATAAGGTAATCGACCTGGATCAATACAAGGAAACCTTCGTTTTACAAGGATAATGAGAACAAGTGTAAACAGTAAAAAACAAGGACGCTGTCTGCATTTAGCAGCAGCTTCCTTGTTTTGATTCACAGCAATAAACAAAGTGTTGACACATTTAGTACCAAGTGATATTATCTTAGAAGTGACCCAAAAAGGAGTCGCAAGAAATCATTCATTACTTGCTTTGTATCGGGACGTAGCTCAGCTTGGTAGAGCACCTGGTTTGGGACCAGGGGGTCGCATGTTCAAATCGTGTCGTCCCGATAAGACAAAGAAGCAGCCATTCTCTAGAATGGCTGCTTCTTTTATTCTGTATATTTCAATCTCCCTACGGTCACAATAACAGTAAATATCGACCGATAGAAGGGGATACCAGTGAATATCTTCCGTATCAAAAAGCAGTTCAGGCGCCGATGGAGAAGATGGAGACGCGCCATTTGGACGATTGGCGGCTGTGGGCTGGTCACCTTAATGGCGTGGCTCGGACTGATGCTGTCCAACCAAATGGAGCAATTGATGGCCAAGGAGCCGATTGCCCTGGAAACGCTGGGCATGATCAGGGAAGCGGCCATAGGAGCAGGCAAGGAGGCCGAATTGGAACCAGCCTGGATTGAACAATTGAACCAAAGCAGCGGGCGGCGGACCGTTCATTTAAACAAAATATATGCTTGCGGGGAAGAAGGCTCCATTCTCGGAACCTTAAGTCCTGATGAAGTCATTGGGGTATATCGCGCTAATCCAGGCTGGTTGGGAAGCATTGATGCCCAAGGAGACGTGTGGTTCGAGCAGCATATCAATGAGCTGTCGGAGACGTGCAGAAGCAACGGATATTTCGGAATCGACCAGCAGGGGAACCTCAGTTTGTTCGAGGGACCTCCAGACAAAGAGAAAGTGCTTAAAACCTTTTTTCAATTGGATGTGGAGACAATGGAAAGCTCACTGCCCCCGGACGTTCTATTGCACTTGCATCAGGGCATCCGCATACAGGATTTAGACGAATATAACAGCGTGCTTTCGACATTCAGTGAATTTGCAGCCATGCCGGCCAGGAAGGTCATGCAACAAAAAGATGAATGAAGCGTATATACTTTCATGCCAAGAGGCGTTGTCCAAACGTCTCTTTTTTTGTTGCCGCAGACAAAGTTCTACAAAGATTTTCCTCAACAGGTCTCATTCTTTTGATATAATAAGTGAATACATATGTTCGGTTATCCGGACATAGGCTTCGCTTCCGCAGGGGAGCTCCTTTAGGAATAATGGAAGCCGCAAACAAACATGGGGAGAGATAGAGGTTGCGAATATTAGGGATTGACCCGGGCATCGCCATCGTCGGTTTCGGCTTTATTGATAAACAAGGAAGCAAATGTGTACCCGTACAATATGGTTGCATTCAGACGGAGGCGCATACGCCGGAAGAAGAAAGGCTGCTTCATGTCTATGAAGGCATAGTTCAGCTTATCGATAAATACAAGCCCGACGCAGTAGCATTAGAGAAGCTGTTCTTCAACCGGAACGTAACTACCGCGATGTCAGTCAGCCAGGCACGGGGGGTTCTTGTCCTGGCAGCGGCACAGCGCAATTTGCCGATTGCGGAGTATACACCGATGCAAATCAAGCAAGCGATGGTAGGGTACGGCAAGGCGGAGAAGCGGCAGGTGCAGGAAATGACGAGAATGTTCCTGAAGCTGCAGGCGATCCCGAAGCCGGACGACGTGGCGGATGCGCTGGCCGTGGCGATTTGTCATGCCCATTCTTATACATTAAATTCGAAATTGAACGAGGTATTGAGGCCATGATTGATTTTATTAGGGGCCAGGTGGCTCATTTGGAAAACGATTATGTCGTGTTGGACGTTCAGGGAATAGGCTATCGCATTTATAGCCCGAACCCATATGTGTTTGCCGCCAAAAACGAGCAGACGATAACGGTGTACACCCATCATCACGTGCGAGAGGACGCTATACTGCTATACGGCTTCCCGACGCGAGAGGAGCAAAGGCTGTTCCGCAAGCTGATTGAAGTATCAGGGATCGGGCCGCGGGTGGCGCTTGGCATTTTAAGCGGGGGGCAGCCGGATCATGTGGTAGCTGCGATCCAGCAGGAGAATATCACGTATCTGACCAAGCTGCCGGGAATCGGCAAGAAGACGGCGCAGCGGATGATCCTCGATCTGAAGGACAAGCTGGACGGCCTCGGTGGGCCTTCGCTGTTCGACGAGGTGCCGGCCGATCTGGACGGGCTGGAGGGGTTGAACCCGGGCTGGCCGGAGGCCAGGGAAGGACTGAAGGCGCTTGGTTATACCGACGCCGAGCTCGACCGGGTGTGGCAGCAGCTGAAGGATTCGGTCAAGCCTGCCGAAGAGGTGGATTCGGTCATGAAAAAGGCGCTCAAGCTGCTGTATGCAGGTTGATCTTGGGCTAGAGGGGAAGGAGCGAGTTAGCGATGGAAGACCGGATCATATCCGCGAATTTGATGATGGAAGAGCAGGCGGTGGAGCTTAGTCTTCGTCCCCGGTATTTAGCGGAATATATCGGACAAAGCCAAATTAAGGACAATTTGAAAATATATATCGAAGCCGCAAAAATGCGCAACGAAGCGCTGGATCATGTTCTGTTGTACGGACCGCCGGGGCTTGGAAAAACGACGCTGGCCAATATTATCGCCAACGAGCTTGGCGTCAATTTGCGGACGACATCAGGGCCGGCGATCGAGCGGCCAGGAGATTTGGCCGCGCTGTTGACGAATTTGCAGGAAGGGGACGTTCTCTTCATTGATGAAATCCATCGGCTGCATCGGACGGTAGAAGAGGTGCTGTATCCGGCCATGGAGGATTTCGCCCTGGATATTATGATCGGCAAGGGGCCGAGCGCAAGGTCTGTGCGGCTCGATTTGCCGCCGTTTACGCTGATCGGTGCCACGACGAGAGCGGGGCTGCTGTCAGCGCCGCTGCGCGACCGCTTTGGGGTGGTGAACCGCCTGGAGTTCTATACGGTGGAGGAGCTCAGCTATATCGTAAGCCGCGGCGCCGATATTTTCGGCATCGATATTATCGGGGATGCAGCCGACGAAATCGCGCTTCGATCGCGGGGAACACCGCGGATTGCCAACCGGCTTCTCAAGCGGGTGCGGGATTTTGCCCAAGTGCGCGGAGACGGCCACATTACTACAGACATTGCCAAGGAAGCTTTGCTAAGGCTGCAGGTGGATCCTATGGGTCTTGATTTAATTGACCATAAGATGCTTCGGGCGATGATTACAAATTTTCGGGGCGGTCCTGTCGGGCTCGATACGATCGCGGCGACGATTGGGGAAGAAAGCCAGACGATCGAGGACGTATATGAGCCATATTTGCTCCAAATCGGTTACTTGCAGCGCACGCCGCGCGGCAGAGTCGCAACCCCGGCCGCTTATCAGCATCTGGGGCTGCCAATGCCTGGGGATTCTTAAGGGAAAGACGAATGACGGCATTACACGTTGATGAGGAGGATTACAGAGCGTGATTATACCTAGACAGAGACGAGGACAAAAAAGCAGGGGCCCAAAATGGGCTGCGGCTCTATTAAGCGCAGCAATGCTAGGCGGCCTATTCCACATTCCAGTCGGCGCGGATGCGATGCCGGACGCGCGCGTTCGCGTCGCCATGTTCCTGGACTTAGGAAGCACTTATAATTCAACGGTGCCGGCGGTGAGCCTGACGGCGGAATCGGCGTGGCAGGCAGGGCCGCAAAGGGACGGCGGCTTGGAGAGCTGGCTGGACTTCACGCCGGGCCAGACGATCCGCTTCAGCGTGGACGGAATCAAAGTCAAAGCGCTGGAAAGCGCTGACTGGCAAACGGTCTCGGCTGCTGTCAAGAAGCTCCAGGGCGGAACGGACAAGCCGGTGGCGGTTGTCTCCGAGCAAGCGGGCGGAACGGTATATCAAGTTTATACTGGGCCTTATGCCAGCGCAGAACAGGCTTCTGGGGCGGTAACACGCGTCACTCAGGCGCTTGCCGGGCAGCTGGGAGGAGAGCAGCCGACGATCCATGGAGGGTACTATTATTCCGCAGGCGTATTTGGAAGCAAAGCGGAAGCTGATGCTTACCGCCAGGCGCTAAACCTGCCAGGGATAGAGGTCAAGCTTGCTGTTGTGGGAGCGAACCAATATGCCGTATGGGTAGGCGGAGCCATTAACGATTCGGCATTGGCTGCTCTGAAGGCGCAGATACTCCAACTGCAGCCGCAATTGAATTTGACGCCGGTGGATGCTCAGGCTCCTGCATTTATCGCATATCGCGATGTTACCGGGGATGCGAATTCCCCAAGGGCGATTGATCATTATGCAGTCAGCGGCGCAAATACGAAGCTGGTCGTACGGGATAGCGAGGATTCCGTTATACAGGTGGCAGAGAGATCGGCCCGCAAATATCGCGGGGATTTCGAAATTAGCAGCGTAAATGGCCAGCTCGCCCTCGTAAACGACGTTCCGCTGGAGCAATATTTGTATTCGGTCGTCGCTGCCGAAGTACCTAGCTCCTGGCCGCAGGAGTCGTTAAAGGCGCAGGCGGTTGCAGCCCGGAGCTATGCACTTTACCATGCAGCCGGCAATAAGTTTAATGTCGCTGGATTGGTGGATACAACCTTAAGCCAGGTATATGACGGGGTAGATAAGGAAGTAGACAGCATCAAACAAGCCGTGGACAGCACGGCCGGCGAGGTTATAAAATCGAACGGGCGAATTGTGGAAGCGATCTTCTCCTCCAATAGCGGGGGGATGACGGCCGATTCGACCGAAGTATGGAGCAACCCGAACGCTACGTTCGGCAGCATGCCGAGCGATGGGGACAAGGCGGCGCAAACAGGGTTGAAATCATGGTATCATGTGCTGCTGCCTTCAGGTAAAACGGGGTACGTAAGGGAAGACAACGTAAAGCTTACGGGAGGAAAGACAGCAGCGGGCCTAGCCCAAATGACGGTAACGGCAAACGCAACGAATGTCCGTCCGATTCCGCTGATCCAAGGGGATGTCAGCCCGGTGGGGCAAATGAATCCTGGCGATCAGGCGGTTGTCCTTGGCCTCGTTGAGGAATCCAGCTCATACGCATGGATACGCGGCCCTTATAGCTCGGATGAACTGTTGAAGTCCTTGAAGGGCAAAACGGCAACCGAAGCCCCTTCCCCGATCCTCAATTTGGAGATCACGCAGCGCGGACCGTCCGGGCGGGCAACGCAGATCAAAGCCAACGGGCAGATTCTTGATGTGCGATATCCGGATTTATTCCGCTCTGCTTTTGGCGGGCTGCCGAGCACGCTGTTTGATATTGCGGCTACCGGTAGGTATACTGTACTGAGCGCAGGTGGAGCAAAGTCCACCGGGACGGCGGCCTCCGGCACACCCGTGCTGTCTTCATCGGGCGTTAATAACTGGAGCGGTAGCAGCATGGTCGTCATGGGAGCGGACGGGACGGCTCGTACTGTTGATCAGACAAACCGTTTTCTCTTCGTGGGACGAGGCAATGGGCATGGACTGGGCTTATCCCAATGGGGAGCCAAGGGAATGGCCGATGCAGGGTATGATTATATATCCATTTTGCAACACTATTATCAGAACGTGACTATCGTTAAGGAATGATTACCTCCTATGAATGTTGACTTATATGATTTTGAACTGCCGGAACAATTGATCGCCCAGACACCGCTTGCCGATCGTACCGCATCCCGGCTGCTTTCTTTGAACAAGGCTACCGGAGAGGTTCGGCACCATATGTTTCCGGCGATATTGGACTACTTGCAGGCTGGAGATACGCTGGTATTGAATGATACGCGGGTAATCCCGGCCAGGCTCTTTGGTGTTAAGCAGGACACAGGCGCCAAGGCCGAGGTGCTTCTGCTTAAGAATTTAGGGGGCGACCGGTGGGAAGCGCTGGTCAAGCCGGGCAAAAAGCTGAAGACCGGGGCCGTAATTACATTCGGAGATGAGCTCAAGGCTACAATCGAGAGCGAAGGGGACATGGGGGAGCGTGTGCTTTCCTTTTCCTACGAGGGAATATTCAATGAAATCCTGGACCGGCTCGGACAGATGCCGCTTCCTCCGTACATCAAGGAGAAGCTGGATGACCGCGAGCGTTACCAGACCGTATATTCGAAGCATGAAGGTTCCGCAGCCGCACCGACTGCAGGCCTGCATTTCACGAATGAGCTGCTGGAACAGGTGCGGTCTAAAGGCGTGGACATCGCTTTTATAACGCTGCATGTTGGGCTTGGAACCTTTCGGCCAATGTCGGTCGAGCGGGTAGAGGATCATGTGATGCATGAGGAATATTACATTCTATCCGAAGAGACGGCAGAGCTGCTGAACGCAACGAAACAGCGCGGCGGCCGAATCATTGCCGTGGGCACGACTTCCGCCCGTACGCTGGAGACCGTGGCAGGTAAGTGCAAGGAGGGTCCGGTTACCGCGATGAGCGGCTGGACAGGTATTTTCATTTATCCGGGCTATGAATTTAAGCTGGTGGATGCGCTGCTTACCAATTTCCACTTGCCCAAGTCCACGTTGGTCATGCTGGTCAGCGCTCTGGCCGGACGAGAGCGCCTTTTGAACGCATACCGTGAAGCCGTTGAACATAAATACCGCTTCTTCAGCTTTGGGGATGCCATGTTTATTTATTAAGGTTAAAGAGGATGGTTGATGATATTGGCAGCAGCAATAACGTACGAACACATTAAGACGTGCAAGCAGTCTGGCGCAAGGCTCGGACGGGTGCATACCCCGCACGGCGTGATCGAGACGCCGATTTTTATGCCGGTCGGAACGCAAGCCACGGTCAAGACGATGAGCCCGGAAGAGCTCAAGGAAATGAATGCACAAATTATTTTGAGCAATACGTATCATTTGTTTCTGAGACCCGGGCATGACATCGTTCGTGAAGCGGGCGGGTTGCATAAATTCATGAACTGGGATCGCCCGATCTTGACGGACAGCGGTGGATTTCAAGTATTCTCGCTAAGCGAAATGCGAAAGATTACGGAGGAGGGCGTGCATTTCCGCTCTCATCTGAACGGCGATAAGATGTTCCTGTCTCCGGAGGTCGCGATGGAAATCCAAAACGCGTTGGGCTCGGATATTATGATGGCCTTTGACGAATGCGCGCCTTACCCGGCTGAGCATGATTACGTGAAAAAGTCGCTCGAACGCACGACCCGCTGGGCTGAGCGCTGTCTGAAGAGCCATGCCCGCCCGCATGACCAAGGCTTGTTCGGGATCGTTCAGGGCGGCATGTTCGAAGACTTGCGCAAACAGAGCGCGAAGGATTTGACTTCCCTGGATTTTCCGGGTTATGCTATTGGTGGACTGAGTGTTGGTGAGCCTAAACATTTGATGTATGAGGTGCTCGATTATACGGTGCCATTACTCCCGGCGGACAAGCCCCGTTATTTGATGGGGGTAGGTTCGCCCGATGCATTGATTGAAGGCTCCATCCGGGGAATCGATATGTTCGATTGCGTGCTGCCAACCAGGATTGCCCGCAATGGCACAACGATGACGAGTCAGGGCAGGCTAGTGGTTCGCAACGCTCAATATGCAAGAGATTTCGGGCCGCTCGATCCGGAGTGCGATTGCTACACTTGCCGTAATTACTCCCGGGCTTACTTGCGTCATTTGATCAAAAGTGATGAGACATTCGGTCTTCGGCTGACTACATATCATAACCTGTATTTCCTAATTAACCTGATGCGCCAAGTTCGTCAGGCGATTATGGAAGACAGGCTGCTCGATTTCCGGGATGAGTTCTTCGAGCGGTATGGTCTGTTTGGCAATGATAAGGGATTTTAAGAAGAGTAAATATTCGTCGAAAGGGGGATTTCGATGTTCCAGTATGCAGCAGCAGCAGGTACAGGTGCGGCGAACCCAATTATTTCCTTGGTTGTTCCGTTCGCGATCATGTTTGTCGTGTTCTATTTTCTGTTGATTCGTCCTCAGAAGAAGAAGCAGCAATCTCGCAACGAAATGCTGAGAGCGCTCAAGAAAGGGGACAAGATCGTCACGATTGGCGGTCTGCATGGTACGATCGTAACATTGACGGACGATAGCGTCGTACTTCTTGTGAATGATGCGACAAAGTTGACGTTTGAGCGCAACGCGATCAGCCATAGCGTAAATACAGAGAAGGTTTCCGAATCGAAATAACGGGACGGGGCCGTATCTGAATGACAAAAAAGAGCCTGAAATAGGCTCTTTTTTTGTTCCGCAACCAGCGGCTCACCTTTTCTTGTGCAAATTAACTCCGAACATTCCCCCCAGAGCCCCGATTAATAGGGCAGGAAGCAATAAAGTGAAATCATTTAACCCCAGCGAGTTGTCCATGGCCAGAAAGCTGATGCACAAAATCAGAAGACCGTACAAGATCCCGGTAAGAGCCCCTTGATACCAGCCCTTCTGACCGGCCCGCTTCCCTGAGGTGAGTCCCCCGAATAGCAGAGCGGCGGTATGTACGATGTAAATCGGCCAGTTAAGATTGTGTTCCTCCAGCGAACCGGACTGCAGCAGCAGGGATAGAATCAGCGCTCCGATCATCATCCACAGGAAGGCGTACCATATGCCGGATAAGGTGGGATGAGAAAGCCGAATTGATCCCAAACGTCGGAAGAAATCCATGACTCGTTCCTCCTATTCATGTATTACCACCATTGTATGGTCAAGCCTGTAGGTTTAGTACAGATTTGAGTCTGTGGTTACGTGCCAGATATAGCAAAAAATGCAAGTCTCGCCGCAAAATAAGCGATTTGAGATTCGCATGGGTCAGCGGGAAGAAGGTCACAATATTCGTACTAATCGTTCTGCCCGTACCGGACTAAAATGTGATGGAGGGAACCTTATGACCGGTCATATTGCTTCGCTTATATTTCGGACTGTGCTCATGTATGTTACCGCGTTTGTTGTCATGCGCATTATGGGAAAAAGAGAGATCGGCGAACTGTCCATCTTCGATTTGGTCATATCGGTGATGATTGCCGAAATCGCGGTATTCGCAATCGAGGATATGAAACGTCCCCTGTATGAAGGCATTGTTCCCATGCTTATTTTATTGCTGATACAAATTGCCATTGCCAAGTTGTCTTTGCGCAGCAGGGGAGTAAGATCCCTGTTTGACGGCAAGCCTAGCGTAATTATACAGAACGGCCGGATCGACCGGAAGGAAATGAGAAGGCAGCGTTATAATCTTGATGACCTGCTAATGCAGCTGCGGGCCAGCAATATAGACAATGTGGCGGATGTCGAATTCGCCGTGCTCGAGACAAGTGGGCAATTGAGCGTCATGCCAAAAAAACGGAACGCCCAAAGCAGACACAGCGAACAGGATAGCGCTGCTGCGAAGCAGGCAAGCAAGCCGGTTGTCCCTAGAATAAGATACGAGGAAATTCCTTTGTCCCTCATCATGGACGGCAAGGTTCAGGACCGCAATTTGGAGCAGATCGGCAAAACACGATTTTGGCTTAAAAATCAAATTCAAGCCAGGGGGGTCAAGGAATTTAAGGAAATCTTTTTTTGTTCCATCGATCATCAGGGGAAGCTGTACATCAATTTGATGCAGGACCAATAGTTAGCGGAACCATCTGCGCAGCAGCGGCAGCCGGCGGAGATCATGAAAATCAATCAGTCCCATGGCTCCCGACAAGGCGATATACAGCAGCCCGGAAATGGACATGGCGAAGATGAGCTGAACTTCCGGTAGCGGGCTGACCGGCAGATCATGATAAATATAAGCAGCAGCGGCGGCCATGATGATCATTCCGCAAATGACTTTGAGAACATCGAGATAAGGAATGCGGTAGCGCAGCTCCCGCGCTACGCTGTAGCCATGCAGCAGCGTTACGACGGCAAAATTGGCGATGATAGCGATGATTGCTCCGTAAATGCCCAAGCTTGGATTGGAAGCCAGATAGAGGATGAGTGATATTTTGATAATTGCCCCGATCAAGGTGTTAAGCAGGGCGCGCCCCGGCTTGTCGAGCGCTTGAAGGGCAGCCTGGAGAGGCGATTGGGCATAAAGGAGCAAAGCGAACGGGGCCATGATCTTGAGCATCCCAGCAATTTCTGCGTTGTTATAAATGAGCAGGCATAAAGGCTCGGCCAGGACATACATTAACGCCGCGAAGGGGCCGCCTGTAACGAGGGCCAGCCTTATAGACTGATGGAGCCGCAAATGGATCGTGCGCATATCCCCGCGTGCCTGAGCCTCTGCCAGCGAAGGAACGAGAGAGACGGCGAGCGATGACGTGAGCGCTCCGGGAAGGAGCAGCAAAGGGATCACCATTCCTTGCAACGCTCCATATTGGGCCGTTGCAATGGCTGTAGTAATGCCGGCTATGGCCAGGCTTTGAGCGGTGGTGATCGACTCCAGCAAATAAGACAGCGAGCCGACGAGACGACCTCCCGTAACTGGTATCGCTATCCGAAGAATGCGCTTCAAGGTAGAGCCAAACCATTTTCTTGATGCCGGGTTCGAGCTGGATTCCAAGCCCGGGTTCGTATCCGGGGCAGCGAGCGCCTCCACAGGCGGCGCCTTCGTCTCTTTGCGGCGGGAGCGCCAATAATGCCATAGAATGACCGCCATGCCGACCACTTCGCCGGCGGCTACGCCGAGCATGGCCCCAGCAGCCCCGTATGCAACGCCCATGGGCAGCATCAAATAAGAGAACCAGAGCACGCAGATGATTCGCCCGATGGTTTCCAGAATCGATGAGCTTGCGGAAGGAATCATATTCTGCTTGCCTTGGAAATATCCGCGAAATACGGAGGATACGGCTACGATCACGATCATCGGGCTCATGGCGAGAAAGGTATGGTATACTCGGGAATCCGGCAGGACATAGCGACTGATCCAGGGTGCGCCCAGCAGGCTGGCAATCGTGAAGATGAACCCTGCCCCTGTCGTAAAGATCAGGCTCGTCCGCAGTATCGCCGCTGATCGGCCAGGATGGCCGGAAGACTCTGCTTCCGCGATCAGTTTAGCGACGGCTAGAGGGATACCCCCGGTAATGACGGTGACCAGTACAAGGAAGAACGGATACCCCAGCTGATAGAGACCCACGCCTTCGGCACCGATGATTCGGGGGAGAAGAATGCGGGGAATGAAGCCGAGAATGCGATTGACGACGCCCGCCACAAGCAGGATCATGGTCCCTTGGATAAAAGTCTGTTTATTCAAAATGATTCCCTCTTTCCCGGAATGAGCATTTTACTATGACGACTTGTCTGATATATTTATGAATATGCAGAACCTGTCCGGATTCATGACAGCTCATTTTTCACAAAGAGGTTTGGGAATTAGCTATCATCCGGAACAAGGAAGCAGGAATCACAAGATTCGGATAGAATTACTATAATGACAGCTCACCTCGCAAGAAAGGGGCATCATGGAATGGATCAACAGGAATTCGCCGAGAAGCAGTTGAACGAAACGATCGAAACTTTATGCCGCAGTAAAGTGGAAGAATTCCGGCTTATCGGTTATGAGCATGTAACCGTATCGGATATTTGGGACTGTGTCAGTCATAAATATGAGAAAGAAGGTTATCCCGAGCTTCATCAATTAGTCAACGATATCCTATCGTTGAAATCTACTCAGTTCATGAACTATATGACGTTATCCGCATTTCGTGGGTCCCGCTTCTGAGAAATCGGGATTTTTTTTTTTGTTCTGCAGGGAGGCGTTAGAGAAACCGACAATATTTGATAAATTGACGCTCTTTTCCTGCATCGCTATAATAGGAATATTGAGAATTTGAAAGGGGAACGAGGTACGGGATGAAAAGACTCATCGCATTCATAACCGTCGTGGTCGTCTCAACGGCAATCATGGCTTGGACAAGCCCTGGTCTGCTTCGAGATGTACATCTTGGCCTGGATTTGAAGGGCGGATTCGAGATTTTGTATGAAGCCGAGCCTTTTGAAGCCGGAGCTAAAGTTACGAAGGAGTCACTGCTCAAAACGGCCCAAAGCTTAGAGAAGCGCGCTAATCAGCTTGGTACAAGCGAGCCGGAGGTCACAACGGAAGGAACGAACCGGATCCGGTTGAAGCTGGCTGGCGTTACCGACGAGAATGAAGTCCGGAAGCTGATGAAGAAGCCATCGACTTTGACGTTCCGAAGCAAGGATGGAACAGAGACGAGTCCCGAACAATTTAACAAAATCGAATTGGTCGGTACCGACTTTGTTGAAGGCGGGGCATCAGTACAGTTCAATCAGCTGAATCAGCCGGAAATTGCGATCAAACTGAAGGATAAGGACAATTTCGCCAAAATTACCGAGCGGCTGCTGGGTAAGGAACTGGCTATTTTCCTCGATGATGATTTACTGTCAGCCCCTGTAGTTCGGGCCGTATTAAGAGACGGAACGGCTTCGATCAGTGGAAACTACACACGTGAAGAAGCGAATGATTTAAAGGATGAGATTAACCGCGGCGCCCTGCCGCTCAAATTAACGGAGAAATACTCGCAGAGCGTCGGCGCGACGCTAGGGAAGCAATCTCTCTACCAGACGATTCAGGCGGGCTTGGTTGCCTCCTTGTTCATACTGATCTTCATGATTTGGATGTACCGCGTTCCGGGTCTGCTGGCCAGTTTCGGTTTGATCCTGCACACCTGGCTGCTTATCGTGGTCTTTAATTTTGCTGAATTTACGCTCACCCTTCCGGGGATTGCGGCTATCGTTCTTGGGGTCGGCATGGCGGTCGATGCCAACATTATTACCAATGAGCGGATCAGGGAGGAGATGCGCCACGGCAAGAGTATCCTGTCCGCCGTCAAGGCGGGGGGCAAGCACTCGTTCCGGACGATTATGGACTCGAACATCACTACGATCATAGTAGCGATCGTGATGTATATTTTCGGTACCGGAGCGGTCAGAGGTTTCGCCCTTGTCCTGATCGTTGAGATCGTGCTCAGCATTGCCACCAATATTTATTTCATCCGTTTCCTGCTGAACCTGCTGCTTAAAGCGGGCAAGCTGCGGAAGCCGAAATATTTCGGTGTAAAGGAGAGTGAAATTGGTGAGCTTTAAAAATAAACTGCAGCATTTGGATTTTGTGCACATCAGCAAGCGCTGCTACACATTTTCCATCATACTAACGATTATTGGCGTTATTTCATTGGCTGTATTCGGCCTCAATTATAGTGTCGATTTCAAAGCCGGTTCCAATGTTGATATTTCATTCACGAAGAACGTGACTTCGGAACAAGTCGAGCCGATTCTGGAGAATATTGGGGTCCTGGAAGGATCGAAAATCACTCCAGGCGTAGATCGGATGTCGATCCGCTTCGACGAGGTACTGAATGAGGATCAGGATCATCAATTGAAGAGCGAGATTCTGAAGCTCGACAGCGATGCATCCATGGAAATCAATACTGTCGATCCGGAAATGGCGAAAGAGCTGGCGGCAAACGCGATGTGGGCCGTACTGCTCTCGAGCCTGGGGATTATCGTCTATGTCGGTATCAGGTTCGAATGGCGCTTTGCGATCGCTGCCATTATTGCCCTGCTGCATGATGCCTTTATGGTAGTGTCGATTTTCTCCATCTTCCGCTTAGAGGTAGATTTGACCTTTATCATTGCGGTGCTTACCATCATTGGTTATTCGATTAATGACACGATCGTCATTTTTGACCGGATTCGGGAAAACCTGCGTTTTGCCAAACTGAAGACACGTCAAGATTTGATCGATCTCGTAAACAAGAGCGTATCCCAAACGATCATGCGGTCATTGTATACCGCTTTAACCGTATTTATTGCCGCTTTATTCCTGCTCTTGCTGGGAGGAGCGTCGATCAGGATGTTCTCGCTGGCCATGGTTATCGGGCTGCTGTTCGGGGCGTATTCCTCGATCTTTATCGCCAGTCCGCTGTGGTTTGTGCTTAAGAGCAAGCAAAAAAACAAACCGGCCAAAGCGTCCTAAACGACGGTTTGCCATTTGCTTGGCAGGAGCGAAGCCGCGTCTCGATATGGACGCGGCTTCGCCGTCTTCTTGGGAATAACGTGTTTCAGGAGGGTTATTATGATTCGCGAACAAGCTGTACCATCTGATTCTGCCGCCTGGCTTGGCACTGCAAACAACGTCATCCTGGCTGTGTTCAAAGGGGTGGTAGGTTTGCTCTTTGACAGTCGAGCTTTACTTGCGGATGCGTTATATACCGCAGCGGATGCGGTAGCGGGCATCGCGGAGAAGGTTCAGCTTCCGCCAAGCGTCAGACAGCGGTTGAGATCTGGATATGGGTCAAGCAGCCGCACTAAGGCAGAACCGCTGGTAGCGATTTTTTTTGCTGTATTCCTGTTCATGGGCGCTTTGCAAATGGGGGGAGCGTCGATATCCACAATCGTTACTGGGAATGTTGTTGCGCCGGGGTTCATGGCCGGGGTAGCGATCGTCGTCTCGATTGCCTTAAGGGAGATCGTATTCCAGCTCCAGTATCGCCAAAATATTAAAAAATCGGGAACTGCTTCGAAATACTATATCGAAATGCATAGGCATTCCCTTTATACTTCGATGGTTGTTCTTCTCGGGATCTTTGGCGCGATGACCGGAGAAGCATGGAATATGCCGCTGCTGCTGTATGCCGACCCGGCAGCCGCTATAGTCGCTGCTTGCCTTGTCCTATGGAAAGGATATCAGCTGATCGTAGGAGCTGTATATGGCAAAGAGGAGACGAAGGCGAAGGTGGAGGACAAGTCTGCATTCATTGAAACCGTTCAAAGGGTTCATGGGGTCATCTCCGTAGACGAGCTGAAGCTGCATGGCAATGGCCATTATATATCCGTCGCTGTCATTATCAGTGTGAATCCACGAATTTCCGTATTGGAAGCGAATCATATTGCGAATCGCGCCAAAATACTGCTTATGAATCGCTTCTCTCAGGTGAGCGACGTAAGCATACAAGTCATGCCTTATGATCCGGGCTATCCTTACAAGAGCAATTATGAAGGATCGAATAATGATCTGCCTACGCTGCTGCAATAAAGTAAATGCACGGAGGTAGGAGAGGAAGAAAGAAGGTGCTGTCAGGTTGCTTCATCCGAAGTACCGTTGGGTTGGTCTACATAGCGACGCGGATACCGCTTCGCTGCTCGCTGAACAGGCGGGCATACCGAAAATCGTGGCTTCCTTGCTGGTAAGCCGTGGAATTAAAAACGCTCAGGAGGCACGGCATTTCCTGCAGGGGACGATGGAGGAGCTTCACGATCCTTATTTGCTGAGCGGCATGCAAGAGGCTGTCGCACGAATCAGGCGGGCCGTAGAGCAGGACGAGCAAATTTTGATTTATGGTGACTATGATGCGGACGGCGTATCTTCCACGGCCCTTATGGTTTGCTTGATGCGCCATTTGAATGCCAGATATGAGTATTACATTCCTCACCGCTCCAAAGAGGGCTACGGGCTTCATATTTCAGCTTTGGAGCCATTCGTGGAGCGCGGATTCACGCTTGTCGTTACCGTCGACACGGGAATCAGTGCGGTTGAACAAATCGCGTATGCTAATACCGCAGGGATGGATGTCATCGTTACCGATCACCATGAGCCGCCGGAGGTCCTTCCTGAGGCTTATGCGCTCGTCAATCCGAAATTGCCATATTGCACTTATCCGTTTAAAGGCCTCGCCGGTGTCGGGGTAGCGTATAAGCTGGCTACAGCCTTGCTTGGCGAGGATACGCCTGCCGCCTGGACGGAACTGGTTACGCTAGGAACGATAGCGGATTTGATGCCGCTTACAGATGAGAACCGCATATTAGTAACAAACGGATTGAAGGCGATGGCTTATTCTAGTTTTCCGGGGATCACGGCCCTGATAGGGGCGGCGGGTTTTGCAAAAGGGGAAGCGAAGGAAATGGTGTCCTCGACGAACGTTGCATTCGGGCTTGCGCCCCGTATCAATGCAAGCGGCCGGATGAGCCATGCGAAGCAAGCTGTTGCCCTGTTAACGACGCAAAATATAGAAGAGGCTGAGAAGATTGCCGAGGATTTGGATATCCTGAATAAAGAACGCCAGTTGCTGGTGGACAGCATCGTTCAGGAGGCGATGGCCCAGCTGGCCGGCAAAGAGGTTGAAGGAGAATTGCCCGGCGTTATCGTGCTGGCCGGAGAGGGCTGGAACCCGGGGGTCATCGGGATTGTAGCTTCCAAAATACTGGATCGCTATTATCGCCCGACCATCGTTCTCGGCATAGATCCGGAGACGGGGACTTGCAAGGGCTCCGCTCGTTCTATTCCCGGGCTGGACATCTATGAGGCTCTGACACACTGCAAAAGCCTACTGGAGCACTATGGCGGGCATCCATCGGCCGCTGGAATGACCTTGCATCGCAGCCAGCTTTCGAAGCTGGAAGAGCAGTTGAACGAGTTCGCTGCAGGCGTGCTTAGCGAAGAGCATTTCATCCCGGTTATGCAGACGGATTTGGAGTGCAGCTTAGCGGATATTTCCCTGCCTGTCATTGAGCAACTGGAGGATCTTGCCCCGTTTGGCATGGGGAATGCTTGCCCTAAGCTGCTCATTCGCGGCGCCAAGCTATTGGAAAGTCGGCCATTAGGCAAGGAAGGCAAGCATATGAAACTTGTCCTCAGCCAAGATGGAATAACGATGGAAGCGGTGGCTTTCGGAAAGGGTGAGCTCCTTTCCCAACTGACCGAAGAGGCCCGGGTAGATGTCGTAGCTGAAGCGAGCATCAATGAATGGAACGGCTCACGCAAGCCGCAGTTAATGATTCAGGATCTCGCCGTGCCGCATATCCAGGTGTTCGATTACAGGGGAACAAGGCATCCTGTGGTGAAGATGAATGAAATCCGCGGCCGGTTGATCGAGCAGCAATCGCTAGAGCAGCGAATGATTGCTGTCGTCACGATGAAAGATTCCGAATTGACGAAAAATTATGAATTGAATGATACCCCTTGTTGGATATATGATAAGGAGGTTGGCGTAATTCCAGGCAATACGGCTGCTCAGTTGGACGGACAAAATAGGACTGATATAAAAATATTGTTTGTTCTTGAACTGCCCGAGTCATTCGACATATGGCATAAGATGATGGGGGCGTTCTCCTCGCTCGAAAGGGTGTACCTTTTCCACCAGGCAATGGAGCGGCAGGAGGCGATTCTTCCGCCGTCCCGGGAGCAATTCAAACAGATTTATGCTCTGCTCAAACAGCAGGTTACGGCTGCGGTGCAACAGGAGGAACTGATTTCCAGCTTAATGCAGCGCACCCGCTTATCGCGGCGAATGCTCGTGATGACGCTGGAGGTTTTCGAGGAACTTGGCTTTATCCATCGCCATCTGGGCACATTAACGATGAACCAGGCTCCCGCCAAGAGGGCGCTGGACTCATCGCGCCGGTACCTGGAACTTGGAGAGCTGGCTGAAATGGAGCAGATCCTCCATCATGCCGGAATACCGCAAATTACGCAGTGGCTAATGACAAATCAGCAAAACGTATCTTAGCATTTCCTTTTTTAATTCATAGATATGCTGTTGTTATGCGCTAACTACTAGGAGGAGATTACATTGGATTTGAAAGAGTACATTCGCGTCATACCCGACTTTCCCCAGCCGGGAATTAGCTTCAAGGATATCACGACCTTGTTGAACAACGGAGAGAAGTACCGCGAAGCGATTAATGAACTTAAGAAGATGGTGTCGGATCTGAAGATCGACCTGATCGCCGGGCCGGAAGCCCGCGGCTTCGTAGTGGGCGCTCCTTTGGCTTATGCGCTTGGCGTAGGGTTCGTTCCGATCCGTAAGAGTGGAAAGCTGCCGTATAAGACGATCGAAGTCGGCTATGACCTGGAATACGGCTCGGACCGCTTGGCCATGCATAGCGATGCGATCAAGCCGGGGCAGAACGTGTTGATCGCCGATGATTTGCTAGCTACGGGGGGGACGATCTCCACTTCAGTCAAGCTCGTGCGCGAGCTTGGGGGCAACGTGGCGGGTACAGCGTTCTTGATCGAGCTTAGCGAGCTGAACGGCCGGGAGAAATTGCCGGGCATCGATGTGTTCTCGCTGTTGAAATATTAGGATCGGCGAGCATAAACAAATCAGAAAGGCATCCTTTTGACAGGATGTCTTTTTTTGTATTGATTATTTACCAAATGGAAAATAAAGGAGGATTTACGAAAATAATTGCGGACGTTTAGTACCATATTTTGGATTGTAATTTAGTAGTTTCGACTTATTTAGTTAAAAAATAACATTATTTTCTTGACCTGGATGTTGCCAGGGATTAACAATAGGGGTGTATTGATTAAGTCATGCATACAGACGATAGACTATTATTTTAACCGAGGAGGATATCATTGAAGAAGCTACTTTCGTATGTACTAGTATTGGCTGTCGGCATGTCGATGTGGGCGACAAATTTGAATGCGTTTTCAGGGGAGGTACCTATAGGCAAAGGCTCTTATTCGACCGTACTGCCCCCAGGAGCGACGGACGCACCGTCCAGCATATACAAAACTTCGGGCGTGGCGGGAAAAATGCCTACGAATGATTGGTGGAGCAGCCTAGCTTGGAGTACTCATTCCGAGGCCCAGTATCCGCATCCTTTGGCGATGAAGCACCAGGGGGATGGCATCCGCATTTATTATCCGGGAACAAGAGTACACGCTTTGCCAGGATTCGTCGCGGGCTGGATGAATGATATCCATGATTTCACGGTCGGCCATTCTGCGGTCGGAGCCTTTCCGGATGCTAAAGTAGACGGCTTCAGCGATTGGTTCGTGAAGGCGCTGTACCAGCAAGGGAACAATTCGATGAGTGTGTCTTACGGACACGGCTCTCCTTACGTGTATTTCACCTTTGCAGGAGGAGATCCGAAGCTTAAATTTTACACACCGCCAACGGTATGGTCGGGAGACAATAGCAGCTCTGTCCTCGGGATTACGATCGAAGGCGCGCATTACGGCTTATACGGAGCGTCGGGCAGTACTTGGAGCGGAATCGGCACCAATACGCTGACGAACAATTTGAACGGCAAAAACTATTTCTCGGTCGCAGTGCTTCCGGATAATTCCGTGCAAACCTTGAATAAATTCAAGCAATATGCCTATTCCCATATTACCGATACCAAAGTGAATTATACCTATAATGAAGCGACCAGCGAAGTAACGACGACCTTCACGGCAAGCACGACGGCTAAAGAAGGCAATCAATCGGGAACTATATTCGCGCTGTATCCGCATCAATGGAAAAATTCGTCCACGGCTACACTGGCCTATACGTATCCTTCCGTCCGCGGCCAAATGAAGACGGTTGAAGGCGGGAGTTTTCAGACGAAGATGAAGTTTAACGGCGTTCTGCCATCGCTCCCGGATCTCGGGTCTTATGACAAAAACGTTCTGAACCAATATATAAACGAGGCTGCTGCTGAGCAGTTTGCCGGCGCCGCGGATACGTACTGGACAGGCAAACGTCTAGGGAAGCTGGCCGTACTCGCGCCGATCGCCGATCAGGTCGGCAACACGGCTGCCGCAAGCCAGTTCCGCTCGGAAATCAAGAGCCGCTTGGAGGACTGGCTCAAAGCGAGCAATGCATCCGGCAACTTGAAAGCCTCCAATGTATTTTACTACAACAATAACTGGGGAACCGTCATTGGTTATCCTGACAGCTACGGGACGGCTAACGAGCTGAATGACCATCATTTCCACTACGGATATTTCATCAAGGCGGCAGCCGAGATTGCCAGAACGGACAAGAATTGGGCCAGCGACGCCAACTGGGGCGGAATGATCAAGCTCCTTATTCGCGACATTGCGAATGTTGACCGTTCGGATTCCATGTTCCCGTACTTGCGAAACTTCGATCCTTATGCCGGGCATTCTTGGGCTTCCGGACATGCCAATTTCGGAGACGGCAACAACAACGAGTCATCGTCAGAGGCGATGAATGCCTGGGCAGGGCTCATTCTGTGGGGCGAGGCTACTGGGAACAAGACGATCCGCGACGCAGGAATTTATCAATACGTGACGGAAATGAATGCGATTAACGAATACTGGTTTGATGTGCATGACACGAACTTCCCAGCCGGTTTTACGAAAGAGACGGCAAGTATGATATGGGGAGGCAAGACGGTGGGCGACGCCACATGGTGGACGGGTAATCCGGCTGAAGTTCACGGCATCAACTGGCTTCCGATCACATCCGCATCGCTCTATCTGACACAATATCCGCAATATACGGCGAGAAATTACAATGCACTGTTAACGGAGAGCGGCGGCAATTTCAGCCCATGGGAAGATCTCGTATACATGTACCGAGCGATTTCCGATCCTGCGGATGCCAAAGCCAAATTTAACGCCCGCGTATCGCAGTTGATTCCGGAGGCGGGTAATTCCAAAGCGAATGCGTATCATTGGATTCATAATTTAGACGCATTAGGGCATGCAGAACCGTCGGTAACCGCGAACTATCCGCTTTATGCTGTATTCAATAAAAATGGAGTCAAGACGTATGTCGTCTATAATATGACGAGTAGCGCGAAGACCGTTCAGTTCTCTGACGGCCATCAGGTGACAGTGCAGCCGAACAGCTTTAATGTCGGTAATGGTGGTGGCAACAGCGGAGGTAACAATGGAGGCGAAAACGGAGGAGGCAACGGAGATGGCGGCGGAGACGTCGTTACGGACGATTACACGGTTAAAGTAAACCGCATCTCGGGGTCGGAAGTGAAGATTGCCTTTACTCCAAAGACGCCTGCGCTCTACGTGGACATTCATTACACGGTGTCCGGCGGACAGCAGCTAAACTACCGGATGACGAATAACAACGGGAACTGGGAGCAGGTCATCGCAGGGCTGCAGGGCGGAAACGTAATCGATTACTGGTTTACTTATGAAAAATCGGGACCGCAATATGATTCGCCGCATTACACGTTTACCAACTAAGGATTTATAAAGAGGACGCTACGAAATGCGTGTCTATGGAAAAAAGGCCGAGCCAGGGAGTGCTTCCCTGCTCGGCCTTTCTTAGGGCCCGATATAGGCTTGTTCTTGAATTAATGCGCTTCTTCCTTATCATTCGAAAGGCCGAGCACTTCAATAAGCTTGAAGAACAGGCTCAGCGCAATGCCTACGATGGTAGCCAGGGCCATCCCTTTCAGCTCGACATCGCCCATTTTCAGCGTTGCTCCGCTTAGACCGATGACGAAGACAATGGTAGCAAGCAGCATGTTCGTCGGCCGGGAGAAATCGACCTTCTGCTCTACGAAAATGCGCAGCCCGGAAGCGGCGATAACGCCGAACAGCAGAAGCGATATTCCGCCCATAACGGGTGTTGGAATAAACGCGATGATGGCCGAAAATTTACCGGAGAACGAAAGCAGGATCGCGAAGATGGCCGCACCGCCGATCACGAAGATCGAGTAGACTCTCGTCAGCGCCATGACGCCGATATTTTCTCCATAGGTTGTATTCGGTGTTGAACCTACGAATCCGGACAATACGGTAGAGATACCGTTACCGAGCAGGGAGCGGTGCAGGCCCGGATCCTTGGACAAGTCTTTGCCCACGATGTTGCTTGTTACCAGCAAGTGTCCGATATGCTCGACGATAACGACCAGCGCTACCGGAATGATCGTAATGATGGCGGACGCACTCCATTTTGGCGTCGTTAGGGTTGGCATGGAGAACCATGGTGCAGCCGCGATGGCCGCTTTGTCGACTTGGCCCAAGAAATAAGCGAGACCGTATCCGACGACGATACCGATGAGGATGTGAATGATTTTAGGGAATCCGCGGAACAGGACGGCTCCCAGCATGGTGACCCCGAGTGTAACGAGCGACAGCATAATTTCTGTCGGATTCGGCGCCCAGGCCTTGGTCGGGTCTGAATTGATCAGACCAGCCATTCCGGCGGCAACCGGGATCAGTTCAAGCCCGATTAGCGCGACGATCGCCCCCATGGCAGCCGGAGGGAATACAATATCGATCCAGCCGGTACCAACTAGTCGAATGAGCAGCGAGACCGCGATGAAAATTAAGCCTGTCACGATAAAAGCGCCAAGGGCGTAAGAATAGCCTGTACCCGGATGAGCAGCCAGAACTACGAGTACCGGGGAGATAAAGGCAAAGCTTGATCCGAGATAAGCTGGTATTTTCGCTTTACAAATCAAGATGTACAGCAGCGTACCGATCCCGTTCATGAGCAGGATCATCGCCGGGTCTACACCGAAAATATTCGGTACAAGCACCGTGCTGCCGAACATGGCAAAAAGGTGTTGCATACTCAGCAGAACACCAGGCCCGAAGGGAACTTTCTCATTAACTTGAATTTCACGTTGCAAACAGGGTCACTCCTCTAAACGTTCATATTTAGTTATCCTTACTAGGATAATGACTCTGTCCGCAATTTTCAACAGAAAATATTATACATTGCTAAATTATTTTAAAAAAAGACCCGATGCTCGCTGCATAGCGAGCATCGGGTCTTGCCAAAGACTAAGAATATCCGCGGATGTTGTCGATTATTGGCCGTGTCGGCTTAATCGGTAATCCTATTTGAAATTGCTCGCCTGCTGCTCCGCGAAGTCGCCGATAAAAGGCAGCTTGAACCATCTTCCCTGCAGTGCCATTAGCATCAGCACGATCCACAGCACAAAATAAAGCACGCCGACGATGAGGGAGCCGATCCAGCCGATAAACGGGATCCAGGAAAAAAGGATGTTGGCAACGGTCAGTATGCCGAATACGAGGACCGATTGCATGGCATGAAACTTGACGAAGCTGCTCTTCTTCTCCACGATGAGAAAGATAATACCCGTAACGAATGCCAGCGCATAGCATAGCAATCCGGCGACCTTCGGATCGAGATTAGTGGATGAAGCATCGATATGGGGCTCGTTCATAAGCAGAAAACCTCCTTAAAAATATCAATATGTATGCAACTAAAAGTAAGATATTCGATGCAACGGAAACTAATTCCTGTTTAATCTACATTTTTTTTAATTTAAAGTAGTTTAAATAAAGTTGTTTATGCATGTTCATCGAGGCTAATGGTTGACGTAAGTGGACGCAGGAGTCATAATATAGGAAATCAAAATCGGGCGAAAAGTGCCCTTTTATACGTTGGAAATGCAGCCTTATTTTATATAGAAAGGAAACGAATCGGATTCAATGGGCATAGAGCGATTACTCGAAAAGGCGTCTATCTACATTAAAGAACCGGATCTCAAGCGCATTCGGGAAGCATACGACTTCGCGGAACAAGCCCATCATGGACAGCTGAGGAAATCCGGTGAACCTTATATTCTGCATCCGCTGGCGGTTGCAGAAATTGTCGTGGGCATGCAAATGGATGCTCTTTCTATTATTGCGGCCCTGCTTCATGATGTCGTTGAAGATACGACCGTTTCCTTGAAGGAAATCCATGATCACTTCGGCAGCGATTGCGCCATGCTTGTAGATGGGCTAACGAAGCTGGAGCGCATCAAATTTCAATCCAAGGAAGAACAGCAGAACGAAAATTATCGAAAAATGTTTATCGCCATGGCCCAGGATATCCGGGTCATCGTTATTAAGCTCGCGGATCGTCTCCACAACATGCGGACTTTGAAGTTCCAGTCCGAGGAGAGCCAGCGCCGCATTGCTTATGAGACGCTGGAGATTTTTTGCCCCATCGCTCACCGGCTGGGGATTTCGGCAATCAAATGGGAGATGGAGGATATCTCTCTCCGCTATTTGAACCCGCAGCAGTATTACCGGATTGCCAATCTGATGCATAAGAAGCGGGCAGAGCGGGAGGATTTCATTAAGAAGGTCATCGCCCGGATCCAGGAGAAGCTGGATGAAATGGGTGTTGAGGCTGAGCTATCAGGCCGGCCGAAGCATATATACAGCGTATATAAGAAGATGACGACGAAGAACAAGCAGTTCAATGAAATCTATGACTTGCTTGCTATTCGAATCATCGTGAGCAACATTAAGGATTGTTATGCAACCCTCGGGATTATCCATACCCTTTGGAAGCCGATGCCGGGGCGGTTCAAGGACTATATTGCCATGCCGAAGGCAAATATGTACCAATCCCTGCATACGACCGTTGTAGGGCCAACCGGGGAGCCTACGGAGGTGCAAATCCGCACCAAGGAAATGCACCGGACCGCAGAATTCGGGATTGCCGCTCACTGGGCTTATAAGGAAGGTACGGAGGCGGGCACGCCTGAGAATAAGATGACGTTCTTCCGTGAGATACTGGAGTTGCAGCATGAAGCAAAAGACGCTTCAGAGTTCGTCGAATCGCTGAAGATGGACTTCTTCTCTGACCTGGTGTTCGTCTTTACACCGTCGGGTGAAGTCATAGAGCTGCCATCGGGCTCCGTGCCGCTTGATTTTGCCTACCGTATCCACACCGAGGTGGGCAACCGAACGATTGGCGCGAAAGTGAACGGACGGATCGTGCCGCTCGATCATAAGCTTAAGACCGGTGATATCGTCGAGATTCTGACCTCGAAGCATTCCTACGGGCCGAGCCGGGATTGGCTCAAAATCGCCCAGTCTTCTCATGCTCGAAGTAAAATCAAGCAGTGGTTCAAGAAAGAGAAGCGGGAAGAGAACGTGGAAAAGGGACGCGATGCGATCGAGCGCGAGCTGAAGCGTGCGGGGCTTGATCCGGCGCAGTGGATGACGGAGGATAAGCTGCTGGAAGCGGCGAAGAAGTATGCTTTTAACGATGTGGAGGATATGCTGTCGGCCATCGGATTTGGCGGTATTACCGCATCCCAAATCGTGACGAAGCTAACGGAGAAGCTGCGCAAAGAGCAGGAAGAGGCGGAGCAGATCGAGCTGACTTCCGAAGTGAAGGAAGTGAAGGCTCCAGAGGTACGAAGATCACGTCCAACGAACGGCGTCGTTGTTAAAGGCATCGACAATTTGCTCGTGCGCTTTGCCAGATGCTGCAACCCGGTGCCGGGGGACGACATTATCGGCTATATTACCCGGGGGCGGGGCGTTTCTGTTCACCGCAGCGACTGTCCGAATATTCCGACAGCGAGCGATGGGGAAGAGGCTGCTCGCGTCATTGAAGTGGAATGGGAAAACGCGGTGGAAGCCAACTATAGCGTTGACATTGAAATTACCGGACATGACCGCCGCAACTTCTTGAATGAGGTGCTTCAAGCGGTTTCGGAGAGCAAGACGAATATTTCCGCAGTCTCCGGACGCGCGGACAAGAATAAGATGGCGCTAATTCATATGACGATCCTGATTCGCAATACGGATCATCTCCATTCTGTTGTGGAGAAGATTAAACGGGTTCAGGATGTATACACCGTGCACCGCATTATGCAGTAAGCTCGGAGCGGGGACGGAAATAAAGGAGATTTGGATCGATGAGAGTTGTTGTGCAGCGTTGCAAGGAAGCGAAGGTTACGGTGGACGGTACCGTAATCGGCTCGATTGGCCAAGGCCTCATGCTGCTGGTCGGCATTACGCATGAGGATACGGAGAAGGAGGCGGCATACCTGGCGGACAAAATCGCCGGTCTGCGGATTTTTGAAGATGATGAGGGCAAGATGAACCGCAGCGTAACAGACATTGGCGGAGCCATTCTGTCCGTCTCCCAGTTTACGCTGTACGGGGATTGCCGCAAGGGCAAGCGTCCGAGCTTCATCGCCGCGGCCAGACCGGAAACGGCGGAGCCGCTGTATGAGCGGTTCAACGCTCTGCTTCGGGACAAAGGCCTAAAGGTTGAGACCGGGGAGTTCGGAGCTGATATGGACGTTCAGTTGACGAACTGGGGCCCTGTAACGCTAATGCTGGAAAGCCAGCAGCCGGCAAAGGCGGAAACGCCGTAGCGCGAAGGCTTAGAATACGATTTCTCTTTTCAGGGCAATCTGAAGGAAGAGAGATCGTATTTTTTTGTTTACAAAACAAATAAGCACTAAGCATAACTGCTTTTAAAGGAGTTTATTTCATGCGACAGTCGCTAAAAGCTGTACAGTGGCGCCAGCCCCCGTTGATTCCTGCGGGAGACCGGACAGAAGCCTCCATGCTGTCCCGGGCAGCCCGAACCGAGGAGCACGAGTGGATACATTTGGAATTCAAACCGGGAAGGGAGTTAATACCCCGTTCAGGCAGCTAGAGCCAATCGGCTCTATTTTTGCATTGTTATAAATATTCGCGTTACGGGTAATAACATCCCAAGAGAGAAAATGATTGGAAGGAGAGGAAAGCTATGAGCAAAATAGCCTTTTTGCTGGCTAACGGCTTTGAAGATTCGGAAATGCAGGTTCCATACGACGAAGTGAAGAAGGCAGGCCATGATGCTGACATCATCGGTCTCGAAGCAGGAGAGACGCTGAAGGGAAAGCAAGGCAAAGCCGAATATAAGGCGGAGAAAGCCATTGCTGAAGTTAGAGTGGCCGATTATGACGCTGTGGTTATCCCTGGCGGGTCGTCTCCGGAAAATCTTCGCTTGAACGAAGGGATACTGCAATTTGTAAAAGAGGCTAATGAGGCCAACAAACCGATCGCCGCGATATGCCACGGTCCGCAAATCCTCATTAGCGCGAATCTGTTGGAGGGCCGCACAATAACATGCTATCCACCGCTCAAGGACGATATGATCAACGCGGGAGCTGAGTTTAAAGATCAGGAAGTCGTGGTTGACGGCAATTATATTACTTCACGTACGCCTAAAGATGAACCGGCCTTTGTACGCGAAATCCTGCAGGCGCTGAAGTAAGCGGGAAAGCCAGTTATCCGATCAATGTGACGAAGGAGAGATCGACATGGCTAAACATATTCAAGCATATTTTAAAAATGAGGATCAGGCGGAAGGAGCCAGGACGAGCTTGCTTCCGTTCGAGACGGAGCAGGTCGAGGTCGGACGCCTGGATCAGTCGATTGGCAGGGACACGAACATCCTCGTTCCTTTCGTCCCGGTGAATAACAGCGCAACAGGCGGCACCTACGGAGCCGTAGGCTATCCCGGGGCTGCCGGCGGGCAGGGCTTTGTGCCGGTGGTCATGCCAAACAGCACTATCGCTGATGGCGACCGTGATAATGAGGGAGCGATGGAGGGAAGAGAGAGGGATGAAGTGAATCCTGTGGTAGATCTGAACGATTTCGGCGATGAGGATTACGACAGCCTGCAATATGTGCTGAGCCTTAAAGTCCGGGATCAGGATTACGATGACGTCGTTCATAAATTGCGTTCCCAGGGTGCTTTTGTAGCGCAGCTTGATGAATGATAGCGGTGAATAAATCGCTTTCGTTTATGTAATATAACTGTAATATTACTTTCATGTTCCTTTAACAAAGCCTGTTTATAATAAGAGCATGACCCCCTTTTAAAATATATACTTTTGGACCTGCACCCCGTTGGTAGCAGGTCTTTTTCTTGATTAAAGCTTGACTTTGCGCTTAGGGTTACTTAAAATCTAAAAATATACACAATTTCTTTAATACTGTTATTCGATGACGGGAGAAAGTAATTCAACCCCACATCTACAGAGAGGAATCCCGGCATGAGGAACGCATGCTGTTCCAAGCTGATGCTTGGAGCCGTGTTTCGTCCCATGGCTGGCTGGAAGGATTCCGGTGATGATTGAACGAAAGACTTCCCTGAGAACCGGCGGCGAAATGATGCAGAGTAGCCGAGCGGCGTTAGCGGGCGTTAACCGTGTAAAGCGATTGCCACAGACTTGGCGTAAGGAAGGGGTTGGATTAGTCCCGTTACCAGCTATAGTCAAGGCAGTCGGAATGTGGGTGGCACCACGGGTGATTTGGTAAACGATCTCTCGTCCCTGTTTGTTTTTATGAACAGGGCGGGAGTTTTTTTATTTTTACAGCTAAAACACGATAGTTGGATGGAGGGATGGACATGGCTTTTCAAAAGCCGACAGGCACGCAGGACATACTGCCTGGCGTTGTCGAGAAATGGCAATTCATTGAAGAGAGAGCCAGAGATTTATGCCGTCGTTTCAATTACAAAGAAATTCGCACGCCGATCTTTGAACAAACGTCATTGTTTGAACGCGGCGTCGGGGAAACGACGGATATTGTCGAGAAAGAAATGTACACGTTCACCGATAAGGGCGACCGCAGCATGACGCTTCGGCCTGAAGGAACGGCAGGAGTCGTTCGTTCTTATGTAGAGAACAAGCTGTACGGAGAGCCGGACGTAACGAAGCTGTATTACCTCGGTCCGATGTTCCGTTATGAGCGTCCGCAGGCGGGACGCCAGCGGCAGTTCCACCAATTTGGAGTGGAGGCGTTCGGCGCCGTTGATCCGGCGATTGATGCCGAGGTTGTGGCACTGGGATACCAGTACTGCCGGGAGCTTGGCCTGCAGGAGGTCAAGGTAGAGCTCAACTCCGTCGGCAATCCGGCAAGCCGGGCGGCCTATCGCGACAAACTGCTCGGTTTCCTAATGCCGATGAAGGACAATCTGTGCAAGGATTGCCAATCCCGGATTGAACGCAACCCGATGCGCGTACTCGATTGCAAGGTGGATCAAGAGAAATTTGCCGATGCCCCTTCGATTCTGGACAGCTTGGATGAGGAATGTACGACGCATTTCGCCAAAGTGCAGGAACTGCTGACTGCGATGGGCATCGAGTATACGATCAACCACCGTCTGGTTCGCGGACTGGACTATTACACGCACACCGCGTTTGAATATAAAGCCCAAGGCATCGGAGCGATAGATACCATTGGGGGAGGAGGGCGCTACAACGGCCTTGTCTCTGATATCGGCGGTCCTGATCAGCCGGGTATCGGCTTCGGGATCGGTCTGGAGCGGATCGCGCTAATTCTCGAGAAGCAAGGCGTCAGCTACTCAGCAGAGAAGCCGCTCGATGTCTACCTTGTGTCCCTAGGTGAAGCGGCCGACAAGGAAATTTCGACACAGCTCTTCAAGCTGCGTCAAGCCGGCTTCTCGGCCGAACGCGACTACCTGGGCCGTAAGATGAAGGCGCAGATGAAATCCGCCGACCGGATGAAAGCCCGCTACACCGCCATTTTAGGCGACGACGAACTGGAGCGCGGCGAAATCGCCCTTAAGTCGATGGAAACCGGCGAGCAGCGCACCGTCAAGATCGCTGAGCTTGCGAACGAGCTGAAGTAGGCAGCAGTTGCCCTGCATCGCAGCAAGCGTATCTCCGCAGGAGAGAGCGCAACCCGCAAGAGCCCTTGTCTTGCACCACAGTGAGCGAATCCCCGAAGAGGACAGCGTCTCCTTGCAGAAAGCAGAAGTAAGAATCACAAGCCATGCTACAAGTAGTATAAGTTTTGCACCGCAGCAAGCGTATCTTCGCAGGAGAGAGCGCAACCCGCATGAGCCCTTGCTCTGCACAACAGTGAGCGTATCCCCGAAGGGGACAGCGCCACCAAGCACGCAGTACCGCCAAAACGCACCACAGCAGCAGTTATCGCCCAAACGCAGGAGTGCTGGCGTAGAGCGGGCCCGTCAGGGCGGCAAGCGGCTGATAGCACCATACCATGCCCGGGTGAGCCGAAAGCAGAAGAACTCTGCAACGTGTTTGCCAGGTAATTCTGGAGCGCCAAAAGTAAGACGTACCCGAAGGGGGAAAAGCGTTCCACGCACCAAACCCAGCGCATTCCCAAAGGGAACAGCGACTGCAGGAGCACCTCTTCACCTCCTACGTTACTCCAGTTTGCGGGAGTCCCGAGGGCAGCGAGCCCTTGGGGGCCCTCCCTTACGGTAAGGGAGGGTTTGGGAGGGTTGAGACCCTGGTTGAGATAATACTATTAATGAAGGAGCCATTAATCCATGAATCGTACTCATCATTGCGGAACGCTTAGCGCCGCTCATATTGGAGAAACTGTAACATTGAACGGCTGGGTGCAGACCCGCCGTGACCTCGGGGGCGTTCTGTTCATCGACCTTCGCGATCGCAGCGGCATCGTGCAGGTCGTATTTAACCCCGACTATTCCGGCGAAGCGCTGGAAATCGCCGATAAAGTACGCAGCGAATACGTCCTTGCTGTTAAAGGGAAAGTAGTAAAGCGGGATCCGGAAACGGTCAATCCGAACCTGCCGACTGGCGAAATCGAAGTGCAAATTTCCGAGATCGAAGTGCTGAACGCGGCCAAGACGCCTCCATTCTTCATTGAAGACGGTGTAGAAGTGGACGAGTCCATTCGCTTGAAATACCGCTACCTGGATCTTCGCCGTCCGGAAATGCAGCAGACATTGCTGCTTCGTTCCAAAGCAGCGAAAGTATTCCGCGACTTCCTGGATGGAGAAGGTTTTGTTGAAGTAGAAACGCCGATCCTGACGAAGAGCTCTCCGGAAGGCGCTCGTGACTATCTCGTACCGAGCCGTGTACATGCCGGCGAATTCTTTGCCCTGCCGCAATCTCCACAGCTGTACAAGCAGCTGTTGATGGTCAGCGGAGTGGAGCGTTACTATCAAATCGCCCGCTGCTTCCGCGACGAGGATCTGCGCGCCGACCGCCAGCCGGAATTTACCCAGGTGGACATCGAGACCTCTTTCCTGTCCCGCGATGAATTGCTCGAGATGATGGAAAAACTCGTTGTACGTCTGTTCAAAGAAACAAAAGGAATCGACATCCCTACACCGTTCCAGCGTCTGAGCTACGCCGATGCGATGGGCAAATACGGCTCCGACAAGCCTGACCTGCGTTTTGGCCTGGAATTGATCGAAGTGAACGATATCGTATCCACCTGCGGCGTTAAAGTGTTCTCCTCCGTCATCGAGAAGGGCGGCGAGGTTAAAGTACTTAACGCAAAAGGGTGCGGCACATGGAGCCGCAAGGAGATTGACGATCTAGGACCGTTCGCTGCCCGCTACGGCGCGAAAGGCCTTGCCTGGATTCAAGTGAAGGAAGGCGAGTTCCGCGGGCCGATCGTTAAATTTTTCACCGAACAAGAAATCGAAGCGCTGAAAGAGCGTACAGGTGCAGAAGAAGGAGACCTCTTGCTCTTCTCCGCCGACACGAAGAAGGTTGTAGCTGATGTTCTCGGCAATCTGCGCCTCAAAATTGGACGCGAGCTTGGCCTTATCGACGACAACGTGTATAAATTCGCTTGGGTTGTGGACTTCCCGCTGCTTGGCTGGGATGAGGATCAGAAACGCTATGTGGCTGAACACCATCCGTTCACGCGTCCTCGCGAAGAGGATATCGCCTTGTTCGATACTGACCCAGGTAAAATTTTAGCCCAAGCTTATGACCTCGTATTGAATGGTTACGAAGTTGGTGGCGGCTCGATGCGGATTTATAAACGGGACGTTCAGGAGAAAATGTTCAAGGCGATCGGTTTGTCCCAGGAAGAAGCACAGGAGAAATTCGGCTTCTTGCTTGATGCCTTTGACTATGGTACTCCTCCGCATGGCGGCGTAGCGTTCGGTTTTGACCGTCTTGTCATGCTGCTTGCTGGCCGCAACAACCTGCGCGAGACGATTGCGTTTCCGAAGACGGCCAGCGCGACAGATCTGCTCATGAATGCACCGTCTGAAGTGGATGCGCCGCAATTAGAGCAGCTTCATATTAAATTGGCCGTGAAGCCGGCTGAAGATAAAAAACAATAAATCAATAAATCATTAGCAAGAAACGGGTACTGCCTCCTGACAGGAAGCCGTAGCCCGTTTCTGTTTCATAAAGGAGGATTGTGGGAAGTATGCTGCATCAGTTTTCACGGACAGAACTGGCGATCGGGGCAGAAGGACTTGAAGCTTTGAAGAACAGCACGGTAGCGGTGCTCGGCATCGGCGGGGTCGGCGCGATCGCCGTAGAGGCGCTAGCCCGGACGGGAGTCGGACGCATCATTCTGATTGATAAGGATGTCGTAGACATTACGAACATCAACCGCCAAATTCATGCCCTGACCACAACGATTGGGCAGAAGAAAGCGGATTTAATGTGCGAACGGGTTAAACTCATCAACCCAGAGTGCGAGACGATTGCGCTGAATATGTTTTATACGGAAGAAACCTACGAGCAACTGTTCCAATACGATATCGATTACGTGCTGGATGCCTCGGATACGATTATGTACAAAATCCATCTGATCAAAGAGTGTCTGAAGCGAAAAATTCCGATGCTGTCCAGTATGGGCGCGGCGAACAAAATGGATCCTACACGTTTTCAAGTGGCGGATATATCGAAAACATCGGTTGATCCGATGGCTCGCGTTATCCGCACGAAGCTCCGCAAAGACGGCATCAAAAAAGGAGTCAAGGTTGTATTCTCCACCGAGGATCCGGTTAAACCTCGCGAGGATGTAACCAAGAAAATTGCCCCGGAAGGCGCGAAAATCCGCAAGGCGAAGCAGCCTCCGGCCAGTAATTCGTTCGTTCCACCGGTCGTGGGACTCATCATGGTCAGCGTAGCCGTTCGGGAACTGCTCGAAATCAACGGAATCAAGATATAATGACGACAAAGCGATGTTGCCTTTTGAAGTGAAGGCAGTCGCTTTTTGTTTTTCATGGTGGTATAATGTAACTCCTTTTGACTTCTGGTTATGGGAATACACTCGCCAGGACAATTGGAACACTAAACCTTAGGAGGTAACTGAAATGACTGATTTTCAAAGTGCCTATCAAGAAGAGAAGGAGCGGCTGGGTCGCACCTTGCAAGAGATCGATCACCAATTGTCAGCTTTGCGAGCTATACCTGTTTATACAGGTCATGATTTTACGGAGCAGGTGCTGGAGGCGGGCCGGGAAGGCCAGCGCCAGCAGCTAGAGAAATCATTGCGGGAGCCCTACTTCGGCAGGCTTGATTTTGAGGAGATGGGCCGGGAGTCTGCCCCTCTTTATATTGGCAAAGTCGGCGTTGGCGACCCTTCCGGCAAGCAGCCGGTTGTCATCGATTGGAGAGCGCCGGTAGCGAGTTTGTTTTATTCGTTCACTGGCGGCGACTCGGCCACGTACGAAGCACCCGAAGGCATCATCGAAGGACTTGTTTATTTAAAAAGAAACATCGTAATTCGCTAGCAGATTCTGGAGCGCGTCGTCGATACGTACAATCGGGAGGACGAGGGTCCTGCGGTGTCGGACGAATTCCTCGTCTATCGGCTGGGCGAAAATAAAGATAACCGGCTGCGCGATATCGTGTCGACGATTCAGGCGGAGCAGGACCAAATCATTCGGGCGGCAAAAAACACAGCGCTCATTATCCAGGGCGTGGCGGGCAGCGGGAAAACGACGGTAGCACTGCATCGCTTGGCCTTTTTGCTGTATCAGTACAAGGAGCAAATTCAGGCGGAGCGCATGATCATCTTTGCACCGAACCATATGTTTATCGACTATATTTCCGAAGTGCTGCCGGAACTCGGCGTGGGCGATATCCAGCAGAGCACGTTCCCGGACTGGGCAGCGGAAGTACTTGGGCTGGAGCATCCGCCGGCCACGAGCCAGAGTGACCTCCGTCGCTGGTTCGATGCAGTCCGTACGGAGCCTGTGCCGGAAAGCGAGCTGCCGGGCCGGTTCAAAGGCTCAATGCGCTTCAAAGCAGTGATCGATACTTTTCTCGACGATATGGAGGCCTTATGCGTACCGAAGATCGACTTCGAGCCTTGGGAGGGAACAAAGCTTCCCTATGCGGAGATTCTGGCTTGGTTTGAGGGAGAGTACAAACACTATCCTGTGGCAAGACGCAAAGAGCGGGTGCTGGCCCGGCTTCACCGCTGGATTGAGATGGAGCTGAAGAAAGCCCCGTCCGCAGCACAGCTCAAGGAATGGAAGAAGAAAGCGCAGCAGCGTGAGAAGGCTTATGCCAAGAAGTGGCCTGAGCTTACGCCGCTTTCACTCTACGAGGAGCTTTTTCAACTCAAAAAGAGGGGGAGCATGGGCCTTCCAGACATGTCCGTTGATATTCCCCCGGCCATCTGGAAGGAAACGAACAGCAGCCTGAAGAAAGGCATCGTTAAAGAGGAGGACCTCGCGCCGCTGCTCTATTTATACACGCGTATTCACGAGATCGAGGGCAAAATGACCTTCGATCATGTCGTTATCGACGAAGCCCAGGATTTCTCGCCTTTCCAGGTTGCGGTGCTGGACCAATTTGTCAAAGGGCACTCTTTTACGATTCTGGGAGATTTGTCGCAAGGCATCCATTATTACAAAGGGGTGCGCGATTGGCATGAAATGCAGGAGCTGTTTCATTCGGAGGAAACGGCTTATTTTGCCCTGACTCGCAGCTACCGCTCGACCATGGAAATCATATCGTTCGGAAACGAAATATTGGCTAAGGGAGTAGGTACGGAGCTGCTGGCCGTTCCTGTGTTCCGGAGCGGGGAGCCGGTCAGGCTGTTATCCGCAGCGGGAACGGAGCGGAGCGGCGCCATTAAAGAGGTGCTGAAGGCCGTGCTCAAGGGAAGCTACCGGACAACAGCGTTGCTTACGAGGACGCTGCAGGATGCCTCGGAGCTTCATGAATTGCTCGTTCAGGATGGGATCGAGGCCCATTTGATCGATGGCAGCAGTGATCAATATGAGGGGGGCATATCCGTGCTGCCAGCTTATTTGTCCAAAGGGCTTGAATTTGACTCCGTCATTGTTACGGATGTTGACAGGGAGCATTATTCACAGGAGGATGCCAAGTTGCTGTACGTCGGCTGTACAAGGGCCCTGCACGAGCTCTGGCTGCTGCATGGAGACGAATTGCCTGATTATGTGATTACGGAGGATTCAGAGATGGTCATGAACGTGGCTCGTCCTCTCCCATGAACAGACATCATTAAATTGGAATATAGATTAAGCATAATAAGAGCTGCTTTAAGCAGCTCTTTTTCTATTTTTAACTAAGAAATAGGTCTGATGTTATAATCATGTATATGTCATTGAGCTGAAAGCAGCATGTAACAGGGAGGGAGTGACTTACCTATGAAGTCATTACCGCTATACAAATTGATTCAAGAGGATATCCGGTATCTTATACGAACCGGGCAGCTGAGGCCAGGAGATCGCGTACCATCGGAGACAGAGCTTGCCGAGGAGTATCATGTAAGCAAGATTACAACTAAAAATGCTATGAATGGTCTGGCTGAAGAAGGAGTCCTGATCAGACACCGGGGAAAAGGGACATTTGTCAATCATATCCCCAAGGATATTCAGTCTATGAGCGGTCATAAGGGATTAATAGGTCTAATTCTCCCCAGCATGAAAACGAAAGTAGATCAGCGGATCATCAATGCTGTCGAGCAATACGTTCGAGAAAATGGTTATCATCTCCTGATCAAAATTACCCAGGAATCATCGCTGGAAGAGAGCAAGGCCATTGAGGATTTACTCCAATTAAGGGTAAAGGGGCTCATCATATTCCCGATTGAACAGGAGATGTATAACAATGATATTTTAAGATTGTCATTGAATCGGTTCCCGCTCGTCCTGATCGATCGTTATTTGAAAGAAATCGAGACTTATAGCGTGAGTGCAGATAACGTGGATGGTTCCTATCAGGCGGTCAAACACCTCATTAACCGAGGACATCGGCAAATTGCGTTTGTGACGATGGAAGTGACCAATTCGGTGACGGCGGATCGGGCGATGGGGTTTGAGAAGGCGTTCCTTGAACGAAATCTGTCGATTAACAAAAATTTATGGTGCGTGTTGAGTATAGCTGATATGGCTTCGGGGAAAGGAAGCCCCATGATTCAGGAATTTCTAAGGAATCATCCCGAAATTACGGCTATCTTTACTGGAAATGCAGAATTAACCCACATATCGCTTCGGGCCATGAAACATATGAATTTACCAAAAGAGCAACGCCCGGAACTGATTAGTTTTGACCAGTCTGATCTAGCAGAAGTGAAGTACATAAAGCAAAATGTCGAGGAAATGTGCAAAGTCACCGTGGAACTCTTGCTGGAGCAGATTCATGGGAAGTATGATCCTAGAAGAGTGTCCATACCTGTCATTCTATTTCATTAAAAAATGAGTCATTTAAATTATATACTCTATAAGATATAAAAAATTTCAAGGGGTGATGATAAGATGGCGGTAAAATAGAAAGCGATTACATTCGCCTATGGGAGGAAGGACGCTATGAGAAGATATTTAAAGATTTTGCTTGTTCTAATGGTAGGATGCATGACTTTGCCGTCTTCGTTGGCGCAAGCCTATCAGAATCCACAGACACTCAGTAATGAATGGGCAACTTATGGTTCCGGTGATCCTTATATTTTGAAATTCAAAGGCGATTATTATTTGTACGTCAGTACCAAGGACTCTGAGACAGGCATTAAAGCCTGGAGTTCGCCGGACTTAGTGAATTGGACATATGCCGGGCTTGTGGCAACAGACCCGATTACGAAAGGAGCTTACGCACCGGAGGTCATTTATTGGAATGGCTACTTCTATATGTACACCTCTCCGGGCGGAAACGGCCATTACGTACTGCGCAGTGAAAGCCCGACAGGGCCCTTTACCGTTCAAACCCCGAATAAAGGGTTGAGTATTGACGGGCATGTGTTTATTGATGACGATGGACAGTGGTATTTCTACCGTGCTGAACACGGCCAGATGGTCGCTCATCCTATGAGTGATCCTTATACTTTTGGAGCCGGATCGAATACTGGTGCCTCGATCAGCGGAGGCTGGACAGAAGGGGCGACCGTTATTAAGCGGAACGGAAAATATTACATGACGTATACGGGCAACCATGTTCATAGTCCGGCTTACCGGATCGACTATGCGGTGAGCAGTAATCCTTTAACGGGATTTGTACCTGCCAGCAAACAAAATCCCGTCGTCCTCTCGACCGAGGGGCCAACGATTGGATTGGGCCATAATGGGTTAGTCACCGGCCCGGATCTGGATTCGCTCTATATGTTCTACCATAACTGGAAGGGCTACACGCCTGAAGGCTGGCCGATTCGAAGCATTAATATGGATCGTGTCGTATGGAATGGGGACAAAATGCTCGTCTTGGGCCCTACGACAACATCGCAGCCCGACCCGGATATGCCGGATTTTTATGACCGCTTTAACAGAACGGCTATTGGCTCCAACTGGTACAATGTAAACGGCGGGCATTGGGGCATCTATAACCAGGAATTAATGTGGCAGGATAGCATGGGGTCCACGGCGGCGTATAAACAAATCACGAATGCGGCGACGGAGGCGAATTATACGGCAGAGTTCCATATGAAGCAAATGAATCGTGGTACAAGCGGCTCCCCGCGTTACGGAGCTACGTTCTCTTATGCAAATGAAGATAATTACGGTGTGGCGATGCTGAGCGAGTTGAACAACCGTCTGGAAGTCAACTTTGTCGTAGATGGCGTGTCTCAAGGATGGATCTATGCCTCACTGCCTTCAGGATTTGATTATAGCAAGTGGCATAGCATGCGGGTTGAGAAATCAGGGAACCAATTCCGAATCTATGTGGATAATATGCTGAAAATGATGCAGAACGCCAATCTTGGCGGCGGCCAGGTTGGCTATTTAACCGAAGACACGCATGCTGATTTTGCTTATGTTGCATTCAGTAATAAAGTGAACGGCAGTAATGCTTGGGATGCATATAAGCCTATCCCAGGCAAAGTGGAAGCTGTTCATTATATGAGCGGCGGCGAAGGAATCGCCTATCATGATACAACCGCGAATAATCTGGGCGGCGAATACAGAAATGATGCGGTGGATATTCGCGTCAATCCGGAGGGCGGCTATAATGTAGGCTGGAACCAGTCCGAGGAGTGGTTAAAATACAAGGTGAATGTGGCTTCTACGGGGGCTTATGATGTCACGTTTCGAATGGCGACCACGATGAATGGCGTGCAAATCAGACTATGGGATGGAACGACGGATCTAACCGGCATTGTGCAAGTTCCTAATACTGGCGGCTGGGACGAATGGCGCTCGGCAACGGTTAAGGGCATACCTCTCACGCAAGGCTTAAGAGAGTTGCGGGTAGAATTTGTGACGGGCGAGGCCGACTTCGCCAGTATGGAATTCCAGCATCATGCAAGCGTACCTCATCTGAGCGATAACTTTGATGGCGGCAAGAGCGGCGACTGGAAGCAATGGGAAGGGAACTGGTCAGTAAGCGACGGACTGTATCACTCCGCAGGCGGCACATTTGCCAAGACAACGATTGGCAATGATCATTGGGCGGACTATACCGTGGAAGCGGATATTCGCATGAACGAGGGCAGTGGAGACTCGGGGATCATTGTCCGTGGAACTAATCCGGCAAACGGACTGGAGCTTGGACAAGGAAATGCCGATTTCTTACAGGGGTACTATGCTTACATCAAGGCGGATGGAGTGTATCTCGGCAAACAAAATTACAACTGGAGCCCTTTAACGGGTGTGAATTTGGCTCTGTCCACTAATGCATGGCATAAAATGAAGGTAGTCGTTCAGGGAACGAATATTAAGGTGTACGTGGGTGACATGAATGTTCCGAAAATTGACTATAACGATAACTCGGGAACGGCATTTACCCATGGAAAGGCGGGTTTGAGAACGGCTCATCAGAGTACATCGTTTGATAACTTCACGGTCTATCCTTAATTATAGTTCTGGAATAATGGAAGAAGGATCCTGCCATGCGGCTGGGTCTTTCTTTGTTCGTATCGAAGCAGGTGGAGATGATGACGATGAGAATAAGCAAAGGCTGGCGGCATTTGCGATCTAGCATTAAGTACAAATGGATTCTATTGTTAATGACGATTACATTAATCCCTTTGTTTATATTGGGGCTGGTTTCGTATTCAATTACTAAAGACGCAATTGACAAGAAAGTGGCGGACTCCTCGAAGCAGTTGATTAGACAGACAGGTGAAAATATCGATATCCGTTTCTCCGGATACAAAGATATGCTGATGCAGGTCATCACGAACACAGAAATTTTGTCTTTGCTGCATAAGCTACAGCAGCGTGATGAGAGCATAGTAGAACATCTCACTCTGACTACCAAGCTGGCTTACTTTACGGCGGTTTCTCCGGAGTTTAAATCTATTTCGTTTATTACGGATGCTCAATATATTAAAGGGATTTTTCGCTGGGAGGATCTTGAAGCACATCGGGTCGATTTCTATGACAAGACGATGGCGGAGCGAAATTCTTATGTCTGGTTTCCCACAAGGCTAGGACAATATTCGGATACGGCGGACAACCACGAAGAGCTGGTCTTCTCTCTGGCTAAGCAGGTATTCAACATTCATGATGGACGGCAAATGGGCATGGTGGTTGTGCTCGATATTCGGGAAGAGATGCTTAGCGATATTTTAAGTAAAAATACAGACAGTGAGCTCTATACAGAAAGCTTCGTGATCGATCAGAATGGAATCATCCTATCGCATGCGGACAAATCTATGCTTATGACCCCGATGAACCACTATTTTCAAAATGATACGGGGGCGGCTATTCAGGACGGGGTGAAGGAAGGCAGCTTCGTGGCCAAGTATAAAGAGAAAGAGGTTATGGTGAACTACCTGCAGCTAAAGAGCAATGATTGGAAGGTTGTACATATTATAGAACGGTCCAGTTTATATAAGGATTCGAATCAAGTGATAAAAGTAATCGCTATGATCATGATATTATGCGTATTGTTCTCGATCTTTACGGCCTATGCCATGGCATCATCTGTCTCCAAACCTTTAAAAGCGATGGTGAAGGCGATGAAGCAGGTTCATCTTGGCAATCTAGCGACACGGATTCGCATTAACGAGGACAGAATCGATGAAATCGGCAGTCTCCAATACCATTTTAATGACATGGTGGGGAGAATTGAAGAATTGGTGGAAGCGGTGTATGTGGAGCAGAATAATAAAAGAATAGCCGAGGTAAAAGCGTTGGAGGCGCAAATTAATCCGCATTTTCTCTATAATACATTGGACGCGATCAAGTGGACGGCGCTATTCCAGAAAGCGAATAATACGGCGGAGATGGCAAGGTTATTATCCCGCCTGCTGCATATCAGTATCGGCAAAGGAAGCGATACGGTCCTTGTTCAAGAGGAACTGGAGCATGTGGAATGTTATATGGGAATTCAAAACTTGCGCACCACTACTCCGATCGAAGTGAATTATGAAATCGAAGACAAGGTGAAGATGTACAGAACACCTAAAGTTATTCTGCAGCCGATTGTGGAAAATGCGGTGCTGCATGGGTTTGCGGATCAGCCGCAGGGAGCTTTGGTCACAATTCGCTGCAGGCAGGAGGGGAATCATCTGTTATTTGAAATTATAGACAATGGACTCGGTTTTGAGGATGAAGTCAATTTCGGCAGCCTGATAACGGATGACTTGCCAAAAGGAGCTTTTTTCTTAGGGGTGGGTCTCTCTAATGTAGAGGAAAGAATTAAACTCATTTGCGGCCAAGAGTACGGTCTTACTATAAACAGCAAACCTGGAAAGGGAACCGTTGTGGCCATTACGCTGCCAATACTAGAGTAGTCAGGGGGACACTATGTACAAGGTACTGATCGTTGACGATGAGCATTTCGTCCGGTATGGAATTAAAGCAATGATAGATTGGGAAAGTATGGGGTTCGATGTAGCTGGCGAAGCAAGCAACGGCATGGAAGGCCTGCTTGCTTTCGAAGAGTTGGCGCCCGATATCGTCATTACCGATATCAAAATGCCCGTGATGGATGGGATCGAGTTCATCAGCCAGATCAGGGCATTGGATCGGCAGGTCAAGCTGATTTTGCTGACTTGCCTTGACGATTTTGAATATGCTCAGAAGGCAATACGTCTTGGGATTACAGATTATTTGATCAAGTCCGATATTATGCCCAAAGATTTAGAGCAGGTGATGATGAATCTGAAGACCGTTCTGGATGAGGAGCAATATGCCGCTGGTCACCCCCCGGATCGGCTAGCTTTCGAATTGAATAAGGATAGCGTCACCAAAGAAGCATTGCTAATGGGGCTGGTACACGGAACAATTTCGGAGGCCAACGTAACCGAGCAGAAACTGCAAGCAGCAGGCCTGTCTCCTGGCAAGACTCCCCGAATCTTGCTGTATATCGGGATCGATGATTTGGAAAAGCTGAGAAGTCATCACTCGGAAGATGAAATGATTATGTTTCATACCAAGGGGATTGAAGTGACTAGGGAAATATGCTCCTTGGGTGCGGAGGATCATGAAATCATCTCTGGAAGCACGGGACTATGGAATGTGGTGTTAAAAGGCACATCTGTTGAAGCAGCAGTGGAATTGGCGCAGCGTCTGATATCCCGATTCTCTGACGAATTCGGACTGTCGGTTACCCTTGGGGTAAGCAGCCCGTTTCATTCCTTGCTCGAGCTTCGTGATGCTTATCTACAGGCAGAGCACCGCTATCGTCTCAAGTTGTTTATCGGATGCGGTATGGTTATTGGACAAGAATTTGAACTCGAAACAGAGCTTGTGGCGAGTCCGGTTCCGATGATGAACAAGAAGTTGAATGATTTTTTATATTCCTTGGATAGTGAAGCGATGCAGCAGTACCTTGTTGATATGTTCGATCATGCAAAGGCTAGGCTTGACTTTGAAGGCGTGCATTTAATTTCCATCGAATTGCTGCTGAATTTGACCAATATGTATTTGGAATTGTCCAATGACCATGAATGGCTGTATGAACGGAAGAAGGAATTATTTGACCAGATTAAGCAACTTGAAACGCTGGAGGAGATTACTTCTTGGTTCGTGCAGATCTATGAGGAATTGATTCGGAAGATGCGGGCCGAATATTCCAGTGATCAAGGCATCGTCGCTAAGGCCATTCAGTACATCGAGCAAAACTACGATCAAGACCTGTCGCTCCAAGTGCTAAGCCAGCATGTTCATCTTAGTAAAAATTACTTTTCTAATTTGTTTAAAAGAGAAATGGGCGAAGGGGTTATTGACTATATTACCAAAGTCCGTCTTGAGCGTGCTAAAGCCTTGCTCCGCAATACTGATCTTAAGAGCAGCGAGATCAGCATGCTGATCGGCATTTCCGACTCGAAGTATTTCTCTAAACTGTTTAAAAAAATGATAGGCGCAACACCGAGCGAATATAGGGACGGGATTAAGTCCATGTAAGCCGATTCGACGTATCTGTAAATTTTACACGGATAGAGAGAAATCTTGCACCGTATTGATCGGATCCGAAGATTCGTGCAATAAAAACCTTAATTTTTTACGATAGATAGCGTGGTTTATTCCGTTTGAATGACTGCCGCTTTATTCTAATATGAAATTCAAGAACAGTATGAATGCGCTTGCATTACAAGGAAGTTAAAAACAGCTGTTCTAAACCTATACAAGAAAAGGGGCTACGCCATGGCTAGAAAGAACAGGTTCAAGACGATGTTATTCATGATGCTTGCGATCATACTGATTGCAGCAGGCTGCTCCAGCCAAGGGAACAGTCCGGCCAACTCGGGGAAGGCGGCGGAGGCGAATAATGGCGCAGGCGGCAGTGGAGCTAGCGGGCCGGTCGAAATTACGTTTTGGAATTTGTTTGGGGGCGGGGAAGGCGATTTTGTTGATCAGATCGTAGACGGTTTTAACGGGTCCCAGCAAGAAGTTAAAGTCAAAACGCTGCGACTGGAATCGGGCGAGTATTATGCCAAGTTCGGTACAGCACTGGCCTCCGGTAAAGGTCCAGATGTAGCGGTGGCTCATGCTGACCGGCTTGCTCCTTTTGTCAAGGCGGGTCAATTGAGCGCGCTGAATGAGCTGACGGAGAAGGCCGGATTTGATTTCAGCGAAATTACGGATAGCAACGTGGAAAGCGTCAGCTATGACGGAATTCCCTATGCCGTTCCCATCGATACTCATTTCCACATGTTCTACTACAATAAAGATTTGCTTGGAGAGGCAGGACTGCTAAACGATGATGACACGCCGAAGTTTGGCGAGATTTCTCCTGAAGGCTTCAAGCAGTTTTTGACAGAGATCAAGAGTAAGGTTCCAGGGGTAACGCCGTTTAGTGTGAATACGCCATACTTTCATGAGCCCTTCTACAATTTATATTATCAGGCTGGCGGCAATATTTTGACGGATGATCTGAGTAAAGCCGACATCAACAATGAGAAAGCAATAGATGTACTGAAATTTTATTTGGATCTCTATGATCAAGGTCTTAGCGATATTAATGACAAGACGCCTTGGGATACATTCCATAGCGGGAAATCCGCGACATGGTTTGGCGGTGTATGGGAAGCAGGCTGGCATCTCGGCGAAGAAGGCCTGAATGTAGGCATCACCTCGATTCCTTCGATCTTCGGCAGCGAGACTCATTGGGCAGCCTCCCATACTCTGGTTATTCCTGAATATGTAGCGGAAGAGAAGCAGGTTGCTGCAATGAAATTCATGAAGTATTTCACGCTTGAGGGCGGGAAAATTTGGGCGCAAGCGGGTCATGTTCCAGCAGCGAAGGCGGTAACAGCCAGTGACGAATACATGAACCTTCCGTATCGGGAAGAGTTTGTCGCCTCGCAAAAGACGGTGAAACACGCGCCTAAGACGGATCGGTACAATGCGATCGATACGGTGGTGAAAGATGTACTTCAGGCTGTTATTTTTAAAACGATGACGCCGGAAGAAGGGGTAAAGGGCATGGAGAAGGATATTAACGAAATTCTTCAAAATTAAGAGTAGATGAAACCGTATCGAATGATGCGGTTTCATTCCTTAAACCTTGAAAGCGGGTCTTGGTCTCGCAGTTTCGCATCGCGTTGGAGGAGGATGACCGTGAAAGCTCAGCAAGCAGCAAGCGGGTGGAAAAGGCAATTAAAAAATGAGTTTTCAGCCATTGCATTTCTAGCCCCATTTTTAATTCCGCTTCTTGTTTTTTATATTTGGCCATTGCTTAGAGGCGCTTATATTAGCCTTCATTCCTGGACGATTCTGGGGATGGGGAAGTATGTGGGCTTCGATAATTATACAAAAATATTGACGAACAGTGATTTCTACAAATATTTATGGAACAGCTTGTATTTTGTCATTTTAGTTGTTCCGATCATTATTTCGCTTGGTCTGTTGCTGGCTCTGTTAATTCACCGCAAGATTCCGTTTCAGACGTTGTTCCGATCGATTTATTTCCTGCCTTATGTACTTTCCGTTTCCGTCATTAGCTTCATCTGGCTCAGAATGTTCGATTCCAAGCATGGACTCGTGAATGTAATCCTAGAGACTCTAGGACTATCCTCAGTTCACTGGCTTACCAATCCTAATGCGGCATGGTGGTCCATTGTCATTGCTACCGTGTGGTGGACGGTCGGCTTTGTCATGGTATTGTTCCTGGCAGGGCTGCAGGAAATATCACAGGAGCTCTATGAGGCCGCTGATATTGACGGCGCGTCTTCATTTCACAAATTTCGGTTTATTACGCTTCCCGGTTTATCTTCTGTGATGAAGGTGCAAATATTTTTTCAAGTCATCGCGGGCTTGAAGCTGTTCGGGCAAGTTCAAATTATGACCAATGGCGGACCCGGGGATACGACGAATACGATCATCCGTTACATCTATGTCACGGGATTCAAGAAGGATATGTTCGGGCTTGCAGCCGCACAATCTACGTTGTTTTGTATTTTTATGCTATTGATTGCCGCGGTTCAATACATGGTTGTCAACAGAAAAGAGTCGTAAATGGAGAGTGAATAGAGGTGGCGCGAGCAGCGATTTATAGTTTAACCGTCATACTGGCAGTCATATTTGTGATTCCTTTAGTTTGGATGTTTGTCGTTTCCTTGAAGCCTGAAGGCGTATCTGCGATTACGATTGCGGAGTGGACGGACTTCTCAGACTTAACTATTAGAAACTATGCCAAGGTATTAACCGAATCGCAAATTTTGAGATGGACCTGGAATAGCTTCGTGATTGGAGCGGTAACTACGATGATTACCGTAATCATCAGCTCGTTAGGGGCATTTGCTTTTTCGCGTAAAACTTTTAGATCCAAAGGGTTTCTATTTATCTTATGCGTGTCCGGTCTGCTGATTCCGACGGAAGCGATGCTGATTCCTTTATACGAGACAGTCTTAAGTATTGATTTGCTGGATAATATGTGGGGCATTATTTTGCCCAGCCTTACGAATCCGCTTGGACTGATCTTGATTAAGCAATTTATGGATGGGCTGCCGAAGGACTATATGGAAGCGGCACAAATCGACGGGGGGCGGGATTTCCGCTTATGGTGGTCGATCTATATGCCGCTAACGCGTTCAGCCATGATTGCAATTGGTATTTTCTATTTTATAATGTCCTGGAATAATTTTATCTGGCCGTATATCGCGATTAATTCGGAAGAAAATATGGTGTTGTCTACAGGATTGCCGACTTTCCTTTCGAATAATGTGCTGCATGTGAACACGATTATGGCAGCCAGCGCGATCGCTGCTATTCCTACGATGATTGTCTATATTTTTCTCCAAAAGCATATCGTTCAGGGTGTATCGATGACAGGGGTTAAAGGGTAAAAGCCTTAGTCAGCTGCTTAAGACGGCATAGCATGAGACATAAATAGGGTGAAGGGGTAGATGAGAAACAATGGGAACACATATGTATATTAAGGATTATCCAAGGCCGCAATTTGTAAGAACCGACTGGGTTAATTTGAATGGAGAATGGAGCTTCGGTTTCGATGATGAGAATATGGGGGAGCGCTTGGGGTGGCCGAAGAAGTTCGGCGGCGATCGCCAAATTGTTGTGCCTTTCACTTATGAAACGAAAGCCAGCGGGATTGGCGAAGAAGAGCATCATCCTACCGTTTGGTACCATAAGACGTTGGATATTCCAGCTGAGAAAGCGGGCAGGCAAGTTATACTGCACTTCCAAGCCGTTGATTATATCGCCAAGGTTTGGGTGAATGGGGAGTATGTTGGACAGCACCAAGGAGGCTACTCCGCGTTTTCTTTCGATATCACCTCCTATATCACTTGCGGTGAAACTAATAGCTTGACGGTCAAGGTGGAAGATAGCATGGATGCTGCCCAGCCGCGAGGGAAGCAGCGTTGGGAGAAAAATAGCTTCGAGTGCTTCTATGTGCAGACGACGGGAATCTGGCAATCGGTATGGCTGGAATACGTGGCGGCTACTTATATCGAAGATGTGAAAATAACCCCGGACGTCGACGCCTGTAAGGTGAGATTTGAGTATCAAATGAGCGGCGATTGGCCGGCCGCAGATATTTGGCTGGAGACGATTGTTAGTCTAAGGGGGGAGCAGGTTAAAAAGGCCGGCTTGGCGATGGATCGAGCCTGGCTTGAGCTAGAGTTTGATCTGGTTCACGAAGTGAATGGCCCCTGGAAGATGAGCTATTGGACGCCGGACAATCCGAATTTGTATGATGTTGAATTTATTTTGTACCGTGGCGATGAGAAGATTGACCATGTCTATTCTTATTTTGGGATGCGGAAGATTTCCACCAAAGACGGACAGGTATTGCTTAACAACGAACCGATCTACCAGCGGCTTGTTCTGGATCAAGGCTATTGGCCGGAGAGTCATCTCACTCCGCCTTCGGAGGAAGCTATCATCCAAGATATCGATGCGATTCTGGAGATGGGTTACAACGGGGTACGAAAGCATATGAAAGTAGAAGATGCCCGTTTCCTGTATTGGTGTGATGTAAAGGGGTTGCTCGTATGGTCGGAGATGGCAGCCACGTTTGAGTTTAACGACAATGCGATTCAGAGGTTTACCAACGAATGGATGGAAGTGGTGCGACAGTATTACAATCATCCATGCATTATTGTGTGGGTTCCATTTAATGAATCTTGGGGGATCATGCAAATTGCCAAGGACAGGAAGCAGCAGCGTTTCACGGAGGCCATCTATCATCTCACCAAAGCTTATGATCCTTACCGGCTTGTCATATCCAATGATGGATGGGAGCATACGGTGTCGGATATAATAACGCTCCATGATTATGTAGAGTCAGGGGAAGAGTTCCTGCAGCGTTACAAGGATAAAGAGCAGATTACAGGAAACGCAATCGCCTTTAACAATAAAAAGTACGCATTTGCAGACGGTTACGCCTATAGCGGGCAGCCGATCATTGTGAGTGAATTCGGTGGCATAGCTTTTAAGAGTGAAGCGGGTTGGGGATACGGCCACCAGGAATCCTCGGAAGAATCATTTGTGGCAAGATTAGAAGGAATACATCAAGCTATTAAAAACACGGATTATATTGTGGGGTACTGCTATACACAGATTACAGATGTGCAGCAAGAGATGAACGGGCTGCTGACGGAGTCGCGAAAGTTAAAAGTGCCATTGGATGTCATAAGGGAGATTAATCAATCCTAGTTTCGTAGGGAATAGACAAAGGAGCTGCTCATTAGAAAATCCTAATGGGACAGCTCCCGATTTTATTATATGGAGATTTAGTGGTTAGCATGAGGGTGATGTTTCCTTCTGGGCGGTGCGCATCTTGGTCAGTATTTTGCGGATACTCTCGTCTGAGAGATAATACATCTCGGCTAAATCTCTAACCGATAGGCCTGAACGATGTTTCCTAAATATTTCCTCATTCCGATTGGCAATCGATGTGCGGGAACCGCTTAACTCTCCCCAGGAAGCACGGCTTTGCTCCGGTTTGGGGATATAGAGAAGCTCACCTTGAATATGGCGCTGCAATTCCTTCAGCAATCGGGGGGGAAGCACATCCTTCCCATTTTTGTAGCTCACGGTCATGTTCCTCCTTGTTTCGATGTGCTCGATCTAGTTCAAGAACGAAATAAGTCTGCATGATCGTAATCCCCCTTTCGCAAAATTGATTTAGTTATTATCGTCATTTAATAAATAAGCTGGCTATATCTTAACATATTTTCACAGCAACGAAAATAAGGGGGCTATACAGCCCCCTTGCTTGAGGTTTCCGCTTACGCGGAAACCACCTCACTCACTGAAATCACATTGATCAGCCCCCTTTCCAGTGATTCGTCGGCCCGACATCTATATTAACTCATATTACGCCTTGGGAAGAAAGCGAAAGAATGATTATAAATGTTTTGTACCCGGATCATGTTTTATGCCCCAATATGGTAAAATGGTGTTTAGGTTTACGCCGTCATTATGAGTCATAAGGAAGTGAATTCCATGGATTTGTTCTCTTACCAGCAAAGCTCGAGCCCTGCCGGCAGGCTGCTTGCCGACCGGATGCGGCCGACGACGCTGGATGAATATATCGGGCAGGAAGATATCGTGGGGCCGGGCAAGCTGCTGCGCAGGGCGATTGAAGCGGATCAGGTCTCTTCTATTTTGCTGTATGGCCCTCCCGGCTGCGGCAAGACGACACTGGCCCATATTATTTCCAATCATACGCAAGGGGAGTTTGTCAGGCTGAATGCCGTGGATGCTTCCGTCAAAGATGTGCGGGAAGTCATCGAGAAGGCGCATAATGATAAATCATTCTATGGAACCAAGACGATTCTCTTTCTGGATGAGGTGCACCGGTTCAATAGCTCGCGACAGGATGCCCTGCTTCCGGCTGTTGAGAAGGGGACGATTACATTTATCGGGGCGACGACGGAGAACCCGTTCCATTATGTGAACGGGGCTTTGATGAGCCGTTCCACTCTGTTTCAGTTGCAGCCCCTCACCAAGGAACATTCGCTGATTGCGATGAAGCGGGCTTTGACAGATAAGGAAAAAGGGTTAGGCTTCATGCATCTTGAAGTGGACGAAGAAGCGCTGCTCCATATCGCGGCAATGGCGAACGGAGATATACGCCGGGCGCTGAACGCGCTGGAGCTGGCGGCGATGACGACGCCTCCGCGGCAGGACGGCAGCGTCCATATTAATTTGGAAGTGGCGGAGGAATCAATCCGGCGTCCGCTGGTCAAGGCGGATGAATCTACGCAATATGACGTGCTGTCGGCGTTCCACAAGAGCGTTCGCGGCTCCAGCGATGCGGCGCTGTTCTGGTTCCTGTACGCCGTGGAGAAGCTGGGGATGGACCCCATGACATTCATCCGGCGGCTGATCGCCGCGAGCAGCGAGGATATCGGACTGGCTAATCCCCAGGCGATGGTTCAGGCGGTAAGCGCGTTGGAAGCATACCGGAACAACGGCTGGCCGGAGGCGAAGCTGAACATCGCCCAGGCGATCCTCTTCGCGGTAGAGAGCCCGAAATCCAATGCCGTGACCACTGCCATCTCCAAAGCGATGACGGCCATCGAGGATGTGAGATCGGCGGAGGTGCCTCTGCATTTGCGGGATACCCATTACAAGGGGTCCGAAAAGCTGGGACATGTCGGCTACAAATATCCGCATGATTATCCGGGGCACTATGTGAAGCAGGATTATCTGCCGCCGAATTTGGCGAAGCGGAAGTTCTACGAGGCGACGGAGCAGGGGAATGAGAGCAAAATCCGCCATAACCAGCAAATTCGGCAGTCGAAGGATATGCAGTAGGGAACAATACGATAGAAGTGTACGAATCTTTTATCAAAGTCGAAGCACCGTTTGGTGCTTCGATTTTTTAGTTTTTTAGCGTAAAAAAAATCTTGCATTTTCTTTTCCATAGGAATAAAATTTGCCTTAGGTAAAAATAGTTTTCTACGGGCAAGAAAAACCCGGGTATTATACACATTTTTTGAGAAAGTGGTGAAAAAATGAATGGTCAAATTAATCAAGCCGATGACACTGCGGGGTGGCTGCGGCAAAGTTCTAATATAAGCTTGGAGGAAGTTAACAATTCGATCAAAATTCCAAAGGACGCCAAGTTCTGGAGGAAGTTTCTCGCTTTTGCCGGCCCAGGGTCTTTAGTTGCCGTAGGTTATGTCGACCCAGGAAACTGGGCGACCTCAATTGCAGGCGGGGCGCGTTTCGGCTATACTTTGCTTTCTGTCATTCTTATTTCCAATTTGATTGCCATGCTGCTGCAATCCTTGTCAGCGAAACTGGGCATTGTGACAGGACGGGATTTAGCCCAGGCCACAAGAGATGCGGTCGGGAAGAAAACCTCCTTCGTTCTATGGATTCTCACAGAGCTGGCGATCGTGGCAACGGACTTGGCCGAGGTAATTGGCTCTGCTATCGCGCTTAATTTGCTTTTCGGCATCCCGTTACTGCTGGGCATTTTGATTACAACGCTTGATGTGCTGCTGTTATTGCTGCTGCAGAAGAAAGGGTTCCGCATTATTGAATCGATCGTCATCGTATTAATGGTAACGATATTCGGCGTGTTTGTCTTTGAAGTCATCGTCTCGAAGCCCGAAGTGTCGGCCTTATTAGGCGGCTATGTACCGAAGCTGGAAATCGTTACAAATCCGGAAATGCTGCTGATCTCTCTGGGGATCTTGGGTGCAACGGTAATGCCGCATAATTTATATCTGCATTCCGCCATCGTGCAAACGAGACAATACGAGCGGACTAGGGAAGGACGAAAAGAGGCGCTGAAATATTCCGTATTGGACTCGAATATTTCATTAATCATTGCCTTCTTGATCAATTCCGCCATTTTAATTCTCGGCTCAGCCGCTTTTTACGGTACAAGTATGAATGTTTCTGAGCTTGAAAAAGCTTATGAGTTATTGAGCCCGACAGTCGGGGTAGGCATCGCCAGCACATTGTTTGCGGTCGCTTTACTGGCCTCCGGCCAGAACTCGACGATTACCGGAACGCTGACAGGCCAGATCGTGATGGAGGGGTTTGTGAATCTGCGGATTTCCCCTTGGCTTCGGCGGTTGATTACCCGATTGATCGCTGTCGTCCCGGCCTTTATCGTGACGTGGCTCGCCGGATCGAAAGGAACAGGGGAACTCCTTATTTGGAGTCAGGTCGTGCTTAGCCTGCAGCTGCCTTTCGCCGTAATTCCACTGGTATTGTTTACGAGCGACAAAAGGAAGATGGGGGAGTTTGCCAACGGTACCTGGGTTAAGGCATTATCTTGGTTTTGTACGGGTATCATTTTAGTCTTGAATGTTTTCCTCGTCGCATATATCATCATAACCGGACATGATTTAGGTTAATTGATCTGGTTCCATTCATAAAGAGGAGCCGATACAGAGATAAGATTACAGAAGGAGTGGAAATGCCATGTTCGTATCCGAAAAATATGCAGGAACTCGTGAAGAACGATATTCCGTCGTAAAGTCGCAGCTGCGGACGCTGCTGGAAGGAGAGCCTAACCAGGTAGCCAATCTCGCCAATGCGGCGGCGCTGCTGAATCAATTTTTGGAGCAAATCAACTGGGTTGGCTTTTACTTATATGAAGACGGCGAGCTCGTATTGGGTCCGTTTCAAGGATTGCCGGCCTGCATCCGCATTCCTCTGGGCAGGGGCGTATGCGGAGCAGCGGCTACGCAGCGCACTACTGTGCTGGTGGATGATGTCGAGCAGTTTCCCGGCCACATTGCCTGCGATGCCGCTTCCCGTTCAGAAATTGTCGTACCGTTAATCAAGGACGGCGAATTGCTTGGCGTCCTGGATATCGACAGTCCGATAACCAGCCGGTTTGATGAACTGGATCGCGAGCAGTTGGAGCAATTTGTGGAAGAGCTTGTGCGCCATCTGTAATGGCCGTCAGAGAAACGGAAGAAGGACTGTCTCAAAAGTGAACCTAGATGACTGAGGGGCTCCCATCTTTAGCACCTCTATAAAAACTGTCGGACACGAAGCTAAACAGGGATGTAGACTAAATGGAAATCATGTATTTAATTATGCTCGAAACGAATATTTCAGGGAATTAGATGGATTTGATGCACCAAAAATCAAGAATCCAGCCCAGGATGACCTTCATCCCTCCCACTAACGACATGAAATCCATTTAAATCTAGATTCCCTTCTTAGCCGTAGAAAATAACTACTATAAATCCATTAAACTAAGGGGGCACGTCGAGGGCAATCGCTCATTCCACGGTTCTTCTTGCGAGGGCTGGGTTCACACCGAATTTGGGACTTTGGCTTTGGCACAATCTACTGAAGGTGGCGGGCATCCGCTTCGCTACTATCCTATAAAGCGACAGAGCAAAAAAAAAGTTGGACGGAAAACCTTACGTTTTCTTGCCCAACTTTTTATTTTGGAGACTTATTAGACAGCCCCTTCTCTTTGTGCGCACCCTTCAGTTAGCTTAGGGACGCTCCCAGCTTAGGAAACGGGCATTTTTTCGGCTGCTTCGATCGTGCCGCCGCCCAAGCACTCGTCGCCGTTGTAGAAGACAACCGCCTGGCCTGGGGTAATCGCCTTTTGCGGCTGATCGAAGGCAACGAACATCGTTCCGTCTTCCCTTGGGATCAAGGTAACCCCTTGATCCTGCTGGCGGTATCGGAACTTGGCCATGCATTTGAACGGCTTGTCCGGCAGCTTGTCCGCGCCTGCGATCCAGTTTACGCCGGAAGCGACCAATCCGGTCGAATACAGGCTAGGATGCTTGTCGCCTTGCACGACGTAAAGGATGTTGTTCTTCAAGTCCTTCTCGGCCACGAACCAAGGCTCGCCGCTGCCCGATCCTCCGATGCCAAGGCCTTGGCGCTGCCCCAGCGTGTAATACATAAGGCCGTCATGCCGGCCTTTGACTTCGCCTGTCCTAATATCCACCATATCGCCGGACTGGGCGGGCAGGTACTGGCTTAGAAACTCGCGGAAATTGCGTTCACCGATGAAGCAGACTCCTGTGCTGTCTTTTTTCTTGGCTGTATAGAGCCCAGCTTCCTCGGCAATACGGCGTACCTCCGGTTTAGGCAGGTGCCCGATCGGGAACATCGCTTTGGCCAGCTGCGCCTGATTTAGCGCATTAAGGAAATAAGTTTGGTCCTTATTGCTGTCTACGCCGCGCAGCAACTTAAATTCGCCGTCATTGTCTTTCACTACGCGGGCATAGTGTCCTGTAGCTACGTAATCGGCGCCCAAATCGATGGCCTTATTCAGGAACTCCCCGAATTTGATCTCGCGGTTGCACAATACATCCGGATTCGGGGTGCGGCCGCGCTTATATTCTTCGAGAAAATAGGCAAATACTTTATCATAGTATTCCTTCTCGAAATTGACGGTATAGTAAGGGATGCCGATTTGCTCGCAGACGCGCCGTACGTCTTCGGCGTCCTCCTCCGCTGTACAGTGGCCGAACTCATCGGTATCATCCCAGTTTTTCATGAATATGCCGATAACATCATATCCTTGCTGCTTGAGCAAAAGCGCCGTTACCGAGGAATCGACGCCTCCGGACATGCCGACGACAATTCTTGTTTCGCTGTTTGATCCAGACATCTTTATCACTCCTTTGGCGGTTTCCCTGTCGATATTTTATCATAAGCAGCCTGTTTGGGCGAAATGATCGGAATGTTAATTCACGGTAAACAAATTGCGCGAAAGCGAGGCTGTTCTATTTTCCAAAAGACACGGGATGTGTTACGATAAACATAGGTTAATGATAGGAATAGGGAGTTATTGGCCAAGTGTGTCCTTTGGACACGGACAAGTGAGCCCCTGTCATATCTTTATTGATCAAAGTTCAATTATATAAATATTACTTGAAAATTGAAAGAGGTGGCTTCTTTGAAGATTTCCACGAAAGGACGCTATGGCTTAACGATCATGATGGAACTCGCTGCGAAGTTCGGTGAAGGACCTACTTCCTTGAAGAGCATCGCTGAGAAAAACCAATTGTCCGAGCATTATTTGGAGCAGCTGATTGCCCCGCTGCGGAATGCCGGGCTCGTGAAGAGCGTGCGCGGTGCATATGGGGGTTACATATTAGCCCGTGCTGCTGAAGAAATTACGGCAGGGGATATTATCCGCGTATTGGAAGGCCCTATCTCCCCAGTAGACTTCACGGAGGAGGATGATCCGGCTAAACGGGATTTATGGCTGCGCATTCGCGACAGCATTGCCGAGGTGCTGGACTCAACTACGCTAGACAGTCTGATCAATTATGAAGAGGCTGGCGCAGAGCAAAACTACATGTTTTACATCTAAATATAGCGACGAACGTAAAAAGACTCCCGCCGAGGAGTCTTTTGTTAATGGTATGAATACGGCCAGTTACTTTATCCAATAAGAACGATCGCGCTTCGCTTGCGTTTGTGCAGGGCGAGGCTTTTCTATTTTATCGATGGGGATAATACGAGTGACGTGCACGATTTCCTCCAGCAGAAACCAGAACGCGCCTTCTACGGTGCGAAGCTGCACCTTCTTCGGGTCCGCTCCCCACTTAGGCAAGCCGCGCATCGTCTCTCCCGAATCCAGTATTATGACGACTTCCTGCTCTAGTGTAACTGCCATCTTTAGTTCGTGCATCATTCTCACTCTCCTTTGCTTTATACTTTTATCATCGGAATATTAACGCAGAAATTAAAGAGAAATTAAAGAGAAAATGTAGATAAGATGCACATTTGCTGGACACCTGCTTTACGCGGCGTTATGATGGGAATGTTTCAGGGGAAGAATACTATAGAACGCATGAAATTCAGGTTGTTTGCACAACCTTGCAAAGAAAAGATAGGTGATCGTAAATTGAGAAAAATATATTTGGATCATGCAGCTTCGACCCCGGTCCATCCGGAGGTTGCCGAGGCAATGATTTCCGTTATGCAGACGAATTTCGGGAACGCATCGAGCGTCCATTCCTTCGGAAGGGAAGCGAAGCGGATCGTGAACGGAGCTAGGGATCGCTTGGCTGCGGCCATCGGCTGCAAGCCGGAGGAACTGGTGTTTACGGCCGGAGGTACGGAAAGCGATAATCTGGCCTTATTCGGGTCGATGCAAGTCCAAAAATCCCGCGGCAAGCATATCGTGACGACGGCCATCGAGCACCACGCTGTGCTGCATTCCTGCCGGCAGCTGGAGAGAGACGGTTTCGAGGTAACGTATCTTCCGGTCGACCGCACAGGCCGTGTCCATGCGGAGCAGGTTGCTGAGGCGCTGCGCCCCGACACCGTTCTGGTCAGTGTGATGTATGGCAACAATGAAGTCGGTACGCTGCAGCCGATCATAGAGATCGGGGAAATGATTCGCAGCAGCGGCAGGGACATCGTGTTCCATGTCGATGCGGTTCAGGCTTTAGGCGCTGTTCCAATCCATTGCAATGAACTCCCAGTTGACCTCATTAGCTTTTCCTCGCATAAAATTAACGGGCCTCAAGGCGTAGGAGCGCTGTATATCCGCAAACAAAGAATGATCGAGCCGATCCTGCACGGTGGTCTCCAGGAGAAGAAGAGAAGGGCCGGTACGGAAAATATGGCCGGGATCGTCGGCTTTGCGAAAGCCGCAGAAATCGCTGTATCTGGTTTGCCGGAAAGACGCGAGCATGATTTGAAGCTGCGATCGGCATTGCTGGCCAATCTTGAGCGGACGGTCGGTTCCAGTCATTTTCACGTAAACGGAAATCAGGAGTTTTATCTGCCGCATATCATGAATATCAGTTTTCCGGAAATGCAGACAGAGACGATGCTGATGAATCTCGATATGGACGGAATAGCGGTAGCCAGCGGCTCTGCCTGCACCTCAGGATCGCTTGAGCCGTCCTATGTGCTCGAAGCCATGAATCTTCCGCAAAATCTTTTGCGCTCGGCGATTCGATTCAGCTTTGGTTTGGGTAATACTAGTGAAGAAATGGAGTACACTGCCGAAAAAGTTGGAACCATCCTAACCCGTCTTCGTAAAAAAATATAATGGGCTTTGTTTTTAGATTTTAGGAAAGGAGGATGTGTTCGCTTTTTCACATTAAGCTGTAATTAGCCCAGCGAGGAGGGACCTCAACAACATATGAGACTCCAGGATATGATAGGCTTGGCCGTCTTTGAAGTAGAGGCTGGCAAGCAGGTCGGAAAAGTCCTCGATATAATGCTGAATGAAGATTGGACTATCTCAGGGATTACGCTGGAGGGCAGGGCGATGTTCTCCGGAAGCAGCAAAGTGGTGCTCTGGGAAGATATCGTCGCTTACGGCGAGGATGCCGTCATGATTCGCAATCAACAGGCTGTCCGCAAATGCGGAGCCGAGAATATACAGCTTACCTTCATTTCAGGTAACGGCAAATTGAAGGACCTTCCCGTTCTCACGGAGGACGGAACGATGATTGGATACGTTGCGGATGTTTATTTTGAACAGAATTTGGGAAATACAATTACTGGTATCGAAATCAGTGACGGATTCATATCCGATCTGATGGAGGGGCGCAAAACACTGCCCTTCATGCCAGGTATAACGAAAGGGGAAAATGCGATCATGGTCCCCCCGAACAGTGAGCAACGGCTGGAGAAGACCATGAATTCTATCAATGGATAGGTGATCGAATGATGAAATGTCCAAATTGCAGCTCCAAGGATATTGGGAAGATCGGTTCCCACCAATTCTACTGCTGGGGATGCTTTATTGAATTGACGGTAAACGGAGAGAAGATGTCTGTCTACCAGGTAGAGGAAGACGGAACGCTCAGTTCCTTGGATGATTTGTTCTTTGGCGAGGAAATGCCTCAGGATTTCTCGCAAATGCAAGCATCGACTTAATACGGCCGGCCTACATATAGATTCGGTTCTATATCGGCGCCGGTAAGGGGCTATCCCTAAAATAAGAAGTTGGAGGGAAAACGTAAAGTTTTCGCTCCAACTTTTTTTGTGGTCGCTGCTTTCGTAGGAAAGCAGTGAAGCGGATGCCTGCTACTGCTCTGCTCCATCGTGTTAGCGATCTGCGATGAGCTTTCCGATCATCGTTTCAAACATCTCGTCGGATGAACGCCTTCATGACCTCGCATACATCACATTCAAACCACGGAAGACGAATGCCGTGGCCACCCTTTGTATTACGGGCAAACAACTGCTTATCGGGGATGGAGTCATTTCGTTGATGACACGAGCCGCATGATGGGTAGGAACATATAACTCCAGATCCAGAATCATCCAAGCTTATTTGTTGTCGTAGTCTTTAAAGGCAGGGGGCAAGATTTCGCTTGGCATTCGCCTTTTCTTCCATATTCTCTTTTTCATGGACATGTCTTGGGAATGCTGCCGGACTGTGGTTCCGCTATTCGGCAAAAATACCTGAAAAATTGAGGTTAACGGACATAG
>NZ_BAABMC010000014.1:0-68462 GCF_054767475.1 Paenibacillus sp. YSY-4.3 | reverse complement strand
TTACTCACCCGTCCGCCGCTAAGTTATTTCGGAAGCAAGCTTCCAAAATAACTCCGCTCGACTTGCATGTATTAGGCACGCCGCCAGCGTTCGTCCTGAGCCAGGATCAAACTCTCCAATAAAGTGTTTGACTTGCTCATTTTGAATCTGACGAGATCAGATTTACATCTGACTCTATTTTTTAGATTTCACTTGCGTGAAACCCGCTCACTCGTTGTTCAGTTTTCAAAGATCAACTTTGTTCTCGTTCGTTACCGTTGTTTCAGCGGCAACTTTCTTATCATACAACATCCGGCGATCAATTGCAAGCTTTATTTTTTCGTTGCTGTTTTAGCTCTCAATAAAGCTTGTTATCAGCGGCCGGATATTTAATATACCATCTTTCCAACATAGGCGCAAGCCCTTATATCTATTTTTGTATTTCCAATTTCGACCACCATAACTCCGTTATTTGCATCATTAATAACACAGCCCGCATTTCTCCATCTATGACAGAACGAGCCCGGCTATCCATTAGCCGGGCTCGTTCTTAATCCAAGTTATTCGGAACGCATATGCGGGAACAACAATACATCACGTATAGAAGCGGAATCCGTCAGCAGCATCACTAGACGGTCAATGCCGATTCCGAGTCCGCCAGTTGGCGGCAGACCATATTCAAGCGCATGGATAAAGTCATTGTCCATTTCATGAGCCTCATCATTACCGTGCTCGCGCTCGAGCAATTGAGCTTCGAAACGCTGGCGCTGGTCGATCGGATCATTCAGCTCGGTAAACGCGTTGGCATGCTCGCGCGCCACGATGAACAGCTCGAATCGATCCGTAAACCGCGGATCTTCCGCATTTTTCTTCGCAAGCGGAGAAATCTCTACCGGATGTCCGTAAACAAAGGTCGGCTGAATCAACGTCTCTTCTACGAACTCTTCAAAGAAAGCATTCAATATATGCCCAAACGTCATATGAGGCTCAACCGGAACTTTGTGCTCTTTCGCCAAGCGATGCGCTTCTTCATTGCTCATTTGAACACCGAAGTCCACGCCGGTAACTTCCTTAACAGCGTCAACCATCGATACTCGGCGCCACTGCGGCGTAAGATCTACTTCATGCCCTTGGTAGTGTACGACCTTCGTACCCAGCACTTCTTCGGCGATATGAGCGACCATATTCTCCGTCAGCGCCATGATATCCTTGTAATCTGCATAAGCTTCATACAGCTCAATCATCGTAAATTCTGGATTATGACGCGTAGATACACCTTCATTCCGGTATACCCGGCCGATTTCGTATACCTTTTCCAGCCCGCCGACAATTAGCCGCTTCAAATGAAGCTCAATCGCAATACGCATATAAAGCTCCATATCCAGCGCATTGTGATGGGTAATAAACGGACGTGCGGCAGCGCCACCGGCAATGCTATGCAGTGTCGGGGTTTCCACTTCCAAGTACCCCAACGAATCCAGATAACGGCGCATCGACTGGATAATGCGGGAACGCTTAATAAACGTTTGCTGCACCTCAGGGTTCACGATCAGATCCACATAACGCTGACGATAGCGAAGCTCGACGTCTTTTAGACCGTGGTACTTATCCGGCAGCGGATAAAGCGATTTGGACAGCACCTCGAGATTGGTAACCTTAATGGTGGTCTCGCCTGTCTTCGTCTTAAATACTTCACCACGTACCCCTACGATATCGCCTAAGTCGAGAATGCTGAATGCAGCATACTCCACTTCCGGCACACTATCTTGACGGACGTAAATTTGAATTTTACCACTCAGATCCTGAATGTGAGCAAAGCTAGCTTTCCCCATTCCCCGTTTCGCCATGATCCGTCCAGCAATGGATACCTCTATCTTCTTCTCTTCAAGCTCTTCCTTCGTCATGCTGTCATACTCCTGCAGAATCACTCCTGCCATATGAGTACGCACATATTTTTTACCAAAAGGATCGATCCCCAGATCGCGCAGCTCGTCCAATTTATCGCGACGAATTTGAAGCAGCTCGCTAATTTCGATTTCTTGTTCCTGAGTGTTGTGTTCCTCGCTCATATTCATGCTCCACTCCTTCTACAACCTTGTATTTAGTTGAATCTTGCATATATGCACACAACTGGAAGGCGTGCGTTAACAGTGAAAAAAGCCTCCCCTGGGGAAGCTCTTCCATTCACAATACCGCCCTATTTCTTAATATCAATGATTTTATATTGAATCACGCCCGCAGGAACGGTAACGTCTACGATAGCGCCCTTCTGCTTGCCAAGGATCGCCTTCCCTACAGGGCTTTCGTTTGAAATTTTATTTTGAAGCGGATCGGATTCAGCCGTTCCGACGATCGCGTATTCCATCGTGTCGCCGAACTCCAAGTCCTCCACAGTTACCGTAGAACCAATGCTTACCGTGTCCGTATCGATTTCATCATTGTTAATGATACGGGCATTGCGCAGCATTTTCTCAAGCGTAATAATGCGGCCTTCGATAAAAGCCTGCTCGTTCTTGGCATCCTCGTATTCGGAGTTCTCGCTAATATCGCCATAACCAATGGCGACCTTAATACGTTCAGCGACCTCACGACGTTTTACGGATTTCAAATTCTCAAGCTCTTCTTCCAGCTTCTTCAAACCATCTTGTGTAAGAATAACTTCTTTATCGCTCATCTCAACCGATTCTCCTGTCATGGAAATAATTTTCGCACTATGCGCGCGGTCATGGGCTCCTTCAATATGAATACCTTCCGCCACGGATGGATCTAACAGGTCTCTAACAAACCTTCGAGGGCCCGAGTTGCCGCTTTGCAACGGCCGTGAAAATTCACGCATCATTTGAGAATATCATATGCAAACTCATGGAGCTCAGACCACCCCATGTTGTGGAAGTTATCTCCTGAGGCGAATTTATACTGAGAAATTATAGGTGAAGCCTCTCGAAATGTCAATGACAGTACAATTTTCAAATGTAAACGTTTCATGAAGGATGTTTACGTTGTGAACCATCCTTTTATTATCATTTTCATAAATTAAGCGGATTCCGCTTCATCAGCACTCTCGCTAGGCAAGTTTGCGACAAAATTCTCGAGAATTCGTACCATTTCGTCCCGCTTGGTCTCTTCCATGATAATATCCTTAATCCGTGCCGCGCCCTTCATGCTTTTCATATACCACGCCAAATGCTTGCGCATCTCGCGTACGGCCACGTTCTCTCCCTTGAGAGCAGCCAAACGGTCCATATGAAGGATCGCAATGCGGATCTTCTCTTCCGCACCAGGTTCAGGCAGCAATTCCCCGGTCTTCAAGTATTCCACCGTCCGATACAACATCCACGGATTGCCCAGCGCGCCCCGGCCGATCATGACGCCGTCGCAACCAGTTTGCTCCAGCATGCGCTTTGCATCTTCCGGTGTCGCAACGTCACCGTTCCCGATAACTGGAATGGATACAGCTTCTTTTACTTGCTTAATATAGCTCCAGTCGGCTTTGCCGGTATACAGTTGCTCCCGGGTACGGCCGTGTACACTGACCGCTTTGCCTCCAGCCTGTTCTACCGCTTTAGCATTATCCACCACGTAGATATGCTCGGCATCCCAGCCGATCCGCATTTTGACCGTTACCGGCTTGCTGACAGCATCCACCACGGCGGACACCATTTCATAAATTTTATTCGGATCAAGCAGCCAGCGTGCTCCGGCATCGCATTTCGTTACCTTCGGCACGGGGCAGCCCATATTAATATCTATGATGTCAGCATTCGTCTCCTGATCGACGACCTTGGCCGCCTCTACCAGAGATTCCCGGTCCCCGCCAAAAATCTGCAGACTGAGCGGCTTCTCCCGCTCATCTACGAACAGCATTTCCTTCGTTCGCTTATTTCCATGAAGGATCGCTTTATCGCTGACCATCTCCGCGCAGACGAGGCCTGTGCCGAATTCCTTAGCAATCAGCCGGAAGGCCGGATTACATACACCCGCCATAGGTGCAAGCACGACCTGGTTCTTCATTTCAATATCGCCAATTTTCAGCAAAACATCCCCTCCCCAATCGTATTGTTGTCGAACTTGCTCGCAACTTGTAGCATTATCTCTGCCAAACAATTTATTCCGAAGATTTCAATTCGGACATCGCAATGCCCAAAGCATCCACAATTTTAATTAAAATTTGATCTTCTGCGCGTCGGTTCCCACGCTCGATCGCTCCAAGGACGGCTAGCGATACGCCTGATCGCTCCGCAAGCTGCTGCTGTGTGAACCCCTTTAATTTTCGGTAAGCCCGGATTCGCTGCGCCAGTTGCAAGTTTTCCAAAAACGTACGCCTTCCTTTCCATCCATGCTGGCCAAAGCTTCTTGGGTGCGCCGGTATAAGCCGGAGAACTCCTCCTCAACAGCGATGTCCGCTAAAGGAACAAGTACAAAAGCACGCTCCATCATCCGCGGATGAGGCAATGTCAGCAACGGAGTGTCTATCTCTTGACCCTCTACCCATAGCAGATCCAAATCTACAGTTCGCGGCCCAAAGCGAATCTTGCGTTCACGCCCCAGCTGTAGCTCAATATGCTGCATGACAACCAGCAGTTCCTCAGGATCCAGCGTCGTCCGTAACGCCGCGGTCATATTCAGGAAACAGGGCTGATCGAGATACCCTACGGGATCGGTCTCATACAGCCTGGAGCAGCGGAGCACCTCTATCTTTGGGTGGGCATTCAGCCGAGCCAGCGCCTCCATCAAGGTCGCTTCCCGGTCGCCGAGATTGGCCCCTAAAGCAATATAAGCCTCTGTGGTTCCAGAGGTCGAATGTGTATTCATCGCACGTCTCACTTTCTAGAGCGGTACAACTGCACCGTCACACCTTCAAAATGAATATCAAATGGCGGATGCGGCTTTGTGACATGAACCGTTAACGCATCTACCATAGTATAAGTGTCCAAAACCGAGGATGCAATATGTTCTGCGAGGGCTTCGATCAATTTGAAGCTCTTCCCTTCGACAATGCCCCGCAGCAATTCATGGATCTCGGCATAGTTCACCGTCTTGCTCAGATCATCGGTCTGCCCTGCTTCCCGCAGGTCAAGCTCTAATTCCAAATCGACATAAAAGCGTTGGCCGAGCTTGCGCTCTTCCTCAAAGACACCATGGTATCCGTAATATTCCATACGCCGAAGCACCATTTTATCCATCCATTCCCCAACCTTTCCCTCATATAAAATAAAACCCGGTTAAATGTTAAGCTCTAAGCATATACGATAGCATCGCACATTTTAGCCAAGCGTTTGATTTCCTTCACGTCGTGAACCCGCACGATCTGGCAGCCTTGGGCAATGCCGAGCGCTACTGTAGCAGCGGTGCCCATGACTAGTTCGTCCACCGGCAATTCCAGTGTCGTTCGGATAAATCTTTTACGGGACGTGCCGAGCAAAAGAGGATAACCCAGCTTCATCAGCCGGTCCAGCTCCTTCATCACCCGCAAATTCTCCTCATAGTCTTTCGCAAACCCGATCCCCGGATCAAGGATGATTTGCTCATCCCTCACTCCAGCCGCACGCGCGATCTCTATGCTATCCAACAAGTCCGCTTCTACGTCCTGCATTAAATCGCTGTAATCCCGATCATGTCGGTTATGCATCAATATAACGGGGCACTGGTATTCCGCCGCTACCTCGGCCATGAGAGCGTCCGCCTTGCAGCCCCATATATCATTGATAATGTGAGCGCCCGCGGCAAGGGATTGCCTCGCCACCTCCGCTTTGTATGTGTCTACTGAAATAGGAATATGAGGCGCTTCGCGATGGATCGCCTCTACGATAGGTACAACCCGATCCAGTTCCTCATCCAGCGATACAGGCGCATGGCCCGGCCTGGTCGATTCTCCGCCGATATCGATAATATCGGCCCCGTCACGGACCATCTCCAACGCGTGGGCAACCGCCCGCTCCGCTCCGTTATACCGCCCACCATCGGAGAAAGAATCCGGAGTTACATTTAAAATACCCATAATTAAAGTCCGTTCACCAAGCTTCAGCTCGGTTTCACCGCATTGATAATTCCGCTGATACAGCGTAGGCTGCATGTTGTCGTCCCCCTTCTATCTATACACCGCAATAACTTCTATAACTATCTAAAAGCATTTCCGTAACCGGACCGATCATTCCGTCACCGACCAAATATCTCGAACCCCCCGGCTCAACCAATGCCGTCACCGGCACCAGCTCTTGGATCGAATTGGTCAAAAATATTTCCTTCGCCGCGACCAGCTCATCCCAGGTATAGCGCCCTTCTGCATACGGCAGTCCTAGCCGCCCCGCAAGCTCCAATACGAAGGAGCGGGTAATTCCCGGAAGAATGCCGGTTCCAATCTCCGGCGTATACAACGTCCCCTCGCAAACGAAAAATAAATTGCTGACGATTCCTTCCGCCAAATATCCTTGGGCCGTCAAGAGCAATCCCTCCGGCGCTCCCGCTGGATGAGCATCTCTGATTAATCCCGCCAGCTCCCGCTTGGCCAGAATATTGTTCATATAGTGAAGCGACTTGTGCCGGATCTTTCCCTCAGGAGTATTGCGAGGCGTGGATAGACGCCACAATTCCTTGCCATGGGTATACAACCCCGAATCGAGCGGCGGCAAGGGCTTCACATAGGTAATAACAGACGGTTCCGCATAATCTTCCGGCGGCAAGCCAAGCGGTCCGGCGCCAGCCGATACAGTCAGCCGGATATACCCATCCAGCAGCTCATTGGCCTTCAGCAATTGAGCAATTTCATATCGCAGCAGTTCCTCCCGGGTCTCGTAACGTATGCCCAATTCCCCGCATCCCCCTCGAAGCCGCTCCAAATGCCGGTCCAGAAGAAACGGCTGGCCTCCATACGTCCGAAATGTCTCAAATAACCCCATTCCGTACATGAAGCCGTGATCCATTACGGATATCACGGCTTCAGTGGATGGGGTAGGAACTCCGTTCACCCCGATATAATTCATACCCCTGCCCCTACCTTGCGGTTAAGGAAGTTGCGGAGAATTTGATGGCCATGATCGGTAATGATCGACTCCGGATGGAATTGGACTCCTTCCACGGCATATGTTTTATGGCGCAGACCCATGATTTCGCCTTCCTCGGTCTCTGCGGTAATCTCCAGGCAATCAGGAAGGCTGGAGCGTTCCACGATCAGCGAATGATATCGGGTTGCCGTAAACGGCGACGGAAGCCCCGTAAATACAGACTCGCCTTTATGGTGAATCGGCGAGGTCTTGCCATGCATCAGCCGCTCCGCCCGCACGACATTGCCCCCAAAGGCTTGGCCGATAGCTTGATGACCCAGGCACACGCCAAAGATCGGAATCTTGCCCTTGAACCGGTCGATGACGGCAAGAGTAATCCCTGCCTCATTCGGCGTGCACGGACCCGGAGACAGTAGAATGTGATCCGGCTGCAGTTCCTCGATGCCCTGTAAATCAATTTCATCATTTCGGCGTACAACAACTTCTTCCCCAAGCTCGCCCAAATACTGCACGAGATTGTACGTAAAAGAATCGTAATTATCGATAACCAGTATCATAACTTCATCCCCTGTCTTTGGCCTTCGGCAGCGAATTCCTGACTCAATCCAACCGCCATCGTTATAGCTCTGGCTTTATTATGGCATTCCCTGTATTCCCGATAAGGCACGGAATCGATCACGATGCCCGCTCCAGCCTGAATATGTCCTACGCCATCCTTAACGACCAGTGTACGTATAATAATATTTAATTCCATATTTCCGTTGTAGTCAATCCATCCCATAGCACCTGTGTATGGCCCGCGGGTCACAGGCTCAAGCTCCTCGATAATCTCCATCGTCCTTACCTTCGGAGCGCCGGTAATCGTTCCTCCCGGAAATACGGCAGCAATCACGTCAAATGGCGTCTTTCCTGGGTCCAGTTGGCCTTCCACCTGGGAGACCAAGTGCATCACATGCGAGTAGTATTCAATGACCATCAGCTCGCTAGCCCTGACCGTACCGAACTTGGAGACACGCCCCAAATCATTGCGAAGCAAATCGACAAGCATGATATGCTCCGCCCGCTCCTTCTCGCTGCCAAGCAGTTCGCAGGCCATGGCCTCATCCTCTTCCGGCGTAGCGCCTCGGCGCCTCGTACCAGCGATAGGACGGGTAGCCATTTTCCCTTGCTCCAGCTTCACAAGGAGCTCCGGCGATACGGAGACGAGCTGAAAATCGGGAAAGCGAAGCAGCCCCATATATGGAGAGGGATTCAGCAGCCTCAGCCATTCATAGATCTCTTCTGGCGAAACCGCAAGCGGAATCCCCCGGCGCAATGACAAATTCACTTGAAATACGTCTCCCGCCGCTATATATTCCTGTACCCGGCGTACCGCCGCTTCGAAATCATCCTGGGCAAATGAAATGGAAGAGGAACGCTCTAAAATATCATCCCATTCGGGCGACGAGGCTTTCCTTGCCGTCAAAGCCTCCTGACGGCCCTTTGTCTTCTCCGCCATAGCTCCATGCTCGGCCTCATGGATGATTTCATTCCAGCGATCGAGCATCAACGACGCCCGCCGTTTCGCTTCCACAAAAGCCTCGGCCAATGGCAGAGCAGATTTTTCTGCTCCAACGGGGCAATGGACGATGGCATATATTTCTTCTAGCTCATGGTCGAACACCCATAGCTCTTCCATGCGCATCCATATATAATCATCAATCCGCAGGTCATCCTCAGCAATAACGGGTAGACGCTCCAAAGAGCGGGCCACGTCATAACTGAGATATCCCACACCACCTCCACTGAATTTAGGCAGCCCAGGAACCGCCGGCGACTTAAACGGCTTCAGCCACTCGTGCAGCACGTCCAATGGACGCCCCTCAACTTGTACAATTTGGCCTGTGGAGGTATCCTCGATTTGCGCCAAAGTTCCTTTTCCCCTTATGACCGACAAGGGCTCCAATCCGAGAAAGGTATAGCGGCCGTCCTTACCGCTCTCTAACACAAAGGAGTATGGCCGTGCTGTGTTCCAGGCCTGCGCCCAGTCGCCTGGCAGGCGGGGACCCGATTTCATTTTGACGGCGCAAGGCAGCATCGTCCAACAGCCCTCCGCAGCCCAGCTCTCCCAATGCTCCCATCGTGTAATGGTAATCATGCTATGTCACTACCTCCAGCCCTTGATGCGTTCTTGTTGCTAGCTAGTATACTAGAACCTTATTCCGTTGAACATCCCCAATAACATGTAAACAACAGGTATAAACAAGCAACAACCCCCATACCGTCTGACGCAAGCGGTTGGGGGTTGATTCAATATATACAAGCCGCAGCTAGAAATTAAGCTTCGAAGTTATAGAGCGGCGTGCTCAGGTAACGCTCACCGTTACTTGGAACGACAGCGATAACGCGTTTACCTTTGCCAAGTTGTTTGGCTACTTTAAGCGCAGCGTAGATGGCCGCACCCGAAGAAATTCCGGAAAGGATGCCTTCCTCTTTAGCAACTTTACGAGCTTGCTCAAATGCTTCCTCGTTCTCCACGTGAATGATTTCATCGTAGATTTCACGATTCAAAATTTCAGGGACGAAGTTGGCGCCGATCCCTTGAATCTTATGTGGTCCAGGCTTGCCACCGGACAGAATCGGCGAAGCTGCCGGCTCGACAGCATAGATCTTAATGTCAGGGAAACGCTTCTTCAACACTTCACCTGCACCAGTGATCGTGCCGCCCGTTCCGATCCCTGCCACGAAAGCGTCCAGCTTGCCGTCAAGCGAATCGATCGCTTCAACGATTTCCGGACCTGTCGTTTCGCGGTGAATCTTCACGTTAGCCTGCGTTCTGAATTGATCAGCCAAGAAATAGTCCGGATTCTCGGACAGAATTTGTTCAGCCTTCTTAACGGCACCGTTCATGCCTTCTGCTCCTGGAGTCAGCACGAGCTCGGCTCCATAAGCGCGCAGCAGGTTGCGGCGTTCAATGCTCATCGTCTCAGGCATAACGATAACTGCCTTGTATCCTTTGGCAGCTGCAACAAGCGCCAGACCGATACCGGTATTTCCGCTGGTTGCCTCAATGATCGTGCCGCCCGGCTTCAATTGGCCCGCTTTCTCAGCTTCTTCCACGATGCTGATCGCAATGCGGTCTTTAACGCTTGCGCCTGGGTTCTGGTACTCCAGCTTCACATAAATTTCAGCGCTATCCTCGGGTACGATGCGATTCAAGCGAACAAGCGGCGTATCCCCGATCAGATCTGTTACGTTGTTAACGATTCTAGCCATACGAAAACCTCCCTGAGTATTAAAAATATAAAGCTGCAGACATTCTAATCTAGCTGTAATCTAGTTGTAAAAAAACGAAAGAGGAGTCGGATTTATCACAGTTCTCCTGCCCTCATTTATTTCCGAGTAAATAAGTTGGTATTCTTCTTTCATTATCTTAACAATCAGCAGTGGCAGTTGTCAAGAAAGGATAGAAAAAAATACTTTGCCGTCTGGACATTTTCCTGAACCGACAAAGTATTTTAATAATTCTAATTTTATTTCTTGGTCTGAGCCTGAAGCTCGGCGATTCGTTCCGGGTCTATTTTGTAAGCCTCATTGCAGAAGTCGCATACGACTTCAATCTCTTTATTCTCCTCCATCATTTCGGTAAGCTCATCCTGCCCGAGGCTAATCAGCGTACGCTCAACACGCTCCAACGAGCAGTTGCAGGAGAATACGACCTCCGATTCGTCTAGAAGCTTAAAGTCTGGCACGATCCGGCCCAACATCTCCTCCAGCTCAAGTCCCTGATCCAGGAGAGAAGTAACGGGAGGAAGCTGGCCGATTGCCCGCTCTATCGCGTCGATCTCCGGATCGCTGAGCCCAGGCAGCAATTGAATGATGAAGCCTCCGGCTACGATTACCGATGAGTCGGTATCCACCAGCACGCCTAATCCAACGGCAGATGGAGTTTGCTCCGATACGGCAAAATAATACGTAAAATCCTCTCCAAGCTCGCCGGAAATAAGCGGAACGCTCCCCCGATAAGGTTCCTTGAGCCCAAGATCCTTGGTTACATGGATAAAACCTGTCGTTCCGACCGCGCCGGCCACATCAAGCTTGCCCTGACTATTGCTGGGCAGCTGCACATGCGGATTCTTGACATGGCCGCGAACCTCGCAGTTTGCATTCGCATCGGCGATGATCTGCCCGATCGGTCCGTCGCCCTTCACCTGAACCGTGAGCTTCTCATCCCCCTTCAGCATAGCGCCCATCATCGTCGCTGCCGTTACAGTTCGACCCAGCGCTGCTGTTGTAGTAGGGTACGTATCATGACGACGGCGCAGCTCTTCCACAAGCGCAGTCGTGCGGACAGCAAACGCCCGCACCTTGCCATTCATGGCCGTCCCCCGAATTAAACGGTCCTTCTCTTGCTCCGTTCCCATAGATGTGAAGCCCCCTCTTCTTGATGTATGACTACTCACTGATAATTGTACTTATTGTCGTCCGACTCTTATTGATTACGTTCGTATATAATACGCAGCCCTTCCAAAGTAAGAAGCTGGTTCACTTCCTGAATCGATTCCGCCTCGCTGGCAATAAGCTCCGCCAGCCCTCCGGTCGCGATAACCTTAGGTTCGGCATTCATCTCCCGGCGAATCCGGTTTACGATGCCGTCCACTTGCCCTGCATACCCGAAAATAATTCCCGACTGCATCGCATGGACCGTATTGCGGCCGATGACTTTCTTCGGCTTCTCCAGTTCGATCCGCGGCAGCTTGGAAGCACGCTGATACAGCGCCTCCGTGGAAATCCCGATGCCCGGCACGATGGCTCCGCCCAAATAATTGCCGGCCGCATCAATGCAATCGAAGGTCGTGGCCGTTCCGAAGTCGACGACAACGAGTGGACCACCATACTGCTCTACCGCGGCTACGGCATTGACGATGCGATCTGCGCCAACTTCGCGCGGATTCTCGTACCGCAGATTAAGTCCCGTCTTGATGCCCGGCCCGACGACAAGCGGTTTTTTGCGCATATATCTCTCGCATAGCTCTTCGAGCACATGCATCAATGGAGGAACAACCGAGGATATGATGACCCCCTCAATATCGCCTACAGCAATTTTGGACATTTGAAACAAATTATGAATCTTTATCCCGTATTCATCGGCTGTAGACTGCCGGTTGGTGCTGAGTCGAAAATGGTGAAGCAGCTCTCGGCCCTTGTAGATTCCCAATACGATATTCGAGTTGCCTACGTCTACTACAACGAACATGCTGCTTTACCCCTCTTTCTTCTCGTTCAAATCCAGACTAATGTCCAGACTGTCAAAAGAATACGTCAATCTTCCGACAGAGATAACATCCACGCCGCTCTCGGCGATCCCATGGATCGTTTGCAGCGATACATTCCCCGAAGCCTCTACCGTAACATGAGGAGCTCTCGCCTTAATCCGGCGAACCGCTTCCTTCATCAGCTCAGGCGCCATATTATCTAGCATAATAATATCCACCCCGGCCGACAAGGCCTCGTCTACCTGCTCCAAATTTTCTGTCTCAACCTCGATGGTCATCGTATGAGGAATCGCTGCGCGGGCCCGCTGCACGGCTGGGGCAATTCCCCCGGCGCCTTTAATATGGTTGTCCTTAATCATGACCGCGTCATACAACCCGAAACGGTGATTGGAGCCGCCACCTACGCGAACCGCATATTTCTCCAGCGTCCGATGCCCGGGCGTAGTTTTCCTTGTATCAACAAGCCGCACCGGCAGCCCATGCAACGCATCGACATACTGCCGCGTCCGCGTCGCGATTCCCGACAAACGCTGCAGCAAATTCAAGGCAAGCCGCTCTCCGGTCAGAACGCTGTGCGTACTGCCCTCCACCTCGGCCAACACCGTTCCCTTGCTTACGGCATCCCCATCCTTTACCAAGGGCTTAAATGAAAGCGAAGGATCTACCAATTCAAAGACAAGAGCTGCGACTGGCATGCCTGCCGCGATCCCATCTTGCTTGGCATGGATGATTCCCTTGGATTGATGTCCAGCAGGAATCGTTACAGCTGCTGTAATATCGCCTGAGCCGACGTCCTCTTTCAGCCAGTGGCGAATGGATTCCATCAGGCCTTCATTATAACCGTTAAACATCATCGCTCATTTCCTCCAACATTCCTTTTTCCCGCTGCTGCAAAATATGCTTGCGCCACCCCGTGTCATCCCGCTGCGGATAATCTTCACGATAATGGCCGCCGCGGCTCTCCTTCCGGGCTAGCGCAGATTCAGTCAGCAACAAGGCGCATGTTAGCATATTAGCATATTCCCACTGCTCCCGGGTATGGAGAGCTGCGTTGAATATAGGCAGTTGGTGGCGCAGTTCTTTGAGTCCTTGAGTCAGACCCTCCTCGCTGCGGCGTACACCAGCTTTTCGCACCATAAGCTTCTGCATCTCCAGACGCCGTTCTGCGATCGGCCGCGTGACCGCATCCTCGCGCGCCTCCCGGCATTTTATGCCTTCGCCTGTTCCCGCTAGAGGAGGCAGCTCCGAGATCCGTTCAACAATGCGCCGTCCGAATACGATCGCTTCCGACAGCGAGTTGCTCGCCAGCCGATTTGCGCCATGAACTCCTGTCGAGGATACCTCGCCACAGGCAAACAAACGATTCACGCTCGTCTCGCCGTGAAGCCCGGTACGAACTCCTCCCATCATATAATGCGCAGCCGGCGCCACGGGAATCCAGTCGGTCGTCATATCAAGCCCATATCCAAGACAAGTGTCATATATTGTCGGAAAGCGGTGCTTAATCGTCTCAGGAGCCTCGTGCGTTATATCCAGAAAGACGAAGCTAGACTTCGTCTCCTCCATCTCGCTGACAATGGCGCGCGCCACGATATCGCGCGGGGCAAGCTCCAGCAGCTCATGGTACTTCTCCATGAACCGCTCGCCTTTCACGTTGCGAAGCACCGCGCCTTCCCCGCGAACCGCCTCGGATATTAAGAAACGCGGTGCGCCGGGATAACATAACGAAGTCGGATGGAACTGAATGAACTCCAAATCCCGAAGGACGGCTCCAGCCCGGTAAGCGATGGCTACTCCATCCCCGGTAGCCACATCCGGGTTCGTCGTGTATCGATACAGTTGTCCGGCTCCGCCGGAACATAGAATTGTCGCCAGACCCCGCAGGAACACACGCTGTCCGTCAGGACGCTGCACAAGCGCCCCGATGCACTCATTCCCCTCCGTAATCAGATCAATCACGAAATGCTCATTCCAAATCTCTATATTGGAGTGGCCGGCTAACTGCTCGGATAATGCACGGACGATCTCATAGCCTGTCGCATCTCCATTGGCATGCAGGATACGGCGATGGCTATGGGCTCCCTCCCGCGTCAAGGCCAGTTCTCCGTTCTCTACATCAAAAGCCGTACCAAGCGTAATTAAATCCTGTACGCAAACTGGCCCCTCATTGACTAGAATATCCACCGATGACGAGGAACATAGCCCTGCCCCGGCCATCAGTGTATCCTGTCTATGATATGCCGGCGAGTCCTCATCGGAAATAACCGCGGCAATACCTCCTTGCGCATACCGGGTGTTGCTCTCCAGCAGCGCTTTCTTGGTAATGACGATGACGCGGTGGCGCTCGCTAGCTTTAATAGCGGTATACAGTCCAGCGATGCCTGATCCGATCACAATGACGTCCGTCTCCACGGCAGGCAGCTCATTTAAATCAAAATCAACCAAAAATCGTGGTATCATTACACAGGTCACCTATCTTGAACAAGAGAGTAGCGCATGCTACTTAACTTGTAACATGCGCTCTAGGGAAGTTCTGGCTTTGTCGGCTACGGCAGGCGGCACGTAAATTTGTGGCTGCATCGTCTCCAAGCATTTGACCAGTTTTTTCAAGTTGTTTACTTTCATATTTGGACAGACGAGGAATTTCGTAGCGAAATGGAATGTTTTATCCGGACTATCCTTACGTAATTGATATCCCGTTCCATCTTCCGTTCCCACAATGAATTCCTTGCTGCTGGAATTTTTACAGTATTCTAAAATAGCTGTCGTACTGCCGACAAAATCGCCCATGGCAACCACTTCAGGACGGCACTCCGGATGAACCACGAATTCCGCGTTAGGGTGCTTCGCCCTCATCTCTACTACATCCTTCACGGTTAGCATGTCATGCGTATTGCAGTAGCCTTCCCAGATGATCATCTTCTTGTCGGTATGCTGTTGTACGTAGTGACCCAAATTCTTATCCGGTACCCAAATGATTTCATCAGAGTCGATCGAATTGATCACCTTAACCGCATTGGAAGACGTACAGCAAATATCCGTCTCGGCTTTGATCTCGGCGGAAGAATTAATATAAGTGACGACCTTAGCGTTTGGATGCTGTGCCTTCAACTTGCGCAGGCCATCCACGTTAACCATGTCCGCCATCGGGCAGCCCGCACGTTCGTCGGGAATCAGCACCGTCTTGTTCGGCGCCAAAATCTTCGCGCTCTCCCCCATGAAATGGACGCCGCAAAATACGATCGTATCCGCATCCGTCGATGCGGCCTTCTGGGCTAGCAGGAAAGAGTCACCTCGGAAATCGGCAACCTCCTGAATTTCGTCACGCTGATAGTAGTGCGCCAAAATAATTGCATTACGTTCCTTCTTCAACTGCAGCAATCTCTCCCGCAGCTCGCGGTTCATTTCCGCCTTCCGCTCTAATGCCAGAGCTTCCACGATGATCCTCCCCCTTAATCCATTCATCCGCCGTTTCTCTCTATATAGCGGGATTGCATGCCTGCGTTATCGATATTAATTACATCATAATTCCCTGGCAGCTAAGAAGAACGTATAAATTTTCACGTTGCTTGCCATGTAGTTGCCGAGGATGTGAAATTCGGTACGTTCTTATTCATGAGAATACCGATGATTCACTCCATTGTCACATTACATTGTTTAACAACTAATTTACACAAGGTGGGTAACCCTGTCAATCGACCTGAATCCATAATACATTAAATTTAAAGATAAATGTCTGATTTATTAGTTATTCTCGGCTGACAATAATCCTGCTGGGCAAATAGCTCTTCGCCATCACTCTAGCAAACCATTTGCCGCTGGTCGCAAGCAGCTAACTGCTGTACCGAACCTATAAGTTCCCCAAGACCAGACCGGGACGTGAGAAAGAGATGTGAGGCCGTGATGTAAGGCCAAGACGTGAGGCGAGACGTGAGAACGAGACGCTAAGTCTAAACCAAAATCAGGCCGTGAAGTCAAGCCTACCATGACTATGCCGCCGAAACTAAGAAACCGAGACTTCATGCCAAACCGAAAATTTCTAACGAATCTCACGATCGCTATTTGTTTAAACATAACCTCAGGCAAAATGTAACGAAACCAGGTAACGTTATTTCATTCTTTACCGCTCCAAATAGCGGATAAACCGTAAATAGCGTGGCTGAAATTCGTTAGATTCAAAATCATAGCAAATATGTGCAAATAACGTGGATGAGATTTGTTAGATTAAATTAGACTGGTTAGACTCAAATAACAGGCAGATGCCTCCTTCAAATCGCCTTGCGATTATAGAATTGTTCAGCTGCACTGAAACTTATAAATTACATAATGGCAAAAAAAGAGCAACCCCTGGTATACAATCCAAGGGCTGCCCTTATTTGTTTGTAATCGCCGACTATACCGTCGGATTATTGTTTCCGTTGTTGCCGTTGCCTTTGTTCGGGTCTTCCCCATCAGGACGGTCAGCATCCGGTAGATCGTTAACTGTTCCATCCGGCGTATTCACAACCGGATCGCTTGTGATATCATTCGCCGATCCATTAGGCACATCATTAGGGATGTCGCCGGTCGGGATGCCTGAGGCGCCTGAGGAACCATCCTCTGGCTTACCTTGGATACGAATGCGCACATCACCGATATTATCGACGATCGGCTCGCCCGATTCTCCCGAATTATCGCTGCCTTCGCCGCCTTCGCTAGGCTCAAGCAATTTTCCATGTTCGATCAATTGCTTGATTTGATCCAGCTCCAGCGTCTCCTTCTCGAGCAGGGTCTGCGCGATAAGGTGCACTTCTTTGGAGTGCTCGGTCAGAAGCTGCTTACAACGCTCATACATTTCCGTAATGAAACGATGCATTTCCTGATCGATTTCATAGGCGATTTGATCACTATAGTTCTGTTCATGGCCGATATCGCGGCCCAAGAATACCTGGCCTTGCGATGTGCCGAATTGCATCGGTCCGAGCTTCTCACTCATACCGTATTCTACAATCATGCTGCGTACAATGCTTGTCGCTTGCTGGAAGTCACTGTATGCTCCAGTACCGATTTCGCCGATGAATATCTCCTCAGCTACACGGCCGCCCAGGAGACCCGTTACCTTGTCAAGCAGCTCCTGCTTCGTGACAAGCATCCGGTCTTCCTTCGGAAGCATAATAACATAACCGCCCGCACGTCCGCGTGGAATAATAGTTACCTTATGAACCATATCCGCATGCTCCAGGAAGTAGCCCACGATCGTATGGCCAGCTTCATGATAAGCAACAATCCGTTTCTCGCGATCGCTGATTACGCGGCTGCGCTTCTCCGTACCTACGATGACGCGGTCGATGGCTTCATCAACCTCTCTCATCGAAATGTCCTTGCGATTGCGACGTGCAGCGAGGAGCGCCGCCTCATTAAGCAAGTTCTCGAGATCAGCACCCGTAAAGCCAGTTGTGCGCTTCGCAATGATATCCAACCGGACATCATTCGTAAGCGGCTTGTTGCGGGCATGTACCTTAAGTACAGCCTCGCGGCCCTTCACATCCGGACGATCCACCGTAATTTGACGGTCAAAACGTCCCGGGCGCAGCAGCGCCGGGTCAAGAATATCCGGGCGGTTCGTTGCCGCAATAATGATAATGCCTTCATTCGCACCAAATCCATCCATCTCAACGAGCAACTGGTTAAGCGTCTGCTCCCGCTCGTCATGACCGCCGCCGAGGCCAGCGCCACGCTGACGTCCAACAGCATCGATCTCATCGATAAAAATAATGCAAGAAGCTGATTTCTTCGCATTCTCAAACAAGTCCCGCACCCGAGAAGCACCGACACCAACGAACATTTCCACAAAGTCGGAACCAGAAATGCTGAAGAACGGAACGCCGGCTTCACCTGCCACCGCACGAGCGAGCAGCGTTTTACCGGTACCCGGAGGCCCTACGAGCAATACCCCTTTAGGAATACGTGCCCCAACGGCAGAGAATTTGCGCGGATCCTTCAAGAACTCAACAACTTCGACAAGCTCCTGCTTCTCTTCGTCCGCTCCAGCTACATCTTCAAATGTAACCTTCTTCTTCTCCTCGTTATACAGACGCGCCTTGCTCTTACCAAAGTTCATGACTTTGCCGCCGCCACCCTGCGCCTGATTAAACAGGAAGAAGAAGAGAATAAACATAATCGCAAGCGGCAGCAGTGAGGTCAGGAACGTAAGCCAGATGCTTTGTTCCTGCATCTTCTTCCAGTTCAACTGAAAGCCGTTCTGCTCACTTAAATCCACAACTTCCTTCAACACATTCGGGTCGTAAGGAATATAAGTCGTGAAACTCGTCGTTTTGCTCTCTCCGACGGCTTGCTTATATTTACCGGTTACCAAGTAAGCGTAACCGTCAAATTTCCCTGTCATTTCCTGAACGTTATCGGCTTTCAATTGCTGACGCAATTGATCATATCTAGGGGTGTCGGCCGTTTCATTTGTGCCGGTTAGGATTTGGACGATGCCCACCACGACTAAGAAAAGTATTAAATAAAAACCAGAATTCCGGATGAACCGATTCATCCCCTGCCTCCTCTCAAAACAACTTAAGTTATTTTACCATAGTCCCTTACTCATTATCAAAAAAGTCGCAGGCGATGTTCGGCCAAAGGCCAGATATAGGCTTTAGCTCTTGTACACTTCTGGCTTCAACACTCCGATGTAAGGAAGATTACGGTACTTCTCAGCATAATCCAGCCCATAACCGACGACGAATTCATCAGGAAGCACGAATCCCGACATATCGGCCTCCAAGTCGACCGTACGTCCTGCTGGTTTATCAAACAGAGTAACGATCTTTACGGAACTGACCTTCCGCCGCTCCAAAACATCCACCAAATAGCTAAGGGTCAGGCCGCTATCGATAATATCCTCCACGATCAGAATATCGCGTCCCTCTACAGAGGTGTCCAAATCCTTGATGATCTTGACTTCGCCGGACGATTTCGTTGACGCCCCATAGCTGGATACAGCCATGAAATCAAGCTCAAGCGGTACCGTAATTTCTTTAACGAGATCCGCCATAAAAATAAAAGCGCCCTTCAGAATGCAAATGACAAGCGGATTGCGTCCTGCATACTCTTCACTAAGACGCTGTCCTAGTTCGGCTACTTTATCCTGAATCTGTTCCCGGGTAATTAAAATTTCCTTAATGTCGTTCTGCAAAATAAGTAGACCTCCTACGTTATACTATGAATGTCTTAACCCGGCGATAACCCGATGCTATTACTCAACATCCCGAACCATAGTCATCAGCAAGACGGAGGACGTATGCTGTCCGACCGCCGCGATTGAAGACCTCCGAATGCCGGGAATCCATAAAATCCGGCCCTGGCCATCGGCGACTATAGGTATACGGGAACGAAGAGAGGGAGGTACTTTCTCATCGATAAAGATGTCTTTCACCTTCTTGGTGCCGTTTAGCCCCATGACCTTCATCGTATCCCCCGGCTGACGGGAACGCACTGTAAGCGGATAAACCAGCTCATCCGCATCAAATACCGCTCTGTCTTTACCGTGCGTCATTGTACTCATAGCGTCTTGCCCGGCCGCGGTCTGCGTAAACAACAGGTTGGTGCCTAAACCTTGAATTGCAACTTCCGCCGGAATGGAATCCACGCGGTATGTATAGCGAAGGTCGTCGTTCCCCCCCGCTGCATTAGGTATAAACCTAACGGTGTCGTATTCACGAACACACTGCAGCCCACCCCCGAGGTCAAGACTCCATGTCGTGGGAGCACTTTGAATCGCCCCTTGACGAACACGTTCTATCTTGACAAAATCGCTTTCTTCCATGTAGAAAGGCAGATAATTTAATATTAGTTTAATCAACCTCCGTTGTAAAGCGGCATGTAAGGTGCCAAATGGCCCGATTTGAAAGGCCAGGCCTTCACCGTCCAAGGTGACCAGCTCCTTATATGCCCGGTCGGTCAATTGCTGCAAATAATCATCTTCCTCGCCAAGCGTATCTGCCAGACGATTCAGCGACTCAGCCAACTGTCCATTATATTGCCCCAAAAATGGCAGCACATCCAAACGAACTGCATTTCGAGCATATTTATTTTGCAGATTGCTGCTGTCTATTCGGTAAGGAATCCCTGCATCCTGGCAAGCCTTCAGGATTTCTGCTTTATAACTCCGCAGCAAGGGGCGAATCAGATGCACGTTCTGCTCCCGCCGTTTCATCCGCATTCCTGCAAGCCCGGATGTGCCGCTTCCGCGTAAGATGCGCATCATTACCGTCTCTGCCTGGTCATCGGCATGATGGGCCAAGGCAATGGAAGCCGCTCCGTATTTGCTTGCTACCGCATGCAGAAATTCATATCTCTTCTCCCGTGCCGCCAGCTGCGTTCCCTTTCCGGATTTCTTCATATATGTAGGGATATCCAAATTCGCTAATTCACAAGGCAAATCAAGTTGCTTTGCCAAGCCCTGCACGAATTCCGCCTCCTCACGAGACTCTTCAGGCCGGAATCCGTGATTGATATGCGCGCAAACGAGGGACAACCTCTGATCGGTTCGCGAGGCTATGGCATGCATAATATGAAGCAACGCGACCGAATCCGGCCCTCCGGACACCGCGACAACGATACAATCTCCGGGAGACCATAACCCGTGCTCCTCACCGGTACGACGAACGCGTTCCACCAAGGGGTACATGCTGTAATCGTCCAATTGTCTCCCACCTCACCAACTGATTAATCCAGGATGCTTGGATCAGAACCGAAGGGCCATGTACAGCGCATAAACCAGCAATGTTACAGATACCGCGAAAGCGCTGATGATCCAGCGCGGCGTTGCTGTCTTCTTCGCCGGTTCCGGCCGGGAGGCCGTCACAAGTTCCTTCCATAATGAGCAAGCCTCCGCCGTATCGCGGAACTCCCCTTGAATCGCCCTCTGCAGCCACTCTCTGTAGTTGGCTAGCGAGGGGGTTTTATGCACGATAGCAAGCAGATCGCCAGAACTTCTCATTTGCGGCAGCTGGGTTGCAGCATGCTTTAAAGGCTGCTCGGCAAGCAGGTGTATGCATACAACGGCAAAGCTGAACCAATCATAGGATGGCTCTGCCGTACGGCCCCCAGCATTCCAGAAGCCCCGATCATACCACTCCGTAAACTGCTTGACACTACGGCCGATACTGCTTACGCCGCCATAATCGATCAGCTCTACTTCTCCGTAAGTTCCAACGAGAACATTCTCCGGCTTCAAATCGCCGAATACCCAGCCCGACTCATGCAAACGACGGAGCTGCCGAAGCAGGTTCAAGCCAGCAGCATCCATCCATCGGCCTCCGCGCCTGGCGAGGAAGGCACGTAAAGGTTCCCCCTTTATGTATCGCATCACGTAGAAAGGAATCTCCCTGCCCTGGAAGGAATAGTCGTCTACCTCGACCAGATAGCCAGGATTATCCCGCCTAACGGGAGCATGCCTTCTTCCTTGGCGCTGCAAGGCTTTTAACACATTAATTTCCGACTGAATATCCACTGTATCAAAACCCATTTTGAGCGCGTACAGTCTTGCACTGTCCACCTGCTTCACCAAATACACGACTCCGTTAGCCCCTTGGCCTAGCAGCCGCTGGATGAGATAGCGTCCGCCTCTCCAGCGACCGGTAATGAGCGTTCCCTGCGGCAGATTCAGCTTAAACGACGTAGTCACCGAGCATTCCTTCCCCTTCATCGGATTTCTCCGGCCAAGCCACTTTTCCGTTTCTATCCAGTGTACCATACCGGAAGAATTCCATCACCTTCTTGATCGCAGGCCCAGTAGGAGTTGCTCCCCGCATCACCAATCGATGAAAGATCGATCTGGCACCCCCGAGATCAATCGTCCAATCCAGATCGAGAACGGCATCTTCGCCTCTTGGCCCCGGAAAGTGAAGGACTGCCAATTGGCTCTGTCCCTTCCTTGCTCCCAAACTGAGCATCATGTCGCGAATCGCTTCCTCGACGGCGGCAAGCTTAGGCTTCATGCTCGCGCTTGCATCAATAAGCAGCGCAACCTGTAAAGAACTGCTTTCGCTAAAATCATCGATCACTTCGACGACTTGGGAGCGTTGATCCGGCGGCAAGTCTACGATCCCCCCATTTCCCAAAATTTGTCTCAACTCTCTATTAACCGCTTGCTGAACCGTCTGAACCACCGTCTTGCGCGTCAGCATTTGCATCGTCTGGGCAAGACGCTCCGTTCCCGTGAGCTGGCTCATTCCGCCGCCTGCCTTGGCAATCTCTGAAATCTCCTGGCCACCCAGCTCACCGATCGTTCCATAGTCAACAATACCGACGACGTTGACCGTAATTCCTTCCTGCCGGGCCAAAGCCGCCGCCAAAACCGGACTTTCACCAACATTGGAGCATCCGTCCGTAATCAGCATAATTTGTCGCATTGCAAATAAGCCTCCTTCCATTCTCTCTTCTCTATCATTTCCAGAGGAATCATGATTCAAACCGGACTGCATCCGCTTTTCCGCTAAATTGCAAAAAGGCATAGACACAGGGCTCAACCCCGTATCCATGCCTTCTTCTTTTCTATTTCGACGTATTCAATTTGGTGGATCGAAATATCCAACCGCTACCGCGTGATCGATTAACTTCTTGAATAAGAAGCGATCTGGAACGGCGCAGATGATGCCAGCCGACTTGATATATTCCAGCGTTTGCGGACAACTGAAGCGGTACACGGAATCCTTTGCGCCGTCCCCTTCCAATTGAGCCATCGCCAGCTCCGTTCCCTGCCGATCCTTTGGCTGGCCAGAATTGAGCAGCCATGCTTCATATTCGGGCCAATCCATCAGGGAAATGTAGTAGCCGTAATCCCTAAACTGGTCGATCATATCTTCATATGAGATTTGCACGGGATTGCATATATGGAACATTCGCCCTGCAGTGCGATCCTGAAGCAGGAGCGCGGCTATCGCCTCACCCGCGAAGTCAATCGGTGTAATATCAACCTGCCAACTTACGCGAGGCGCTTTGCCCAGCAGAAGCATCGCCCTAAGCATACGGTAAAATGCGTTGCTGTCCATATTCGTCTGAAAGGTTCCGCTCATTGAATCGCAAGACAAATTCCCTACTCGATATACGGTAACGGGCACGCCGTCCTCTTCGCACGCTCTAACGGCCAGCTTCTCCGCCTCCAGCTTGCTGTTCGTGTATACATTATCAATGCTGAGGGAGTAATCATATGTCTCTCTTGCGGTAAAAGAGTCCCACTGTCCACTTATGGCCAAATCCTCCGGAATGCCGATCGTGGAGATGTAATGGAAACGGAAGTTATCCTTTCCTTCTCCCATCGCCAACAGGCGCTCAGTACTGCCCACGTTTACGCGGCGAAAATATTCTGGCTCCCCAAAATGACGAACTTCCGCACCGCAGTGCACCACCGAATCAATCTGCTCCCGCAGGAGAGTGTATTCCTTGCCGCTTAGACCCAGAAAATCCTGCTCCAAATCACCAGCCACGGCAATTACGCGGCCTTTCATTTTGCTTGCGATCCCGCCCCCAAAATAGGCCGTCATTACACTCAGAAGGCGTTCATAAGGCTGGATTCCGCTAACGGCACGAACTAAGCAGTAAATCATAGCCTCACTCCGTCCGAGCAGCTCATGCAGAAGCCTGGAACCGAGATATCCGGTAGCACCCGTCAGCAAAATATGCTGCTGGCTGTACGAACCCTCCGCGATACCCTGCCCGCCAAATTGCAAAGGATGCTCTGCCAAATCCACAAGCTCGGAGCCTGCCGCTGCGACCGAGCTGCCTGTGCCCTGGTCGTCCGCAAGGGACGCTACCCGTTCTGCCAGCATCGCGATCGTCGGATTAGCGAAGAAATCGCCGATTCTGAGCCCAGGGTATTTCGGCTTCAGCAGTACGAGGGCCTCCAGTATTTTCAGGGAATGGCCCCCCGCCTCGAAGAAATCCTCGTGAATGCCAATCCGGGGACGGCCAAGCACTTTCTCCCAGGCTGCAGAAATTTCTTGCTGCAGCTCATTTCCTGGGGGGATATAATCCGTCTCTTCTTCATCCCGCAAATCGCATTCGTAGAGCGCCAGCTGCTTGCGGTCGATTTTACCGGTAGGCGATACAGGCATTGCATCGATCGGAATGAAGTGGCTGGGAACCATATAGGCTGGAAGCTTGTTCTTCAGGTACGACTGCAGCCCGCTTCGGCTTAGCCCGTCCCCATCCCGCGAGGTGTAGAAGGCAACCAGCATTTTGGAGCCGTCCGCACCGTCCTTTGCGATGACTGCCACATCCTTGATGCCTTCATATTTCGCCAAATTATCCTCAACTTCTCCTATTTCTATCCGATATCCCCGGATTTTGACCTGTAAGTCTTTGCGCCCCATGTACTCGATAACATCATTCTGCAAGCGAACCAGATCGCCTGAGCGGTAATATCTTTTGCCGGATGCCGGATGGACGGGGTCAAGGATAAACGCTTCATCCGTCTTGTCCTGCTGATTCAAATAGCCTCGGGCCAAGCCCACGGAGCTGATTAGCAGCTCTCCCATGACATTCTGAGGGCAAAGCTGATTATGCTCGTCCACGATCAATATTTCATAATTCGCAATAGGGCGGCCAATGCCTATCGTAGAAACGTAATCCGGCACTACATCCTCAACCGGGTTAACGGTCGTGACGACTGTCGCTTCCGTCGGCCCGTAGGCATTAACGATCAGCGGCCGATGCTTCAGCTTCTTCTGGAATGCCCGTACGGCCGCTCCCGTAAGAGCCTCCCCGCCGATGACGAGGCTGCGGATAGACTTATATTTATCAACTTCTTCCTCGCTTAAATAGGTGGATAACTGATTAAAGAAAACGGTAGGCAATATACCGAAACGCGTTGCTCCCGTATACTCGATAGCCGCAGTAAACGCATCTACCGAATACCGCTCGTCACCTGACAGCAAATGCAACCGGGCGCCCGCATGCAAAGCACTGAATATATCGTAGACCGAAGCATCAAAGCTAAAAGTCGAATACTGCAAAATAACGTCCTGTTCATGGAGCCCCAACTGTTCCGCCGTAGCAGCAGCCAGATTGATAACGCCGATATGCGGAATCAGCACTCCCTTCGGTCTGCCCGTCGTGCCTGAGGTATAAATCACGTAGGCGATATCATCTGCTTGAACGGCCACCCTTACCGGCTTGACTGGGTAATCGCCGAGATTGCCGTCCAGACAAAACACCTTGTACACCGCTTGGCTCTGCTCCCGATCAGGCCGCCCCTCTTGATTATCCAGCAGGGACGCCACTTTGGAAGCATACCGCTCTTTCGTCAGGACAATAGCAGAGCGGGTGTCCTGGATAATATATGCGTTTCGGTCGTCGGGATGCTCCGGATCAAGCGGAACGTATGCCCCGCCAGCTTTAAGCACGCCAAGCATGCCAACGACCGCCTCCAGGCTCCGCTCCATAAAGATCGCCACGAAATTTCCGGGAACAAGCCCGGAGCTTAGCAGCATTTGCGCCACCCGGTCCGATTCTACATCCAGCTCCGCATAGCTTATTTCCCGCTGGCCGGACGATAGGGCAATTCGATCAGCGAACCGCTTCAGAGACAAATCCAACAGCGTTGAAATGCTCACCGCCTCCGGCAGCGCCTTTGCCGTGTCATTCAGCCGGGCATAGGCCTCTACGTCTTCATCTGTCAATAAGGGTATCCTGCCGATTGCGACGCGTTCATCCACCAGCACGGCATCCACGATCTGTTGAAATAATGCACCGTACCTCCGAATCGTCGTCTCCTTAAATAAATTCCCCGGGTAAGCAATATGGATCAGTAATTGATCCTGTTCGGCCCTCACATCCCAGTGAAGCAAACCCGGTCTGCTGCCTTCACTCTTGCCATAAATCGCCTCCAGCTCGGGAATGGGGCCAGTAATGCCCTCAATTTCCGCTAACGGCAAGCTAGCCGCCTCGGCCTGAACGAGCTTGTCCGCAATTTGCTCATACAGATGGCAAAATAAGCTGTTACTCTCGAATACCATCCGTACAGGCAACAGATGGCCCCGGCTGCTTCCCACGCCGAGAATCAGCTCCTGCTCGCCGGTCATTCTATGCAGGAATACGTAATAGCAGGCGATCATCCATGCTCGCAGCTCATCCGTGCTCCTTAGCGCAGCATTCAGCCGTTTCATATTCAAATCCAGTGCATAAGTCGTTTCGCGCAGCTCTCTGATCTGTCCGTGTTTAGGAAAGTCGGTGTACATATCCAAACCGGACAACGGCGGCTTCAGTTCATCCAGCCAATACTGTCTGCTCTGTTGCGTCACCAGTATGGTATTCATCGTATCTACTCCTTCAGCGATCTCTCTATTTAACAACCAGTGAGCCTGGCCCGTAGCCTGGAACATATGCCGTGCTTATAGTTTCAAACCGGCGACGAGCTCCTCCAGCTTATCGGAAATCTGATTCAATTGTTCAGCGGCATTGACAATTTTATTGGAGGAATTCCGCTGCTCCATCGCCCCCGTTTTGATATCTTCGGATACCGCCGCATTACGCTCGGCCAGTTCGGCAAGCTGCTTGATGGCCACCGTGATTTGTTCTGTCTCGGCCACCATCTCCTCAGTAGCCGCGGATACCTCCTGAATTTGACTGGTTACCGCGTCGGTAGCCGATAGTATCGAGCCGAACAGTTCTCCCGTTTCTTGGACAATGCCGATGCCGACCGCAACATTATGCTCACCCTCGTTGATCGCCTGGACGGCCTGAAGGGTCTCCTGCTGAATATGCCGGACAAGCTCAGCAATCTGTTCCGCAGATTTCGCGGATTCCTCTGCCAGCTTCTTTACTTGGTTAGCAACCACGGCGAAGCCGCGGCCTTCTTCCCCGGCCCGGGCAGCCTCAATGCTGGCATTGAGGGATAAGAGCTGCGTCTGCGTGGCGATCTGCGTCATGACCTGGACAATTTCCTCGATTTCGCCTGAGCGTTTATGCAACTGCTCGATAGAATCGACCGAATTCTTGACCGATTTATGTATGGACCCCATTTGTGTCATGACCTTTTCAACCTTATCGCCGCCTTGCTCGGATTGCTCCTTCATCTGCATTGCCGCTTCCGATACAGCGGAGGTATTACCGGCAATCACATTTGCTCCGGAGGCGATGTCCTCCAGGGAAGTAGCGCTCTCCGTAATCGATTTGCTTTGGAGGGATACTTTCTCGGAGATTTCCTCGATATTATTCGTAATCGTGAGTGAACTCTCATGATTATCTTCCACGGTAGTGAACAGCACCTTGGACTGCTCTGCGGATCGAATCGACACATCCTTAATCGTCGCTACCAGTCGATTGATGTTGGCGACGGTAGAATTGAATTTAGCGTTGATCTGGCCAAGCTCATCCTGGCTCGTCTTCAACTGCACACTAAAGTCCCCTTGGCTCAGCTTGTCCAGCGCAGCCATCAGGTCCTTCACCGGGGCAAAGGTTCTTCTCATCATGATATATTGCAGAGTAAGAATGACCAGCAGGGTTGCGCCAAGAGCTAGCGACGCATATTTAAGCAAACTCTGCTGCCCCTTCATGATCAAGCTTGCATCGATGTCCATCCCCATGTAAGCAATGACATTCCCTTGTCCGTCCTGGAACGGATACAGCACCGTCAGCCATGTTCCATAATCGTCTTTATACGGCTTCGTATAAGTGATTTTCTTCGTTTGCATCATCTCGCGGACGCCCTGCACATGAAATTCCGGCTGTTCCAGCAAATCCCCCAAATGAAGGCCTTCCTCCGCGAACATATCGAGGATGAAGCTTGGGAAAGCAATCATTAGCGTCTTATTGCCATCCACCAGTTCGGAACCAAAAATATATCCCTGAGCGACATTCGGATGTGTGGCCGACAACTCATCGAACAGGAGTGTCAGCTTCTCTTGAACAGGCGATTTGGGGTCTGTATTGCCCTTGGCTTCCGCTGCTTCATCGGCGGTTACCTTCTTGCTCCAGGCTTCCATAATTTTAAGAGAATCGTTTCTTAACTGATCCGTCAGAACCCCGCCCTGAATGTAGAAGCTCGAGGTGATTAGTATGACTCCCGTCAATATGATCGATAGACTCGTGAGCAGCACATTTTTCATAACGATGCTCAATTGGGTAAACTTTCTTAGAAAACTTGGCAGCTTCATGGTAATTCTCCTTCTCCCTCTCTGAATAGATAGATTGGTATGTCTCATTTTTCCCTTCTAAAGTAAAAAAAGTGAACTACGGCGCAAAAACAACCATAGTTCACCCATTTATCGCAGACAACTGCATGAAAAGCTGCCCTCGCCGACAAGGAGCATGAGAGCTCCTGCAGAGGGCCGTCGATTTGCTTTTCTTATTGCAACTGGCTGACATTTCTCCGATTGGAGAGTAAGTCCCTATAGCTTTGCGTCACTACCTTTCGATAGCTTTGCCGAATATGAGATTAAGTTCTTTAGATGGAATATACCTAACAATAAGGTCGATATTACTATATAGTTCAAAACTTTTCCATGGAAAATAGTATATTTTACGTAATTTTTACAAATCTAGTTCTTTAGACCCCTCTCTTTCATCACAAATATTTCATATTTATAAAATCCTTTTGAATGCATTCTCCTTTCAGCTTACTGTCCGAGGGCGCTCTAACCGGCTAATGCCTGGAATATGCAGTGTCGACCACTGCGGACGTAGATGCTCTATTTTGGCTACAACGACGGTCATGTCATCATGAATGACATTTTTCTGATAGCGAATGACGGATTCGAGCAAATGATCCGCCATTTCCTGCGGGTCCTCCGTCTTAATCTCCAAAATGAGCCGCTTCATCCATAACTCCTTGTTGACCGCGTAACCTGGGGCGTCATAAATGCCGTCCGTCATCATAATGAGCGTATCTCCGGGATGCAGTTGGACAGTCACCAGGTCGATGTCGATCTCTTGAATAATCCCAATGGGCAGATTGCTTGCCGACACAGGAATCACTTCACTTCCCCGCTTGATAAAGCTAGGCGACGAACCGATCTTCATAAATGTCGTCTTAGCCGTATATTCATCGATTAGCGCCATATCCACCGTGGCATATACTTCATCGGGGGAACGCAGCATAAGTATCGAATTTACCGACTTAATGGCAATGGTCTCATCCATACCGGATTGCAAAAGCTGCTCCAATATATTGAGGGCCGTGCTGCTCTCCTGCCTGGCCCTTTCACCATTCCCCATGCCGTCGCTGATGGCCACCGCGAAGGTGCCATTGCCCAACTCCATAGCGCTGAAGCTATCCCCGGACAGCAGATCGCCGCCTTTGGCCGTTCCGGCTACGCCCGTGACAATTTCGTATGTTTTCGCCGACCCGAACGTCACCGTCGCCAATCCCTCTTTGCCCCAGTATTCCGTTTCCCCGGTCACCGCAATATGCTCGCCCAAAATATCGGATAACAGCGGAGCGATAATTTTGCGGCACTCGTCGAATCCGCGAGTGTAGGCATGCACGATTTCGATCTCCACGTTCCCTTGGTCGAGATTGATGATATCGATGCTGTAAATGGATAATCCCAGTTTCTCCAAAGCCTCGCGAATTTGCTCCTCCTGTCGGTACATCGCTTGTCCTTCCCGCTTAATCTCCTTAGCCAAGTCCTCCATCACTTGAGAGACACCCGACAATTGCTCCGCTACGAGCTGCCGGCTGTCGTATATTTGCCGTTTCCACTGCATATCATGTTGGTACAGATCGTATTCCCGCTTCATAAGCTCCAATACTTGCTCCGTCTTGGAGCAGAGCTTGCTCCAGTTCGCCGGCAAGTCCCGTCTGCTCAAACCTGGCTTCTCCTCGACGGCAGTCATCATTTCCGTCATGAATTTATAGGTCTGATAGAATTTCCCGTCCCAGCAGGCATTTTTGCGAAAGCAAGTGGCACAGGCTCCCTCCGTAACGGCGTTCATGAAATGGTCGAGCTCCTCGTTCCGCTTCGCCATATCGCCGGAACCGGCCGCTTGTCCAAAGCTGCGGGATAACTGCTTGAACACCTGCGAGAACTGCGTAACCCGTTCCGCCGTAATATCCCGCACCCGCTTGGCGTACTCATGCTGCGTCTTCGTATGATCCTGCGTGCCCGGCACATACCTCGCGATCATTTTGAAGACGCTGCCCGGAGTCAACAAGAACAGCAGCACGGCCGCACAGCTCTCCCAAGTCGAGGCGATAATATCCTTAGATCCAGTCAAGTACACAGACAGTATGGAGGAACCGAGCAGCATCCCAAAGCCGACAGCCCACTTGCGCCCCTCCCGCAGCATGCCCGCTAACATGCCGGAGAAAGCCAGCAAACTCATTTGATACAGCGCCGCCATATTGGCCAGGCTAAGAATGAGCCCCGTAACTACCCCGACGGATGCCCCTAGCGAGGCTCCGCCTACCAATGCGAATAGCAGGATTAAATACCTGGATAGAATATGCTCTGCCGACAATCCATAGATTTCCCATCCGACGAGCCCGGTCATAACCGAGGCCAGCATGATGACCAGACATAATATCTCTTCGTTTCGCAGCTGATAGCTCTTTTTTCGGAAAGTGAATAGGGGTATTGCCTGCATGAATACAAGCGTTAGAACAAAGCTTAAGACCGCATCCATAACGGTCATCGTTAAGGCATACCAGGTTAGCGAAGGACCGATAATCGTACCGAACAACCCCACGATAAAGGTTGAAGTGAACACCATCAAAGGCGCATACGTAAGCTCCGATCGCTCAAACGCTTCCATCCCCCGAAAAACTAAATAAAAAATCAACAGCTCAGCCGCAATACTTACAACATGATCGCCAGACCCAAACAGGGCACCTGCAAGGATGGAAGAAGCAATGAGTATCGCGGCATCCCGGCGAAGGAACATCATCACAGCGAAAAAGGCAGCTGCAAATGGAGACAATTCATCCAAAATCGTTGCCCTACCCAGCAGAAAACCCATCGTCAGCATTAACAGCATCCAACGGTTTTCCGCAAAGAATTGGCTTGCTCTGTTCAATCCAGGCATTTGTCTCCATTCCCTCCACCAAGGCTCTTTCACCTGCTCCTTCATCCTTCTCGTTCCCGGGAAAGCGATGACATTCCATTTTCCTCTCATCCTAGCACCACCCTTTCTAAGTTTTTAGGTATGTCCCATTATAGGGAGATGCCCTCGGAAAGTTTGTCACATATCGGAACGGATCAAAAGAAATTTCCGACAAATTGAGAGGGATTTATAAAGCGGCGCGAATGTAGGCCTGTCCTAAACTTGCGGCTCCCCAGGGGTTCCTATGTTCGCACTCGGGCAGTGAAACGGAGAGCCTATGATCTAGCGATTCCTCATGAGTTAACTGGAAAAGGGTAATAAACTGTCGGTAAAAAAATGAAGACGACAAAAAAACTGCTCTTGTCCACAAGGGATATAGGGCAGTTTAAGGAAAAAATAAAAACCGCAGGCTGTCCTTCCCGCCTGCGGTATACATCATTCATATTCAAGAAACTACATACGCTTGGCTCCGCGACCTCCGCGTTTGCCTTCGGTGTTCTTCTTCAACGAAGAAATGCGCTCTTCACTATCTTTGAGGAAGCGAGACATTTTATCTTCAAAAGTAGCTTTGCCGGCTGGGGGCTTGAACGAACGCCCTCCCCGTTCACGGTTAAATCCGCCGCCGGGACGATCTCCCTCTCTTCCGGCAGGACGATCCGGACGCGGTGCACGAGGTGGTCTAGCTGCCTCTACCGGTTTGTCCACGGCCTGCTTAATAGAAAGGCCGATCTTACCGTCCTTGTCAACGTTAATAACCTTGACAGTTACAGCGTCGCCTATCTTCAGGTGATCGTTAACATCCTTGACGTAATTGTCGGCGATTTCTGAGATGTGAACGAGACCCGTGACACCTCCTGACAGATCCACAAATGCTCCGAAATGCGTGATGCCTGTCACTTTTCCTTCTAACTTGGTGCCCACTTCAATTGCCATAAAATAAAATGATCCTCCCTTAAAAATATACAGCCAGGCCTCGAAATCATGACTGTGGTGATTTGATTATACCGAATGACGGAAACAAGGTCAACAGACGTATGTCCTGCAAAATTAGTCATTTCCCGGTGGCGATTCGGAAACCCGAACCGGGATTTCCCCAGGTTTATAAAGCCCGTATTTCTTCATTGCAATTTGTCCGATATATTCGGGGTCTTGGAGACGATTGATTTCGTACTTCAATTGGTCCAAGCTCTGCGTGGCGGCAGTCATCGAAGTGCGGCGTTCCTCCAGCTGCTGGGATTTGGCATTGATTTCGCCCGACTGGGAAATAAATGTAAACGCTGCCCAGCCAAGAAAAATGATCATAAACCCCACCCAAATCCGAAGTCGCCGTCGTGCCCCAGCCATTTGATTGGAAGCCTGACTCTTGGAATCTGTTGACACAGCTGCTTTGTGCATAGGGCACCTCCTTCTAACCTTCTTTTTTGCCGAACCAACGCTTCCATATCGCTGCTATACGATCGCGAACCAATACCGCCAAATCTGCGATTCGGAGCTTCCTGATCAGCGGCCTTACGGCCCAGACGAGCAACTTCCAAAGCGGAAGCAGCGTGATTCGCCCCATAAACAGCAATATGACCCAAACAAAGCCTAGTAACAGCTTAATTCCTTTTAATAACCATATTATCGGTGCGATAATGAAAATACTGAATATCCGGACCGATACGAGGTAAACCTTTTTAACTATCCTCATTAACATTACCACAAAACGCGTCGTTATAACACTTAGGAACAAAAAATAAATCCAAACGCCTATAAATAATCCCAAAAAAACATAGAAACGCAGTTCTCCCTGGTTACTATGATACAGCATGCGGAATACGAATAACGAGGCTGCGACCCAGTACATCAAATCCAGGGCATGTACACTCCACCTGGGGAAGCGGAGTTGCCCCGATACGACACGGTAGCTGTCAAAAGCGATGCCCAATATCCCCCCGGATACAGCCATCCATAAGAGCGTCGCCCATTGAACCTCCAGATTCATCGGAACAGCTTGCCGAGCAGCCCTTTGCCGCTGGATTGGGAGCCGGGATCAATGTAGGACAGGGAATTGACAAGGCCCTCGATGCTGACGAGTCCCTGCTCCAAATTCAAATTTTTGATATGTAAATTCTGGCCGCGAATCGTTAAATGACCCAGCTCCGTCTGAAGCAGGAATTCCTCGCTATCGAAGCTCTCTACATTTAGCACGCCTGTAATTTCAAGCAGCTTGCGCTGGAATAATCGAACTTCCTGATGCTTTCCCTTATTGAGTTCCACCATGGCATGTACCCCTCCTTCTAAAAATAGCTTATGGAGGGAACTATCGGTTTAGAACTGCTAAAAAACGAAAACGGCGCCATGGCGGCGCCGTTATTTGTTCGTTATCATCCTAATTGTTCATAGAAAGTTGTCCTTCGGAATTGGCTCTTCCTTCACCAGCGTATACAGCGTGGAAGCCTCATCCTTGCGTGTAGTCTCCGCCAGTCGTTCGACTCGTACGGTTACCAGCTTCTGGCCAAACTGAATCGTTATTTCGTCCCCAACCTTTACGGAGGTGCTCGGCTTGGACTCACGCCCGTTGATGAGAACCCGCCCCTGATCGGAGACGTCCTTGGCCACTGTACGCCGCTTGATCAACCGCGACACTTTCAGGAACTTATCAAGACGCATTATTTTACAGCTTCTTTAAGTTTGTTGCCCGCTTTGAAAGCTGGAACGTTGGATGCGGGAATTTCGATTGTTTTACCCGTTTGCGGGTTGCGGCCTGTACGACCGGAGCGTTTACGAGTCTCGAATGTACCAAAGCCAATCAGTTGAACTTTGTCTCCGCTTGCGAGAGCGTCAGTAATTTCGCCAAGAAAACCGTTCAATACAGACTCAACGTCTTTTTTAGTCAAGCCGCTTTTGCTGGAAATGTTGTTGATCAGATCTGTTTTGTTCATCAATAATGCCTCCCAATAGTTAAAGAAATGATGAAATACGGCAGCACAATGGAGTGAAATCTCCGATAAGTCGCCATACCTTTGTAAGAGTATTCTTGCTTAATTCTAAAAATCCTGCCCGAAATCGATAATTTTTTTGTTTTTTTCCCAAAAAGCACCGCTATTTAGACAAATTGACCATTTAAGACTGTCGTTCGAGCTCTTTGGCTTCATCCCAGTACTTGTCCATTTCCGCAAGGGAACTCGTGGCCGGTGTCTTTCCCGCTTCTTTCAGCCTCTGCTCGACATGCTGAAAGCGGCGGACGAATTTGCGGATCGTCAAGGACAGCGCCTCTTCCGGATCAGCCCCGATGAATCGCGCGGCATTGACGACAGAGAAGAGCACGTCGCCCAGCTCCAGCACCTGTGCCTCGGCAGCCTCGCCCTGCTGAACCGAAGCTTTAAGCTCGGCAAGCTCCTCCTCGATTTTGCCCCAAACTCCGGAGATGTCCTCCCAGTCGAAGCCGGCCTTAGCAGCCTTCTTCTGAATTTTATAAGCCTTCATCAATGCTGGCAAGTCCCGAGGCACGCCGCTGAGCGCGGATTGCTCCTCCGGCTGTATCCCCTTGCTGCGCTTCTCTTCCGCCTTCATGGCTTCCCAGTTGCTAAGCGCAGCATCCGCATCCTCGGCATTCAACTCGCCGAAGACGTGAGGATGGCGGTAGATCAGCTTCTCATTCAAAGCCTGAACTACATCATAGGCTGTAAAGATTCCCGTCTCTTCCTCCATTTGCGAGTGAAGCATCACCTGCAGGAGTAAATCACCGAGTTCCTCACGCATATGATCGGGATCATCGTCGTCGATCGTCTCCAGTACCTCATACGTTTCCTCGATCAGATTCTTGCGGATGGAGCGATGGGTCTGCTCCCTGTCCCACGGACAGCCTTCCGGGCTCCGCAGAATCGCGACGATTTCATGCAGCCGCTCAAAGCTTCTGTTGCGCAGCTGCTCGTCTCGGCTTGCCGGAATGTAGATTAGCGATAAATTGCCGTACCCGGTCACATGATCGAGCTCATGCAGCGGAACACGCAGGATCTGCTCCTGGCCTTCCACACCGAGGGCATGACAGGCGACCACTTCATGGTCATCGGGGTACATCTCCATCAGGCCAAGTTTAACATCGGATGCTGTAAAGGTATCATATACCTGGCCAATCAATGTATGCATGCGCGGATCAAGCTTCACTGCGCCTACATCCGATGCGTCGAGCAGCGCAAAACCCTCGATCGGGTCAAAGCCTAACCGGACGAAAGCCTGATCCAGAAAGCTCTCTCCGCTCCGTACCTCTAGCTGAATGCCTTCCTTCGGACAGCGTCGCCGCAAAATTTGCACGGTCGCTTCGGCCACCATCGGGTGGCCCGGAACCGCATATAGAATGACCCCGCTGTCATCAGCACTCTGAGCCCTGGCCACCAGCCTATCCGCGATCTCCTCGTAGACGGACGGAAAATCCTCGTGCTCCTCGTAAACCGAGTCAAAGGATTCGAACCGGATGTCCTCTTCCGATTCAAGCCAGGCTACGACGGGATGATCTATCGTGCGGACGTAGCGCTCCGTCGCTGACTTCAACTGTTTTATGATTCCTAGCGTCAATTGATCCGGATCCCCCGATCCGAGGCCAACCACTATGATCGCTCTGCTCATATCGCTATCGTCACACTCCTGTTCTAGCATCATGTCCTATACTATAACGCGATTTACGGGGATGGAGCAAGCGGTCCGGCGGCGAGACGCGCAGCGGTACCGTGATCACGGCGGCTCCATGGCAAGCTGAACTCCGTGGCGGTCACCCTAGAAGCCAGGGTGTAGAGCCGAGGAGCAATAGCGGATGCCAAAGCAGGCGTGGACGGCGAGCAGGTGCAGGCGCGAATGGCCTATGGCCCGCTTAGCGGCACAGACGCGGGCTGCCAGCGCGGGCGACGAGCTGGTGTAACGCAGCCGCTAGCGCACAAGCCGCAGACGGCGCAGCGCCGCCACCAGCCGCGGCGAAACGCGCGGCAACGCCGCGAGCTCGGCGGCGCTCAGCAGCCCGGTGCGCAGCACGGCTGCCGCGAACACGGCGGCGCCCACGGCCACGCCGAGCAGGCTCTCGGCGAGCGCCGCCATGCGCCCGCCGCCAAGCGGCAGCGCGCCCGCGCCCAGGCGCACGAGCAGCACGGCGCCCGCCATGGCGAGCACGGCCGCCGCAGGGCGCAGCAGCTGCACCAGCGCTGCGCTGGCGCCTCGCCGGGCGCGACCGGTGCGCCGGGCAAGCAGCGCCAGGTTGAGCGCTGCTGCAGCGCCGTAGGCGGCGATGCCGGCGAGGGCGGCGCCCGTGATGCCGAGCGGCGGCACGAGCAGCGCGTTCAGCGCGGTCTTGAGCGCCGCGGCGGCGAGCAGGTGCAGCGCGGGCGCGCGCACGTAGCCGAGTCCCTGCAGCAGCGCCGCGCTAACGGTGACGAGTGCGCCGGGGGCCGCCGTCCAGGCGATCCACGCCAGCGTCGCGCTGCCGATGTCGTCCTCGTACAGCATCACATTGACCGGTCGTGCCAGCAATGCAAGGCCGGCCGATGCGGCCAGGCCAATCAGCCAAAACCAGCGCAACGCCAGCGTCGTCTGCCGCTGAATTCCCTCCGGATCATTCTTCATTCGCAGCTCCGTAAGCGCTGGAATGAACATAACCGACAGCGAGGAAGCCAGCATCGTTACCAACTGAACGAGCGGGACTCCCCGATTGTATATGCCCACCTCCACCATCGCCTGCAGTTCATCCGCTCCCCTGCCTTGCAGCAGTCTCGGGAGCGTAAAGGTATCCACCAGACTGATGAGCGGAACAGCAAGCGCCGCAAGGCAGACGGGAATCGCATAAGCCAGCATGGCCGCAAGGAGCTTCGTTCCCTTCTCTTCGCCAACGCCTTTCGCCCGGCTGGGCATATCCAAATTCGAAGCGGCGCTAATCTTCCGCTCGGCTGTCATGCTCTCCCTTTGCCCGTAACCGCGGCGCCAGTATACAAGCACAACAAGAAGTCCTGCCGTTCCGCCGGCGGCTGATCCAGCAAAAGCTCCGCCTGCAATAACATCATCAGCGGCGCCAAGGCTCGTCCAATACATGAGCAGCACAATCATTACCGTTACGCGTACCGTTTGTTCCGTCACTTGGGATACCGCCGTCGGCACCATTTCCTGCAGCCCCTGGAAATAACCGCGAAGTGCAGCGCTCAGCGGGATGAACAGCAGTGCCGGAGCCGCATTGCGAAGCGCTGGCACCAGCTGGCTGCTGCCAATGGCGCGCGACAGCAGCGGCGCTCCGAAATACAGCATAGCGAAGCCCGCCACCCCCAGCAGCCCCATGATCAGGCTGGCCATTCGCAGAACAGACCGTTTGCCGTCCTCTGCACCCAGCACCTGGCGCTCCGCGATGAATTTGGAGACCGCCGCCGGAAAACCAGCCGTGGCAAGCGTAACGATCATCATATAAAACGGATAGACGGTATTGTAAATGCCGAATACCCCGTCTCCTCCGATATTTTGCAGCGGAATCTTCTGCAGCGTTCCCAGCAGCTTGGTCACTATGGCAGCGATCGCAAGGACAGCCGCCCCCTTTAGCAGCTTGGATGGCCGGGGTTCGGTTAATTCATCTTTTATCATAGGCACCCTACTTTAATGTTCAAAATATGCATCAGGTACCATTATAAGACGATTTCGCCCCCCGTTAAAGCAATGGCGCGGCATACGCTCGACCGGCCACCATTATCGAGCCTAACACCGCACGTTATAAGCGCTGCCTAGTACGCCCTATGAGCATGTTTCAACAAACAAACTCCCGCATGCCAAAACGGCGCTTAACCGTTTCGCGCAGCGGGAGATCGTCAGCTTTCAAGACGAGGTTACTGCTCCATTTGTTTGCCGAGAAATCCTGCAGCCGTCTCAGCCATTTTCGACTCCAGCTCCGACATTTTTACGGATTCATCCTTATTCATCAACACCACTGTACCGATCGGGTCGCCGCCCGAAATGATCGGAGCGATAACAAAAGAGGAAATATTCTCAGGATGATCCTTATTAATTTCATAACTTCCCGTGTTCGTCTCAAGCAGAATTTTACGCCCGTCCATGCTGCTTTCCAGCAATGAACTGATTTGCTTGTCCAGATACTCCTTCTTGGAGGCCCCGGCTACCGCGATCAGTGTATCCCGGTCTGAAATGAGGGTAATATGGCCTGTGCTCTCATACAAAGACTCGGCGTATTCCTTGGCGAAATCGCCTAACTCGCCGATCGGAGAATACTTCTTCAGAATCACTTCACCATCACGATCCACGAAAATTTCGAGCGGGTCCCCTTCGCGAATCCGCAGTGTGCGGCGGATTTCCTTAGGGATAACCACCCGTCCAAGATCATCAATACGTCGTACAATTCCAGTAGCTTTCATATCACATGTTGCCCCGCTTTCTTAAGAAGTTTTGACTACTGTCTGATAAATATTCCTTGCCCTTTAGTACGTTTCATTGCAAGAGTCCGCGATTGCAGACGCTTTGCACTACCTTGCTCAACGCAAGATTAGCTGGCGATTTGTGTATATGATAAAGGGATCTCGGCTTCTGTGATTCTGACCATAGTATTCATCCCTTTCCAGCACCTTATTCATTCGTTTTGTCCTTGAAATCCGCTTTACTCCCCAATTGGGAAAAGAAAGCAGCGCGAAATGATTCGCGCTGCCGCCTGAATGGTGAATAGGAAAAAACACACGGTTCTCTCCCTTATTTACAAAAGAAAACTGAATACCCTACTTCGTATTGCCTGCATTTCCGTCGGTTTTCTCGCTGTTGTTCGCTCCAGTATTTCCGCTGTTGCCAGATTCCTTGCTTGTTCCTTCCGAATCTGTGCCTGCGTTACCTTCGCTCGCTGGTGGCGTTGCAGCATTGTTGTCAGTTTCTGTGTTGTTATCCACCTTAGGCAGGTCGATCTTCTTGATGATCTTGTCCAAATCCTTGTCCATGAACTCGTCCAGCTTATTAGAGCCGACCAAGTTCTTGATCATGTCTTTCTCCTCTGCAGTCAAATCCTCGTACTTCTTCTCAGTACGCGATTCTACCCGCATGATATGGTATCCATAATCCGTCTCTACGGGCTCACTGATTTCGTTGATCTTCAGCGTCCGAGCTTTCTCCTGGAACTGCGGCACCCATTGCGTTACCAACGCATCCTCATATAAACCGCCGTTATCCTTTGAGCCAGGATCATCGGAATACTCTTTGGCCAGGGTCGCGAAATCTTCCCCTTTATCGAGCTTAGCTTTTACTTCCTTTGCCAGTTTCAAAGCGTCTTCCTTGCTGCGTTCCTTACCCTCCGCATCCGTCAGGCCGATCAGAATATGCCGAACCGTTGCTTTCGTATAATCATCTTTGGTCGCTTCGAATTCCGCCTTGATGTCATCCTCCGTAATACCCGCCGTCTGGCTGGCGACTACCGTGAAAATGCGGACCATGTAGTTCTTCAATTCATCTTCGGTGATCTTTTGAGTATCCAGCATTTGCTTGAATGCCTCATCGCCCATTTGCGTTTTGATCGCTTTGAGCTGATCCTCTGCCGTTTTCTTGCCTTCCTTCTGTGCCTTATCGTCGGCTTTCCCAGACAAATATTCATAAGTTATTGCTTGCTTCACCAAAAATTCCCGAAAATCGTCCAACTCCAGCAGTTGTGCCATTTGAGGCTGAAGTGTTTTCATGATGCGCAGCTCAAGATCGAATTCCTTCTCGGTGATCTCTCCGCCTTCATAGGTGGCTACCACTTTGCCCGAGCTGCCGTTATTTTCAGCTTCTTTGCCTTTATTTTCATCTTTCTTGCCGCATGCCGCTAACATGGAAATCGTTAATACCGCAACCAGCGCGATAAAAATCGTCTTCCAGGAACGTGATTTACTTCGAGACATCTTGTAGTTCCCCTTTCAATTTGAACGAAACCTTCAGGGCTTCAAGGAATTGCTCCAACAAACCCATCAATGCTTTATCGTCCAATTCCTTGGTTTTGATTCGAATCTGCATCGCCGAACCCTGATTAAATTGTACACGCCTTCCGAACAGATTGCCAACTTCCGCAAGCTTGGCTGGAAGGATATCCTTCTCCCGCCCGTCGAGGAACTTGATGACAGCCTCATCACCCCGCCGCGTTATGGATTCAATGCCATAGAGCTTGCCGTACAGCTTCACTCGGGCTACGGATAGTAAATTCTCCACAGCCTCCGGCAATTCACCGAATCGGTCGAGAAGCTCGTCCTCCAGTTCGGCAACGTCTTCGAAAGCAGCGGCCGAAGCTGTTTTTTTGTAAATCTCGATCTTTTGAATACTATCATAAATATAGTCGGATGGTAAATATGCATCGATTCCGAGATCGATGGTCGTATTCCAGGTTGTATCCTCAGGAGACTTTTCGCCCAGCATCTCAACCTTCCGCTTCTGGATTTCTTCAGCCAGCATTTGGGAGTAAAGGTCAAAGCCTACCGACGCGATAAATCCGTGCTGCTCCGCGCCGAGCAGATTTCCCGCCCCTCGTATGGACAAGTCTCTCATCGCGATCTTGAACCCGGAGCCGAGTTCCGTAAATTCCTTGATGGATTGAAGACGCTTCTCCGCCACCTCCGTCAATGATTTGTCCCGCTGATAGGTAAAATAAGCGTAAGCGATCCGGTTGGAGCGGCCGACCCGTCCGCGCAATTGGTAAAGCTGGGATAGACCCATTTTATCGGCATCATGGACGATAAGCGTATTTACGTTCGGAATATCCACCCCGGTCTCGATAATGCTCGTGCTGACCAGTACGTCATATTCGCCGTCCAAGAAATCCAATATAGTCTTCTCGAGCTCCTGCTCGGACATCTGACCATGCCCTACGCCTACTCTGGCTTCGGGAACAAGCATCGATATCTGCGCAGCCATCTCCTGAATACCTTGAACGCGGTTATACAGGTAGTAGATCTGACCTCCCCGCGCCAATTCCCGCTCGATCGACTCGCGAACCAGAGCCTGGCTATGCTCCACGACGTAGGTTTGGACCGGGAACCGGTTCTCCGGCGGTGATTCGATAACCGATAGATCCCGCACGCCTAGCATGGACATATGAAGCGTTCTAGGTATAGGGGTAGCGGTCAGCGTTAAGACGTCGACGTTCGTCTTCAGCTTCTTGAGCTTCTCCTTATGGGTTACGCCAAAACGCTGTTCCTCGTCGACGATAAGCAGTCCCAAATCCTTGAATATCACGTCCTGGGACAGCAGGCGATGCGTCCCGATGACGATATCCACCGTCCCTTGGCGGACACCCTTAATCGTCTCGTTCTGCTCTTTGCGGCTGCGGAAACGGCTTAAGGTCTGTATATTGATCGGATAACCCGAAAATCTTTCGCGGAACGTCTCATAATGCTGTTGCGCCAAGATCGTCGTCGGAACAAGGACAGCTACCTGTTTCCCTTCGATTGCAGACTTGAAGGCGGCCCGGATTGCGACCTCCGTCTTGCCGTAGCCAACGTCTCCACATAACAGCCGGTCCATTGGCCGAGACTGCTCCATATCTTTCTTGATTTCCTCGATCGCCCTGATTTGATCCCGTGTCTCATCGTATGGAAACATCGCTTCGAATTCCTGCTGCTCGGGTGTGTCTTTCTCGAATCCGTAGCCAGGCGATGCCTGACGGTCAGCATACAGCTTGATGAGATCGTCGGCGATATCCTGTACGGAGGAACGGACCTTGTTCTTGACCCTCGTCCATTCGTTTCCGCCCAGCTTGTATACTTTAGGTTCTTTATCCTCGGAGCCTACGTATTTCTGGATCAAATCGATCTGCTCGATCGGCACGGACAGCTTATCCCCGCCGGCATACATAATATGCATGTAGTCCTTATGGATGCCGCCGACTTCCAGTGTGCCGATACCAAGGTATTTCCCGATGCCGTGATTTTGGTGGACCACGTAATCGCCAACTTTAAGCTCCGTATAGCTCTTTATGCGCTCGGCATTATCCATGCTCTTCGTAGTTTTGCGCGCCTTGCGCTGCTTCTTGGAGAACATTTCTCCTTCCGTAATGACGACCAGATGCACCGAAGGCAGCTCGAACCCCGACTGCAGGTTGCCATGCAGCAAGGCAGGCTCATCAATGCCATAATCGAGCAGCACCCGCCGCATCCGTTCGATACGCTCTTCGCCGCCCGCCAGCATGATGACGTTGGCTCCGCTTTTCTTCCAGCGGTCCATCTCCGCCTTGAGCACGTTCATTTGGCCATGGAAGTCCTGCATCGCACGGCTGACGAAGTTGATGATGTTCTGTGGCTGCACATGAGGCACCTGCCTTAGGAACAGCGACAGGAACAACGTCTGGAACGGCCGACGGTAAAGAACCTGATCCCCCTCCATCGCGAGCGGCAGATCAGGCAGGCTTTTGCCGTTTTGGAACAGATGCAGGTGCCACTCCGCTTCATCCCGCTCCAGCTGTTTAGCCGTTTCCAGCAGCCGGGCCGGTTCGTCAAGTATCAGCAAGGCATCTTCTGCCATAAAGTCATACAGTGTCTTACTCTCAGGATATATCAGCGAGATATATTTATAATTTTCTGGAAAATACACCTGCTCCCGCAGCAGCTCAATTTCCCTGGAAATTTCCTCTTTCAATCTTTGTTTGGCCTGACGGTCAGTCATTTTCTCCAACTGCTGCTCCAGTCGTTCCGCTACGAGCTGGGCGGCCTTAACCAAACGTTCCTTGGAGGCGATCAGTTCCTTGCATGGAGGAATCGATACATGCTTCACCTGATCGATGGAACGTTGATCCGCCGGATCGAACGTACGGATCGAGTCGATTTCATCGTCGAACAACTCAATCCGGTAAGCGAGTTCCGCAGTCAGCGGATAGAAATCGATGATTCCCCCGCGTATGCTCATCTCTCCCCGCGATTCTACCCGTTCAACCCTTTCGTAGCCAAGCTCGACCATTTTACTTAAAAAATGATCCAACTGCAGCGTACCGCCAAGCGTTATGTCCAGATGCGCGGCAGCCATCGTCTCCGGCGACGGAATAAATCTGCGAATGCCGGAATAAGGCACCACGACAACGCCCCGGAATCCTTGGGAGCATTTCAGCAGTACCTCGATGCGCTGCGCCAGCGTCTCAGGGCTCGATACCGCCGATTCCGCCGCAACAAGCTCGTTGGCCGGATACAGCAGCACTTCCTCGGCCGATAGCGCTTCCTGCAAATCTTCTGCAATTTTCTGAGCTGCGAACATATTATGGGTCACGACGAGAAGGGGACGGCCGGTTTCCTTGTACATTGCGGCCAGCATAATTTGTTTAGACGATCCGGATAAACCGGAAATCAATTGTTCTTTCATTCCTGAATTTACGCCTGCTATGGCAGCCGAAAAATCCGGATCTTTCGAAAAAGCTTGTATAAGTGCTTGTAGCAAGTGAGGCACCTCTCTTAAAATACTTACTAAAAATCTATATCTGCCCGAGTCACGACCCGTGAGCCCGAAGCAAAAAGGAGCCTCAGCAACCGTGCCAAGGCTCTATTCAATCTCCATCGATGTATACCTGCGCTGTTTGTTCCCGCTGGGTCATTGCAGCGGGCTGTTGAGCAGTGTCAGCTCCGGATGATTCGATAGCGCTTCTGCGCAATAATCGCACGTTACGCGAACCGTCATATCGCCGCTCGAATCATACGCTATTATATCTCTCCGCTCATCGGGGGTCAAGAAATGGAAGCCGAGCTGCGCTTCGGATACGCCGGCGGATTCAATCCGGCCAATTTGGGCGCGGCAATGTCTGCATACATAGTTTATTGCCATCTATATGCCTCCTGAAAGATCATTATACCTTCAGTATGCCCCGAATCGACATCGTTTAGCCCTTATTCCCAGCGTTCGCTAATGGATCTATCGATTTGTCAATCAGCGGTTGAATTTAGCCATCGTTTGCTCAAAGGTATGATCCAGGCTGAATTCCAGCGCATCGCATGCTTCCTGAATGGATTGCTCCAGCAGAGGCTTCTCCTTCTTTGCAAAAGAAGACAAGACATAATCGACGATCGCATATCCCGGCTCAGGCCTGGAGATCCCCATTCGAATCCGGTTGAACGTCTGCGTCCCCGTATGCTGGATGATCGACTTGATCCCGTTGTGACCACCAGCGCTTCCTTGGTAACGAAGGCGGTTCCGGCCTATCTCCGTGTCCAGGTCGTCATAAACAACGATCATGTCCTCCAGGCTGACTTTATAGTAATCCATGAAGGCCCGAACCGCTTCCCCGGACAAATTCATGTATGTCATCGGTTTAATAAGCGCTACCTTCTTCCCGCCGATGATACCGTCCCCTACCAAGGCTTTGCATTTACTTTGGCGGATATCGATACCGTGCCTATTGGCTAGCTCGTCCAGCGCCATGAATCCGATGTTATGTCTTGTTTTCTCATATTGGGCTCCCGGATTGCCGAGGCCTACGATCCATTTCATGAGGTATGGTATGCTCCTTTCGTTGGTCTCAACCCTCCCAAACCCTCCCTTACCGTAAGGGAGGGCCCCCAGGGCTTGGCAGCCCTCGGGACTCCTGCAAATTTGGGGAACGTTGGAGATGTAGAGGCGCTCCTGCCCGCTGTCCCCTTCGGGGATGCGCTCTACTTTCGGTGCGTGGAACGCTTTTCCCCCTTCGGGTACGTCTTACTTTTGGTGCACCCGGGCAACCTGGAAACATGCTGCGGAATGGGGCTGGGCTCGGCGCTCCCGGGTAGCCATTGTGCTCTGATCCGCTTGCCGCCCTGACGGGCCCGCTCTACGTCCCTGCTCCTGCAAGGGAGGTGACTGCAACTTCGTGCTGTGTATGCGTGACTTCCTGCTTAGAGACGCTCTCCCTTCGGGATACGCTTGCTTCTTGATCTTCTTCGTGCTGTTTATGCGTAACTCCCTGCCGGGAGACGCTCTCCCTTCGGGATTCGCTTTACTTCATCGGTATCTCTATATAAACGTAAATACGCCGATAAGGGTTACATCTTCCACATAGAAAGATGTAACCCCCGAATAACAAGGAATCCTTATTCGATTTCGAACAGTTTGCTGATGGAGAGCTCTTCGTGAACGCGAATGATCGCTTCTCCCATCAGTGGAGCGACAGACAACACTTTAAGCTTGCTCGTTGGATTCGGATGCGTAATTGGAATCGTATCAGTAACCACAACTTCCTTCAGCGGAGAGTTTTCCAGACGTTCCATCGCCGGACCAGACAACACAGGATGCGTACAGCAAGCGTAGACCTCTTCAACGCCGCCTTCCTTCAAGGCATTGGCGCCAAGAACGATCGTGCCGGCAGTATCGATGATATCATCCACAAGGATGGCAGTCTTGCCCTCAATGTTACCGATGATGTTCATCACTTCACTGACATTCGGCTCTGGACGGCGCTTGTCGATAATCGCAAGCGGCGCATTCAGGAAATCCGCCAATTTCCGGGCACGTACAACACCGCCATGGTCTGGGGACACGACGACCGGATTCGGAATTTGCTTGGAACGGAAATATTGGGCCAGAATGGGTACTCCGAGCATGTGATCAACCGGAATATCGAAGAAGCCCTGGATCTGCATAGCATGCAAATCCATTGTAATCACACGGTGTGCGCCTGCCTTCTCAATCAAGTTAGCCACGAGCTTCGCTGTAATCGGGTCACGGGAGCGGGCCTTCCGGTCCTGACGTGCATAGCCGTAATACGGGATAACCACGTTAATGCTCTTGGCTGAAGCCCGTTTCAAAGCATCCACCATAACAAGTAGCTCCATCAAATTATCGTTGACCGGCGCGCAAGTGGATTGCACGATGTACACGTGGCAACCGCGAACGCTTTCGGACAGCTTCACCTGGATTTCTCCATCGCTGAAGCTCGTCGTATCCGAATCACCCATAGGAATGCCGATATAATCAGCGATTTGATGCGCCAGTTTGGGATTAGAGTTGCAGGTGAATATCTTCAGTTTAGAATCACAATAAGTCATAAAATAAAAACCCTCCGTGCTGTTATCGATAGTTCTAATCGATCTGGTCATTAAAATGGTTACTGCGTCTAACATCCATTGCCGTTGTTGTCATGCCTTTACTGTCTTTAATCAGATTCCTCGGCTTATACTTTTGAACGCATACTTCTATATTACACTATCTTGCCATAACATTACTAATAGAGTGTGAATGGAAATTAAGTTTGCTTCTCTTTATCACGCTTCGCCTTGGCTCTGCCACGGAGTTTGTCGGCGTATCCCGCCTTATTCTCCTGCCGGTTTCTGGCGATGGCCAGATCATTATCCGGAACGGAATGGGTAATGGTGGAGCCTGCAACGACGTAAGCGCCTTTGCCGATCTTCACCGGTGCGATCAAATTGACATTGCTGCCTACGAACGCATCATCCTCAATTTCGGTAATAGACTTATTATAACCATCATAGTTGACGGTTATCGCACCGCAACCAATATTTACATTCTTGCCTACTTTGGCATCGCCGATGTAGCTCAAATGCGACACCTTAGAGCCTTCGTCAATCGAAGCGTTCTTGATCTCCACGAAATCCCCGACTTTGACATGCGCTCCAAGCTTAGCTCCAGGACGCAAATAAGCGAAAGGTCCAACGGTAGCCTCGCTACCTACTTCGGCATCCATGAGTACCGAATGCTTAACCTTCGCCCCATTATGGATCTGACAATTATTTATTTCAGTCCCTGGCCCGATCACGCAGTCCTCGCCAATGACCGTATTGCCCGCTATCGAAGTTCCCGGATAAAGGATCGTATCCGAACCGATTTGCACGTCCGCTCCGATATACGTCGATTGAGGGTCGATAATGGTGACCCCGTTCAACATATGCTTCCGGTTAATTCTCTCCCGCATAAACTGCTCTGCTTCGGAAAGGGCCAACCGGTCGTTGACTCCGATCGATTCCGCATAGTCCTCAGTCATGTAGCCTTCAACAATTTCCCCGGAATTCACAAGAATGCCAATGACATCCGTAAGATAATATTCCTGCTGGGCATTGTTATTCGTAACTTTGCCGAGAGCTTCAAACAACTTCGCATTATCAAAACAATAAGTTCCTGTGTTGAATTCCTGCACTGCATCTTCTTCCGGAGAACAATCCTTCTGTTCTACGATCCGCACAACAGAACCATTCTCCCCCCGGATAATCCGTCCATACCCCTGGGGACGTTCCGTCCAGGCTGACAGCACGGTAGCCGCCGCCCCGCTCTTCGTATGCAAATCGATGAGCTCCTCCAGCGTCTCCGGCTTCACAAGCGGGGTATCTCCGCAGATCACGATGGTAATTCCTTCTTCATCCTTGAACAGCGGCTCTGCTTGTCTTACAGCATGACCCGTGCCGAGCTGCTGCTCCTGCAACGCGTATTCTGCTGATGTTCCGAGATAAGACTTCACTACTTCTGCACCGTGGCCTACCACCACAACACTTCGTTCACAATTGATTTGCTTCACCGTGTCGAGAACATGTCCGACCATCGGTTTGCCGCAAACGGGATGGAGCACTTTATAAAGCTTGGACTTCATGCGCTTCCCTTGTCCTGCAGCAAGAATAATCGCTAATCTTTTCAAGGCCCCGGCCTCCTTCTCTTGAACTCATTACTGAATATATCTTATTTGACACAAAAAGAAAAGAGAGCCATATTTCATGGCTCCCTTTTCTTCGAACCCCAATTGGTTAGACAAAAACCAGTACTTAAGCCCCTTCTTCAATAACTTCCTCCTGGTCAGCAGCGCGTTCGTATTCAGCCAATACTGCGGCTTGAATCTTCTCGCGTGTGCCTGAAGAAATTGGATGCGCGATATCCCGGAACTCCCCGTCCGGTGTGCGCTTGCTAGGCATTGCTACAAACATTCCATTATTTCCATCGATGACGCGAATGTCATGAACAACAAATTCGTTATCGATGGTAATGGATGCAATTGCCTTCATTCTGCCTTCCGAGCTGACTCGGCGGAGCCTTACATCCGTAATTTGCATATGTGTTCACCACCTTTTTCCATCAGGGACTTGGTGTAATATTCCACATAGCCAACGGAAATCCTCCTTTTTTATGGAACAAAATACCCTAAATTCAGGAATTTTTTTGAAATCATGAGGTTTTCGACATGATTCGTCTATAACGTAGCCGATTTTTTATGAATCGACAGAGCATAAAACAAGCTATTTTGAGAAATAGTTGCCTGGCTCTACTCTAATTTCCTTGCCTTTGGCATCCACGACTGTCAGCGTGGCCAAAGATACATAGTCCTGGAGCAATCTTTGCTCCGATTCGATCTCACCTGACTCCACCAACACGCCTACGCCAGCAACCTCAGCATTGAATTCCGCCAGTAGGTCTACCATCCCCTGAATCGTACCCCCGGCCTTCATAAAGTCGTCCATAATGAGAACTTTAGATTTTTCTCTAAGTGCGCGGCGCGATAGGGTCATCGTATGCAGGCTTTTGTGCGAGCCCGATACATAATTGATGCTAACGGCCGATCCCTCTGTAACCTGATGGTCCCGCCTCACGAGCACGACTGGTAAATTCAGCTCAGCTCCTGTGGCATAAGCGAGTGGGATTCCTTTAGTCTCAACGGTCATAACACAATCAATATCGCGGTCGGCAAAAGCAGTCGCAAATAATTTTCCGGCCTCGTTCATAAGTGCAGGTTGACCTAATAAATCAGACATATACAAATAACCGCCCGGTAAAATGCGATCCGGCTGCAACAGCTTCTCGCACAGCTGGTTGATAAATGTAAGAGCATGCTCTTGGCTCACTTTAGGAATATACTTTACTCCTCCGGCGGCTCCGGCCAGAGTATGCAGTTCTCCCATACCTTCGCTTTCAAATACTTCCTTAATGATGCCCAGGTCCTCGCTGATTGAGGATTTGGCCGCTCCATAACGTTGTGCAAAAGTGGTCAATGGTATCAAATGGTGGGGACGTGACAATAGAAATCGCGTCATTTCCACCAATCGAGCGCTTCTTTTTAATTTTCTCACGAAGTACCCCTCTAAATCCGAATATTTTAATGAAAATATTACACGATTGTACGTCTTTATTCAAGTCTTCACTTAAGTGAGCAAGCGTACGGCGTAAACCTCTTTGCAAAAGCCGCGCAACCCGTTATAAATCCGGGATACCTTAGACTCCTTGGAAACTAGGCCGAATACTGTAGGTCCGCTGCCGGACATCAGCACGCCGTCAGCTCCAAGCCTCAACATCGTTTCCTTTAGGTGCGCTACCTCGGGATACAGCTTAAGGGTCACTTCTTCTAATACGTTGCCTAACTCCTCGCACACCTCAGGAAAAGATGAATGCTCAATCGCCAGGCGCATGCGGTCAGCCGAAGGATGCGCCATCACTTGATCGCTGCGGAAGCGCCCGTAAATTTCTGCCGTCGATACGTTGATCGGCAGCTTCGCCAGCACGACCCAGCACTGTGGCGGATTGGGAAGAGGGGTTAACTGCTCCCCCCGGCCAGTCGCAAGCGCCGTTCCGCCCGTTATGCAGAAAGGTACGTCCGACCCCAATTCAGCGCCAAGCTGTTTCAGTTCCTCTTCAGGTATGTTCAGATCCCATAACCGGTTTAAGCCGCGGAGCGTGGCTGCCGCATCGCTGCTGCCGCCAGCCAAGCCTGCGGCTACCGGAATATTCTTATCCAAATGAATATACACGCCGCTGCGGACGTTGTACCGTTCTTTAATCAGCTTTGCCGCCTGGAAGGCTAGATTCTTCTCATCCAGCGGGATATAGCCTGCCTGGCTTGAAATAATGATGGTATCCCGGGAGAGGGCTTCCATTTCTAAACGATCAGCCAAATCCACCATGGTCATGATCATTTCAACCTCATGATAGCCATCCGGCCGCTTGTGCAATACATCCAGCATCAAATTGATTTTTGCCGGAGCTTTCTCGTAAATCTTCAAGGCGTACACCACCCTCAGCATGTCCATGGAATCATTTCTTGACTTGTTATGAAAGCATTAACGTTTACCATATTATAAATTCAACTGAGGCCTGCGTCTATTGCAGACGGTCAAATACCTGTCGTATGTACGTTTAATTCTTAATATGTTAACAAACAAGGGGCCTTCCTAGTCAGGAAAGCCCCTTGTGATTTATTGCCGTGCAGCCGCTGCACGCTCTGCTAACTCAATCGCCCTTTTCACCATATTCCCGGCATCCTTAGCCTTAATGCCTCCCCAGCCTTCCTCCTGAACGGTGTCGTAGAACCCCAGCTCCTTTGCGAGCTCCATCTTCAGTTCTTCTGACATTACACTACGCCGTCTCCGCGCCATGGCATGCCCCTCCTTACAGAATGATGGATTATAGGAACATTGGATAGTATGCGCCACCGCCGGCCCTTCATACGGCGAAATACCTTCCAAGAACGCGCTTCTCGCCAACCAACCCGGAATAAAGAAAAAAACGGCTCCGCATGACAGCGGACAGCCGTTTATAAACTCGTCATGATGCTCACTATTTAATATACGTAATCCGCATCTCGTTGTCGCTGTTGTCGTCACAAATCATCACTTCAACGGATTCGGTAAGTATATCGGCATAACTGTAAGACACTCGCTTAAAAGTCTGTTGCTCTTCATCCAATTTCACGATAAAGACAGATGGATATGTCTCTTCCAATACGCCGGTACGTTCGACGGTCTTACGGCGACCACCGTTTGCACGCAGCATAATTTTCTGTCCTACGTAAGCGTCGAGACTATGCTTAATTTCCGACAGCGTATTTTTAGCCATTGCCTGTGACCACCTTCTTTCTTTGTCCATTATACAACAGAAGGGAGTCGCTTGTCAAACTGAAATAAATAATTATATCAGGGAGAAAAAAGTGTTGTCAACGATTTTTTTTCGACATCTTTCTAAGGAAAACTTTTTTTGGTTTAAATCCCGGAAAATCCGCATAATTTGGCGTTTTTCAGCCGGTTATCATCCTTCCCCGGAAAACAAGAAAAGCACCTTACGGTGCTATTGCAAATCAAAAAATATGGAAATATAACCCTACATAGATGGAACTACCTTCAAGGTAGTTAAATCTTTGAGCTTGGGCAAACCGATTCGGTAGCTGCCTCGCGTCTCGATTCCGCCGACGCCCTGCGTCCCGCTGATCGTATTGTTTAAAACATCCATCATGCTGATGGTGTCACGGATCGATGTAAAGGATACCTTTGCGGCAATGTAGACCGGGTCAAGCGCGTGAATAAGTACGCGGGAAGGCGAACTAGCAAAGTTGGCTCCAGCCTGCAGCAAGGCCTCAAAATGGGACTGGCACGCCCCAGCGACGACCGTTAAAGCATCAAAATTCCGCTCATACTGCCTTGCTGTCTGAACCGCTTCTACAAAATGGCTAGAGTTCTTGTAACTCGTCAAATTGTAAAGGTCCGCATGCGGCCGGTTCTTAAGTACGCCATCATGCCCCGTAATGACGACGATATCCGGGCGAATGCTCGGGAGCAGACGGTATAAGACGCTCGCCATTTGCGACTCCGCCACATAATAGCCATGAACAGGAACACGAAGCTTCTCATACAGCTCCAGGCTCTTCTTCAAATATCTCTCGTCTCCGTCCAGATGCAGGACCTTGCCTGGGACTTCGAAATAGGACGGCTCGTTTTGCGCGTACCACAACTGATTACCCAAACTGGCCTGATTGCGCTCGGTTTGCTCCTGACGGTCACGGTGCAGCCTCTTTAGCGACTCTGTGGCCTTAATACGCGCTCTTCTCGCCTTTTCGCTTGGAGAGGCAGGGTCAACCTTTACGAGATCATCCAAAGGTGCGTCAGCCAGCAGCCGAAATTCCGTCCCCTTAATCATCGCTTCATTTCGCTGTATGCTTTCCACCCGGAAGGTCACGTCCCCGCCGTACGATTTCCGGACTACCAAGTCTCCCAAATTCGTCAAATAAATCACCTCTACCCTAAGGTATGGGCGAAAGCGGGGATTGGTTACAGCATTTATTATTGCTTCAAGCCTGCCGCAAACAGCACGTTGCTAAGTACAGCATACTCCTGCAGAGACAGTGTCTCCGCCCGGCGGCTCGGTTCTATGCCTGCTTTGGCAAGAAGCTGCTCCAACCGTTCACGGCCTTCCTTCGGGAAGAAGCGGCTCTTCAGATTGTTGGCGATCGTCTTCCTTCTCTGGGCAAAAGAGGCATGCACAACATCAAAGAAGAAGGTCTCGTCCTCAACCGACACTGGCGGCTCCTTGCGGACTTTCAAACGAATCACTGCCGACTCCACATTAGGCTGGGGAATGAACACCGTATGCGGCACGATGCAGACGAGCTCCGGCTCGCTGTAATACTGCACGGCAATGCTGAGGCTCCCGTACGCCTTGCCCCCAGGGGAAGCAGCCATGCGCTCGGCAACCTCCTTCTGGATCATTACGACGATATGCTCGAGCGGCAGCCCTTCCTCCAGCAGCTTCATCAGGATCGGCGTAGTAACGTAGTACGGCAAATTGGCCACGACGCTGACGCCGGATACATCTTTGAACTGCTGTTCAAACAACTCTCGCAAATGAAGCTTGAGCACGTCTCCATGCACGACTTGGACATGCGGATACGGCTCCAGCACCTCCTCCAGAATGGGGAGCAGCCGCTGATCGATTTCCACGGCGGTTACCTTCCTGGCCTGCTGAGCCAGCTTCTCCGTCAGTGCGCCGATGCCGGGACCGATCTCCAAGGCCCCCTTAGTCTTGTCCAGCCCTGCCGCTTCGATAATCTTGGCTAATATATTCTGATCGATCAGGAAATTCTGACCGAGGCTTTTCTTAAATGAGAATCCATGCCGCTGAATAATTTCCTTCGTGCGGCGCGGCGTTGATATATCTTCTCTACTCATGGCACTCTAAACCCCTTTTTCCTCCAGTTGAGCCAGTGCAGCCAGAAACTCCTCCCGGCTAATCCGAAATACGGTCAGCCGTTTGTAGAGCTGCTTGCCGTTGCAATAACCGATGCCAAGCAATTCACCGATCACGCGCCTTCTGGCAGCGGCTGAGGGGTGAACGATCAAGCCGGCGTCTATTAAGTCTTCCCAATCGATGAGCGTATCATCGGCTTCTGCTGATTCAGTCTCGGTACGTACGCGCGCCAGCGCTTCCCTAATGGCTTCGGGAGATGCGTTCTCCACGCCGATATCACCACGCCGTGTAGCATCCGCCTCCCGCAGGAAGGCATGCTTGCAGCCGGGGACCCGGCCTGCGACGATTTTGCGGATGCGCTCGCCGGCATGGTCGGGGTCAGTCAAAATAATGATTCCCCGCCGCTCCTGCGCCAGCTCTATCTTGCGCAGCACGGTCTCGTTGATGGCTGAGCCTCCAGTTTCAATCGTATCGGCCTGTACGGCTCTTTTGACGGCGACGGTATCGTCCCGCCCTTCCACGACAATGACCTCTTTGATCATTGGACAAATACCCTCTTCCTTATACGCAAAAAGAAGAGGACTTCTCCTCTTCTCTCCATACCTTTTTCATTTATCTATAGTATCTTATTCCTTTTACAAAGTAAAACAGGAATTAGTTCAATTCTGGTTTGTTCGGACCGATAACATAAACCGTGCGCCCCTTCTTGCGTCCGAAGTTCTTCGCCGATTGCAGGCTATCGAAATAAACGTCCATTTTATTGCCTTTAATGGCGCCACCCGTATCTTCGGCTTTGCGGAACCCGATGCCTTCGATATATACCCACCAGCCCATAGGAACGACGCTCTTGTCTACGGCGATCGTTCTGCCTTCCGTTACGCGTGTCCCGGAGGCCGTCTTCGTGCCGATGCCGTCCTCTTCGGCGGAATAAGCGGTTAGTGTGACATCTTTGAGCACTTTTTTATATTTAAATGAGACGCCGCCTTTGGTTGCCGTTCCACTGATATCCACTTGATCCGCAGTGCGGGTAATATTAGCGGCGAGCACAGCCTCTGGCTTGGGCTTCGTACCTACAGCGATCACTTTATCCTGAGCCTTCGTCTGGACCTCTTTGCTCAGCCAACGCTTGGTTACGAAATTTCCGTCTTCATACACTTTCTCGACGTGATGTACAACTACTCCTTCGCTGCCCTGCTGCAGCACCTTCGTCTGCCCCTTCTCCAAGTTAGGATCCGAGGTTTTGACGATGGCAAATGGTACGGTCTCTTTGGTCTGTACCGTTTGCTTGGATACGCGCACCACCTTGATCTGGAGATCGGAAGTGACTTTGCTGCTTAAATCCGGAGTTATCTTATCATCCGGGTTTACGGTAATGCCAAGCTCGTTGATAATGCCCTGTACGCTGGATTGGGTAGTTAAAAGCGACTTCGTCTTGCCATCCACGTTTACCTGCACCGGAACCGCCCTTACGATAACGATCCGGTCTCCCTTCTTGAGGGAGCTCTCGAGCGGCCGCGATATGCTATCGCCTTGGCTCAGCACGATGGAGTGTTCATCCAGTACTTGATTCACTAAAGATTTGCGGGTCTCGATCTCCTGTACCTTCCCGTCGACCACCAAATAAATGTTTTTGCTGCTGCCGTTCAGCCAAATCAAAATGACGATGATTGCTGCAACAGTCAACAACGTGACTACCGATATCTGACGTAGATTCTCATGCTTCCATCGCAATGCGTAAGACATACTGGATGAGCGTGATTCATGGGTCTCTTCTTTCTTGAAAATGCCCACTTTCCGTCCTCCTTCATAGTCCCGCCCTAGGTCAATGCATGATGAGATGTTGACGTGACTATTTCGTTTTTTACGAAATGCTAGAACTACAGCATCCCGCATCCTGCCCCAGTCTGGTCGGCATTTGTCACCTCCTGTTTTAAAACAGTATGATGACCCTATTACAATTATTCAAAACAAAAGAAGCCGAAAGAAAGAGTTAGAGCAACTCTTTCGTGGCTTCCTGAAGGTCTTGATGTAATAGGATGCACGAAGTTGCCTCTCTTGACACGCTTACGAGGTTAGCTGTCGGGTTCGGACGAAGAGAGTCGCCCTTTCTTGGTTCATTCGCTCATGGCGCAATGACCTCGAATTCACCCCAAAGATCCTGCAAAGAAATCAAATACGGCAACGCTGACTGAATTAAAACATTTCATCAAGCCGTATCCGGTTCCCCCGTTCTCCTTTTCGGAGACTCAGCGAGACTGGTTCATGGAACATGATTCGATGGCCATAGGCAATGCGCCAAACTCGGCCAAATCGATCACTGAAAAGATTCTATCCTGTTTCAATGCATGTTGTAAAGGACGAATCAAGAACGTTTTCTTAAGAAAATGGTTAAAAAAATGTAATAAACTCGATGTTTTAAATTAAAATGCATTAATCTTTCCTGAAATCTCTTCTTTTCACCACTTTTACTCCCGATTTCACCGAATGGAAAATCGTTCCAGTGCATTACGGGTTGTGATTTCTGCAATTTCTTGGAAGGACAACCCTTTTAATTCAGCAGCTGCCTCCGCTACCAAATGGACATATGCAGACTCATTTCTTTTTCCACGATAAGGATGTGGAGTTAAATAAGGGGAATCTGTTTCAAGCAGCAATCGGTCGAGCGGCGTTTGCTTCAACACCTCTTTAGGCTGTTTGGCATTTTTGAAGGTGATCGGGCCTCCGAAGGATAAATGAAATCCCATATTCAGACATAATTTGGCCGTTTCCCAGCTCCCTGAGAACGAGTGCATCACTCCGCCGACTTCATGAGCCTTCTCTTCCTGCAAAATTCGAACTGTATCCTCATGAGCATCCCGGTTATGAATGACGATCGGCATCCCAAGTTCGCGGGCCAGCCCGATTTGCTTACGGAATACGGCATGCTGAACATCTTTAGGCGAGGTATCCCAATAATAATCGAGACCAATTTCTCCAATGGCAACCACTTTCTCGTGGCGACATAATTCAGCAATCCAATCCAAATCCTCTTCCTTCATGGTGATGGCATCCTGAGGGTGCCATCCAACGGCGGCATATATGAATTCATAGCTCTCGGCCAGCTTCATTGTCGTAGGAATCGTTTCGCGGTTAAAACCGATGTTGATCATGCGCGTAACCCCTTGCTCCACCGCGCGAGAAATCGTTTCCTCACGATCCTCATCAAACTGCTCCGCATCCAAATGCGTATGCGTATCCACTAACATGGCGATATCCCTCCTGTAGTTAAGTCTCCCGGCCAAAAAAACGAGTCAAATCCGCAGACAAATAAGGCCATACCGCCTGCAATTTATTGTCCGGAAAGTACAAATAAAATTTCCCTCGCTGCATGCCGCTAATTGATCGGACAATATCGGATACTTCTGATATTTCCACCAAGCGTTCCTGCTTGTCCAGCAGCAAAATTTGCTTCCCGCGAAGCTCTTCGTCAGGACGAGACACATCATACGGCAAGTCCGTCGGAAAATCAATGACTAGATCATAGTCCGGATTTAAGCCCAATTTTCGGAGTTCTTCGCCGATTTCCGTTATTTTCTCCAAATCGAGCGATTCTAGTTCAACATATTTGTACAACTTGCGATCCATAAAACGAGTGCAAAGATCGACAAGCAGGGGATCTTCTTCATTTTTCCACTGCATAAAAGTGGTTTGAATTAATGCTTCATCTAATAGCAAATATTGCTGCACTGTCAGATCGGAGTCGAACAAGCTCGGTAATGGATGCGGGAGGAAGGAAAATGTATACCCCTCAGCATATAATTCCTTAGCCCGGCGAAAAATTTGCCGCAAAATAATTTCCGAGCTCCGCGTCACTGGATGGAAATAAATTTGCCAATACATTTGGTAACGGGACATTAAATAATCCTCTACCGCATGCATGCCGGTCTCCTTCACAACGATACGTCCCTGGTACGGCCGCAGCATCCGCAATATCCGGTCCATATCGATTGTACCGTAATTGACGCCAGTGAAATAAGCGTCCCTCAGTAAATAGTCCATTCGGTCTGCATCTAGCGGACTCGTTACCAGGTTGACGACGATTTCATTAGAATAGTCCTTCCGGATGACCGAGGCCACTTTGTCCGGGAAGTCATCACCCATTCGCTTCAGGACATGCCCCACCTCCGTATCGCCAAGCAAAATGCGGCAGGTCCAATCTTCATGATTCATGTCGAAGGCTTGTTCGATAGAATGAGAAAAGGGGCCATGCCCCAAATCATGAAGCAGCGCCGCACAGAGCGCGACAAGTCGTTCATCCTTCGGCCAATCCGGGTAATTATTTCGTTCAAACTGGGAAATGATTCGCCGCGTGATCTCATATACTCCTAAAGAATGAGAGAATCTGCTGTGCTCTGCCCCATGGAAAGTCAAATAAGAAGTGCCAAGCTGACGAATCCGGCGAAGCCGCTGAAATTCCTTCGTATTAATAAGTAACCAGATCAATTCATCCTGAACATGAATATAATTATGAACAGGATCTTTGAATACCTTTTCTTCGCGAAGGTTATGCATGGCCAATTCTCCTTGTTTTCAATTTATTTTGAAACTAAAAGAATTTAACGTCTCTGGTTATGTCGAGAGACTCGACAGGTTTTGTCGAATTTTGTCTAACAATGTCACATTAAATGTCGGAAATATGTCGAATGCTTAAAAAGCCCGGTATAAAAGCATTTTTTTAGTGACTTATGTGTATATATGTCTTTAATTTAGTAATTTAACTGAACTCTACCATAAATAGGTTGACTGTTTTGGGAAACGTTGGTATTATAAATATCATAAAAGATAGAAGTTTGTCGAATTATGACGCTTTTAAAAAATTGATAAAATTTTTCGCGAGAGGGGTATCATCAGTCATGATGAAATCAACAGGTATTGTTAGAAAAGTAGATGAACTAGGTCGTGTAGTTATTCCTATCGAATTGCGCCGTACGCTCGGAATCGGAGAGAAAGATGCGCTTGAAATTTATGTAGACGGCGAGCGTATCATGTTGAAGAAATACGAGCCTGCTTGCATCTTCTGCGGCAACGCTGAAAACGTAACTTACTTCAAAGGCAAAATTGTTTGCCATGAATGCCTCACAGAAATTCCAACACCTGTGACAAATTAAGAATTATAGTATATAATAGACTTACTGAATCTGTTAATTCTAACCTTTTTCATATCTCCTTGGTGCCTTCTTCGGCTTGAACCCGGCCGAATGAAGGCACCCTTTTTTTGTGCGTCCTATTTCTTACGTTAAACAGAGGCACATAGCACGTCCAGAATAGACCTTATCACTATATTAGCGATTGATAAATATCCCTCTTGGATACCCCCCGATCATGAGCAGTCTTCTTCATCGCCTCCTTCCGGGACAATCCTTCCTCTTCGTAGTGCGCCACATGATCATGAATAGACAGCGGCTTCCACCAGGCATTTCGCTTCTCTTCGAGCTCCTCTGGATCGGCTCCTTCCACCACAATGCAATATTCCCCCATTGGCGGATGCTCCCCCAGCCATTCCAGGCATTCTCGAATCGTTCCCCGGGCCATTTCCTCAAATCGTTTCGTCAGCTCGCGAGCCAGAACTATTCTCCGGTTCCCTAGAACAGCAAGCATGGATTCCAGGCTCTTGACCAAACGATGCGGGGATTCGTACAGCAATAGCGTACTCTGTTCCTCCTGCTGCAAGTGAAGCATCTCATCCCGCTCCCGCTGTTCCCTAGGAAGAAAACCGATAAATTTGAAACTGTCCGTAGGCAGGCCTGAGACGATTAACGCCGATAATGCTGCATTTGCCCCCGGTACGGGTACAACAGATATTCCCGCCTCGATCGCCAGCTTCACCAGGTCACTTCCGGGATCAGAAATGGCTGGCAGACCGGCATCGCTGACAAGAGCTAAATTTTTTCCTTCTATTATAAGGCGGACCAGTTCTGGGCCACTGGCTAACCGATTATGGTCATGATAACTCAGCAACTTGCCCGGCGTAATTTCGAAATGGGACAATAGCTTTCTCGTCTGTCTAGTATCCTCCGCAGCAATGATATCCGCTTCCCGCAGTATACGCACTGCCCGATAAGTCATATCCTCCAGATTGCCGATCGGCGTAGCGACCAAGTAGAGCGTCCCGTAATCTTGACCCTGTTGCTGCTCGGCGAAACTTCTCTGCACCTTTACACTCATCATTTTCCCTCTTTTGATCCGTAATATATTTCGTATATTTCTTTGCAGTATTCCCCATTCTCTTCGTATACGATCAACGGCGGCAGCACCCTTACATCCGGCTTGCCGTCCCGCAGCGCTTCAATAAGCACCATGTTCGCTTCCATGCCTGCCCGTGGATGTACAAACCGAATGATCTTCGGTTCGAGCCGATATTGCCGCAAAAGAGTTATGATTTCACCAAGCCGTTGAGGCTTGTGCACCATTGACATTTTGCCTCCTGTCCGCAGCAGTCTCATCGAGGAACTGATGACTTCCTCCAGCGTACAGTGAATTTCATGCCGTGCAATCGCCTGGTGCTGATTCAGCTTCAAATCCCCGCCAGTTAGCGGCATGTAAGGCGGATTTACCGTCAGCGCATCATATACGCCGTGCCCCGTCTCCTGCACAAGCTCCCGCAGGTCTCCCTCGCGGATCGTGATCCGATCCTGCAGAGCATTCAGCTGCGTACTGCGGCGCGCCATATCCGCAAGCCGGGGCTGTATTTCAATACCCTCGATTTGCGCCTCCGTGCGCGTGGACAACAGCAGCGGAATGACACCGTTGCCTGTGCACAGATCAATGATTTTACCCCGCTTCGGTACAGCCGCAAAACGTGCCAGCAGCACGGCATCCATGGAGAAGCTGAACACTTCATCGCTTTGAATAATCCGTAAATGATGCGTCAGCAGATCATCCAATCTTTCTTTTTCATATAAAGGTACTTCAGTCGGCAATTGGCCTTTCGTCATCGAATACTCGCCTTTCTTTGTACAGTTGGTTGAAAAAAAACCGTAGGAAGCTCCTACGGCTTTACTTATTTATTCAGAAAAGACAAACAGAACAGGCAATCGCCTTCCGTTCGTAAATGTCCATAATACACGTTACAAATGTGGAATCCCTCGTGATACAGACGTGCGAGGTTATCATGACCTTCCCCGACGATATCGATCGCTTCTGACGGTTCCTTGCCTTCCGGCAATACGGAATCGGCTTGATCTGAAGAAGACGGAAGACGACCTTCAGTGGACTCCCGCTTTAAAATTTTGCGTAATTGCTCATTCTCCAGTCGAAGCTGCTGATTCTCTTCCACCAGCTTCTTCACCTCTAGCATCAGCTTGCTCAATTCGCCGTGGACGGTTCCCATTTGTGTATCCAGCGCCTGCATATTCGTAAAAATATCTTTATTCTCCAAGTTCCCACCCCAGAGTCATCTCTAAAGTTCTATCTTGAAAACTCATTACTTAACGACAACATCGTCTAAAGGAAGTTCCTTGACCTTACCTATTTCGAATAATTGCACATGAACCGAACGCGAACCTGCATTCAGTCCCACTACTTTCCCTTCACCGAGCGATGTTACAACCATCTTGCCTACCGATGGCAGCTCTTCCTTCACGCTCTCATAATTATCATGCTCAAATTTCAAACAGCACATCAGTCTTCCGCAAAGCCCGGAAATTTTCGTCGGGTTCAGCGATAAGCTCTGATCCTTTGCCATCTTGATCGATACGGGTTCGAAGTCACCCAGCCAAGACGAACAGCAAAGTATGCGTCCGCAAGGACCGATCCCGCCGAGCATCTTGGCCTCGTCCCGAACTCCGATTTGGCGAAGCTCGATTCGCGTGCGGAAGATGCTGGCCAAATCCTTAACAAGCTCACGGAAATCGACCCGGCCTTCAGCGGTGAAATAAAAAATGATTTTGTTGCGGTCGAATGTAAACTCAACATCAACCAGCTTCATTTTGAGATCATGATCTTTGATTTTATTTAAACAAGTGGCAAAAGCATTCTTTGCCGCAAGCTTGTTCTCTTCCACAACACGGGCATCAGCATCGTCGGCAATCCGGATGACCTTCTTTAGCGGAAGGACGACATCCGATTCTCCAACCTGCTTCTTCCCGACGACAACCTTACCGTATTCGATCCCGCGCGCCGTCTCGACGATGACGCTCTGATCCTTCTCGACCGGAAGCTCCAGAGGATCGAAATAATATATTTTGCCCGCTTTCTTGAAACGGACACCTACTACAGTGTACAAAAACTTACCCCCTCGTCTAGCACTGGCACTAATAAATATGTGACCTTTCAAATAAATCCCTTGTATTGCATGGGAGAAAGTTTACTGCAAGTTCTGGCGTCATCATGTCAGGTCTTTATCTCTCTACAATTATCCTTCAACGCCAATCAAAAACTGCTCTACGCAAAGCTGGCCATTCATGTTCTGCCTCAGCTTCTTTCGGCTCTCTGCCGCCAGCGCCATTGCCTGAATCCAATGCTCCTGACTGCGGCTAGAAGCATGCCGATTGATGAAATCCAGCTCATCTATGAAAACGATTCGATCATGTCTATGATAGAGCGCATGGAGCATGTCCTTAAACCACAAATGGAAAAGATTAAACAACATGTCCAAATGATCGCTGAGGCCAGCCTTGAAAATAACCTGCTGCGCTGTAATTAAAGGAGTCCCGCCACGTCCTGCGGATTCCTTCCCTAATTGTAACACTACGTTTCTAATTTCTGCAAACCAATTCTGCTGCAAAAGCTCGCGGCATGGACCCAGTCCTGCCGCCAAATGAACGGCACACCTCACTATAGTGGGCGGAAATCCTTCGTTTGATAAAATTTGGAGCATTTGCTCCGGATCAAGCGGCGTAAATGGCACCCACTGCGCCCGCGATTGGATGGTCGGAAGCAGGGCTCGTCCGTTATCCGACAAAAGAATGGCCACAGCCGGAGACGGCGGCTCTTCTAGAAACTTCAGCAAACTGTTCGCCGCCTGCACGGTCATTTTCTCCGACTCGTCGATAATGTAAACCTTGGGATTCCCGCCTTCCGATCGATATGAGAAAATCCGCTGTAAATCGCGGATTTGGTCAATCTTAATGGTCGAGCCCTCGGGAGCGATATAATGGAGATCGGGATGGTTGCCATGCAATACTTTGCGGCATTCCAGGCATTCCCCGCAAGCATCATCCCCGTCCTCCGTACAGAACAGCGCTTGAACGAATGCCATCGCCATCTCCTTCTGTCCGCTTCCCGGGGGCCCGCTGAATATATAAGCATGCGATATCTGGTTACGGCGAAGACCGCTTTGCAGCAGCGTCTTAGCCGAATCCTGCCCCAAAATTTGCTCAAATGACATTTGCGATTCTCATTCCTTATTAAGTCGATTTACATCTTAAAAACAAAGATTAATCAGCATGCCTCGGATCTCACCAATCTTCTGAAGCAGCTCAATTTTCCCTTGCTCCGTCTCCAGGAGCTCGTCAGCCATCTCGAGCAAAGCCGAATCGATTTCGTCCAGCAGCTTGTAGCGCTTGCCCCGCCCGCGGCGATCCCAGCCCCGGGAATCCTTCATACCTACGCCGCGCCGTACCGTGTCTTCCATAAATCTCTTGACGAGAAGACGGTATGCCTTCAGCTCGCGAATAGTCATGGAATGGGCCAGACGGTCACCCTGAAGCTGGATCTCCTTAAAGCGGCGATTCAATTCCTCCTGGGAGGCGCGCTCGCCCTGGTGCTGCATGACATCGGAGAATGTTTTGGATTGTACAGGCTTTGCAGTATTGTCATTGATCCCTATGCCATTGTTCAGCGGCCTGAACCCCGGACCTATCTTCATTGCATTCACAGCCTATCTTCATTTATTTCAAAAATTATGGTTTCTATATTTTGAGCTACCTCTAAAAATGTTCAGGCTCACAAAGTCAACTTTTCAGCACCGAAGCTTAACCTTCCGATGTGCGTTTTTTCAAAACGCTTTAGGTTGCATAAACCCGAAGCCCTTGCTTCCGGAGCGAGTTTTGCTTTGCAAAACCTTCAGGAGGAGCGGAGTGTAGGCAAAACCTACATGAGCATCTGAAATGTTTCAACGGAAACATACTACGAAAGCATATGCTCTTCAAGGGTGAGTGCAAGATTCGATGTCGAATTACATCTTGAGTTACTTCGTGATCAAAAGGTGACTTTTTGAGCTACCTCTAAAAATGTTCGAAGCGGTCTACCGGCAGAACGAAGACAGTGGCCCCACCGACCTGCACCTCAACCGGCAGTGGCAAATACGAATCGGTTGTTCCGCTCATCGGTGTCACTGGCGTGACAAGCTGTTCACGGACTTTGCAACTACTGCGGATGACATTCAATACGGATTCAACCTGATTGTCATCAACCCCGATCATAAACGTCGTATTCCCTGCCCGCAAAAATCCGCCGGTACTTGCTAGCTTCGTCGCCCGATAATTTTCCTTCACGAGCGCACTGGATAGACGATTGCTGTCTTTGTCTTGGATAATCGCAATGATCAGTTTCATTGCAGCCCCTCCTCGTATTTTAAAATATCGAAAGATTGGTTCGCATCCGGCTTACGAAACCGAATACATTTATATTTGACAATCATACTGCAAATTCCTTTAATGCTGCGAAAAGATAACTCTTCATTTCCTCGCTGACCTCTTGCAGCGTTCTCGAGGCATCGATCGTAATGATCCGCTGAGGATACATTTGAGCGGCGATACGGTAGCCTTCCCTCACTTTATGATGGAATTCCAGGCTTTCCATATCCAATCTGTTGACCTCGCGTCCTTCACCCGAAGCAATTCTCGACAATCCCTCTTCCGGCTGGATATCCATGTAGAATGTCAGATCAGGAAAACGGCCGCCTGTCGCAAAGCTGTTGATCGCCAGTACCTCATCAATGCCGAGGCCTCTGGCGTAGCCTTGATAAGCCAGACTGCTGTCGATGAAACGATCGCATAGCACGATGATCCCCTCTTCGAGTGCAGGCTCTACCTTCTCCGTCAAATGCTGCCTCCGGGCCGCCGCATAGAGCAGCGCTTCAGTTCGCCCATCCATTTCCGTATGCTCCGGTGCTAGGATGACCTCGCGAATCTTTTCCGCAATCACGATTCCGCCTGGTTCTCTAGTTGTCATGGATGGAATGCCTTGATCCTCGAGCATCGAACTGAGCATCTGCAGCATCGTCGTCTTGCCTGAGCCTTCCCCGCCCTCCAGCGTAATAAACAATCCTTTACTTTTCATTGGTATTCCCGCCTTCTGTTTGCTCTTTATCGAGATGCTTATAAACCAAAATCGTATTCAGCTGAGAATCCGCAGCTCCCTGGCATTTTGCTCCGGATTGACGCAGCCCCTTTAAGCGCTGCAACGCTTTCTCCGAAATGGCCTCTCCCGGATAAAGCAAAGGAATACCCGGCGGATAAGGAATGATCATTTCCGCTGCGACTCGGCCCAAACTATCCTCCACTAGTACGGCTTCGATCTCTTTCTGGGATCGCGGCTGCATCATGAAAGGCACTGGATTGGACACACCATCTGCTAGGCCAAGGCCGCTCTCAATGTTCCACGTGGAAACTGAGGCTAAGGCAGAAGTTTTGTCCCCCGCCATATTCTGCAGCGCATGGTATAGACGTTCAGCGTCCTCCCTTGTCGTCCCTAGACTCAACGCCAGAACAACATACCGCTCATCGCTCATTTCCGGTATGCAGCCTGCCTCTTCCAGCTTCGCCTGCAGCTCGTAGCCGCTCCAGAAGCCAGCTGCATCGTAAAGTACAAGTTTAAACGGATCTTGTGTAGTATATGCAGCATCTTCTCCGCTGGCGCCCGTCTGTACGATACCAAAGCGGGGCAATTGGGAGCGGATCGCCTGGCGCAGCCAGTCCGCCGCTGCCAGCCCCTCGCTGAATGCGGCATGGCCCTGCTGCTCCAGCAGATGACGGCTCAGATCGAGCGAAGCCATGATCGGATACGAAGGGCTGGAGCTCTGCACCATCGCGAGCCGCTGACGCAGCAGGCTGCGATCAAGCAGGCTGCCCTGCACGTGCAGCATCGCGCCCATTGTGAGGGCGGCGAGCATCTTGTGCGTCGACTGCACGACGCCATCGGCGCCTTGGGCTAGCGCGGACAACGGCAGAGCCGGGTGCAGCCCATAATGGGCGCCGTGTGCCTCGTCGACGAGCAGCGGCACGCCGTGAGCGTGGCAGAGCTCCGCCAGCTCTGCCAACGATGCGCCCATCCCGTAGTAATTCGGGTGCGTGACAAGCAGCCCCTTCGCTCCGGGATGCCAGCGCAGGGCCTCACGCACCGTCTCTATCGACGGGATGGTGGCGAGCCCGCTTGCGCCGTGCTGCTGCGGCGCAAGGAACACCGCTTGTGCTTGCGCGAGCATCAATCCGTGAATAACGGATTGATGCACGTTGCGCTGCACAAGCAGCACGTCGCCTGGAGCGGTGCACACGCTCAGGATCAGCGCCAGGTTGCCGGCCGTACTGCCGCCGACAAGGAAATACGTCTCCTCCGCTCCGAAGAAGGTGGCAGCCCTCTGCTGTGCCTCCTTGATAACCCCCTCTGGATGATGAAGATCGTCCGTACCGGTAATTTCCGTCACATCGATCCCCATAACCTGGGCCAGCTCTGCAGCAGGATTGCTGCTGCCTATTTTGTAGGCTTGGCCATTTTTATGGCCTGGCACGTGAAAAGAAGCAAGCTTCGCTTCTTTGTATCGAAGCAGGGCATCGTATAAAGGAGCTCCTTGCTTCACACTGTCAGACATATATATCTGGTCCTTCCGAATTGACTTTACTTACCCTCTTGTAAGGCAGGGTGAAACCTGCACTCATAATAATACTTTCTGTTTCCTTAGATATAGGGTATCACTTCATTTTAACGCTACTCTCACGCTTAGGGCAACATACAAAAGGACCCGCCATACACTTCCAGCAGGTCCTTAATTATGAATACTATGCATTCTTCTGCACCCATATCTGCTTCATTCGATGAATAAAAAAATAATATTTCTCTTCCTGAACGTCTGTGTGAACCATTTCTGCCTCACAGGCATCGCATATGAATTCGGACACAATATGAATGCCTTCCAGTTTATGCTCGCCGCATATTATGCATGTATGATGCGCATGTTCATCCATCCGCAATCCCACCTTGATTTATTTTACTATCAGTATGACACATGTTCTATTATTTTAAACCCTTTCATAGTACATTACTTACTATATATGTATATGCAATGCCTGCTGCAATGGTGTTTGTACGGCACAAACATAAAATATTCTTTTTTTCTGCCGATATATTAGTAAGAGCATGCCTGAATAAAGGCTTATCTATTTACTTTTCCCCAAGGAGGGTTGAATGTATCGATGCCCGCTGAATCCGGCACGAATGCAACGTTTTACCATTACCGACTTCTTAAGAAATTGGTAATTCCCAAAGCCCTAATCTATAGTCTGCTAACGCTTCCTCTTATATGGCTTGCGGCAGAAATTGTCCTTTTTACTTGGACGAGCATATTTTTTTTCCTGCTGGCAATCCCGATTGCCTTCTGGATTCAATATGTGATAGCGCGATCCGTACTGGTTATTCAACACAACACGTACCGTAAACGCTGGCGCTTCACCCGACGTTTGCCCTGGATCGGTTATATGCCAGATCAGTATGTCTCCTATTCGGTATATCGACGGGTACAAATTCATTCCTCGTGGATCGGTTTGGTCATTATCGCCATCTTGATTCCTTGGTCTCCGATATCTTTTGTATTTTCTTTGTTTTTCTGGCATGCATGGAGCATGGCTCCGCGGCTTTATCCTCTATTCGGCTTCAAAAATCAACCCAAAGAAGGCATGATCAAATTTAACGAAGAGGACATTTCCTACTACATGCCCTAGAAAAATTCCAATGGCTTTACATATATACCTTGTTGAAACCCATCCATTAGCATTCCTTTAACCCCGATATAAAAAAACCTGTTTCCTGCAGAAATGCAGGAAACAGGCCGACATGCCAATTCCTATATCCATATGCTTCAATCCTACCGGAGCTACGAAATGCTACTGACTGCCCTCCAGCCCTTGTATTACGGTCTTCCTATCCTGCTTCGGCACCAGCACGGTAAACGAATTATCATGAATCGTTAGTTGAACGATAACCTTATCCTTCTTATATACATGGGTCGTACCTGAATTCTGATCTTTCTGTTCCGTCCAACCCCATTCATTGATGGCTTGCTGGTATTCCGCAGGCACACTGTCGGCTTCATTGATGCCCGATAACGAATAATGGACATAATCCATTCTGGAGTTATTAAGAGCCGTTTCCGTAATACTGGCTTCCTTGGGAACAGGAAAGCTCTTCTCAACAACCGAACCTTCAAATTTCGTCCAAGAAGGTGTGGAAGATGCACAGCCTGTAATGATGAGCAGCATCATCCAGACTAACCCCATGAAGCATAAGGAATATCCTCTTCCTCTTAGCCGCATGTTTTTTCCTCCTTACCTGACCTAACATACTATCTTACTTGGATAATATTAACAATGATGGAACAATACAATTACAAAAGATAGGCTAAAATTCCTAGGCGATAAACTACCATTCTCATTATAACGCCAGTCTGTACCATGTCGGTAACAAAAAGGTTACATTAAAACGAATAGTTAAATGCAAAAAAGCCATGTTTTTCTTACTTCCTTTATGAGAATACCTGTTTTCATTCAGTTTCTCAGCTGCTTGCTATGTAATTTTTCAGTTCATCTTTTTTGGACATGACTTAGGATTTATTATACTTTTGATAAATCCCGTCCGTTCAGGCATGTGTTTTTATAACACTTGAAGGCTAAATGCATTATATACAGCTAGTTTGCCTCTATTTTCGGAAAAACCCCTGCTAAATGCAAATCTTACAGCTAGTTAGCCTTAAAATGGTCCCATTCCCAGAATAGTCTCCAACTAAATGTATATTCTCCAGTTAGTTGCCTTCTAAAGGGCTAAAACCAGTGAAATAGCTGTATGAAATACATGTAGCTACTTAGAGGTAATATGCTATTGGTAGTGCCACCTTCATCAGATACGCTGGAGCTCCTATCTCAAAAACTTAACGAGCTCTGCTCAACAGGTAGCTTGTTATTTGCCATCTCAGCCCGCAAGGCTAGTCCTCAAAATAATAAAAACCACCACCGGATTATCGGCAGTGGTTCTTCGCTTGGCGACGTCCTACTCTCCCAGGACCCTGCGGTCCAAGTACCATCGGCGCTGGAGGGCTTAACGGTCGTGTTCGAGATGGGTACGTGTGGAACCCCTCCGCCATTGCCACCAAACG
>NZ_BAABMC010000013.1:0-71868 GCF_054767475.1 Paenibacillus sp. YSY-4.3 | reverse complement strand
ACTAAGATGTTTGACTTGCTCATTTTGAATCTGACGAGATCAGATTTACATCTGACTCTATTTTTTAGATTTCACTTGCGTGAAACCCGCTCACTCGTTGTTCAGTTTTCAAAGATCAACTTCGTTTCTTGTGTCTCGCTGTGTTTCAGCGGCGACTTTTATAATATATCATAGTTAGCTAGGTTTTTGCAAGAGTTTTTTTAATTTTTTTTTACTTCATTTATAAACTCTTACTTCCCGGCTTGCGTACCTCAAAAGCGGCACGAATGATAATTTACCACACCCCCTCCCCTAAAGTCAACACCTTTTATCATCTTATTGCTTTGCTTGGGGAAAACGAGCTTTTCGCGCATATTTGGAGAGTTCTTTCGAGGGTGCAAACCGGGCATACATTCGAAATATGGTCTTGTATCTATTAGCGATGGCACGCCTAATATCCTGATCCAGGCGATGGTCGCTCATATCCAGAAGCATTTCGTCAAGTTCCTTGCGCAGGACATAGTCTAATTCTTTGCATTCTTTTTCATTAAAAAGCATACCTAACATGGCTCACAGCTCCTCTTTCATCTAAGTTACGATCGTTGCGGGGAAATGTCAGGAGATAAATCGAAACTCATCTCTGTTGGTTAACGATGATTAACCCTTTTGCCAAATTAAGAAACTCGGTCTTTTGGACCGCTTTAATGGTATGCACAACTTTTAGGAAAAATATGAATGCAATCCTAATTTTTATAATTGCACCAAATGGAATGTAATCGTGCTCTCGACAATGGCCGCGATGAGCAGAGCCACGGTAATCCAGACTGCCGCTGTTCCCGCCGCACGGAAATAAGCACCCCACTTCACGCTCCGCTCATGCCGTTCTCTGGCCCCGAGCTCCCCTAAGCTCTTCAATACCAAATAACCGAACTGCAGTCCGTATGCAGCGGCGATCAAAATGGCCGGAATTTCTATAATTCCGTGCGGCAGCAAACCTTTTACGATCAAATCGAACATATCCGCTCCTTGGGCCGACGTCTCATGAACCAGATATCCAAGCACCATCCCGTTCATCACCAAGAACACGATGGGCATAAAGCCGAAGAGCGCACCGAGCCCCATGACCAGCAAACTTTTGATGGCATTGTTCAAAAATATAAATGTAAAAAAGCTTAGCTCCGGCGACGAAGATTGCGACAAACTACCGCTCACTTCCTGCAGCGCCTTAATTTGCGGATTCAACATGGCGCTGAGGGAGTCCGAATATACGCTTCCCAATATAATCCCGGCGACGAACAGCGCCAATGCAACGAGCAGCATTTTCCGATAATGGACTAAATCTTGAATAAAACGACGAAATGACATAAGAACCTCCTATAGTACCCATTGTTAATGATTTCTTCTCAAGCGGACAAGAATGGTTATATTCGTAAAAGGTACGAGCATATATTGTAACAGCGGACAACTTTATTTTGATACGAGAGGGGCTTAACTAATGAATAATTTCTTCTACGTCCTCAACGGAAAAAAGATCAAGCGCTTCATGTTTGTATTTGCCGCGGCCCTGTTTGCAGCCGGTATCATCTATGTTGAGAAGGAAAATATTACAGTATTCTCCGAAGAGAGCAATAGTTCGGCCATTTACAGCGTATCTACGAACAAGAAGGTCATTGCTCTCACCTTTGATATCAGCTGGGGAGATACGAGAACAGAGCCAATACTCCAAGTACTTAAAGACAAAGACGTGAAAAAGGCTACCTTCTTCCTCTCTTCCCCTTGGAGCAAAAGCCACCCCGAGCTCGTGAAGGCCATTCAACAGCAAGGCTTTGAGATCGGCAGCCATGGCCATAAGCACGTCAACTATAGTGATCTTGAAGAAGATGAGATTAAGCGGCAGCTTACGACAGCTCATTCTATTTTAACCGATTTGACCGGAAAAGCACCCACCTTACTCCGGCTGCCAAACGGGGACTTTGATAAGCGCGTGCTGAAGATCGCTAACAATCTTGGCTATAAAGTGATCCAGTGGGACACAGATTCTCAGGATTGGATGAACAAGGGTGTTCAGACGATCGTTAACCGTGTCGTTAGCAAAGCGCATCCAGGAGATATCATCCTCCTTCATGCCAGCGATTCCGTCAAGCAGACGCATGAGGCGCTTCCGATCATTATCGATGAGCTCCGTAAAAAAGGATACGAGTTCGTTACCGTCTCCGATCTTCTGCAGGAAGCGGACATCAAGGGCGCTCAGGTCAGGGATCAAGCCTGGATTCAGGAGCAAATCAACCTTGCGGCTGGAATGTGAAGCGACTGCAGGCGTTTAACAACAGAGGCACAAGACGGCTTGATGGACTTCCGTTAAACGGGAGTCTTTTTTATTACAAAAAACAAAAAGCCCAGTAATCGCACTGAGCTTTTTTTCACTTGCTTCCCTTATTGCGGGCTTTGCGCAGATCCGGCAGAAGCAGCAGGCTTTAATACTTTGTGTAGGATCAGTATCTGATACGCATTGCATGCCAAGAGCGGTGCAACGATCCATGCCGTCGCCGCATTGACGCCGATCTTAAGCACCCCGATCATTTCTACGATCGTCACGGCGATCATAAAGAACAAGGTTGGAATCCATGCCGTGCCATTTGTCAGCTTCGCTTTATAAAAAGCTGCGCCACAAGCCACAATAAGAATGACCGCGCTGAGAACGATATCGGAGCCGCCGCCTTGCCCCTCTCCTACAAACGTGCGGAAGAACATGAGCTCAAGCAGCGCAAGTGCGGTGAGCACGATTTGTACATATTGCCAGGTTCTTCTCGTAAATACGCCCGTACCCATGTAGTTGATCATCAAATAAGCAAAAAAGCCCATTTGGGAATATACGCTAACCATAATGCCTACCCCTAGCAAAATGCCGATATTCACCATAAAATCCACCGCACCGTTTAATTGCACGGTATCCGTCCATTGCAGGATTAGGCCTACAGCGAGCGATCCAACTGCTCCGACCAGCAGCGTGGTCCAGAACAAATAAAGCCAATTTTTTAAATTCAAAACCTCACACCCCCACTAACGAATTATTTTACCAACGATTCCGGTAAAACACCATGCTTTTCAAGGGGATAATTCCTATTTCACGTCCGCATACTACTTACAGCGATTACGATGAAGGAGGAAGGAACCATGAAGTGGCTGAACTACCGTTGGATGCTGTGCCTGATATGTACCTGTACACTTCCGCTAACGGCTTGCGGTTCTGAATCGAGCTCCTCTTCTGCTCAGGGAGGGGGATACAAAGAGACTAAATCCATGATCATTGACATACTTAAAACCGATGAGGGTAAAAAAGCCATTTATGAGGCGCTCAGCTCCCCGCCGTCCGAAGGCGGAGGCGGGCAATCTGGCGGAGGAGGCTCCAGTGGCGGATCAGGTGGATCTTCTGGCGGAGGCAGCGGGGGTGGTGGTTCTAGCTCCGGCGGAGGCGGCACCATGGGGATCAAAATGATCCTTCCAACCCAAACCTCGGAGCAGGTAAAAATGGCTGTTAAGGATACAATCACATCCCCGGAATACAAAAAAGAGTTCGAAAAGATCATGACCGACCCGAAATTCGCCGGGGATTTCGCCAAAGCGATCAATTCGCAAAACAAAGAACTGCATATGCAATTAATCAAGGACCCGCAATATCAGAAATCGGTCAGCGAAATTATGAAGTCGCCAGAGGTCATGAAAATGTTCCTCGATCTTACCCAAACCCCCGATTTCCGCAAGCAGTCTATGACTGTCATGCAGGAAGCGATGCAAAGCCCGTTATTCAAAATGGAAGTGATGGATCTGCTCAAAACGGTTGTGCAGGAGCAACTGCAGCCCAAGCTTGAAAAAGAATCTACTTCCGGCAAAGGCGGCGGGGGCGGTAAAGGCGGCGGAAGTGGCGGTGGCCAAGGAGGAGGCAGCGGCGGAGGCGGAGGCTCTTAAGCAGCTTTCTGAAAAATCCTAAAAAAAGACTGACCCTCCGGTCAGTCTTTCGCATATTTATTCATAACCTGCTGCGCTATGTCATCATAGATCCGGCCGACCGTGCTCTCCTGCTTATATACACAAGGCGAAAAGTCCGGCTCCGCTGGATGGTTGTCCGGCGCGCCAAGCGGAATTTGTGCGAGTAATCCGGTATGCAGCGTCTCGGCAAGCCGCGCTCCGCCACCCCGGCCAAAAATATAGTCCTTCTGTCCGCAGGCCGAGCATTCGTAATAAGCCATATTCTCGACTACGCCCAGCACCTCGTGGTCCGTCTTCAGCGCCATTGCTCCGGCACGAGCGGCTACGAAGGCAGCCGTGGCATGAGGGGTCGTCACGATGATTTCGCTGCTGTGCGGAATCATTTGATGCACATCAAGCGCCACATCCCCTGTTCCCGGCGGCAGATCAAGCAGCACATAATCGAGCTCTCCCCAATCTACATCACTGAAGAACTGGCGAAGCATCCTTCCCAGCATAGGCCCGCGCCAAATGACCGGATTATTCTCCTGAATGAAGAAGCCCATCGACATTACCTTGACGCCAAAGCGTTCAATAGGGATAATCGCTCCTTCATCCAAGCTAGGGACTTCTTCAATGCCCATCATATCAGGAACGCTGAAGCCGTATATATCAGCATCGATTAACCCGACACGCTGTCCACGACGGGCAAGGGCAACGGCCAAATTCACGGTAACGGTAGATTTGCCGACTCCGCCCTTGCCGCTGGCAATCGCAATGAACTTCACGCCGGACTTCGGATCCAGAATTGGCAATCTCTCGAGGCCGGCAGCATGTCCTTTGCGCAGCACCTCCTCATCGGAAGGTTCTTTTTCTTTTTCCCCCGCCTCTTCCAACTGGTCGCCTACAACCTCTTCGCGCTCCCGCTCGGAAGCTTCCCGGAATCTCAGATGAATATGACTGACGCCAGCATCCGCCAGACGGTCACGAATCTCCCGCTCCAGCAGCTTCTGCGTCTCCTCATCCTTCTCCAGGCATACTACCGTCAGAGAAACACGATCCTCTTTCACCATCATATCGCGAATCCATTGCAGCTCAACCAAGCTCCGGTTCAGCGTCGGCTCAGCAATAGGGCGCAAGGCCGCTTGAATATGCTCCTTGGATAACAATGACAGCACCTCGACTTCGTATCATATCGTGTTGCTTATTTCAAATTATGTATATTATATCACTCTCCGCTCTGCTTTGCCCTTTTTCCCGTTTCTCCAGCGCTATATCTTAAGATTCCCTGATAAATCGAAGCTGCCACCTTGCGCTGATACTGCTCGCTGCCGAGCATCGCCGCTTCACCCGCATTTGATAAAAAGCCGACTTCAACGAGAGCAGATGGAATTTTCAAAGTTTTCAGCAAATAAACTGACTTATCGTTTTGCTTGGCTACGCGATCGCTGTTCTCCAAATTACGTATCAGTTCATCCTGGATCAAATATGCCAAATCGTAGCTTTTATCATCCGCTTTGGTAAAAAACGTCTGTGCTCCGCTCCACTTGCTAGAAGGCACACTGTTTACATGGATGCTGATCAGCAGCTTGGCTTGCTTCTCTTCAATGAAGCGAACGCGGCGCTTCAGATCCTCGGTTTTGCGTTTGCTGTACCCCTTTGTTCCTGCATCAGCTAAATCCCGATCATCTTCCCGAGTCATGACGACTATCGCACCGGCCTGCTGCAAATAGTCGCGTAGATAAAGAGCCACGGCCAGATTGATATCTTTCTCAATCAATCCTTGTCGGCTTACTGCTCCCCCGTCCGGCCCGCCATGTCCGGCATCCAAGGCAATAGTCACTCCAGCCAAAGGCAGACTCCAATAATTCCAAGCATTCCTTGCCGGAACTTCATATACCGCAATTCCCCAGAGCATGCCGAGCAAGGCGAGGCCGAGCATCAGCTTTTTGATATGACCTAAGGAAATCCATAGTGTCACCTTATCTCGTGAGCCCATAAAAAAGCCACCTCCGCACCCATATGATTCTAATCATCTATATGGGACGAGGTGGACAAATATACCTTATATTCGGCTTATGGCATTAAATGATGACCTGGTGACTCATACCCTCGATCAATACTTTCGCTACCTCAGGTCTCGTGAACTCCGGCGGCGGGCACTCGCCATCGCGCAGCAAAGCTCTTACCTTGGTTCCAGACAGCGTCAAATGCGCCTCTTTCGGATGCGGGCACGTCTTACTGGAGGCCATGTTGCCGCATGTCGTGCAGAAGAAACTATGCTCGAAGAACAGTGGAGAAATCCCAAGCTCCTCCGGCGTAAAGTTCAGGAAGATTTCCTGAGCCTCATATGTTCCGTAATAGTCGCCGACACCTGCATGATCCCGGCCAACGATGAAGTGGGTACAGCCGTAATTTTTGCGGACCATGGCATGGAATATCGCTTCCCGTGGTCCGGCATAGCGCATAGCCGCCGGGAACACGCCAAGGAAGGTGCGATCCGCAGGATAGTAATTCTCCAGCAGCGTAAGATAGCTCTTCATCCGCACATCCGCTGGAACGTCATCCGACTTTGTCTCGCCGACTAGCGGATTCAGAAACAGCGCATCAACGATCTCCATCGCGCTTTTCTGGATATATTCATGCGCCCGGTGTACCGGGTTGCGAGTCTGGAAGCCGACCACGGTACGCCAGCCTTTCTCGGCAAATAAGCGCCGCGTCTCCGCCGGATCGAAGTAGAACTCGCCGAAGCGTTCTGGCTGTGGACGATTGAGCACCTGCACCGGTCCACCCACGTAATAAGGCGAACGTTCGAAGAGCTTCGCTACTCCCGGATGCTCCTTGTCTTCCGTTCTGAATACATTTCTAGCTTCCTCAGCTTGGTCTACTTTATAGACGCTTTGCACGTCGAGCAAGCCGTAGACTACACCATCCTGTTCCCCTACTAGGGCCACACGCTTGGAAATCTCCAGCTTCTGTGCCTGCTGCTCACTCACGGACAACGTGATTGGAATACTCCATACCGTACCGTCAGCTAGTCTCATCTTCTGGACCACGGAGTCATAATCTTCTTGATTCAGGAATCCTTCCAATGGAGAGAAGGCTCCTACACCGATCAAATCCAAATCCGAAATCGTCCAGGCATTGATTGAAATAACCGGAAGCTCTTTAGCTAGCGCGAGCAATTCGTCTCGCTCCTTGCCCGTCACGACCCGATTCACCAGTTTGCCACCATGCGGCAAAATTGCTGTCATCTCCATCTCTCCTTGCTTTTAGAATGTATATTATATTATTTATGAAGTCCGCATTCGGTTTTATCGGATCCTGACCAACGGCCTGCCCGTGGATCTTCTCCCGGCATAACTTGGCGAGTGCAATACTCGCAGCCGATGCTGGGATAGTTCTGATCATGCAGCGGATTGTATACTACATTGTTAGCCCGAATATAGTCCCATACATCCTCGGAAGTCCAGCTAGCTATCGGATTGAATTTGACCAGCCCAAATTTCGTATCGTATTCCACCTTCTTCGCATTAGCACGTGTAGGCGCCTGGTCACGGCGAATTCCCGTGATCCACGCATCATACCCTGACAATACCCGTGTCAGAGGCTCGACCTTACGAATGTTACAGCAGGCATTCGGATCGCTCTTCCAGAGCTCTTCGCCGTGCTGGGCAGCTTGTTCCTCCGGTGTAATTAGCGGAGATACCCGCACGAAATCAAGATTATACTTCGAAGCCATTGTATCGCGCGTTTCATAGGTTTCTTTAAAGTGGAAGTCCGTATCCAAATAAAAAACATCCGTCGACGGGCTGATCTTCTGCAGCATATCCACCAATACGACATCCTCTGCACCGAAGCTGCACGCAAATGTAATATTCGGGAATGTCTGAACCGCCCATGCGATGATCTCTTCAGGAGATGCATTCTCGAACTCTTCCGCCTTAGCTTGAATCAACTGTTCTTTCTCCAATAAATTCATAATTTCCTCCCCCTCGCAGTAACTTACATAAACAAGGAAATAATCCTACTAAACAGATTTGAATTATTAATTAAAGTATAGAACTTTTTAACAATAAGTCAATATGAACGCACGAAAAAAGCCCTTGGCCAATAATGGCCAAGGGCTTTCTTTCCTTGCAGAACAAGGAATATTAACGTTTGGAGAATTGTGGTGCACGACGAGCAGCTTTAAGACCGTATTTCTTACGCTCTTTCATGCGTGGGTCACGAGTCAAGAAGCCTGCTTTCTTCAGTGCAGGACGGAATTCTGGATCTGCTTTGAGCAATGCACGGGAAATACCGTGGCGGATTGCTCCTGCTTGACCAGAGATACCTCCGCCGTGAGCGATAACGATCACGTCGTAGTTTGTGGTTGTTTCCGTCAAATTCAGTGGTTGTTTAACGATCAGTTTGAGTGTTTCCAAACCGAAGTAGTCATTGATATCACGTTTATTGATGACGATGCGTCCTTCACCCGGTACAAGGCGAACACGAGCTACCGAATGTTTACGACGACCTGTCCCATAGTATTGTACTTGTGCCATGAAACTGTCCTCCCTTTTAATTATCCGCGAAGTTCGTAAACTTCTGGTTTTTGTGCTGCATGTGGATGCTCAGTACCCGCATATGCTTTCAATCTCAGCTTCATTTTCTCGCCTTGACGAGTTTTAGGAAGCATGCCGTGAACCGCAGATTCGATCATGCGCTCAGGTTTTGTTCTCAACAAGTCTTGAGCAACCGTCACTTTAAGTCCACCTGTGTGCTGGGAGTGACGATAGTATTTCTTGCTTTCCATTTTGTTGCCGCTAAGTCTGATTTTCTCAGCGTTGATGACGATAACGAAATCACCGCCGTCAACATGAGGTGTAAATCCTGGTTTGTGTTTGCCGCGAATCAATGCTGCAGCTTCGCTTGCCAAACGGCCCAGCGTTTTGCCTTCGGCATCGATGATGTGCCATTTGCGTTCAACTTCGCTTGGCTTAGCCATATAGGTGGTACGCATGTAAAGATCCTCCTTCATTCTCATCCGAAATGGTTCATAGATACCAGACATGTTCATGCTCTTTGGGCGCAGAACGAATCTGGTAAATTTATCTTCGTTCCTATGCTTATTCGCATTTAAATTATCATAGATGTATCGGTCTTCTTATTGGGGGCTGTGGGATAGCCATAAGAAAACACAACTTATATTTTACAGGATGCACATTTATTACGCAAGTCTTTTTTAGTTATTCATATTCCACGCTCCACAGCATAAGCCCCTTGCTTTCTGCGGTCGGTCCGGCAGCCTTGCGATCCTTCGCCTCCAGGATCTGCTTCATCTGTTCTGGAGGGCGCTTGCCCTGACCTACCTCAAGCAGGGTTCCCACGATGATGCGCACCATATGCTGCAGGAAGCCATTGCCGCTAATATAGAGATGCATCACGCCCTGATCTCGTGAATTTGGCTTCGCCAGCGACGTATCCACTTCAATTCTGACTTCGTCGATCGTCCGCACATGGCTGGCCTTCGTAGAATGACGGGAAGCAAACGACGTATAATCATGCGTTCCCAGGAGAAAGCTCAAACCCTCGCGCATCGCATCCACATCAAGCTTGCCCGGATGGTGAAGCTGGTAGCTGCGCTGAAATACGTCAGTAAACCGGTTAGCATTAATCGTATAACGGTAAGTCTTCCGTTTGGCCGACCGCCTGGCGTGAAAATCGAGATCTACCTCTTCGGCAGACGTAACACGAATGTCTGCAGGCAGCCTTCCGTTTAACGCAAGGCACCAGCGTTCCACCGGAATTTGCGATGAGGTCCAAAAATGAAACGGCTGCGACCTTGCATGAACCCCCGCATCAGTGCGGCCGGAGCCGTGGATTTTAACGATCTCGCCCGTTAGATTCCGAATAGCCGCTTCCAGGCAATCTTGAATTGTATTGCCTCCCGGCTGCGTCTGAAAGCCGTAATAATTGCTCCCGTCATAACAGACCGTCATCAGTAAATTACGCACGATCTTGCCACCTTCCTGAACGCTTGCTGCATGCTTGTGCTAATAAAAGAAAAACTCTCCGAGCGATTTAGCCCGAAGCAGGCTTGGCGTACAGAGAGTTTACTTCACATATGGCTGGGCCCAGTACGTGTCTGGGAGGCACGCAAAACTGTCCTCTAACAAAGAGCAAAGCCCCGCTCAAGCCTCCCTTGGCTCGTCGGGGCTGAAAGCCGCTGAACCGAAAGTCCGGCTCCTTCCGCTGTCGCTCTCTTTATGAATAAGCTATATTTCCCTGTGGGAAAATAGAGACAATTCACGAAGAATATTAAGCCCGGTCTACCAATTCAAGATAAACCATAGGGGCAGAGTCACCACGACGAGGTCCCAGTTTCAGGATACGAGTGTATCCGCCTGGACGCTCGGAGTAACGAGTTGCAATTTCTGTGAACAGCTTTTGGATTGCATCTTGCTCTCCGTCGATCGATTCGCGGCGAACGAACGCTGCAACTTGACGGCGGGCATGCAAATCTCCACGTTTTGCTTTTGTAATCAGCTTCTCAGCGATAGAACGAACTTCTTTCGCTTTCGCTTCTGTCGTTTGGATGCGCTCATACAAGAACAGGTCTGTTACCAGGTCACGGAACAAAGCTTTACGTGCACTAGAGTTACGTCCCAACTTTTGGTATGCCATGTGTATTCCCTCCTTCGCTAAAACGATTCAAGCAATCTATTCTTCCGTACGAAGTCCGAGTCCAAGCTCTTCAAGCTTCTCTTGGACTTCCTCCAAAGATTTGCGTCCGAGGTTACGAACCTTCATCATATCTTCTTCGGTTTTCGTCGTCAGCTCTTGCACGGTATTGATACCGGCACGTTTGAGGCAGTTGTAGGAACGAACGGAAAGATCCAGCTCTTCGATAGTCATCTCAAGCACTTTCTCTTTCTTGTCCTCTTCCTTCTCAACCATGATTTCCGCGTCCTTCGCTTCGTCCGTGAGACCCACGAACAAGTAAAGATGCTCGGTCAAGATTTTGGCTCCGAGGCTTACCGCTTCTTCAGGTTTGATGCTGCCATCTGTCCATACTTCAAGCGTGAGCTTGTCGTAGTTGGTCACTTGGCCAACCCGTGTATTCTCTACGACGTAGTTGACACGTGCAATCGGGGTATAGATCGAATCAACAGGAATGACACCGATAGGTTGATCATCTCGTTTATTCCGATCTGCCTGAACATAACCGCGGCCCCGGCCTGCGAATATGCGCATGTGAAGTCTGGAACCCGGCTCAAGCGTAGCAATATGCAAATCCGGATTCAGAATCTCTACATCGCTATCCGCACGGATATCACCTGCTGTAATAACTCCTTCGCCTTCCGCATCGATCTCAAGGATTTTCTCCTCGTCCGAATGGATTTTGAGAGAGAGAGCTTTCAGATTCAGAATGATCTCCGTAACGTCTTCCATTACACCTGGAACGGTCGAAAATTCATGCAGAACGCCATCGATCTGGACCGAGGTTACCGCTGCACCCGGTAGAGAAGAGAGCAAAATCCGACGCAGCGAGTTACCCAGAGTGGTGCCATACCCACGCTCAAGTGGTTCTACTACAAATTTCCCATAGGTGCCATCATCGTTAACTTCTACGGTCTCAATTTTCGGCTTTTCGATTTCTATCACGAAATTACCCCTCCTTCAAAACGTCGTTCCTAAAAAACACCAATGTCTTCTGAAGTGTACCACGTAGTATGCCTAAACAACCATTGTTACCAAGTTGCAATGTTGTTATACACACTTTATGCAACTTCATTAAACACGACGGCGTTTTGGAGGACGGCAACCGTTATGCGGGATTGGAGTTACGTCTTTAATCATGTTGACTTCAAGGCCTGCCGCTTGCAGGGAACGGATAGCGGCTTCACGGCCGGCGCCAGGACCCTTAACCATAACCTCAACGGATTTCATTCCGTGTTCCATTGCAGCTTTAGCAGCTGTTTCAGCAGCCATTTGTGCAGCAAATGGAGTAGATTTACGGGAACCTTTGAACCCTTGGCCGCCGGAGCTTGCCCAAGAGATCGCATTACCGTGCGGATCCGTAATCGTTACAATCGTATTGTTGAATGTGGAACGGATATGTGCCACACCGGATTCGATATTTTTACGGTCACGACGTTTAGTACGTACGACTTTTTTTGGTTTAGCCATTGTCAGTTATCCTCCCTTCTTATTTCTTCTTGTTCGCTACTGTACGACGAGGACCCTTACGAGTACGGGCATTCGTTTTCGTACGTTGTCCGCGAACAGGCAGGCCACGACGATGACGCACACCACGGTAGCAGCCAATTTCGATCAAACGTTTAATATTTAAGGAAATTTCACGACGCAGGTCACCTTCTACCTTAACCTCTTTGTCGATCGTTTCGCGTAGTTTGCTAACCTCATCTTCCGTCAAGTCACGAACACGAGTGTCCGGATTGATGCCTGTAGTATTCAGGATTTTCTGGGAAGTCGTTTTACCGATTCCGAAAATGTAAGTCAAGGCGATCTCAACGCGTTTGTCACGTGGCAAATCCACACCAGCTATACGAGCCATTTTACGCTACACCCCCTTCTATTAACCTTGTTTTTGTTTGTGCTTAGGATTCTCACAGATTACCATTACATTGCCTTTGCGTCGAATGACTTTGCATTTTTCGCAAATAGGCTTTACAGAAGGTCTTACCTTCATGTTAATTACCTCCCTAAAGTTTTGCGAAGCAAAACTTTCTTCGTAAGGATTAGCCTAGTTTTACATCAAGTAAAACTAACTTTGAAGCACTGACTTCGAGAAAAACTTCGTTTCACAGACCACCGCAAAAAAATAAATTTCATGCAGTGACAAACTCAACCTGAATATCATACCACATATTCGCAATAAATGATATGGTATCTATTTACGGTAAGTAATACGACCTTTTGTTAGATCGTAGGGTGATAGTTGAACGACCACTTTATCTCCCGTCAGAATACGGATGAAATGCATCCGCAGCTTACCGGAAACATGAGCGAGAATTTGATGACCGTTCTCAAGCTCTACTTTGAAAGTAGCATTCGGCAGCGGCTCAACAACTACACCTTCGACTTCAATGACATCTTCCTTAGCCACAGTCAGTCTCCTTTCTCTTCAGCATTTGGATTGGCGGATTTGACGAATGCGTGCACGGCATGCCGCAGCTTCGCATTGGTCACCCGACCGCTTTCCTGCAAACTATGAACAACCTCGCTGCTAATGATTGGCGAAAGTTCGAGATGCTGTACATTCTTCCGTTTGGGCTGATCAAACTTCCGTTTGTTCCCATCCGCGATCAGTACGAACTTGGTATCCACAATCGCTACAACAACAGCAACCGCCCCGGCGTCTTTCCCTTTCAATACTCTCACCATTTGACCGATCTCGGCTTCTGAGCGGTACTCCACCTTCATCGCCTATTCGTCCAGCTTTGTGAGAATTTCCATACCGTCAGCAGTAACTGCTACAGTATGCTCAAAGTGAGCGCAGAGCGAGCCGTCAACTGTAACGACTGTCCAATTATCTTCCAGCGTTCTTACATACCGCTTGCCAACGTTGACCATCGGTTCGATAGCGAGAACCATACCTGGTTTCAGACGTGGCCCCCGATCTGGAATGCCGTAATTCGGAATCTGCGGTTCCTCGTGAAGATTCGCGCCGATGCCGTGACCGACATATTCGCGAACGACCGAAAAGCCTGCATCCTCAATATAACGCTGAATAGCATGCGATATCGTGTATAAGCGAACATCTGGTTTGACGAGCTCAAGACCGGCAAAGAGGGATCCTTCAGTAACTTCGAGAAGTCTCTTCGCTTCCTCCGAAATCTTGCCAACCGGATAAGTCCATGCTGAGTCTCCATGAAAGCCGCGATACTCCGCACCGATATCAAGACTAATGATGTCGCCTTCATTCAGTTTGCGTTTGCCGGGAAATCCATGTACCAATTCTTCGTTAACCGAAGCGCAAATGCTGTAGGGAAAGCCGTTGTAATTTTTGAAAGACGGCACCGCGCCTTGACTGCGAATGTACTTATCTGCAATTTGATCGAGTTCCCCCGTCGTAATCCCGGGCTCAATCGATTGCGCCATGAGCCTGTGCGTCTCCGCGACGATCCGCCCTGCTTCTCTCATAAAGCCAAGTTCCGTTTCGGATTTACAAATGATCATTACTTAACCTCGCAGTAAAGATACGATTTCTTTCGTTACCGTATCGATTTCCTGTTCTCCATCAATTTCGCGCAGCAGCCCTTTTTCTTCATAGAACTGAAGAAGTGGCGCCGTCTTGTTGATGTATTCGTCCAGCCGTGTGCCTACGCTCTCTTCATTATCGTCAGAACGTTGGTACAATTCTCCGCCGCACTTATCGCAAACACCTTCCTGTTTAGGAGGGTTAAAGATCACATGATAAGTAGAGCCGCAAGATTTGCAAATCCGTCGCCCCGTAAGACGAGCCAGCAATTTGTTACGATCCACTTTCAGGTTGATGACGTGCGTCAGCTTGCGGTTCAGTTCGCTAAGCAGTTCCTCCAGCGCTTCCGCTTGCGAAAGGGTTCTTGGAAATCCATCCAGTAAGAAACCATTTTCGCAATCGGACTGCTGAAGTCTTTCGCGAACGATACCTACGGTGACATCATCAGGTACCAGCAGGCCTTGATCGATATACTCCTTGGCTTTCAGCCCAACAGGTGTTCCCTGCTTAATCGCCAGACGAAATGCATCGCCTGTCGAAATATGAGGAATGCCGAATTCGTTAACGATCGCCTCTGCTTGTGTTCCTTTTCCCGCTCCAGGAGGTCCCATGAATAAAATGTTCATGTCAAGCACTCCCTTCGAGACTGGTTCACTTCGCTAAGAAAACAGAACAATAGGCGCCAGGAGAGTTCGTTAACCAAGCTCAATCCTGGAACCTATCTCCTATTTATTAATGAAGCCTTTGTAGTGACGTTTAATCAATTGCCCTTCGATCGTCTTCATCGTATCAAGCGCAACACCGATAACGATCAGAATGGAAGTACCTCCGATTTGCACGGTACGCGGCAGTCCAGCCAAAGCACCGAGAATAACCGGGAGCACGGAGATAAAGGCAAGGAACAAGGCGCCAGTCATCGTCAATCGGGACAGAACCCGGGTCAGATAAGTAGCCGTTGTTTTCCCTGGACGAATCCCCGGAATGTAGCCGCCATTCTTCTTCATGTTATCCGCCATTTGCTGCGGGTTCATCTGTACGAAAGTATAGAAGAACGTGAAACCAATAATCATGACTACATACAACACAATACCAAGTGGACGGTCAATGTTCATATTGCTGCTGACCCATTGTGCCCAAGTGTGTGTTGACCAAAAGCTTGCAATGACTATCGGAAACTGCAACAAGGATGAAGCGAAGATAACAGGAATAACACCCGCTGCGTTAATTTTGAGCGGAATGTGCGTGTTCTGCCCGCCATACATTTTGTTTCCGACAACACGCTTAGCATATTGTACAGGAATTTTACGAATGGCTTGCTGGATGTAAATTACACCGATAATAATCAACACGAACACAATGACAATCGCAAGCGATTTGACGATGTTCATGAACGTTTGCCCAGAAACAATGAAATCGGACATTGCGATGTTTTGAATATGAGTTGGCATCGAAGCGACGATACCTGCGAAGATAATCAGCGAAATACCGTTACCGATTCCCTTCTCCGTGATTTGTTCACCAAGCCACATCAAGAACGACGTACCCGCGGTCAAGACAATCGCGATCAACATATAATCCCCGAACGTTGCGTTCGGCACCATCTCTGTATAATACAGACGGTTGAAACCGATCGATGTCGCAAAGGCTTGAATGAGGGCCAAGACCACCGTTAAATAACGGGTGACTTGGGCCGACTTCTTCTTGCCATGCTCACCTTGCTTCGCCCACTCTGCCAGCTTTGGAATAACATCCATGGACAGGAGCTGTATGATAATGGAGGCGGTGATATAAGGGAAAATCCCGATTGCAAAAATCGAGAAGTTATGCAGCGCGCCGCCCGAGAAGATATTCAACATCCCGAGCAAATCACTTCCCGCAGTGTTAGTCGTCTTGAACACGTCTTTATTAACGCCCGGAACCGGAACAAACGAACCGATCCGGTAGATAATAAAGATAAAGAGAGTGAACAATATACGGGTCCGCAGATCCTTAACGTGCCAAATGTTCTTCATGGTTTTAAACATTAGATCACCTCGGTTTTACCGCCGGCAGCCTCGATTTTCTCTACCGCGGATTGAGAGAACTTATTCGCTTTAACCGTCAATTTGACAGTCAGTTCACCGTTGCCAAGAATCTTGATGCCGCTTTTTGCGTCTTTCACGATTCCTTGTTCAAACAACAGCTCAGGAGTAACCTCTGTATCCGCCGCAAAGTTGTTTAATTCCTGGGTGTTCACAATCGCATACTCTTTCCGCGTTGGATTCGTAAATCCGCGTTTTGGCAAGCGACGATACAACGGGTTTTGACCGCCTTCGAAGCCCGGACGGACGCCGCCGCCGGAACGAGCATTTTGACCTTTGTGACCACGTGTTGATGTTTTACCCATACCGCTTCCTGTACCGCGTCCTACGCGTTTGCGTTCTTTGCGGGAACCAGGAGCTGGGGAAAGCTCATGTAACTTCATCGTTCGTTGCACCTCCTTATTTATTGTTTCACTTGCGAGTAATGGTAAACCCTAGGGCCACCAATATCATTCGTTAGCTTAATCCGCTAATACTTTTCAGGGAGTTATCCTTGGATTTCTTCAACGGATACCAGGTGGCTTACATGATTGATCATGCCACGAATGGCAGGATTGTCTTGTTGAACCACGGATTTGTTTACTTTACGCAGTCCCAGTGTATTAACAGTCGTGCGTTGTTTCTCCGATGTGCCGATCAAACTACGTACGAGGGTAATTTTCAGCTTTGCCATGAGATTCCCTCCTTAACCGAGAAGTTCTTCGACGGTTTTACCGCGTAATTTCGCAACATCTTCAGCGCGTTTTAGACGGGACAAGCCCTCCAAAGTCGCGTTAACCATGTTGATGGAATTCGAAGAACCTAAAGATTTTGTTAGAATGTCGCCTACGCCAGCAAGTTCGAGTACCGCACGAACTGGTCCGCCTGCGATTACCCCGGTACCTTCGGAAGCCGGTTTAAGAAGCACGCGGCCTGCACCGAAGTGACCGATTACTTGGTGAGGGACTGTCGTTCCTACAAGCGGAACGAATACAAGGTTTTTCTTAGCATCTTCGATTCCTTTGCGAATCGCATCAGGAACCTCGCCTGCCTTACCGATCCCAGCGCCAACCCAGCCTTTGCCGTCCCCGACAACTACTAGCGCACTGAAGCTAAAACGGCGTCCGCCTTTTACTACTTTAGCTACGCGGTTAATGTTTACAACTCTTTCAGTCAGTTCTAAAGTATTCGGATCTACACGCAAGTCGTTAACCTCCTTTTAGTGATTATTTTAGAATTCAAGGCCTGCTTCGCGAGCTGCGTCAGCCAGAGCCTGAATACGTCCATGATACAAGTATCCTCCACGGTCAAACACAACGTTCTTGAAGCCTTTATCTTGAGCACGTTTTGCGATCAGTTCGCCAACCTTGCTAGCAGACTCAACGTTGCCGCCGGTGGTGATGCTTCCGCTCAATTCTTTGTCAAGCGTCGATGCCGATGCCAGAGTTACCCCAGCCACATCATCGATCAGCTGTGCATAGATATGTTTGGAAGAACGGAATACGTTCAATCTAGGACGAATAGCCGTTCCTTGGATTTTTCTCCGTACGCGCAAATGTCTTTTCAGACGAGCTTTGTTCTTGTCAGCTTTTGTAATCATGACTTCCATTTCACTCCCTTCGGTTTACCTAAACAACACAAATCGTTCAACTCGCCAGAAGGATTGGTCCGCTAAGAAGAAAGTTATTTCTTCTTACCGGCTTTACCTTCTTTACGGATAATACGTTCACCTTCGTACTTGATCCCTTTACCTTTGTACGGCTCAGGCTCGCGCACGGAACGAATTTTAGCAGCGTATTCACCGACACGCTCTTTGTTAATTCCGCTTACGATGATCTTCGTGTTAGCAGGCACTTCAAATGTAATGCCTGGTTCTGGAGTGATTTCTACTGGATGAGAGTACCCTACGTTGAGTACGAGCTTCTCTCCGGATTTGCTTGCGCGGTATCCGACCCCAACCAGCTCAAGATTTCTAGTGAAACCTTCAGTTACTCCACTCACCATGTTGCTCACTACACTGCGTGTTGTACCGTGCAGGGAACGATGCGTTTTATGATCAGAAGGACGTTCTACTGTGATCTCATTGTTCTCAACAGTAACTTTCATGTCCTTGTGAAGTTCACGAGTCAAAGAACCTTTCGGTCCTTTTACTGTAATCACGTTATTATCAAGTGTGATATCCACACCACTTGGTACTGTAATTGGTTTGCGACCAATTCGAGACATTTGCTGCACCTCCTTGTTTTGTGACGTTAATTACCAAACGTAGCAGACAACTTCGCCGCCGGCTTTAGACTGACGTGCTTCTTTGTCGGTCATAACACCTTTGGAAGTGGAAATAATCGCGATTCCCAGTCCGCCCAGAACACGAGGAACCTCAGTGCTCTTAGTGTAAACGCGAAGACCTGGTTTACTGATTCTTTTCAAGCCAGTAATAACGCGTTCGTTGTTAGGGCCGTATTTCAGGAAAAGACGGATCATCCCTTGTTTGTTGTCATCAATATATTCTGCATCGCGGATGAAGCCTTCACGCTTCAGAATCTCGGCGATTTGCTTTTTGATCGTTGAGGCAGGCAGTTCCACCGTTTCGTGGCGAACTGTGTTCGCGTTACGAATACGAGTAAGCATATCTGCAATTGGATCTGACATAGTCATACGTGTAAACCTCCTTCCCGTTGTTGATTGTTTACCAGCTTGCTTTTTTCACGCCAGGAATCTGGCCTTTATAAGCTAATTCACGGAAACAAATTCTGCATATTTTAAACTTTTGCAGTACCGAATGTGGACGACCGCAACGCTCACAGCGGGTATATGCCCGTACTTTGAATTTCGGTGTGCGTTGTTGTTTAACTTTCATCGAAGTTTTTGCCACTTAGCCTGACACCTCCTAAATAGTTTCGGAGAATTCGTTACGACCTACTTATTTTACGAAAGGCATGCCCAGTCCAGTGAGCAATTCACGGGACTCTTCATCCGTTTTAGCCGTCGTTACAATAACAATGTCCATACCGCGAACTTTGTCGACTTGATCGTATTCGATCTCAGGGAAAATCAATTGCTCTTTCAAACCAAGTGTGTAGTTACCGCGTCCGTCAAACGCTTTGTTCGATACGCCGTGGAAGTCACGTACACGCGGAAGCGTTACGTTGAACAATTTGTCGAGGAAATGGTACATACGCTCGCCGCGAAGAGTTACCTTCACGCCGATTGGCATGTTCTCACGAAGCTTAAATCCAGCGATGGATTTCTTAGCACGCGTGATTACTGGCTTTTGACCAGAGATCAGCTGCAAATCGTTAACCGCAGAATCAAGCACTTTCGAGTTTGCTACGGCTTCGCCAACACCCATGTTGATAACTACCTTCTCAACTTTAGGTACTTGCATTACCGTTGTATAGTTGAATTTTTGAACCAAAGCAGGCGTTACTTCATTCAAAAAACGTTCTTTCAATCTTGTTGCCATGAATCATGGACCTCCTTTCTTTGCGTTACTGGATTAGTCGATTACTTCACCCGATTTTTTAGCAACACGAACTTTTTTGCCGTTGTCCAATACTTTGTAACCGATACGGGTTACGCTTCCGCTCTTAGGATCAACGTGCATAACGTTCGAAACGTGAATCGGAGCTTCCTTCTCAATAATTCCGCCTTGTGGGTTCAGCTGATTTGGTTTTTGGTGTTTCTTAACCATGTTCACGCCTTCCACAAGCACGCGGTTTTCACGAGGATACGCAGCGATGACGCGGCCTTTTTTGCCTTTGTCTTTACCCGTAATCACGATAACCGTGTCGTCTTTTTTGACGTGCAGTTTATTGTTATGGGATTCTAGAACTTTCTTCAGTCTAGGCATTCTTTACACCTCCTGTTTCGTCGAAACTTCATGTTTCACATACGTACTAAATAACTTCCGGAGCCAAGGAAATGATTTTCATGAAATCTCTATCGCGAAGTTCACGAGCAACAGGTCCGAAAATACGTGTTCCGCGTGGGCTCTTGTCTTCTTTAACAACAACCGCTGCATTTTCGTCAAAAGCAATATAGGAACCGTCTTTACGGCGAACAGCACGTTTCGTACGAACGATAACCGCTTTAACTACGTCTCCCTTTTTGACAACGCCGCCTGGTGTTGCTTGTTTTACGGAACAAACGATCAAATCACCAATTTGCGCCGAACGACGACCCGTACCGCCAAGGACGCGGATACACATCAATTCCTTCGCACCGGAGTTGTCTGCTACATGCAAACGTGAGAATGGTTGGATCATGGTTGTTTCCTCCTTTCGTCTCAAGCTTTCGCGCTATTAGATAATTACAGCTTCTTCGACAATCTCAACAAGTCTCCAACGCTTGTCTTTGGACAGCGGACGAGTCTCGATGATTTTAACTACGTCACCAATTTTCGCAGAATTATTCTCATCATGCGCTTTGAATTTCTTCGTATATTTAATGCGTTTATGGTACAAATCATGTTTCTTGTAAGTCTCAACAGCTACAACAATAGTTTTATCCATTTTGTCGCTGACAACTTTACCAACCTGCACTTTACGGGCATTGCGTTCGCTCATGGTTAGCCTCCTTCCTGGACTTAGGCGCTTCGCTTACTTGGAGCGCAATATTAGCTAGTAATACCAAGTTCTCTTTCATGTAAAATGGTTTTAGCACGAGCTATATCTTTCCGCACGTCACGGATCCGAGTCGGGTTATCAAGCTGGCCGGTGGCCAATTGAAAACGGAGGTTGAAAAGCTCTTCCTTAAAACCCGCGATCTTTTGTTCGATTTCAGCAGTGGTTAAGTTGCGAAGTTCATTAGCTTTCATTTGCTTCACCACCCAATTCTTCACGTTTCACAAACTTCGTTTTGATTGGCAGTTTGTGAGCGGCAAGCCGCATAGCTTCACGAGCAATTTCCTCGGATACACCGGCAAGCTCAAACATGATTTTGCCCGGTTTCACAACTGCAACCCATTTCTCGACGTTACCTTTACCGCTACCCATCCGCACTTCAAGAGGCTTTTGAGTAATTGGCTTGTCAGGGAAAATTTTGATCCATACTTTACCGCCCCGTTTGATGTAACGAGTCATCGCGATACGCGCAGCCTCGATTTGGCGGTTCGTAATCCATGTAGGCTCAAGAGCTTGCAGGCCGTATTCGCCGAAGTTCAGCTCAGTTCCGCCTTTAGCTTGGCCTCTCAAACTACCGCGCTGCTGCTTGCGGTGTTTTACACGTTTAGGTACCAACATGATTAATTGCCTCCTTCCTGGGCAGCTTGTTGTTTCTTAGCCGTAGGAAGAACCTCTCCACGATAAATCCATACTTTTACGCCAATACGTCCATAGGTCGTATGAGCTTCAGCCGTACCGTAGTCGATATCAGCGCGAAGCGTATGAAGTGGAACAGTTCCTTCGCTGTAGCCTTCCGAACGAGCAATCTCAGCACCGCCAAGACGACCGCTGACTGCTGTTTTGATCCCTTTAGCACCTGAGCGCATAGTTCTTTGAATCGCTTGTTTAAGCGCACGACGGAAAGATACGCGACGCTCCAGTTGTTGTGCGATGCTCTCAGCGACAAGAATCGCGTCAAGATCAGGGTTTTTGATTTCAGAGATGTTGATGTGAACTTTTTTGCCGCCTGCAATTTTCGTAATTTGATTACGCAGGTTTTCAACTTCCGAACCGCCTTTACCGATAACCATGCCCGGCTTAGCAGTATGGATCGTTACATTCACACGATTAGCCGCTCTCTCGATTTCGATACGAGATACCGCGGAGTCTTTCAGTTTATTTTTCAGGTGCTCACGAATTTTTACGTCTTCAAGCAAAAGATCACCGAAATCTTTGCCTGCGTACCATTTGGATTCCCAGTCACGGATAATCCCTACTCGTAGTCCGACCGGATTTACTTTTTGGCCCACGCGTTTTCCCTCCTTATTTTTCGGATACCACCAAAGTAATGTGGCTGGTGCGTTTGTTGATCCGACTTGCACGTCCCATTGCCCGCGGGCGGAAACGTTTCATTGTAGGACCTTGGTTTACGTACGCTTCCGTAATAACCAATTTATTTACATCCAGAGAATAGTTATGCTCAGCATTCGCAATCGCCGAATTCAAAAGCTTCTCCACGATTGGGGAAGCAGCCTTAGGCGTGTGACGAAGAATCGCGATAGCATCGCCAACTTGCTTGCCACGGATCAAATCGATAACCAATTTAGCTTTCCGCGGAGCAATACGGATGGACCTTGCATGTGCTTTAGCTTCCATTGTGTGTTACCTCCTCTCAAACGAAGAACTTATACCTTAACGTCTCGTTTTCTTATCGTCGTCCGTATGACCTTTATAGGTACGGGTTGGAGCAAATTCGCCGAGTTTGTGTCCGACCATATCCTCAGTAACATATACCGGAACATGTTTGCGGCCATCATATACACCGAATGTATGTCCAATGAATTGCGGGAAAATCGTAGAGCGACGGGACCAAGTTTTGATAACTACCTTCTTGTTCGATGCGCTCGCTTCTTCCACTTTCTTCAACAGGTAACCATCGATGAATGGTCCCTTTTTCAGACTGCGACTCATGTATTTTTCCTCCCTTCGCCACTTTAAAAAAATGACTTCGCCTTATTTCGGGCTAAGCCGGCTTATGCCAGCTGTTGATATCTCCCGTTGCCGCAACCAGGAAGTGATCCGCTAGCAGCGGATTACTTCGTACGGCCGCGAACGATATATTTATCAGAAGCTTTGCCTTTTTTACGCGTTTTGTAACCAAGCGTCGGTTTGCCCCATGGAGATAGCGGAGACTTACGTCCGATTGGCGCACGACCTTCACCACCACCGTGTGGGTGATCGTTAGGGTTCATTACCACACCGCGAACGGAAGGACGATTTCCGAGCCAACGGCTGCGGCCGGCTTTACCAACCTTGATCAATTCATGGTCTTGGTTACCTACAGATCCGATCGTTGCACGGCAAACTTTGAGGATTTTACGAACTTCGCCAGAAGACAAGCGAACAGATACGTATTTATCTTCTTTACCGAGCAATTGTCCTTCTGTACCAGCTGCACGAACGAGTTGTCCGCCTTTGCCTGGTTGAAGTTCAATGTTGTGGATAACTGTACCTACTGGAATGTTCTCCAAAGGAAGAGCATTACCGATTTTGATGTCGGAATTCGGTCCAGACTCGATCATATCGCCAACTTTCAGGCCTTTAGGAGCCAGAATGTAGCGTTTCTCACCGTCCACATAGTGGATCAGGGCGATGTTGGAAGTACGGTTAGGGTCGTACTCGATCGTAGCAACGCGACCTGGAATTCCATCTTTGTTACGTTTGAAGTCGATGATCCGGTAGCTACGTTTGTGTCCTCCACCATGGTGGCGAACCGTAATTTTACCGTGGTTGTTACGTCCAGCCGTTTTGCTCAGTGGAGCAAGCAACGATTTCTCCGGACGATCCGTAGTAATTTCTTCAAAAGTGGATACAGACATGTTCCGTCTTGCTGGAGATGTCGGTTTATACTTTTTAATTGGCACTGTTTTTCCCTCCTTGCTCTAACGTTCTATTATACCGATTCAAAAAACTCAAGCGGCTTGCTGTCAGCCGTCAGCGTAACGAATGCTTTTTTCCATTCAGGAGTATACCCGAAGTGGCGTCCGTAACGTTTAGGCTTGGCAGGAACACGCAGTGTATTCACATTGCTCACTTTTACATTGAAGATCGCTTCTACAGCTTTTTTGATTTCGGTTTTGTTCGCACGAATGTCAACTTCGAAAACATATTTGTTCTCAGCCATATAGTCAGCCGTACGTTCCGTAATCACCGGACGTTTAATTATATCACGAGGATCTTTCATTACGCGAGCACCTCCTCTACCTTCTGAACTGCTTCTTTCGTAATGATCAGTTTGTCGTGCGTCAGCACGTCAAGAACATTAATGCCGTCAGCTGCAACGAATTTAACACCTGGGATGTTGCGTGCGGACAACGCTACATTGTCATCATAGCTAGGCGCTACGATCAATGCTTTGCGGTCTACTTTCAGGTTGTTCAGGATCGCTGCGAACTCTTTCGTCTTAGGAGCGTTCAGGCTGAGCGCATCCAATACGATAATGTCTTGATCGATCACTTTCGAAGAAAGAGCCGATTTAATCGCCAAACGACGAACTTTCTTAGGCAATTTAAACGCATAGCTGCGTGGAGTCGGACCGAACACGATTCCGCCGCCAACCCATTGCGGGGAGCGGATCGAACCTTGACGAGCACGACCTGTGCCTTTTTGTTTCCATGGTTTACGGCCGCCGCCGCGAACTTCGGAGCGTCCTTTTACTTTATGAGTACCCAAACGCAGGGAAGCGCGCTGCATAACAACTGCGTCGTGAAGAACGTGAACGTTCGGCTCAATACCGAATACCGCGTCATTCAGTTCAACTTCGCCTACTTGGCTACCACTGACATTATATAGTGCTACTTTAGGCATTGCTTGTTCCTCCTTTCCTTAAGGCGATTACTTCTTAATCGCTTGTTTGATTTTCACTAGGCTATTTTTAGGTCCTGGAATGGATCCTTTAACGAGCAATACGTTACGTTCTGCATCCACACGGATAACTTCAAGGTTCTGGATCGTAATCGTTTCGCTACCCATGTGTCCTGGAAGGCGTTTGCCTTTAGGAACGCGGTTCGCTTGGATGGAACCCATGGAACCAGGTCTACGATGGTAACGGGAACCGTGAGACATAGGTCCGCGGCTTTGACCCCAGCGTTTGATGTTACCTTGGAATCCTTTACCTTTAGAAATACCTGTTACGTCAACAAATTCGCCTTCAGCAAAAACATCAACTTTGACCTCTTGGCCAACTTCATATGTTGCCAAATCAATACCGCGAATTTCACGAACGTAGCGCTTAGGTGCTGTGTTCGCCTTCTTAGCATGACCTACTTCAGGTTTGTTGGCTCTGCTTTCTTTCTTATCGGTATAACCGATTTGAATCGCTTCATAGCCATCGTTTTCTACATCTTTCTTCTGAAGAACGATGTTGGACTCAGCTTCGATTACCGTTACAGGAATAACAATTCCTTCTGGGGTAAACACTTGAGTCATTCCGAGTTTTTTCCCTAAGATACCTTTCATGTTGACACCTCTTTTCCTTTCCTAATCAACTTACGATTGATATTACAATTTGATTTCGATATCTACACCGGACGGCAGGTCCAAGCGCATCAAGGCATCCACAGTTTGTGGAGTCGGGTTCACAATGTCGATCAGACGTTTGTGTGTACGCATTTCGAATTGCTCCCGGGAATCCTTGTACTTGTGTACCGCACGGAGAACAGTAATGATTTGTTTCTCAGTCGGAAGCGGAATCGGTCCGGATACGCCAGCACCTGAACGTTTTGCCGTTTCAACGATTTTCTCTGCGGATTGATCAAGAATTCTGTGATCATAAGCTTTCAAACGAATACGAATTTTTTGCTTTGCCATTTTAGTCCCTCCTTCTATCGCCCAATTTATTATCGGACATACTCCGTGAAAATTTTCTGACCGCCCTCCCATGGCAAAGGGGCCGGGTGTGTCAGTAACCTCTCACATCATCGCACAGTCACAGAACAACATTCATTATTATATAGAAAAGATAGATGTAATGCAAGCAAAATATTAGACATTTTCATCGGCATTTCTCGGGCACGTATATATAGAAGGAAATCATTTCTCTATAGCCGTAAAATGACAACTAAGGGACATAAAACGATAATGAAGAAATGGATTAGATCAAAGTATAAAGATAGGCACGAAAAAACGCGATTGACGGCCAATCCGCTGACTAACTGCATTCTAACGGACTGGAAAGACCCTATTTTCGCTAATTCGCACCTATTCAATATACTTACGGACACAGAGGACGCTATTCGCTGAAAAAAGACCCGAGTTAGATGCTTTTTCGCCTAATAAGGTCTCCAGTGTCCGTTAGCACTTACAAATAGGCTATTTTATCAAAATAACGGAATGAAGGTCCGTTAGACTTATGCTTTATTGGCGCTCTAGCATTACGCTATTAACATCCCAGAGCCAACTATAGGTATCACTAACGCAGACAACGCAAAAAGCTACCCTAAGGATCTGATGACCCTCAGGGCAGCTCTGGTAATAAGGTTTAAGAAACCTTATTATTTTTGGATAGTAACAACCGCACCGGATCCAACTGTACGGCCACCTTCACGGATGGAGAAGCGAGTTCCTTCTTCAATCGCGATAGGAGCGATCAGGGATACAGTAACTTCGATGTTGTCGCCAGGCATAACCATTTCAGTACCTTCTGGCAGGTTGATGATACCTGTAACGTCAGTTGTACGGAAATAGAATTGTGGACGGTAACCTGTGAAGAAAGGTTTGTGACGTCCGCCCTCTTCTTTAGTCAATACGTATACTTGAGCAGTAAACTCAGTATGCGGATTAACGGAAGCTGGCTTAGCAAGAACTTGACCGCGCTCGATTTGTGTACGGTCTACACCACGGAGCAATGCACCGATGTTGTCGCCCGCTTCAGCGGAATCAAGCAATTTACGGAACATTTCAACGCCCGTAACAACGGATTTCTTAGTTTCTTCAGCAATACCAACGATTTCAATCTCGTCGCCGACTTTAACAGTACCACGCTCAACGCGGCCTGTAGCAACCGTACCACGACCAGTGATGGAGAATACGTCCTCAACTGGCATCAAGAACGGTTTGTCAACCGGACGCTCTGGAAGCGGAATGTACTCGTCGATGATTTCGAACATTTCGATGATTTTCTTAGCGTAGTCGCCATCTGGGTTTTGAAGTGCTTCACGAGCGGATCCACGAACGATTGGAGTGTCATCGCCTGGGAACTCATATTCGTTCAACAGGTCGCGAACTTCCATTTCAACCAGTTCCAGAAGCTCTTCGTCTTCAACCATGTCGCATTTGTTCAAGAATACAACGATGTAAGGAACGCCTACGTTACGGGACAACAGGATGTGCTCGCGAGTTTGCGGCATTGGGCCGTCAGCTGCGGATACAACCAGGATTGCGCCGTCCATTTGAGCCGCGCCAGTGATCATGTTTTTAACATAGTCGGCGTGACCTGGGCAGTCAACGTGAGCGTAGTGGCGGTTAGCCGACTCATACTCAACGTGGGAAGTGGAAATTGTGATACCGCGTTCGCGCTCTTCTGGAGCTTTGTCGATTTGATCGTAAGCGATCGCGCTACCTCCACCGTAAGTTTTTGTCAAAACGGTAGTGATTGCTGCAGTCAAAGTAGTTTTACCATGGTCAACGTGACCGATTGTACCGATATTAACGTGCGGTTTTGTACGTTCGTATTTTGCCTTTGCCATTTTAAACAGTTCCTCCTTAAATATGGATTGTTATGTTGGACTGATCGAAGAGGCTTCGTTGAAGGAGCCCCTCCGAATCAGCAGATACAAAAATTATTCTTCGCCTCTATGCTTCGATACGATTTCTTCGGAGATGTTCTTAGGAACTTCTTCGTAGTGAGAAAGCTCCATCGAGAACACACCGCGTCCTTGCGTACCGGAACGAAGTGTTGTTGAATATCCGAACATTTCGGAAAGAGGTACTTTGGCACGAATGATTTGCGCACTACCGCGGGAATCCATACCTTCGATACGTCCGCGACGGGAGTTCAGCATACCCATAACGTCACCCATGTACTCTTCCGGAACCGTAACTTCAACTTTCATGATTGGCTCAAGAAGAACAGCTTGACATTTGTCTTTAGCTGCTTTCAAAGCCATAGAACCAGCGATCTTAAACGCCATCTCACTGGAGTCAACATCGTGGTAAGAACCGTCGACGATTGTAGCCTTAACGTCTACAAGCGGGAAGCCTGCAAGAACACCGTTCTTCATAGCTTCTTCGATACCTTGTTGTGCAGGAGCAATATACTCCCGTGGTACCGAACCACCGACGATTTTGCTGTCGAACTGGTTACCAGAACCAGCTTCCAACGGTTCGAATTCAACCCAAACGTGACCGTATTGTCCACGACCACCGGACTGACGTACGAACTTACCTTCAACGCGCGCAGGAACTTTGAATGTCTCACGGTATGCAACCTGTGGTTTACCCACGTTGGTCTCAACCTTGAATTCGCGGCGCATACGCTCGATGATGATATCGAGGTGAAGCTCACCCATACCAGCAAGGATCGTTTGACCAGTTTCTTCGTCTGTATGAGCACGAAGCGTAGGATCTTCCTCGGTCAATTTGCCGAGGGCAACGCCCATCTTGTCTTGGTCAGCTTTAGTTTTAGGTTCAACTGCGATTTCGATAACCGGATCAGGGAAGTTCATGGACTCCAGGATAACCGGATTCTTCTCATCACACAGTGTATCACCTGTGCCTGTATCTTTCAAACCAACCGCAGAAGCGATATCACCAGCGTAAACTTCAGTGATCTCTTGACGGCTGTTTGCGTGCATTTGCAGGATACGGCCGATCCGCTCACGTTTGCCTTTCGTTGCATTCAGCACGTAAGAACCGGATTGAAGAATACCGGAGTATACGCGGAAGAACGTCAGTTTACCAACGTAAGGGTCAGTCATGATTTTGAACGCCAATGCCGCGAACGGCTCTTCATCAGAAGAATGACGCTCTACTTCCGAACCGTCTTCAAGATGACCTTTAATGCTCGGGATATCAATCGGAGCAGGCAGGTAATCTACAACGGCATCCAGCATCAGCTGAACCCCTTTGTTACGGTAGGAAGATCCGCAAATAACTGGGAAGATTTTAACTTCAACAACACCCTTGCGAAGTGCTGCTTTAATTTCATCGACAGTGATTTCCTCGCCTTCGAGGTATTTCATTGTCAATTCTTCGTCCAGTTCTGCAACCTTCTCAATCAGCTCAGCACGAAGTTCCTCTACTTGAGCTTTGTACTCCTCAGGAATATCGGTCTCTTCGATGTTTTGGCCCATGTTGTCTTTGTACATGTGCGCTCTCTCAGCAACAATGTCGATGATACCGACAAAATTGTCCTCTGCACCGATTGGTAGTTGAATTGCAACTGCGTTCGCTTGCAGACGCTCGCGCATATCCTTTACAACGTTGAGGAAATCTGCACCGATAATATCCATTTTGTTGACATAAGCAATACGAGGAACGCTATATTTGTCAGCCTGTCTCCATACGGTTTCCGACTGAGGCTCTACGCCTTCCTTGGCACTAAATACACCTACTGCCCCGTCCAATACACGAAGGGAACGTTCAACTTCAACCGTGAAGTCGACGTGTCCCGGGGTATCAATGATATTGACGCGGTGATTTTTCCAAGAAGCGGTAGTAGCAGCGGAAGTAATCGTAATTCCGCGCTCCTGCTCTTGCTCCATCCAGTCCATCGTAGCGGAACCCTCGTGGGTTTCGCCGATTTTATGCGTACGGCCTGTGTAGAACAAAATACGCTCCGTGGTCGTTGTCTTACCAGCGTCAATATGCGCCATGATCCCGATGTTACGTGTATTCTTCAAGGAGAACTCTCTTGCCATGAAATTTTCTCCCTTCGAATTATAAGTTTATGTTGTGAATCAACCGAATCCTACCAGCGGTAGTGTGCGAACGCTTTGTTCGCTTCGGCCATTTTGTGAGTGTCTTCGCGTTTCTTAACGGAAGCACCCGTGTTGTTGGATGCGTCGATAATCTCGGCAGCCAAACGCTCTTCCATTGTCTTCTCTCCGCGGTTGCGGGAGTAGTTTACGAGCCAACGTAGCCCCAGAGCAGTACGTCTCTCTGGTTTTACTTCGATAGGTACTTGGTAGTTGGATCCGCCCACACGACGAGCTTTAACTTCCAATACCGGCATGATGTTCTTGATTGCTGCTTCAAATACTTCCATCGGGTCATTCCCCGTACGCTCTTGAATAAGGTTAAAAGCGTTATATAGGATGCTTTGAGCAACACCGCGTTTACCATCAAGCATAATGCGGTTGATCAAGCGAGTAACAAGCTTGCTGTTATACACCGGATCCGGCAATACGTCTCTTTTGGCAACTGGACCTTTGCGTGGCATAGTTATCCCCCTTTCAGTATTAGTTCAAACGTAAGCTATGACTCTAGCTAATTATTTTTTTGCTTTTGGACGTTTCGCGCCGTATTTGGAACGAGCTTGCATACGGTTGTTCACTCCAGCCGTATCCAGCGCTCCGCGAACGATATGATAACGTACCCCCGGAAGGTCTTTGACCCGGCCACCGCGAATCAGCACGACACTGTGCTCTTGCAGGTTGTGTCCGATACCAGGGATATAAGCAGTCACCTCAACACGGTTCGTCAAGCGAACACGCGCGTATTTACGAAGTGCGGAGTTCGGTTTCTTAGGAGTCATTGTCCCTACCCGAGTGCACACACCGCGTTTTTGAGGAGATTTCAATTCTGTAGCTTCGCGTTTGAGAGCGTTGAACCCTCTATGCAATGCTGGTGATTTGGATTTGTAAACCTTGTCTTGACGACCTTTACGTACCAATTGGTTGATTGTTGGCATGTTGTTGCCACCCCCTTCCTCAGTAATAGATGTTTCTTTACAAACCTTTTCTTAAGCCCACAGACCCAGGCGGTTCATAAAAGAACAAAGGAAAAGTTTTTGCCGAGAGGATTGCCCTAAATCAGCAAAAACGATTTTCTCAAGCTATCTCTTTACAATCGCAGCCATCGCTGCCCCTACCTCAATCCCGCAAGCAATTCCGAGATTGTGCATCGTATCCACATAAGTCAATTTGACACCATGTTGGCTACACAGAGCGATAATCTTCGATGTAAGATGCGGATCTGCATCTTCAGCCACATATACTTCTTCGGCACGACCGAGCTCAACTGCCCGCATCGTTTGTTTCGTACCGATTTTGACATGAGCGTCCTGTAGCCCTCTATCGTTAGACATCATGTAGTCCTCCAATTTACAGGGATTCACCGTACTCACGCACTTTGATATATTAGCATTTTGCTATAGGCGGTGTCAAGCAATTTATTTACATAAAAATACCCGCCTCGAATCTTGAACAAAGTAGCGGTGCAGCCGAGTACATGTATCCTCTTTCGGCTGCACCGCTTTACAGGTTATTTATTCAACCGTTACCGGCTGCTCCTGGCTTTCTTCAGCTTCGGCATTTTCCGGCTCTTCGAACTGTACGCTGCGGTAGCGGTTCATGCCCGTACCAGCCGGGATGAGCTTACCGATAATGACGTTCTCCTTCAGGCCAAGCAGTTTATCTACTTTACCCTTGATAGCGGCATCGGTAAGTACCCGAGTCGTTTCCTGGAAGGAAGCGGCCGACAGGAAGGAATCCGTCTCAAGCGATGCTTTCGTAATCCCAAGGAGAACAGGTTTAGCAACCGCCGGCTCCTGGCCGGATAGAATCGCTTCCTTGTTCGCCATCTCATATTCATAGAGATCGACGAAGGCTCCCGGCAGTAGAGGCGTATCCCCTGCATCAACAATACGGATCTTGCGCAGCATTTGCTTAATCATAACCTCAATGTGCTTATCGTTGATCTCAACACCTTGGTTACGGTATACGCGCTGAACTTCCTGAAGAATATAGTTCTGAACGCCGCGGATCCCTTTGATACGCAGAATTTCTTTCGGGTCGATGGAACCGTCTGTCAGCTCGTCGCCCGCTTCGATTTCCTGTCCTTCGCTTACGCGCAGGCGGGATCCGTAGGTTACGGAATAGACCTTCGTTTCCGCTTCGCCTTGGACCTCGATTTCGCGACGGTCTTTGGCTTCACGGATTTCTTTGATTACGCCGTCGATTTCACTGATCGTGGCTTGCCCTTTCGGGTTACGCGCCTCGAAAAGTTCCTGAATACGCGGCAAACCTTGGGTAATGTCGTCACCTGCAACACCCCCGGTGTGGAACGTACGCATCGTGAGCTGAGTTCCCGGTTCACCGATGGATTGCGCAGCGATGATACCAACCGCTTCACCGATCTCCACGTGCTTGCCTGTTGCCAGGTTGCGCCCGTAGCATTTCTTACAAACACCATGCCGAGCACGGCAGCTGAGAACGGAGCGAATTTGCAGCTTAGCAACGCCAGCGTTAACGACTTCATGCGCCTTGTCGGAATCGATCAGTTCATTGCGGTTAACGATAATCTCACCCGTTTGTGGATGTTTGATCGTCTCGAAGGAATAACGTCCTTCGATACGGTCATACAGATCCTCAATAACCTCTTTACCATCCTGAATCACGCTGACGGTAAAGCCTTTATCCGTACCGCAATCTTCCTCGCGAACGATAACGTCTTGCGCAACGTCAACGAGACGACGAGTCAAGTAACCGGAGTCAGCGGTACGAAGTGCGGTATCTGCCAGACCTTTCCGCGCACCGTGTGTCGACAAGAAGTACTCGAGGACAGTCAGGCCTTCACGGAAGTTCGATTTGATCGGAAGCTCGATAATGCGTCCGGATGGGTTAGCCATCAGACCCCGCATACCACCAAGCTGTGTAATCTGGGATTTGTTACCCCGCGCTTTGGAATCAACCATGAGCATAATGGAGTTAAAGCGATCCATCGATTTCATGAGCACATCGGTAATTTGATCCTTCGACTTGGACCAGATATCGATAACGCGGTCATAGCGCTCTTCATTTGTAATCAAACCACGGCGGTACTGATTCGTTACTACACGAACCTTCTCATCCGACTCACGCAGGATTTCTTGCTTCTCGTCTGGAACGATAACGTCAGAGACTGCAATACTAACACCCGCACGAGTTGAATACGTAAAGCCGGTTTGTTTAATTTTATCGAGAATAACCGACGTTTCCGTCGTATGGTAAATTTCAAAGCAGCGTCCAATAATTTCCCCGAGGTATTCTTTACCGATTCCCCCGGTTTGCGGCGTTTCCATAATACGCTCTAATACATTGGCGCCTTTGTCATAGATAAAGAAATGATCTGGTGTTCCATGGAACAAGTTGCTCCGTGTCGGTTCGTTAATGTACGGGAAGCTGGATGGGAATATTTCGTTGAAAATAATCCGGCCGACCGTCGTAACGAGGAGTGCATCCTGCTGAGCGTCTGTAAATCCTGTTTTGCCAAGTGCCTTGGCCGGGATTGCTACACGCGCATGCAGAGATACTGTTCCACGTTGATAAGCGGATACCGCTTCATTTACCGAACCAAGAATCATACCTGAGCCTTGAGCTTCCTTATTATCCATCGTTAGATAGAAAGAGCCAAGAACCATATCCTGTGAAGGTGTAACAACCGGCTTACCGTCTTTTGGATTCAGAATGTTGCCGGAGGCAAGCATCAGAATCCGTGCTTCAGCTTGAGCTTCCGCGCTGAGTGGTACGTGAACCGCCATTTGGTCACCGTCAAAGTCCGCATTATATGCGGTACATACCAGTGGGTGAAGACGAATTGCGCGACCTTCAACAAGAATCGGCTCGAACGCCTGGATTCCCAAGCGGTGAAGCGTTGGCGCACGGTTAAGCAGAACAGGATGTTCCCTAATCACTTCTTCGAGTACGTCCCATACTTCAGGACTGACACGCTCGACTTTGCGTTTCGCGCTCTTGATGTTGTGAGCCAGGCCTTTGTTGACCAGTTCCTTCATCACGAACGGCTTAAACAGTTCAAGCGCCATTTCCTTCGGCAGACCGCATTGGTACATCTTCAAGTAAGGACCTACGACGATAACGGAACGACCGGAGTAGTCAACCCGTTTACCGAGCAGGTTCTGACGGAAGCGTCCTTGCTTCCCTTTCAGCATATGGCTGAGGGATTTCAGCGGACGGTTACCCGGGCCTGTCACCGGACGGCCGCGACGGCCGTTGTCGATCAAAGCATCAACCGCTTCCTGCAGCATCCGCTTCTCATTTTGCACGATAATATCAGGTGCACCGAGATCAAGCAGACGTTTTAGACGGTTGTTACGGTTAATTACACGACGGTACAAGTCATTCAGGTCAGACGTTGCAAAACGGCCCCCGTCGAGCTGTACCATTGGACGAAGCTCTGGTGGAATAACAGGAAGCACATCGAGAATCATCCATTCCGGTTCATTGCCAGAGTTACGGAAAGCTTCGATCACTTCCAGACGTTTGATCGCACGATTACGGCGTTGGCCTTGAGCCGTACGAAGCTCTTCTTTCAAAAACTCCAGCTCTTTATCGATATCGATATCCTGGAGCAGTTTTTTAACTGCTTCAGCTCCCATGCCCGCTTGGAATCCGTAGCCGTATTTCTCACGGTAGCTGCGGTATTCTTTTTCGGACAGAAGCTGCTTTTTCTCCAGCGGAGTTTCACCTGGATCAGTAACTACATAAGATGCAAAATAAATGATCTCTTCCAACGAACGTGGCGACATATCGAGCGCAAGGCCCATACGGCTCGGAATCCCTTTGAAATACCAAATATGGGATACCGGGGCAGCCAGCTCAATGTGCCCCATACGCTCACGGCGAACTTTGGCTCTTGTCACTTCAACGCCGCAGCGATCACAGACTACGCCTTTATAACGGACACGCTTATACTTACCGCAATGACATTCCCAGTCTTTGGTTGGGCCAAAGATTTTCTCACAAAACAGCCCTTCCTTTTCCGGCTTCAGTGTACGGTAGTTGATCGTTTCCGGTTTCTTCACTTCTCCGCGGGACCAAGAACGAATTTTATCTGGGGAAGCAAGCCCAATTTTCATAAACTCGAAGTTGTTGACGTCCAACAAGGAGCATCCCTCCTTAACCAAGTCCTGATTTTAGCATTCTACATAGATCAAAATAACTGATCTTCACCCTCTATTCGATCTATCTGTCTAGGGAAATATCGGCCTCCCAAAGGTAGGCCGATAATCCAGGCAGGCAGCTTCTGCTGCGGTTATCATTATCACATGACGGCATATCGTCAGGTGTTATTCTACGCCGACTTCCGCGCCTTCCAGGTTCAGGCTCAGTTTATCTCCAGCCGCATCCTCTTCATCGTCCATTTCTCTCATCTCGATCTCTTCTTCGTTTTCGGTCAGGATTTTAACATCCATACCTAAACTTTGAAGCTCTTTAATCAAGACCTTGAACGATTCTGGCACGCCAGGTTCCGGTACATTCTCACCTTTGACGATCGATTCATAGGTTTTCACCCGACCGACGACGTCATCGGATTTAACTGTAAGGATTTCTTGGAGCGTGTAAGCTGCACCGTATGCTTCAAGCGCCCACACTTCCATCTCCCCGAACCGCTGTCCACCGAACTGGGCTTTACCGCCGAGCGGCTGCTGTGTAACCAGTGAGTAAGGACCCGTGGAGCGAGCATGGATTTTATCGTCAACCATGTGCGCCAGTTTAATCATGTGCATGACGCCAACGGTAACTTCACGTTCAAATCTTTCGCCGGTTCTTCCGTCATAAAGCACGGTCTTACCGTTGCGCTGCATACCGGCTTCTTCCATCGTATCAAACACGTCATACTCGTTTGCACCGTCGAATACCGGTGTAGCAACGTGAATTCCGAGCTGAAGCGCGGCCATGCCAAGGTGGATTTCCAGCACCTGTCCGATGTTCATCCGCGAAGGAACCCCAAGCGGGTTGAGCACGACTTGAACCGGTGTGCCGTCCGGCATGAACGGCATATCTTCCTCTGGCAGAATACGGGCTACGACACCTTTGTTACCGTGACGTCCGGCCATTTTATCCCCTTCGGAGATTTTACGCTTCTGGGCAATGTAGACGCGAACGAGCTGATTAACGCCCGGCGGCAATTCATCGCCGTTCTCACGCGTAAACACCTTGACGTCAACGACGATTCCGTCCGTTCCGTGTGGAACACGCAGTGAAGTATCGCGAACTTCACGCGCCTTCTCGCCGAAGATGGCATGCAGCAAGCGTTCTTCCGCCGTCAGTTCCGTCACGCCCTTCGGCGTCACTTTACCGACGAGAATATCGCCAGCGCTGATTTCCGCACCTACGCGGATAATGCCGCGCTCATCCAGATTGCGAAGCGCCTCTTCCCCTACGTTCGGAATATCGCGGGTGATTTCCTCAGGTCCCAGCTTCGTGTCGCGGGCTTCGGACTCATATTCTTCAATGTGAATAGAAGTGTATACATCTTCCTTCACGAGCTTCTCGCTAAGCAAAATCGCATCCTCATAGTTGTAGCCTTCCCAAGTCATGAAGGCAACGACAACGTTGCGGCCCAGCGCCAATTCGCCCATTTCCGTGGACGGACCATCAGCAAGAATATCACCTTTTTTGATCACATCACCGCGTTTAACAATTGGACGCTGGTTAATGCAAGTTCCTTGGTTCGAACGCATAAATTTGTGTAATTTATGTTTAACAAGGTCACCGCGCACTTCCTTGCCATCCACGGCTTCAACGCGGCGCAGCCAGACTTCGTTCGCTGCGGAACGCTCGATAATTCCATCGTATTTGGACACAATACATACACCGGAATCTTTTGCGGCTTTATGTTCCATACCCGTACCCACAAGCGGAGCTTTAGGAATCAGAAGCGGCACGGCTTGCCGCTGCATGTTCGAACCCATCAGCGCACGGTTGGAGTCATCATTCTCCAGGAACGGGATCAATGCGGTAGCTACGGATACAACCTGCTTCGGCGATACGTCCATGTAGTCGACGCGCTCGCTCGGCATCGTCAGGATGTTATCCGACTGCTTGTTGTAACGAACAATAACGTTCTCATCCTGGAACGTACTGTCTTCGTTAAGAACAGCATTCGCTTGCGCAATGATGTAGTTATCTTCTTCATCTGCCGTCAAATAAGCGATTTGATCGGTAACTTTACCCGTCTTCGGATCGACCCAGCGATACGGCGCTTCGATGAAGCCGTACTCGTTAATGCGGGCAAACGTCGAAAGGGAGTTGATCAGACCGATGTTCGGCCCCTCCGGCGTCTCGATCGGACACATCCGGCCATAATGACTGTGGTGAACGTCGCGAACCTCAAAGCCCGCACGTTCACGAGTCAGACCACCAGGCCCCAGCGCGGAGAGACGGCGTTTATGCGTCAGCTCAGCAAGCGGGTTCGTCTGGTCCATGAACTGGGACAACTGGGAGCTTCCGAAGAACTCCTTAATCGACGCGATAACCGGACGGATATTAATGAGCGCCTGCGGCGTAATTACGTTCGCATCCTGAATCGACATTCTCTCGCGCACAACGCGTTCCATCCGGGACAAACCGATGCGGAACTGGTTCTGCAGCAGTTCGCCAACAGAACGCAGACGGCGGTTGCCGAGGTGGTCGATATCATCTGTATCACCGACACCATGCAACAGATTCAAGAAGTAGCTGATCGACGAAATGATATCGGCTGGCGTAATGTGCTTGACCGATTTGTCGATATTGCGGTTCGCGATAACCTTAACGACCTTGCCATCTTCAATCGGCGAGAAAATATCGACCGTTTGCAGAGGCACATCGACGGAATCAAGAACGCCGTTAGCTACGTGATAGTTCTTGAAGCCAACACCTTCCTCCAAGTAAGAAAGGATCTCGTCCAATAGACGGCGATCAACGATTTGGCCCGCTTCAGCAACAATTTCACCCGTATTGGTATCAATCAAGCTCTCAGCGAGACGCTGATTGAATAGACGGTTCTTGATATGAAGCTTCTTATTGATTTTGTAACGGCCGACATTGGCCAGGTCATAGCGTTTCGGATCAAAGAAACGAGCCACCAGCAAGCTCTTCGCATTATCAAGCGTCGGCGGTTCGCCCGGACGGAGGCGCTCATAAATCTCGATCAGCGCTTTCTCCGTGGAGTCCGTGTTGTCTTTGTCCAGTGTGTTGCGGATATATTCATCATTGCCCAGCAAATCCAATATTTCAGCATCCGTACCGAAGCCAAGCGCACGAAGCAGCACGGTTACTGGAATTTTACGAGTACGGTCGATCCGGACATAGATAATGTCCTTCGCGTCCATCTCAAGCTCCAGCCATGCACCGCGGTTTGGAATCACTGTGGCAGTATACGTCTTCTTGCCGTTCTTATCGATTTTCGTACTGAAATAGACGCTAGGAGAGCGCACCAACTGGCTGACAATAACCCGTTCCGCACCGTTAATAATAAAGGTGCCGGTTTCCGTCATCAGCGGGAAATCTCCCATAAACACTTCCTGCTCTTTGACTTCGCCGGTTTCTTTGTTAATCAGCCGGACTTTAACCCGAAGCGGAGCCGCATACGTCACGTCTCGTTCCTTCGCATCGTCAACCGTATACTTCGGTTCACCGAGGCTGTAATCGATAAATTCCAACACCAAATTTCCGGTAAAATCCTGAATCGGCGAAATGTCTTGGAACATTTCACGGAGACCTTCCTCCAGGAACCAATCATAGGATTTCTGTTGGATTTCGATCAGGTTCGGAACTTCGAGTACCTCGTTAATTCGTGCATAACTCCGCCGAGTGCGTCGACCATATTGAACAAGATGTCCTGCCAACTTATACTCACCCCTCATGTCTACTCACTTTAAAAAAATACATTGCGAACCCGTGTTTGCACCTATATAATAGGTTCAAGACGGATTGCAGCTGCTGCACAAATAAAGAAAAGCCCTTATCGAATGCTTTCGAAAAAAGAGCACCATTATCCGTGTCGTTTCTGCCTAACATCCCCTGTATTCAGTAGATTTGCCCAAAATGTACACATTATACGTTAAACAAGGTGATTTTATTCATTATTTCCTAAAAACCCTTGACATTTCAGCAAACTAAAGCTACAGAGTCCATCCTAATACTGACATTTTATAATAATATCACAACCAGGCTTTCGAGTCAACCTTTTTCTGCTTTGATTCCAAGGCTGTTTTTATTTTACCGCCCGATACACTCTGTATCCTTTGTCCTTCGTTACTTCCTCAACCTGCCCAAACAACGACTCCAGCTTCTCTCTCGCCGATGGCGCCCCTTGCTTCTTCTGTATCACGATCCACAGAGCTCCACCCTCGCGCAGCCGGGCACAGGCCCCTTCGAATATGGCATGAACAATTTCCTTACCAGCCCGAATAGGCGGGTTCGTCAATATTACGTCAAATTGCTGTTCCCCTAGCGCCGCGAACAGATCGCTTTCCCTGATCGTTACGTTATCTACTTTATTATTCGCCGCATTCTCCTTCGCGAGCTCAACCGCTCTCTGGTTGACGTCGACCATCGTGACGTGGCCGCGGTTGGCAAGCCTCGCTGCCGTGAGTCCGATGGGGCCATAACCGCAGCCGACATCAAGCACCTGCGCTGCTTCCGGAATATCCATCGCTTCAATCAACACTTTGCTCCCGTAATCTACTCCGCCTTTCGCAAAAACCCCTGCATCGCTAATGAAACGAAATTTCTGTCCACGTAATTGAGCATCCCAAATTTTCCGGTCATGTGCCGTAGAAGGTTGATTGGTATAATAGTGATCTGCCATCTGGCGTACCTCCACCTAATAAGTCTTACAGCGAAATCAGATATATTGAATTAATCTTGTCATTCCATTTTAACCTAGAATCATCATGTTTATTTCCATTTTCATATGACAGGATACATGCCAAAGTTCATGCACTTGCAAACAACCCCCTTGAACTTGGTTCAAGGGGGTTGTCATAGAAGAGACGAAGAACTATTTTACTTCGATAGTTGCGCCTGCTTCTTCCAATTTTGCTTTTACTGCTTCTGCTTCTTCTTTGCCCACTTTTTCTTTCAGTGGTTTCGGAGCGTTGTCAACAAGTTCTTTCGCTTCTTTCAGGCCAAGACCTGTGATTTCGCGAACAACTTTGATAACGTTGATTTTGGATGCACCAGCGCTAGTCAGGATTACATCGAACTCGGATTGCTCAGCTGCTTCAGCAGCACCGCCGCCGCCGCCAGCTACAACAACAGGAGCTGCTGCAGTTACGCCGAATTCTTCTTCGATTGCTTTAACCAAGTCGTTCAGTTCAAGAACGGACATACCTTTAATTGCTTCTAAAATTGTTTCTTTGCTCATGGTAGAACCTCCATTTTATAGTTGATATGAGTTTAAATTCATTAACTTACTGCATGAAAAGCAAGCTTACGCGCTTGCGCTGCCTTCTTCTTTCTCTGCAACGGCTTTGACTGCCAGCGCGAAGTTGCGAACTGGAGCTTGAAGCACGCTGAGGAGCATCGAAAGGAGACCTTCGCGGGAAGGAAGATCCGCGAGCTCTTTGATTTGGTCGACGCCGACTACACGGCCTTCAACCACGCCACCTTTTACTTTAAGCGCGTCGTTCTTCTTTGCGAAATCGCTGATGATTTTAGCCGGAGCTACTGCATCGTCAGCACTGAACGCGATTGCTGTAGGACCAGTCAATACTTCGTCCAGTTCAGAAAGTTCCGCAGCCGCAGTTGCACGGCGAACGAGCGTGTTTTTCAGTACTTGGAATTCTACGCCAGCTTCACGAAGCTGTTTACGCAGTTCCGTAACTTGAGTAACGTTAAGTCCACGGTAGTCAGCAACAACGGTTGCTGCGCTCTCGCGAAGCTTAGCTGTAACCACGTCAACGGCTTCCTGCTTTGCTTGAATCACTTTTGCGTTTGCCAAACTGTACACCTCCTGATAGATATGCTGGGTACGGGCCGGTTTGTTCCCGGCTAACGTCCCCTTCCGTAGCGGTTCATAACCTCGCTCTAGAAAGACTTTTAAAGAACCTGACGAACCGAGGTCCGTCCACAGCCCACAAAAAAGCCTTCGTAGAATCACGAAGGCCTGATGAATCATCATTCCACAGTTATCCTGCAGCATGTTGACGTTCTATCACAACACCTCGGTAGGAAATTAAGCCTTGCGGGGCACCTACTGTCTACGGTAAGCATATTCAAATTTAATTACTTTTCAAAACAACTTGTTCAGTATACCAAGGGAAAGAACATATGTCAAACCCTTTCCCACGAAATGCGGGAGGTATTATCTGAATGCAGCTGCGTTAACGCGAGCACTTGGTCCCATCGTGGAAGAAACCGCGATGTTCTTCAAGTAAACACCTTTGGCAGCAGCCGGTTTAGCACGGTTCAATGCGTCGATGAGAGCCTTCAGGTTCTCGTCAAGCTGTTCGGCATTGAAAGATACTTTGCCGATCGGCGCATGAATTTGGCCTGCTTTATCCAAACGGTATTCGATTTTACCCGCTTTGATTTCTTGAACCGCTTTAGCTACGTCAAACGTAACCGTACCAGCTTTAGGGTTAGGCATAAGGCCTTTACCACCGAGCAAGCGTCCAAGTTTACCAACTTCACTCATCATGTCTGGTGTCGCTACGCAGACGTCGAAGTCGAACCAGCCTTGTTGAATTTTGTTGATCATGTCCTGATCGCCAACGAAGTCTGCTCCAGCCGCTTCCGCTTCTTTCGCTTTCTCACCTTTGGCGAATACCAATACGCGTTGCGTTTTACCCGTGCCGTGAGGCAGGACAACGATACCGCGAACGGCTTGGTCTTGTTTACGCGGGTCTACGCCCAAACGAACTGCTACTTCAACGGTTTCGTCGAATTTAGCGCTTGCTGCCTTCTTAACCAATTCAACGGCTTCGGAAGGCTCATAAGTTGCTTCGCTATCGATCAGCTTAGCAGCTTCAAGGTATTTCTTACCGTGTTTAGCCATGTTAATTTTCCTCCTTGTGTGGTGTTAGCGGAAATTCCTCCCACTGATCTCTAAATTACATAGTCACCCTAAGGCTAATATGCAATTTAGAGGCAACTTTCGTTGCTCGGTCGCCCCAAGAATTAGTCTTGGATAGCGATACCCATACTGCGAGCAGTACCTTCGACCATACGCATAGCTGCTTCAACAGAAGCTGCGTTAAGGTCTTGCATTTTTTGCTCCGCAATTTGACGAACATCGTCGCGTTTAACGGTAGCTACTTTCTTCTTGTTCGGTTCACCGGATCCCTTCTCGACTTTCGCAGCAACGCGAAGCAGAACGGCAGCTGGTGGAGTCTTGGTGATGAAAGTGAAAGAACGGTCTTCAAACACCGAGATTTCAACCGGAATAATCAAACCTGCTTGATCGGCAGTACGAGCGTTAAACTCTTTACAGAATGCCATGATGTTGACACCTGCTTGACCCAGCGCCGGACCTACCGGAGGTGCAGGATTCGCTTTACCTGCGGGAATTTGCAGCTTTACCATTTTGATAACCTTTTTTGCCATGTAAGACACCTCCTTGCCCTAATAGTGGTCGACGGGAATTTCTCCCCTCCCACGAAAAAACCTAAGAAACCTATATCTTTTCCACTTGAGTGTAATCTAGTTCAAGCGGGGTTTCTCGTCCAAACATGTTGACGTGTACCTTGAGTTTGCTCTTGTCGACGAGAATTTCTTCAATCGATCCGACAAAATTAGCAAACGGGCCAACCTTGATACGTACGGATTCTTTGACTTCGAAATCGATGACTGGCTTCGGTTCTTCCATGCCCATATGCCGCAAAATCTGATCTACTTCTTCAGGAAGCAGCGGAGTCGGTTTGGAACCGGAACCTGTCGAGCCAACGAATCCCGTAACTCCTGGCGTGTTGCGGACAACGTACCAAGAATCATCGGTCTGGATCATTTCCACCAAGACATAACCGGGGTAAACTTTACGCATGACGGTCTTCTTCTTCCCGTCTTTGTTCACCACTTCTTCTTCCATCGGAACAAGCACGCGGAATATCTTGTCTTCCATGCCCATGGACTCAACGCGTTTCTCCAAATTGGCTTTGACTTTGTTCTCATACCCAGAATAGGTATGTACTACATACCATCTTTTCTCCATATCAAGCCACCTATGGACCCTTCTTAAATTATCGCTTCGATCACAGCGGAGATGCCGATATCAAGTACCCAAAAATAAATCGCGACTACTACAATTGTACCGAGCACAATCATCGTATAATTGGTCAGCTCTTTACGATTAGGCCAGCGAACCTTTTTAAGCTCAGCCCAGCTTTCAGAGAAAAAAGAGAACAACGATTTGAAACTTCGTTTCATACGCGACTACACCTCCACAGACTATCTGGTTTCGCGATGAGGAACTTGCTCGTTACAAAACTTGCAAAATTTCTTCATCTCCATGCGGTCGGGGTGGTTACGCTTGTTCTTCGTCGTTGTGTAGTTTCTTTGTTTGCAATTCGTACAAGCTAACGTAATAATTACCCGCATGATGTGCACCTCCCGAAGACCTTCATCAAATTTGAGAAGTCTCTTAATTGAGCCTAAACATCCAAAAAACGCAAATTTAGGCCTACCTAAAACACTTTATCATAAGGCCATATCCATGTCAACGAGGCTTCGAGCTTCTCTTTATTCGATTATTAACAGTATAACACATCGTTTTCCAAGATAAACCCTTATCTGAACTTATCCTACTAAATGTTCCGGCTATCGGCAACATATTTGACGGTTTCCCACTTTCCATAAATTACAAATCATCAATTCTATAATTTAAAAAAAGAACGACTATAGTCATAGTCGTCTTTGCGCTGGCTATTCTGTTCAATGGGCCGTGCTATCTGCACAGCTGCCTTATACCGCTCCATCACGAACTTCCAAATATCGTTCCAATTTGCGTTTTACTCGCTGCAGGGCATTGTCAATCGACTTAACATGGCGATCTAAATCCACTGCAATTTCCTGGTACGATCGTCCATCCAGATACAGCATCAACACTTTGCGTTCCAAGTCGCTAAGAATTTCCGACATTTTATCTTCCAAACCAACGAACTCTTCCTGGTTAATGATCAATTCTTCCGGATCACATACCTGGGAACCACAAATGACATCCAACAACGTCCGATCCGAATCCTCATCATAGATCGGCTTGTCCAAAGATACATACGAATTCAGCGGAATATGCTTCTGCCGCGTTGCCGTCTTGATCGCTGTAATGATTTGCCGAGTTATGCATAACTCAGCGAACGCCTTGAACGAGGCAAGCTTGTCACCACGAAAGTCCCGGATCGCCTTATATAGGCCGATCATCCCTTCCTGGATAATATCCTCCCGGTCAGCGCCAATCAGAAAATAGGATCTAGCCTTTGCGCGCACGAAACTCCGGTACTTGTTGATCAAGTACTCTAGCGCTTCACTGTCGCCTTCGCGGACCGCTTCGACAATGTCTTCGTCACTTTGGATCTCATAGTCAAACCTAACCCACGTCTCGAGATTGACACTCACCACAAATCCCTCCGGCTGCAACGCACGGTGCCCCGTCACTTCAGTCAAGTAATACGATCAGTATATATGATGGCGTATATTAGCGTCAACTATAAAAGTACCAAAAGATGTAAGGTCGAACTTTGTCAAGAGCATTTGGAAGGATAACTTATTATTGCCCCTTCATTCCCTGCGCCAACGTTCAAACAGCATCCGTACCTCTGGGCTAAGCTTGGCATCAATACTATTTCGACTTGATTTGGAGCTGCGTTCGGCAATTTTTGATTGAATCTCTCTCTCATTCTCTTCGACTTGGTTCAGCAATTCCCGCGCTGAGACCCGAAGTGCTCCCTGTCCAAATATAACATGCTGCTCTACTGTATCGTTCGTGGCGACGTAGATTTGCCTGCGCCGGTGCGACAGCTCGCGAACCAGGCGTTCGATGGATTCATCCGCCGTTTCTTTCTCTTTCGTAAAATGAACCTCTACCTGACTCTGTTTAAAAGATTTCCCCAGACCGGGCACGCGATAGGCATCGAATACCACGATCACTCTCCTTCCGGAGAAGGCTTGATGATTGGCCAGCCTCTCCAACAGACGGTCGCGGGCCTCTTGCATTCCCACCCTGGACAGTGCGGCAAGCTCGGGCCATCCGCCAATCATGTTGTAGCCATCCACCAGAAGGATGTCGCGCATTTCGCGCATGCCGCCTAACCTTGGGCGCGGCGTCTGCGCAGCGCTTCGTACATAATAACGCCCGCCGCGACCGAAGCGTTCAGAGAGTTAAGTCTTCCCGCCATAGGCAGCTTAAGCAGGACATCGCATTTCTCGCGAACAAGACGCCCCATTCCCTTGTTCTCATTGCCGATCACGATAGCAACAGCTCCAGAAAGCACCTGGCCTGAGGCGTACATGTCCTCTTTGGCATCCACATCCGTACCGGCGATCCATACACCAGCTTCCTTCAGCTGCTCCATCGTCTGGGCCAGATTCGTCACTCGGGCTACCGGCACGTATTCCACTGCACCAGCCGACGTCTTCGACACCGTAGCCGTTATGGACGCAGAGCGGCGTTTCGGGATAATCACCCCATGCACGCCGGTACATTCTGCCGTACGAAGAATCGACCCTAAGTTGTGGGGGTCTTCAATTTCATCCAAAATCAGCAGAAAAGGGGGCTCTCCCCGCTCCTCCGCCCTCTGCAGGAGATCTTCCACTTCGGCATAAGCATAAGGGGCAACCTGTGCGACAACCCCTTGGTGCTGAAGGCCAGGCGCCATTTGATCCAGCTTGCGCTTGTCGACAAATTGCACGATGATTCCATGTTTTTTGGCCTCAGCGATAATCGGCTGGGTCAAATGCTTCTGGGCACCTTCCGCAACCCATATTTTATTGATCGTCCGTCCGGCCCGCATCGCTTCCAGCAGCGAATGCTTCCCGCCGATCCATTCTTGATCGTCCATACGACATCCTCCCGGGGATTTCGAGCAATTCCGCTTCGTTTCCCTTGTTGTAATTTAATCTTATCGTTAACCGTTATCCTGTTCCAGCAGTTCGAAGCCCTGTAAGATCAGTCCCCGGAGACGATCATGCGCCCCGGTATAATAGAGGTAGCCGACCAAGCTCTCAAAGGCCGTCGCATGACGATAATCGAGCACGTCCGCATTTTTGGGAACCGTTCCGGATTTCGCATTCCGCCCTTGCCTCACCACATCCTGCTCTTGCTCCGTAAGCTGGGGCTCGATAAGCGCGAGCAGCCTGGCTTGCGCCTTGGCGGAGACGAACTTCGTCGACTCGCGGTGCAGATGGTGCGGACGCAGGTTTGGCCGGGCTATGACATGCTGGCGCACGGCAACCTCGTATACGGCGTCTCCGATATAGGCCAGCGCCAGCGGCGGCAGCAGCCTCGCCGGCTTGGACGGCGGATCGGGGAACCAAAGCGCGGCCAAAGCGCCGTCTGAAGCTGAAGGGGCTCTTATCCCCTCTGCCTCCTCACAAGCCGCTTCTCGTTTCTCAGCAAGCCCTTCATCCAGTACCTCGCCGCTCACCTTATCGTTCCCTTCCTCGTACCCATGTCCGCTCATTTCCGCCGCCATCTCATGCCCTGCGGCGTATCCTCGAGGATGATGCCTTTAGCGTCAAGCAGATCGCGGATTTCGTCGGCCCGGGCCCAGTTCTTGGCTTTGCGCGCCTCAGTCCGTTCGACGATCAGCGCATCCACGTCATCATCCAGTAAATCCGCCTCTTCCTCTTTGGCGACGCGCAGCACGCCGTTCATCTCGGCGAACAACTTCTGCGCTGCTTCCAGGTCGGCCCGGCTGACGACCGGGCGCTGCAGCAGGGAATTCACTTCGTTCACCCACTCGAATACCGCAGTGATGGCATCCGGCGTATTGAAATCGTCCTGCATCTTCGCATGAAACAGCGTCCAAATTTCGTGCAGCTTCGCCTCCCACTCGGGCGTAACTTCGTCCGTACCCGCGGCAGCTGTCTGCAGCCGATGGCGCAAATTGCTAACGGTATTAGCGATGCGCTCCACACTCCGTTCGGCCTGCTCCATAATCTTCTCCGAGAAGTTGAGCGGGTTGCGGTAATGCGTCGACAGCATGAAATAGCGGATGGCCTCGCATTTATATTCGGTCCGCAGGTCCTTGACGAGCACGCCGTTGCCGAGTGATTTCGACATTTTTTCGCCATCGATATTAATATAACCATTATGCATCCAATAACTTGCAAGCGGTTTGCCGGTTGCCGCTTCCGATTGAGCGATTTCGCATTCGTGATGCGGGAATTGAAGATCTTGCCCGCCGCCGTGAATGTCGAGCGTATCGCCGAGCAGCTCACGTGACATCGCAGAGCATTCGATATGCCAGCCCGGTCTGCCTTCGCCCCACGGACTTGACCAGTGGATTTCTCCTGGCTTCGCCGCCTTCCAGAGCACGAAGTCCTCGGGATTCTCCTTGCGCTCATCGACGTCAATGCGGATGCCGAACTGCAGCTCCGCCAGATTCTGGCCGGACAGCTTGCCGTAATCTGGGAATTTCTTCGTCCGGAAGAAGACATCCCCGCCGCTGGCGTATGCGTACCCCTTGCTCTCCAGGTCCTTGATGAAGTCAATGATGGTCTCCATGCTGTCCGTTACACGGGGATTAGCGGTCGCCCGGGGAATATCGAGGCCATCCAAGTCCTCGTAATACGCCTTAATGAACTTTTCCGCCACTTCAGGCACCGTCGTGTTCATTTCTTCGGCTTTACGGATCAGCTTGTCGTCCACATCGGTAAAATTGACGACATAATTGACCTCATATTTCTGATTCTCCAAATAGTTTCTTACCACATCAAAAAAGATCATCGGACGCGCATTCCCGATATGGATATAACCGTATACGGTCGGGCCGCACACATAAACGTTCGCCTTGCCCGGCTCCCGGCTCACAAAGGTTTCTTTCATACGGGTCAATGTGTTATATATTTGCAGTGCCATACTCACGTTCCTTTCGCAAGCTGTTGTTGGTATGATTTACTCTGATGTCACATGCTCTTGGCGCAACTGCCCTTTCAGATCGGTAAGCTCAGATTGCAGCTCTTCGATCTGTCGCTGCAGCGCCTTCATCGAATCGATGACCGGGTCTGGAAGCTGATGGCTAAGCCGGTCAAGCGGCTTCCCGCGAAGACGCACCACTTTGCCGGGAATCCCGACCACCGTGCTCTCAGACGGCACTTCCTTCAGGACAACGGAATTGGCCCCGATATTCGATTGGTCCCCGATTTTGAAGGAACCGAGAATTTTAGCACCCGATCCGATGACGACGTTGTTGCCAATGGTCGGGTGGCGCTTGCCCTTCTCCTTACCGCTCCCGCCCAGCGTAACCCCTTGATAGATAACCACATCGTCCCCTATTTCGCAAGTTTCCCCAATGACTACGCCCATGCCATGGTCAATGAATAGCCGATTGCCGATCCGCGCTCCCGGGTGAATCTCGATTCCCGTAAAAAAGCGGCTGGTCTGCGAAATGATCCGGGCGATCGTAAACCACCGGTGACGATAGAAAGCATGCGCCAGCCGATGGCTCCATATGGCATGCAGCCCGGAGTAGGTGAAAATGACCTCGAACCAGCTTCTAGCAGCCGGGTCGTTATCGAAAACGGCTTGAATATCGGATCTTATCCTTGTAAACATCATGCTTCCCTCTTTTCTCTTCCGGTCTCTCGTCTTGCTCTTAACCTTGCGCGGTGTGAGAAGACTCCAGTCCTCCCGTGATTATCTCTATAGTTGTCTGCAAAATATCTGCAAAAAAAAGCGCCCCTGCAGCTTTCGCTGCAGAGACGCTTGACGCGCGGTTCCACTCTGCTTCGGACGCAAGGCCGGACTCCCGCTGCCTGCCCGCAGGCACAACGGTTTTCACGTTCCTCTATCCCTCTTGGCGTCCTTAACGGGGACGATGCGGCAAAATCTACCTGCGCCAGGCTCTTCACATGCGGTTCATCACCGTCACGCTAAGCCAAGACCGCGCTCAACTTCACTGCTCCCGGGTGCATTTCCGAAGCATGTATTGAGATAACTTCCACCCCGGTGCCGCTTGTCGGCTCCTCGGTTATCCTCTCTGGACAATACAATGGTCTGTCGTACTTCTCCCGATCTATGCATTTACAAGATATAGGGGTAATTCAATTCATCTGTCTATATATTACCCGAAAGGCTCCAAAAATGACAACATTTGATTTATCGACTAAGCCCCGCGGATTTGCGCCTTCAGCCGATCGATCGTCCGGTCTTGGCCAAGCAAATAAATCGTCTGGTTCAAATCGCGGCCGTGCATTTGACCGGTCAAAGCAACGCGAATCGGCATGAACAGGTTCTTGCCTTTATGCCCGGTCTCTTTCTGCACCTCTTTGATCAGCGCGGCGATGTTCTCGGCCGTATAATCGGCGAGCGTCTCAACCTTCGCGAGGAAAGCGCTCAGCACTTCCAGCACCTGCTCTCCGGCCAGAACGACTGCTGCCTCCGCATCAAGCTCCAAATGCGTGCGGAAGAACAGATCGGACAGCTCGACGATGTCGGAGGCAGCGGTCATCTGCTCCTGGTACAGGGCAACCAATGCCTTGGCCCAAGCCTCTTGCTCCGGCGTAAGCTCAGCAGGCAGGCGCGAAGCCTTCTGCAAATGCGGAATCGCAAGCGCAGCAATGCGTTCAGGGTCGGCATTCTTGATGTAATGGTTATTCAAGTGTGCGAGCTTGTTCGTATCGAACACGGCAGGGCTGCGGGACAGCCGCTTCGCATCGAAAATCGAGACCAGCTCTTCCTTCGAGAAGATCTCCTCTTCGCCTTCCGGCGACCAGCCGAGCAGCGTGATGAAGTTGAACATCGCTTCCGGCAAATATCCCAGATCATCGTACTGCTCGATAAACTGGATAACCGATTCGTCGCGTTTGCTCAGCTTCTTGTGGTTCTCGCCGACGATGAGCGTCATATGGCCGAACACCGGCGGCTCCCAGCCGAACGCCTCATAGATCATCAACTGGCGCGGCGTGTTAGATACGTGATCTTCTCCGCGAAGCACATGCGTAATGTTCATCAGGTGATCATCGAGCACGACCGCGAAGTTATAGGTTGGAATGCCATCCTTCTTGACGATGACGAAATCGCCGCTCGTCTCGGATTGGAACGTGATCTGCCCTTTGACCAAATCATCGAACGTATACGTGCGTCCCTCCGGCACGCGGAAGCGGATGCTTGCCTGCCGCCCCTCGGCTTCGTAAGCCGCGCATTGCTCCGGCGTCAAATCCCTGTGCTTGCCGGAATAGCGCGGCGTCTCTCCGCGGGCCATCTGCTCCTCGCGCTCCTGCTCCAGCTCCTCTTCCGTGCAATAGCAACGGTAGGCCAGCCCTTTGTCGAGAAGCTCCTCCCAATATTTGCGGTAAATATCCAGCCGCTCGGTCTGGCGATACGGACCGTAGTCTCCGCCGACGTCAACGCTCTCATCCCAATCGATGCCGAGCCACTTCAAATAAGTCAGCTGGTTCTCTTCCCCGCCGGCAACATTGCGCTTCACGTCGGTATCCTCGATGCGGATGATCATTTTACCCCCGTGATGTCTCGCAAACAAATAGTTAAACAGCGCGGTTCTCGCATTTCCGATATGTAAATGCCCCGTCGGACTCGGAGCATAACGCACGCGAACCTCCGTCATAATGAATCCCCTCCTGAAATGAATAGCGAATCGAATCTTCAAAAATTATTTTAAGATGATAGCATATCTTTCGTCAGGCATACAACACACAAAGTGGTAATGCCTTCCCCTCGCCCGTTGAAGCCGAGCTGCTCCGTCGTGCTCGCCTTTACGTTCACGAGCTCCGGTTCCGCCTGCAGCGCGCCAGCAATAACCTCGACCATTTGCGGGATATACGGAGCCATTTTCGGACGCTGGGCGATAATGGTCGCGTCCAAGTTCCCAAGGCGGTAGCCGCGTTCCACAGCCATAGCCCACACCCGCTCCAGAAGCTTCAAGCTGTCCGCGTCCTTATAGGCCGGGTCCGTATCGGGAAAATGCCTGCCGATATCTCCTAGCCCGAGCGCCCCAAGCACTGCATCCGTGATTGCATGCAGCAGCACATCCGCGTCGGAATGACCCAGAAGCCCTTTCTCGAAAGGTATCGTTACCCCACCGATAATGCAAGGTCTGTCCTCTACGAGCTGATGCACGTCAAATCCTTGTCCAATTCTAATCATCCGTTACCTCTCCCTCTAGCTTCCTTCTGCCCGCGGACAAACTCCGCGTAATCCAAATCGTCCGGCGTAGTGATTTTAATGTTGCTGTACGCACCTTCTACTACGCGAACCGGAATACCCAGCCGCTCTATAAGCATCGAATCATCGGTGCCCACGAACCCATCCTTGGCGGCCTCTTCATGGGCCTGCAGGAGATCCGCGCGGCGAAAAGCCTGCGGCGTCTGAATGGCCCAAAGGCTGCGCCGGTCCGGCGTCGCAGTCACCCAGCCCTGCTCATCCACTTGCTTGACCGTATCCTTCACCGGCACGGCCAGCACGGCCGCCTGATGCTTAACTGCAGCTTCATAGCAGGCAGTGACCTGTTCTTCCGTGACAAAAGGGCGGACGCCGTCATGCACCAGTACCCAAGTTGAGCTTAGTTGAAGCAGCCCTTGGTATACGGAGTGCTGACGCTCGGCGCCGCCCGGAATAACTTTAATTGGAGTTGTGATGCCATATTCATCGATCCACGCCTGAACCCGCTCTACATCCTGCTCACCGGTCACAAGGACGATCTCAGTAATCAGAGGATGGCGGTCAAACACCTCCAGCGTGTGAACGATGATCGGCTTGTCCTGCAGCATGAGATACTGTTTGCTTTCCTTCGTACCCATGCGTGTACCGCGCCCGGCCGCGACGATGATCGCTCCGGCTCCGGCGCTGTTTGCTTGTGCCACCATGCTTCCCTGCCTCATCCGTTGGAATTGCGCGAGCTATCTGGTCTGGCCATCCCGCTTCAGGGGACCCGCCAGCGCTGCGCAGATACTCCCATCATACCGCTTTTACTGGGCTTTTTCCAACAGTTTTGGTTTGGCGAAAATCATCCGGCCCGCTGAAGTTTGCAGCACACTGGTGACTAGCACCTCGGTAATGGTTCCGATGTAATCCCGGCCCCCTTCAACGACGATCATCGTGCCGTCATCCAGATAGGCCACCCCTTGACCATGCTCCTTGCCGTCTTTGATGACCTGAACCATGATCTCTTCTCCCGGCAGCACGACCGGCTTAACGGCATTCGCCAAATCGTTGATATTGAGGACGGACACGCCCTGGAGCTCGCACACCTTGTTCAAGTTGAAATCATTTGTAACCACCTTACCCTGGAGCACCTTGGCCAATTTGACCAGCTTGCTGTCCACTTCGGAGATTTCCTCGAAATCCCCTTCGTAGATCATGACTTTAACGTCCAGCTCCTTCTGGATTTTATTCAAAATATCGAGCCCGCGCCGCCCGCGGTTGCGCTTGAGCAAATCCGAAGAATCAGCGATATGCTGCAGTTCCTCCAGTACGAATTCGGGAATGACGATCGTTCCTTCAATAAACCCCGTCTTGCAAATATCAGCGATCCGCCCATCAATAATGACGCTGGTGTCAAGAATTTTATGCTCCTCCAGCTTTCGTTCTTCCCCTTGTCCAGCACTCCCCCATTTGCCTGATTTCCAGAACGAGGAGAGCTCTTCCTTCTTCGCCAGCCCCACTGTCAGCCCCATATAGCCGAACAGCGCCGATACCGCGAACTGCGCAAAACTCTCCATAGACCCCAGCAAGGACAATACGGGGTAGACCATTAAAGATAGTAGAAGTCCTGCAGTCAATCCGGCCGCGCCGGCCATCATTTCATTCATCGGTATTTCCGTAATCGCTTCGATCCACCGTCTGATTCGTGCGGATGCGATATCCGCAACAAGGGAGAACATGAATGCGCCCAAAATTGCTCCTGCAGCCGCAAGCAGCAGATGCGACGCCAGAGGACTCATCCCGCCAAACCAGGCGCGCAGCGGCCCCGGAAACAAGCCGGTCAGCCCCTCCATCGTATACCCGAGCCATGCCCCGCATATAGCGGACAGGGTCATGAACCATCTTTTGACCATGTCTCTCTTCACCTCCAAAATTTAGTATGTTCTTTATCCAGTATGATCCAATTTTTGGAGGCGTAATCTTCGGTTGAAAAATATTTCCAAGCAAGCATCTCCTGGCGTTTTCTACTTCCCTAATCCATATCAGCATGCTATTCTTTCATATAACTCTGGACAATCGGCTGTCATGATGCCCTCGCAAATGATCGCTGCACGAAAGGAAGCGTAAATATGAGATTCCCTCGATTCCGCTCTTTACGAACGACCATATTATGGCTGTTTGTGCCGACGATTTCTGCATTTATCCTGTTATCCGGGCTCATATCCTATCAATTGGCCGCGGAGCAGCTGAAAGAAAATGCTTATACGAGCATCAGCAATACAGTAGCCCAAACCAGCCATTTTATTAACGATCGCTTAACTGCCCTGTTTACGGAACTCAATATTTTATCCAAAGACTATGATTTGAACATGCTCATCAAAAAGCTTCAGGACCCGGATTACACGCTGACCCCGGAGGATCATGTCACGATCAACGCGAAGCTGAACAAAATTTATTCAGACTATTACTCCATCGTCGATACGATTTACGTCTCTCTCAACAACGGACAAACGATTTTTCAGAAAAAATACGACTACTATACCACCTACGATTACGACTATATTCCTTTCAGCGATTATGACCCCAACTCGGTAATCGTACAGTGGAAAGGATTTCAGCAAGTAGAAGCTGATGCTGATGCCGATCAGACAGATGAGCAGGTCACGTTCATCAGTATGTACAAATTCATCGACAATCACCGGACGCATCCGGACGGATTCATTCTGTTTCAGTTAAATGAGCAGTTCTTTACCGATTTTCTCGCCAGTCCGCAAATTATTGAAAGCGGTTACTTAATGCTGATTAGCCCGGATAGCGATATTTACTTCAAACCCGTGGATAATCGCTACTCTCTTCAACCCGAGGTCATTAACAAGATTCAGCTGTCCGCCTCCCCCTCCGGCATGGAAGAGATCAAAAGCGCAGACGGCGTTAATTTAGTCGTTCTCTACGACACGATAGAAATTAATAAATGGCGCATCGCCGCTGTTTTTCCAAGAAATGAACTGCTGCTAAAAATCGAGTCGATCAAGTACGTCACCCTTGTATCCATGGGCATTATGATCATTTTCGCCATGTTTTTCTCGATGATTTTAGCGAGGCTGCTGACCCAGCCGCTAATTAAGCTGACACGTATCGTCAACAAAATTGGAAACGGCAATTTAAAGCTTCATTTCGACAAAGAACTCCCGAATGAAATTGGCGTGCTAAGCAGTGGAATTCAAAACTTGATCCTGCGGATCGAAGACTTGCTCCTCCAAGTGGAGCACAAACAAATCCAGGTCAAAAACGCGGAGTTCAAGGTGCTGCAAGCGCAAATCCAGCCCCACTTCCTGTATAACACCTTATATTCCATCCGGCAGCTGTGCGATATGGGATTAGCCGACGACGCGAGCAAAATGGTGCAGGCGATGTCCAACTATTACCGGATCAGCATCAGCCGGGGGATCGAGATCATTACGATCAAGGAAGAGCTGGAGCACATCGAAAATTACTTATACATTCAGCACATGCGATACGGGGACGATTTCGATTATGAAATCGATGTGGATCCCGCGCTGTATCCTTATAAAATTCTTAAGCTGACGCTCCAGCCTTTGCTGGAGAATGCTCTCTATCATGGTGTTAAGCAGCAGCGTAAAAAAGGAGAGATCCGCGTAACGGGCACTTTTCAGCATGGACAAATCCGATTCCAGGTGACCGATAACGGTGTGGGCATGCCCGCCGAACGTCTCGCCGAAATCACCCAAAGCCTCGAGAATCCGGAATCTGAGCATTCACAGATCGGATACGGCGTGCGGAACGTCCAAATGCGGCTGCGCATGCAGTACGGCCCTAAATGTGGATTATCCTATGCAAGCGAGCTAAATCAAGGGACCTGCGTTACGGTCATGATCCAACAGCAAGAATAATTCATCTGAACCCATAAGGAGCGTGCTCTATGTTAAAGCTGATCATTATTGATGATGACGGATTGATTCGCCGTGGACTCAGCCACACGATTCGCTGGGAGGAATTAGACATCGAGCTGATAGGTACGGCCGGTGACGGAGAACGAGGACTTGAATTGATCGAAGAGACAGAACCGCACATCATTATTGCCGATATTCGCATGCCCATTATGGACGGGCTGACGTTGACAAGCATTGTGAAGTCCAAATATCCCGAAATGAAAGTCATATTAATGACGGGATATGACGAGTTGGAATTTGCCAAAGAAGCGTTAAAGATGAAAGTGTTCGACTATTTATTAAAGCCGGTCGATAACCAAAACTTGCTGGATACCGTTCAGAGGGCAGCCGCCGAATGGAATCGTGACCATCAATTGAAGCTGAAGCTTCTGGAAGGAATCCCTTTGCTGAAGCAAAGATTTTTCGAGCGCTTGATTCGGGGCAAGCTGTCGGAGGAGAATTTAACCTTTCAAGCCGACATGCTCGACTTAAATTTCAATTACGATTTCTACATGACGGTCATTCTCAAGGCTGACGATTATGCAGCCGATCATTCCCATCACCGGTTCGGCAGGGAAATGCTGAAGTACTGTATCGAGAACGTAGCCGAGGAAATCATTGCGCGGGAGCAGGCTGGGTTCGTGTTCGAGTCAATCGACGATGAAATCATCGTGCTGTTTGCTTGGAAAGGGCCGGATGAGCATCTGCAGTCCCGTGCCTTCGAGCTCACCGAAGAAATCCGGGCCAGTGTTGAGCTGTACCTGAAAACGACGGTAACAGCCGGCATGGGCTTTCTGTACGGGCAGCTTGCTAGCGTAACCAAATCCTATTCGGACGCTAAATCAGCACTGGAAATTCGCCACATCATCGGCAAAAACCAGGTGATCTCCATTCAGGATACAGGACTGCCCCTCTCCCCCCAATCCGTTGATATTCTTGACCTGGAGAAGGCTCTTACGCTCAAGGTCAAGCTAGGGCTGGAGAAAGACGCCGAGCAGGTTCTGGAGCAGATCGAAGCTAAGCTGCTAAGCGCGCGCTCCATTACGCTGCAGCAAGTAAAGCTAAAAGCGCTGGAAACGGCCGTCCTCATTTACGCCGATGCCGATTTGCGCGAGCTCGTTCACGAAGATGATTTCAACCGGCTAACTGAGCTGATTCACCAGAAGCAGACGGTTAGAGAGGTTTTCGCGGAAATCCGGCAGATGGTCGCTCTCTTGGCGAATGCCATTAATGCCAGCAGAGAAAACCAGCAGAAAGAGATCGTCAAGCAGGCGATGGACTTCATCGAACAAAACTATATGCGGGAGCGTCTTTCTTTGCAGGACGTGGCCGACGAGGTCCATATCAGCCCAACTTATTTGAGCTATATTTTCAAAAAAGAGCAGAACATCAATTTTAGCGACTATCTGTTGGAAACGCGCATGAAAGTGGCCATGGAACTGCTGCGCATGAAAGATTTGAAATCCTATGAAGTCGCCGAGCTGGTCGGCTACAGCAATGCGCAATATTTCAGCACCTGCTTTAAGAAGTATGCCGGCTGCTCGCCTTCAGCCTTTAAAGGTGATTCCTAAAATATGAAACACTCGTCATAAGATATTGCATTCCTGAGCCCATCTTCGAATTTTATAATAAATTTGTGCCAATCCGATAGCGCTTCGGACCGCAAATTTGTTCTAAAGGAGATGGTGATCGCCTTCATGAATGTCATCAACAACAAGAAATGGTGGCCATATTTGTTCATCGCACCGTCGGTCATCCTGTTGGTCGGATTTCTTTTTTACCCGATTGCCAACGTGTTTGTACTCAGCCTGCAGAATTACAATCCTACAAAACCTTATGCTAACGGCTTTACCGGGTTCGATAATTTCACGCAAATATTTACGAACGATAAAATTTTCTACTCTACCTTAGTCATCTCTTTAAAATGGGTACTGTCCGAGGTCGTCCTGCAATTGCTCCTGGGCCTGATCCTTGCGCTATTGCTTAATCAGACGTTCCGGTTCCGCGGGCTGGCCCGGGCGGCGGCCTTTCTCCCTTGGGCTATCTCGGGGGTCATCACGGCAACGATGTGGTCCATTATGTTTAATGAGCATTTTGGCGTAATCAACGATCTGCTCAAACGGATCGGCTTCCTATCGCAGAACATGGCCTGGACTGCAAATCCGAGTACCGCATTCGGTTCCATCGTAACGGCCGAGCTGTGGCGGGGCATCCCTTTCTTCGCCATTACACTGCTGGCCGCGATGCAGAACATTCCAGGCGAGCTGTACGAGTCCTGTAAAGTGGACGGCGGCGGTAGGTGGCGTTCATTCTTCAGCATTACGCTTCCCTATTTAAAAGATACCATCATCCTCACCACCCTGCTTAGAGCGGTATGGGAATTCAACAACGTCGACCTAATCTTTACAATGACCGGCGGCGGACCCGCTAACATGACCATGACCCTGCCGATGTATATCGCCAATCAGGCGATTAAATCGAATAATTACGGTTACGGCTCTGCGCTTACTGTGATCGGCGTTATACTCTTGACAATATTTGCGGCGTTGTACCTTAAATTCAGCGGCTTTGGGAAGGAGGAGTAGGGATGAATCACAAGTTTGAAAAATACTACAGTCTCTTCATCTATCGCTATCTCCCTCTTACCCTTCTGCTCCTGTTTATTATGGTCCCATTCTATTGGACGCTGAATACGTCGCTGAAGCATGAATCGGACGTCACGAAAATGCCGATTAAATACTTGCCGACCCCGGCCACCTTCGATAATTTTATTATGTCGTGGAACAATGTCGGCTTCTCGTTGTTTTTTAAGAACAGTATGTTCATCGCTTTATCTACCGTATTGATCGTGCTTGTCCTTTCCATTCTGGCCGGGTACGCCATTTCCCGCTTCAGCTTTAAAGGGAAAAACGCCTTCATGCTCCTGCTCCTCTGTACGCAATTCGTACCTGGCGCCATGCTGCTGATCCCGCTGTTTATGCAGTTCAAGGCGATGCAGCTGACAGGAACGCATCTTGGATTAATCATCACGTATTCTGCGTTTCAGCTGCCCTTCAATGCCATACTGATGAGCGGATTCATTCGCGGCATTCCGGAAGCGCTGGAGGAGGCTGCCGAAGTCGATGGTTGCAATCGCTTACAGGCAATATTCCATGTTATCCTCCCTATTTTGATACCTGGTCTTGTGGCTACCTCCGTCTTTACATTTATCGGAGCATGGAATGAGTTCTTATTCGCGCTAATGTTCATCACCAAGAAATCATTATTCACCCTGCCCGTCGGTCTGAGCTATATGCAAGGGGAGTTCGATATTAACTACGGCGCTCTCGCCGCAGGCAGTGTCATTGCCCTCGTGCCCGTCGTCATCCTGTTTTCCTACGTACAGAAATACCTGGTGCAAGGACTCGGCGCCGGAGCGGTAAAAGGTTAAGGAATTTGATGTTTCAGGTTTATTAGCTTTGAGCTAGACCAATAAGAAGTTATTCGAGCGATTATAGGGGGTAATCTCGCATGATGCACATGAGAAAATATGCAGGCGTAGTACTGGCCATCGTTTTAATCCTTTCTTTAGCTCTAACCGGCTGCGGTTCAAATAAAGCTGAGAGCCAAAGCGGAAGTAACAGCGGCAATAGCGGCAGTGGTAGCAGTGGCAGCAGCAGCCCCGACAAACCAGTGACGATTACATTTTGGGACGAGAACTCCGGCCCGCAGCGCACCCCGCATTACGAAGAGTTGATCAAACGCTTTGAGACGGCCAATCCGAATATTAAGGTCGAATACGTAGGCTTGCCCGCTTCAAGTGCCAAGCAAAAGTACGATGTCGCCATTGCCTCTGATGATATGCCGGATATCGGCGGCATCAACCAGTTCTGGATTTCCGACTTCGTAGCCAAAGGGGTTCTGCTGGACCTGGAGGATTACTTCGGCAGTTGGAGCGAGAAGGACAAAATCGCTGCCTCCGCAATCGACGGCAGCCGCAGCTCCGCACCGGATGGGAAGCTGTATCAAATTCCGAATACTAGCAACTACAGTACGCTGTGGTATCGTGCCGACTGGTTCGAAGATGCAGGCGTAAGCGTGCCGCAAACCTTTGATGAGTTTTTTGCTGCGGCAGATCAACTGACGGATGCCTCAAAGGACCGTTATGGCTTTACAATTCGCGGCGGTTCGGGCAGCTCCAAGCAGCTGACAGAAATTTTATATGCTTATTCCGGGATTACCGATTACTTTGATCAGGACGGCAAAGCCACGGTCAACGATCCAGCACACGTAGAATTTCTGAACAAATATGTGCAGCTATATGGAAAAAACACGCCAACCAGTGATGTAACCAACGGTTATAAGGAAATGGTCGCTGTTTTCGATACGGGAATCGCCGCCATGCTTCAGCATAATTTAGGCTCCTTCGGCGAACACACCAAGGCATTCGGGGCGAATGCCTCAGAATTTAAAGCTTCTCCATTGCCAAAATCACAGCAAGGCTATCGGGTCGTTACCGGTGGTGACAATGTAGGCATAGCAATTTTTAAATCTTCCAAAAACAAAGATGCTGCTTGGAAATTCCTGACCTTCCTGGCGAGTGAAGAGAGCCAAAACTATTGGAATCAAAACATCGGCCAAATGCCGACTCACGCCGACTCCCTGAACAGTGATTGGGTAAAGAACAGCCAGCATATTCTTGCGCTGTCCGAAGCGATCGCCGATCCGACGACCAAGGTGCTGATCCCGCCCATTTATTTGCCGGATTACTCCTCCATCCAGCTAAACGTACTGGAGCCCGGCTTCCAATCCGTACTCTTGGGAAAAGTGAGCGCGCAGGACTTCCTGGATGAATGGGCACAAGCCATGGAAGCAGCTTTAGTGGAATACCAGAATAGCTTCAAATAATTCACTAATTCATAGGTAACGGGACATTTTCTAAATTCTCAAATTTTTCGATGCTCGACACAATGCCTGGCATAAGGGTCAATTATACGGCCCCTCTTATGCCAGGCTGTTTTGTATTTCTGATGAGAGCCCCTGGTTGCTTCATATCGATAACCTAAGACAACCTACAAAATTCGAGCTTTTTTTCGGATGAAAATAGGGGACAATCCCCATCATCACGGCAATTCCGGCTTGATATGAGGGGAAATTGTGGCATATAATGAACTCAATTCATAATATTTGAGGTGGATGGAAAAATGAGCGCTCAAAGCCTTCAATCTTTTCAAGAACAAGTTTCCGATTTGTTACTCCGTCACCGCAGTCTGCTAGATGTCCTGTCCAAGTTGGGACAAACCAATGCGTCCGTCGTCCGCTCCGTCACGAAATCGGTGACTGAATGCGGTTGCATCGAGCTTCACGCTACAAAACAGCAATTCGAACCCGGCATGGATTTACAGCATGCCAAGGAAACGATCCGCAAGCATGTTCAAGGAGAACTTTGCGAGAACTGCCGGGATGCAGTTACCAATGAGTTAGGGCGTAACCTTTTCTATATGTCAGCGCTCTGCAACTTGCTTGAGATCGATATGGATGAAGTCGTCAAACGGGAGTCGCAGAAGTGCTCCACTCTAGGATTGTTTAATTTATCATAAATGCAGCTTCGCACCACCCAGACCCTCCCTGTCTAGGGAGGGCCCAAGGGCTGTGCCCCATGGACTCCTCAAAGGGGATATAACGTCGGAGGTACGTGGAGTTCCTTCACGCTCTCCCCTTGCGGAGATGCGCTCTATGGAACATTGAAGGAATCTTCGACATCTCGCCAGCAAACGATTGCTGCTAATCGCAAGTGGCAAACTGCGCTGCCGAACCTCCAAGCTCCCTAATGCCGGCATGTGAGACCGGGACATGAGGCCGAAGCTTTATAACGAATCTCACGATCACTATTTGTTTAAATACACCCTCCTGTCATAATGTAACGAAGCCTGGTAACGTTATTTCAGTGTTTATAGCTCCAAACAGAAGATAAACCGTAAATAGAGTGGCTGTGAATCGTTAGATTTATCATTAAGAGCAAATATGTACGAATAACGTGGCTTAGATTCGTTAGACTCGGGCTAACGGGTTAAAAACGGGCTAACGGCCGGATGCCTCCTGCGAAGTGTATGGCGGGTTCGTCTCTAGGATGGCTTCTGCGAATGCATGGTAAGGTTCGTCTGTAGGAGGACTCCTGCGAAGTGCATGGTGGTTCCTCCGCATCGACGAGTACCAGACCTTATTACCGCAGAACCTGTATGATTAAGTTTCGGCGACAAGAATCGAAGTCAAAACTCCGGACTCGATGAGTATAATCTTAGCCGTAGATTGTAATGCCTCGCTCCCCCGTCTTCGCTCTCTGCGCGCGGACTGCCCTCCCCGATGTTTGTCTCCCTCGCCATCATATAAGAAGAACGTCGATCGACGTAACGCAATCTCCAGAATGTTAGTACGAGCTAGCGGTAGTTTTTTCTTGCATTATAGAAGTGTATTAAAAAAAGCATGAACGCCGTACTACAGGCATTCATGCTTTTACTTTTTAAATTAACGGTTGTGATAAGCTTCCTCTGCTTCATCGTCGTCTACTTGCTTGCCGCGGTGAAGCAATTTGTCGAAGCTCTGCTTAAGACCATAGGCCGCATATACGACAAGCGGGATGAAGATAAGCTTGGATAATTCCTCCGGGAAAAGTACCGCGACCATGACCGCAAACAGGATAACGAGCGGCGCCAAAGCAATTCCTTTCTTGGGAAGGCCGATCTTCTTGAAGTTCGGATACCTTACGGAACTGACCATCAAGTAAGATACGAGCAGTATGCCGCAAATAAAGTAGGGAGCCGTCATGTTCTTATGGAACAAGGATAATGTGGCAATAACACCGCCCGCTGCTGGGATCGGCAAGCCGATGAAATACCCTGGTATTCCTTTTTGCACATTAAACCGAGCCAATCTCAACGCGCCGCACATCGGGAAGATCGCTGTGACAGCCCAAGCGATTCCAGGATGAATCCCGCTAAAAGCAAGGGTGTACATTAATAGGGCAGGGGCGACGCCAAATGAAATAATATCCGATAATGAGTCCAACTCTTTACCGAAGTCGCTTTGGGCGTTGAGCGCTCGTGCAACCCGCCCATCCAGGCCGTCAAGCAGCATCGCAACAATGACCATGATCGCGGACATGCTGTATTTGCCGTCGAATGCAAAAATAATGGCCAGCATCCCAAGGAATAAATTCCCTAGGGTAAATACACTTGGAAGTGATTTTGTAATCATCTCTTCACCTCGTATAGATTTCCAATAATCTTATTATCGGATTATGAATCAAGTTACTTTAATTCCCAAAATAAATTTTGGCCGCGGTTCTAAATTTGCCTATCGATAAAAGCTTGTTCCTGCAGTCGTTTAAGGCCTTCTTTAATCGTTCTGGCCCGAACCTCGCCAATGCCGTCCACTTCGTCTAGCTCGTCGATCGTCGCCATCAACACCCCTGGAAGTTGCTTGAAACGCTCGACAAGGTTGTGGATGATAACATTCGGCAGGCGCGGGATTTTGTTCAGCACGCGATAACCCCGCGGAGACACTAAATCCTCTGACGTCGCCGCCGAGGCCGGATAACCAAGCAGTCTGGTGATATGGCTCATTTCAAGCAGCTCATCATCGCTGGACCGCTTCAACCCGAGGATAATTTCCCGAATGGCTTCATCGCTGTCTTCTTTAGCATAGTCTTTGTATAACAGCCACGCTTCTTCCTCCATATTGCTTACCAGTTCTTCCATTTGCATACTGATCAATCGGCCCTCGGAGCCCAGCTCGTTGATGAACCGCTTGATCTCCATTTTAATCCGAATAACCATTTCAACCCGCTGGATCACATTAATGACCTCGGGCACCGTTACCAGCTCTTCGAACTCGGATGCCGTCAAATTGGTAAGCGCCTGGTTCAGAACAGCCCTGTATTTCTCCAGGGTCTGAATCGCCTGGTTCGCTTTTGTCAGGATAACCCCAATCTCCTTCAGGGAATAACGAAGCCCGCCTTGATATAACGTTATGATATTACGCCGCTGGGAGATGGATACGACGAGCTTGCCCGTCTGCTTCGCCACCCGCTCCGCCGTCCGATGGCGAATCCCCGTCTCCGACGAGGATATCGAGGAGTCGGGAATGAGCTGCGTATTCGCGTACAATATTCTCTTAAGGTCCTCGCTCATGATGATGGCCCCGTCCATTTTTGCCAGCTCGTATAAGTAGTTCGGCGAGAAGTCGCAGTTAATGGAGAAGCCCCCTTCAACAACTTCCATTACTTCTGGACTGTATCCCACTACGATCAACCCTCCGGTCTTGGCCCGGAGTACATTCTCAAGCCCGTCGCGAAAAGCGGTGCCGGGCGCAACGAGCCTGAGTAAATCATTCATTTTCTCCGCATGGGTGTTTTCCTTCATGAACTTAATGCCCCCTAATCTAAAGCAACAGCTAACGCATCTGCAACAGTATTTACGCCAATCAATTGTATTCCTGCGGGACTCTGCCAGCCTTTCATACTCTTCTCGGGCAGAATAACGCGTTTGAAGCCAAGCTTCGCTGCCTCCTTGACCCTTTGCTCGGCCCTTGAGACGGCCCGTACTTCACCGGTAAGCCCTACTTCCCCAAAGATGACATCATCCGGTTTGGTCGGAATATCGCGAAAGCTGGAGGCAATGCTGACGGCAATCGCAAGATCTACGGCTGGCTCATCCAGCTTCACTCCGCCAGCCAGGTTCACATAAGCATCCTGATTTTGCAGGAACATGCCCATCCGCTTCTCCAGTACAGCGATGATCAGCCCCATCCGATGATGGTCGACACCGGTCGCCATCCTCCGCGGGGAAGGAAAATGTGTCGAAGCGATCAGGGCCTGCAGCTCCACGAGCATCGGACGGGTTCCTTCCATGCTCGCCACGACGGTAGAGCCTGCGACGCCAAGCGGCCGCTCGGATAGGAACAACTCCGAAGGGTTAGTCACTTCGGTCAAGCCGGATTCGTTCATTTCGAATATGCCGATTTCGTTCGTAGAACCGAAGCGGTTCTTCACCGCCCGGAGCAATCGGTAGGAATGATGCCGCTCTCCTTCGAAATACAGCACGCAATCCACCATATGCTCCAGCAGTCTCGGCCCGGCGATGGCCCCTTCCTTCGTCACGTGCCCGACCAGCACCGTGGCAATTCCCTGCCCTTTAGCAATGCGCATAAATCGTGCCGTGCATTCGCGAACTTGAGATACGCTTCCCGGTGCGCTCGTTACTTCCGGCAGATATACGGTTTGTATCGAGTCAATGACGAGGAAGTTTGGCTTCAGCTCATCGATTGCAGCTTCAATCGACTCCATGTCGCTCTCACAGAGAACGTACAGCTCTTGCGACAAGGCTCCAAGCCGCTCGGCTCTCAGCTTCGTCTGCCGGATCGATTCTTCTCCGGATATATACAATACTTTCAATCCAGCTTGAGCCATTTCGTGCGACGTCTGCAGAAGCAGCGTCGATTTGCCGATTCCCGGATCACCGCCGACGAGGACGAGCGAGCCGGGGACGACTCCGCCGCCAAGCACCCGGTTCAGCTCCCCGATTCCGGTGACGATGCGCGGTTCTTTGCCGCTTTCTATGTTTATGATGGGAAGCGGCTTTTCTTTCGTATGAAATAGACCAGAGGACATGCCCTGCGTCTTTACGACTTTCTCCGTTTCTTCGACCATGGAGTTCCATGAACCGCAGCCCGGGCATTTCCCGTACCATTTCGGCGATTCATATCCGCACTCTGTGCAAAAAAACTTTGTTTTTACTTTAACCATTTTTCTCTCCTTAGAATATCTGCAAAATTTAACAAACCTTGCAGCCCGAACCACTGAGGGTAACACTCAAAGTTTACCATTGTTTCTGATTTAACGTAAAGGCTTTTCGGGCTCTTTGCGGAAATATAGGAAATACGAAGAAAAGACAGCCCGGGAACCGAAGTTTCCCAGGCTGTCTTGCATTGTTCGCTTCGCAAACATGATTCAGACCGCATTGCTCATTTATAGATTTTACTTGGCCTCTTTGGCAAAAGCACCTGTCTTGTTCACAGTCAAGCTGCCATTCTCCACATCAATCGTCAGCGAATCGCCCTTCTTGACGTTGCCGGTCAGGAGCTCTTCGGACAAGCGGTCCTCGATGTGCTTCTGAATGGCTCTGCGGAGCGGACGTGCTCCATAAGCCGGATCGAAGCCCTCTTTAGCCAGGAACTCCTTCGCTTGGTCAGTCAGAATGAAGTCGACCTCGTATTCATGCAGCCGCTTGCGAAGCTCTTCCGCCATCAGTGTAACGATTTCGCCGATATGCTTCTGCTCTAGCGAATGGAACACGATAATTTCGTCGATCCGGTTGAGGAACTCCGGACGGAAGCTCTTCTTCAGCTCTTCCATCACTTTTCCCTTCATATTGTCATAGTCGGCCCCGGAATCGTCTACAGCCGTAAAGCCAAGCCGCGTATTTCGTCTGATCGCCTCTGCCCCGACGTTCGAGGTAAGAATGATCAATGTATTGCGGAAATCAACTACGCGCCCTTTGGAGTCCGTCAAACGGCCATCCTCCAGCACTTGCAGTAGAATATTGAACACTTCAGGGTGAGCCTTCTCGATTTCATCCAAGAGTACGACTGAATAAGGCTTGCGGCGTACTTTCTCCGTCAATTGGCCGCCTTCTTCATAACCGACATATCCCGGAGGGGCACCTACGAGACGGGCTGTGGAGTGCTTCTCCATATACTCGGACATGTCGATCCGGATCACGGCATTTTCGTCGCCGAACATGGCCTCGGCCAAGGCTCGAGCCAGTTCTGTCTTACCGACCCCCGTTGGGCCTAGGAAGATAAAGGAGCCCATCGGACGCTTCGGATCCTTCAGTCCGGCACGCGCCCGGCGAATCGCCCGGCTGACCGCCTTAACGGCTTCGTCCTGCCCGATCACGCGCTCATGCAGAATTTGCTCCATATTGAGCAGCCTTTGCGTCTCTTCTTCCTTCAGCTTATTCACCGGAATTCCGGTCCAGCTTGCTACAACCTGCGCAATATCCTCAGGTGTTACCTCGGAATCGGTACGGCCCTGCTTCTCTTTCCATTGATTCTTCGTGATGTCGAGCTCTTCGCGAATTTTCTGCTCCGTATCGCGCAGCGCCGCTGCCTTCTCGAATTCCTGGCTCTGTACCGCCGCGTCCTTCTCTTTGCGAATATCCTCAAGACGGTTCTCTAGCTGTTTCAGATTAGGCGGTACCGTGTAAGAGTTCAGCCTTACCTTCGAGCCGGCCTCATCAATCAAGTCGATAGCTTTATCCGGCAGGAAGCGGTCCTGGATATAACGGTCGGATAGCTTAACCGCCTGTTCGATCGCCTCGTCTGTAATTTTAACGCGGTGATGAGCCTCATAGCGATCGCGAAGTCCATGCAAAATTTGAATGGCTTCGTCAACGGAAGGCTGATCGACCGTAATCGGTTGGAAACGGCGCTCAAGCGCGGCATCCTTCTCGATGTACTTGCGATATTCATCCAACGTCGTCGCCCCGATGCATTGCAGCTCTCCGCGGGCCAGCGCCGGTTTCAGGATGTTGGAGGCGTCAATAGCGCCTTCCGCTCCGCCTGCGCCGATTAGGGTATGCAATTCGTCAATAAACAGGATGATATTCCCGGCTTGACGGATTTCGTCCATAATTTTCTTTAAACGATCCTCAAATTCTCCGCGATATTTCGTACCGGCTACGACAGAACCCATATCGAGGGTCATGACTCTTTTGTCACGAAGCGTTTCCGGAATTTCATTATTGATGATCTTCTGGGCCAATCCTTCGGCAATAGCCGTTTTACCTACGCCTGGCTCACCGATCAGCACCGGGTTGTTCTTCGTCCGGCGGCTAAGTACCTGAATGACCCGCTCGATTTCCTTGCTTCGGCCGATAACCGGATCAAGATTGCTCTCTTTGGCGGATTCCGTCAAATCTCGAGCCAAGCTATCCAGCGTTGGCGTATTAACATTAGCCGGAGTACCATGATGGCTGGATACAGCCTCGCTGCTGCCCAGCAACTGCAGCACTTGCTGGCGTGCTTTGTTCAAGCTGATGCCGAGGTTGTTCAATACCCGCGCGGCAACGCCTTCGCCTTCACGAATCAGGCCAAGCAGAATATGCTCCGTTCCCACATAGGTATGGCCGAGCTTACGAGCCTCATCCATGGATAATTCAATGACCTTCTTGGCTCTCGGCGTATAAGCGATATTTGCCGGCTGCTCCTGGCCGCGGCCGATCAGCGTCTCGACTTCATCCTGGATTTTCTCAAGGCCCAGTCCAAGTCCGATTAATGCCTTAGCTGCGATCCCTTCCCCTTCACGAATCAAGCCAAGCAAAATATGCTCTGTTCCAATATTGTTATGTCCAAGCCGTACGGCTTCTTCTTGGGCAAGTGCCAAAACCTTCTGGGCACGCTCCGTAAATCTTCCAAACATCATACTCCTACACCTCCATGAATGTTGTTTCTTATTTACCCAATTTCTCTCGAATCAGCTTAGCGCGATACATATCGCGTTCGCCTGGAGACATGCTGACCTGATATTTTTTCTGCAAAAAACCAGGCTGGGTCATGACATTCAATTCATTTAGCACCTGTACAGGCAGCGTATCGATTAATCCCAGATCCAAGCCGAGTCTGACGTCGGACAGCCGCTGAGCCGCCTCCTTGGAATCGATAATTGCTGCATATGACAATATGCCATAGGAACGCATGACGCGGTCGGTCATCCGCAGGCGGGATTCCGAGAGCAGTCTCTCTCTCGCCGACTTCTCATGCTCGATGATCTGCATCACGACGCTGTGTAAATTTTCAATAATTTCAGATTCGCTTTGTCCCAGTGTAATCTGATTTGAGATTTGAAACAAGTTCCCTGTCGCTTCGCTGCCTTCCCCATAAATGCCGCGAACCGTCAATCCGACCTGGGAGACAGCCGACAGAATCCGATTAATTTGCTGAGTTAGAACCAGCGCCGGTAAATGCATCATGACGGAAGCCCTAAGTCCTGTCCCTACATTTGTAGGGCAGCTGGTAAGGAAGCCGCGGTTATCGTCAAAGGCATAATCGACTTCAGCTTCAAAAATATCGTCCACTGCGGTCGCTTTCTCCCATGCCTCTTCAATCTGCAGACCTGGATAAAGGCATTGGATGCGCAAATGATCCTCTTCATTCACCATGATGCTGAGACTTTCGTCATCGCTGATGAAGACGGCGCCGTGTCTGGATTCATTAGCCAAATTCGGGCTGATGAGATGCTTTTCTACAAGCACCCGTTTGTCCAGCTCATCCAAATCGGCTAAAAGAACCGATGACAACGGCCCGAACTGCTGCATCCTTTGATCTTGCAGCACGCTCTCCAGCTGATTCAGCACTTCCTCGGATTGCTGGTTGGTTGCCAGCATAGGGAATGGCCTGTTCAGCAAATTTCGTGCAATTCGGACACGGCTGCTAATGACGATTTCGGACTCCTTGCCTCCGCTTCTCATCCATTCGCTAAGCGGTTGTTCTGTAAACCGAAGATTTGCCATCGCCCACTCCTCCTACTCCTCGGAAATGTTCTTCTCAAGCTCGCGTATTTGATCCCTTAGGGCCGCAGCTTCTTCGAATTCTTCCTGGTGAATCCGATACTGCAGCTCTTTGCGGAGATCCTCAAGCTTGCGCTTGACTTGAATGTGGCCGCCAACCCTTTTGGGGACTTTGCCCACATGAACCGTATTGCCGTGTACTCTCTTGAAGAGCGGATCAAGACGGTCATTGAAATATTTATAACAGGAGCTGCATCCAAAACGCCCAATCTTACTGAATTGGGAATACGTCAGCCCGCACTCCTCGCAACGCAGGTTCTCGGGAGCCTTGCTCCCATGGGCATGGCTGCCAGGGGTGAAATCCAGCAGTCCGGACAGCAGGTTGTGGATTGAAAATCCGCCTGAAGTCCCTGGAATAAGCTCGCCTTTTTCTCTGGCACAGGCTTCACATATATGAAACTCCGTCTTCTCGCCGTTCACAATTTTGGTAAAATGCAATGTTGCAGGTCGTTTGCCGCATTCCTGACAATGCATGGAATGTCCCCTCCCTTACGGATAGACTCGTTAACCTAAAAGTGAAATCAACATGGCTTTCATGATTCTTGCCCGAAGCCGATCGCGGTCAGGCAATTTTAGCATTAATACTTCCCTAGAGATGGCCGCTCGCATGAGGGCCGCCTCACGGCTGTTCAAAAAACGGGCTTCCTCCAATTGATATATTAGCCCTTCTGCAGCTAATTGACCCATTTCATCGCCAATCGTGTGATGCAAATGGGTGTGCAGACTGGTCGGACCAGGCAGCTCGATTCGCCGAATCCTGATGTAACCGCCGCCGCCCCGTTTGCTTTCCACCAGGTACCCTTTTTCAAGAGTAAACCTCGTACTGATTACATAATTGATTTGCGATGGAACGCAGGAAAACCGGTCAGCCAGATCATTGCGTTGAATTTCAACGGTTCCTTCAGGACTTTGATGCAAAATACCCTTGAGATATTGTTCGATAATATCGGAGATATTACGCAATCCACATCCCTCCCATGCTCAAACGTTAAGCCGACACGAAATGCCGCCTCGTTCGGCAAAGTTCTCCGTATAATTCGTTTTATGGCTACCGTTTGTTGACTTTGACTTTCTTTGACTTTAACTTTATTATATCACAATTTCATACTTTGCCAAGAGTGTCTTATACATTTCAGTGTAACCTGAGGCGGGGAAGTTATTCAAGAAAGCATTCTGGAGGGTGCGATTACGGACTTTCTGCTCAAGTCAGGGCTTTGAGTCTAGGCTTTGAGTCAAGGCTTTCCGTCAGGTCGTTCAGCTTTTTTCAATTAGTTGTAGAGCTGCACTCTTACGGACCCTGGTTCCGCTATTCATCAAAATTGACGCTTTTTTGGGACCTAACGGACACAGCGGACCTTATTCGCTCAAAATCGATGGCTTCGAAGACCTTTTTCAGTAAATAGCGTACCTTGTGTCCTTTACGATGCCATTTTGGAAATAAAACTGGAAATAGCGGATCTCCTGTCCCTAAGGTACCACATCATAGTCAAAACCCTGAGCAATATTAAAAAACACTACTGATTCAAAACAGCAATGCTTCTTCCATTTGCTTAACGATGCCTTACTTTTCCCCAAGCCCCTGCGACCCTGTTACTATCGACACTAGAGGTTTACGATTCTGTCCCAGACGAATTTCGTAAATCCATTATTAAATCAGTGCGGGTCCAAGAAAAACATGTTCTCTCTGGATAAGTAAACCGCATATCAGGATATTCTATAAAAAAATAAACGGAGGGGTTCACTTGAAAAAGCTAATTATCGCCACAGTTCTACTTGTAACTGCGATCCTCCCGCAAACATGTTTTGCGGTTCCATATGATCAATATACTGCCAAGGGTAACGAGACGTTTTGGTCTATCGCCAAAGAATTTGATGTAGATGTGTCCGAGCTACAAAAGATCAATTCCTTAGTTGACCCGGAAAATATTTGGAGAGGTCTGCTGATCAGCCTGCCTTACGGTCATAAACCGGCATCCGGTTTAATCCCTGCGAGCGAAGTGTCCAGAACCACTTATAAGGTACAAGCTGGTGATACCTTCTGGAACATTGCTCAACACAATGGGATCCCTCTTTCCTATTTGCTTGAGGCCAATCCTAAGGTAAAAGATCCTCATCAAATACTTCCCGGTCTAGTGATTAATGTCCCCACTGCCCCACCCTCAATATCACCGAACGCGAATTGGGAGGAAAAAGCGGACTACATCATCGCCGTGGCAAAGGATCAGTTTGATGTTCCTTATGTTTGGGGTGGTGAAAAACCGTGGGTTTCTTTGGATTGTTCGTCATTCACCCAATACGTGTATGGCAGGGCTGGCATCAAATTGCCACGTACGTCCAATTGGCAATACCAATATGGCACCTATGTACCAAAAGATCAATTAAGAAAAGGCGATCTCGTATTTTTTAAAGAGCATGGTTCAGAAACAATTACTCACGTTGCTATCTATTTAGGGAATGATTTGATGATTAACGCTGATACGGATCCTCGGGACGGCGTCCAGCTGGAATACATCTTTGGGGATGAATATTATAATGCAGCATATGCAGGAGCAAAACGTTATTTCTAAACATGTCCGCATCTAATGAACTCTTCGCTGATGGGGATACTGGGGAGATATCACTATTGGAGGGATGATCTAAGTGTATTTCCTACATTTAGTTGACAGGTTTTGGCTTATTCGGGGTAGCTAACTGCAGAACCTACATTTAGTTTGGAGCTATTATCAGGATTTAAGCAAATTAAGGAAAAACTACTGTATGAATTACATTTAGTTCGAGGTACCTTTTAAAAAAGTAGCAAAATTACTGCATAAAATACATTTAGTCTGAACTTCCACCTTTAGCGATCATTTGAACAACGAAAGTTTTTTCGGCAATCGAGCTCTACCTTGCTTTTTTCCAGCTTTGAAGCATTGCAAAATTTGTAACATAGCAGTATTCAGCATGACAGTATCAAACGGAAAGTGACGAAGTTCGCAGTAAAGTGCAGCATCTCATCGGATACAAAAAAGCACTGCTGATACAGAGATCAGCAGTGCTTTTCCGTTGCTTGGCGACGTCCTACTCTCCCAGGACCCTGCGGTCCAAGTACCATCGGCGCTGGAGGACTTAACGGTCGTGTTCGAGATGGGTACGTGTGGAACCCCTCCGCCATTGCCACCAAACATGATTTTTGCACTGCATCCACTTCATCGATCTACTATCGCAAAATATCAGACCTTAGAACAGACATGCAGCTTAAAATCGACTTAGGTT
>NZ_BAABMC010000012.1:0-78007 GCF_054767475.1 Paenibacillus sp. YSY-4.3 | reverse complement strand
AAAATTTTCACCCGAAGGCAAAATCTCTTTCAGCTAAGATGTTTGACTTGCTCATTTTGAATCTGACGAGATCAGATTTACATCTGACTCTATTTTTTAGATTTCACTTGCGTGAAACCCGCTCACTCGTTGTTCAGTTTTCAAAGATCAACTTTGCTTCTCGTGTCTCGCTGTGTTTCAGCGGCGACTTAAATAATATAACACATTTATTTTTGGTTAGCAAGCATTTTTTTTGAAAGAAATAAATTCATTTAAATCCTCGCGATCCATCCCTCAAAGAATCATCTATCATCTTTTTATCGGGACATTTAATATATCATATAAAGCAACCATCCATCAAGCGGTTTGGCTATCATTATACGTAGTAAAAAATGGAAGAGGCGCTCTTGGCGCCTCTCTGCCGTTCTTGCTAATTATTAATCCAAGGGTTGCGTTTGCGGCTATGTTTTTTTCTTCCCGCTGGCTTCTTGCTTTTTGATTCCGTACTTCGCCCCGGTTTACCTTCCCTAACTTCAGAAATATTCGCATCCTTCTGGGCTTGCTGCGGCGTATCCGTACCTTGACTCGTACTGTAAGTTCTTTCTTCGGCTTGGTCTGCTGCCTGAATATTTGCTGTATCCTCCCTTATCCCGCCTTTATAATCTTCGTGCATATGCCCGGGAACACCGAATGCCCCTAACGGAGACATAGGTACATTAGGCATTGCCGTTTGATACGGCTGCATTGGATAAGGTGCGTTCGCGTACGGTTGCACTGGGAAAGGCGCGTTGGCGTACGGATGGACAGCCGAATGCCCAGAGCAGCCGCATGGTGAATATGTGTGGTGAGGCTCATAGTAAGGAGCAGACCAAGGATAAGTAACACTCGGCGAGACAGAAGTATTGGGCGCTACATTAGCCCCAGAAATGGGTGCGATATTCGATGAGAGCTGGGCCTGCCCCCACGGTGAATTGTCGCTTCCCGAAATCGGCGCGTTGGGTGCATAGCTTTCTGGCATTACATTGACTGCTTCAGGATAAACATGTGGCTGATGATGATAATGATGATGATATGGCAGGTTCTCATGGGCATAGGGATGTACAGGAGCACACGGATTCATATATTGAGGCGACTGATATACCGGAGCATTCGACAAACCCGGATACTCTCCCATTGCAGCCTCATTTGGCCAAGCCGGCGGAAAATCGTAATAAGACGATACATTTTCGTTCTCGAATTGATAAGGAGAGTACAAATTCTCATGATGTTTGCCATGGCCAGAGCATCCACACGGAGGATATGGCAGCGCCTGCTCTGCCATTAACATTGGCGGCTGCTCGACCTGAAATTGATAAGGTGATATTAACTCAGGATAATGAGGCTTGGGCTGGCAAGGGGGCTCCTCGTATTTGATCGGCTTTACCTCCATTTGAGGTACCTGCGGAGGAATGACGGGCACGGGCATGACATTTTCAACAATTTGAATATTCTCGACTTTGACGCTTTCCAACTTAATACTTTCGGGCATCACGATTGGAGCGGGCTTCGGGTTCTCCGCAATTGGTTTAATATTTTCCGGCTTAATGTTCTCTGGTTTGATGTTCTCTGGTTTAATGTTCTCGGGCTTCACATTTTCAATCGGAGCTGTATTTTTCTTCCCGATCGGACTGACCTGATTCGGATTCGGCGCAATATTATTGGAGGGATTGTTCGTCCCCGATTGTGCGGCACCCGGAATGTTGATAACATCTCCGACGTTAAGTACGTTGGGATCACTTAACTGGGGATTCGCATCCACCAGAGCCTGCAATGGTAATCCCCAAGCTTTCGCCAGCTTCCAGAGAGAATCCCCCTGCTTCACAGTATGCTTGTAGATAACCCCTTCCTCCACAGGGACTGCCGAAGCAGGTATTTTAACCTTCATCCCTATGCTAAGCTCATCTGGATTGCTGATTTGCGGATTGGCCTCGATTAATTTCTGTAAAGGAACATCATACTTTTTTGATAACTCAAACAAAGTATCTCCTTGTTTTACGATATGGATTTTCACGCGCTAAAGACCTCCTAGGTTTCTTCTCCGGACCGTGATCTTCGCCCGGGGCCCATTTAATACATCCTATGCAGGAGCCCGGCTTTTGACATCCATGTAACGAAAAAAACCTATCCTTCTTTGTATCAAAAAAGGATAGGTTCCATAAATTAGAGTCTTACCAAACTTTCAAGCCGTCTTTATCCACGATGCTGCGGAATTCCTCCAACAGCTTGAGCGTAATCGGTCCAGCATGCCCCTCACCGATAATCCGTCCATCGACCTCGCGAACCGCAATGACCTCGGCCGCCGTTCCCGTCAGGAACACTTCATTGGCTACATAAACATCATGAAGTGTAAATGGCTCTTCCTTCAGCTTATAGCCCTTCTCATGGCAAATGTCGATGATGGCCTGGCGGGTAATCCCCTCAAGCGCGCCTAAATAGCATGGAGGTGTCGTAATGACCCCGTTCTTCACGATAAAAATATTATCTCCGGAGCCTTCAGTAACGTAGCCTTGCGAGTTCAACATGATCGCTTCCCCCGCACCCGACAGGTTTGATTGGATTTTAACCAGAATGTTGTTCAAATAGTTCAGCGATTTGATTTTCGGATTCAACGCATCCGGAAGGTTACGTTTCGTGGATACGGATACCGTCTTCAAGCCGGTTTTGTATGCTTCCTCTGAATAAATCGCCAGCTGCTCAGCGATGATAATGACAGAGGCCTTAGGGCAGCGATTTGGATCCAGCCCCAGGTTGCCTGCGCCACGGGACACGACCAGACGGATGTATCCGTCGCGAAGCTCGTTACGGCGCAGTGTCTCGACCAAAGCATCTTCCATTTCCTGATACGTTAGGGGAATGTTCAGCATGATGGATTTCGCGGAATCGTACAAGCGGTCCAAGTGCTCTTTGCATTTGAAAATATTCCCATTATAGATGCGAATTCCTTCGAATATCCCGTCACCGTATAAGAAACCGTGGTCATATACGGAGATCTTTGCATTTTCCTTTGTTACGAATTGTCCGTCTAAATAAATCCATTGTTCTGCCATTATTTTCGCACCTCCAGCTTTTGATTCTTCACAGAATAACTTGGGTAGGATCCAAGTATGCGCACTTGGCAACCTAACGCCTCAATCTCCCCAATGGCTGATTGCAGCAGGACAGAGTCCAGGGAGGAGAGGACATCCATGTAAAAATAGTAATTTCCAAGCCGTTTCTTGGTAGGTCTCGATTCAATGCGAGACAAGTTCAGCTTGCGCCAGGCAAACGCCGACAGCACTTGATGCAAAGCACCCGGGAAATCTTCAGGAAGCGTGACCAGAATGCTCGTTTTATCCTGGGCAGCTTCGCTCCGCTTCAATTGTAGCGGCTCCTGCCCAACCAGGACGAACCGAGTGTAGTTATTGTCATGATCCGTTACCCGTTCGGCCAAAATGTCCAGATCATGCGTCTTGGCACCGAGCGCTGTGCCGATTGCCGTCAAGCCCTCGCCGGGGCGCTGTTTAACCAGCTTTACGGCTTCCGATGTGCTTGCGACATGCTCTAGCTCCGCCTGAGGCATATTAGCCTTCAGAAACTGCATGCACTGCGCCATAGCCACCGGATGAGACAACACCTTGGTCACTTTCGAATAATCAATCAGATTCTCATCGGAATCCGATACGAATTCATTCCTGTCGCCGATTAAATTTTGAATGGAAGGGTACACCCACTCTACTTGCATAGGAATGTCGACTTCATGAACAAGCCAATCCATATGCAAACTGACGGAGCCCTCAATTGTATTTTCAATCGGGATGACACTGTACTGGCTTGCTCCATTTGCTGTCGCCAGAAACACGTCGGAAATCTGCTTGCAATGAAGCAGTTGTACCTGTTCTTCACCGAATAAATGAAGAACAGCCTCATGAGATACCGAGCCTTCCGGCAGCAACGCGATCACTTTCATGCTCTGACTTCCCCTTTTATGGAATCGATAAACTGCTCACCTTTATTTATAGTAAGCGTCTTAGCGCCTTCTGTGCAAGGTTGCAGCCAAATCGTCTGAGCCTGGATTCCCTGCTCGCCAAGCACTCCAAGCAAGAAACGCTCTAATTCCGCGCCCCTCTTCTCGCGGCGGTCCACCAGAGCCAGCAGCGTCGGCCCTGCTCCGCTAAGCGCTGCACCGAGGGCACCATGCTCCGTCGCCTCTTTCAATATGCGCTCCATCCCCGGCACCAAGGAAGCACGGAACGGCTGATGCAGGCGGTCCTGCATCGCCGCGCGAATCAGATCCAGTCTGCCGGAAACCATCGCTGCGGTAAACAGGGAGGTTCGACTGATGTTGAATACTGCATCGCCCAGACTGACCTGTTCAGGGAGTACCTGGCGCGCTTTCGATGTAGAGAGCTGGAAGTCGGGAATCGCCACCAAAACCTCCAGATCGGCCGGCGGCTCGATCCGTAAATATTCGGCATGGGTCCCGTCCCAAACAGCCGTAATCAATCCCCCAAATAGGGAGGCGCCGACATTGTCTGGATGCTTCTCGAGTGCTGTAGCCATATCAAACAGCTTGGCTTGATTCAGCGGGGAACCGATCAGTTCATTTGCCGCAACAAGCGCACCGACGATGGCCGATGCACTGCTGCCAAGCCCTCTGGTAAGCGGGATATCCGAATACATGGAAATTTCCAGCTCGGGAAGGGATACTCCCGCTTCGCGAAATACGGATTGGGCTACCTCGTAAATAAGATTGCTTTTATTAGTAGGAATACCCTTCATCTGATCTCCGTATAAATGAATGTTCGTCGCTTCCGCAGGCTTCATCTCGATCCAGGCGTAAAGCGGCAGAGCCATACCGAGCGTATCGAAGCCCGGCCCCAGATTTGCCGTACTGGCAGGTACTTTAACGCGTACGCCCGCTTCGGACATCATTGCTGCTCTCCTTGCAGCTTCGCGATGGCCTCCATAACCGCTTCTTCCGTATCCTTTACCACCAGCGGCTCGCTGCCGATGCTCTTAATCGCAATATTAGGATCCTTCAAGCCATGGCCGGTCAAGACGCAAACGACGGTTTCTCCACCTTTAAAATAACCTTCGCGATGAAGCTTATACACACCGGCGACGGACGCTGCGGAAGCCGGCTCAGCAAAAATGCCCTCACGCGCTGCGATCGTCTTATAGGCCGTCAAAATCTCTTCGTCGGTCACGTAGTTGATTTGGCCGCCGGACTCATCTGCTGCGGCTACCGCTGTTTTCCAGCTTGCCGGGTTGCCGATGCGGATCGCGGTCGCTACAGTCTCAGGCTCCAGGATCGGCTCGCCTTTAACAATTGCCATCGCTCCTTCAGCTTCAAAGCCGACCATGCGTGGAAGCGAGTCGCTCTTGCCATGCTGATGATATTCCTTGAAGCCCTTCCAGTATGCAGAAATGTTCCCTGCATTGCCGACCGGAATCGCCAGCACGTCCGGTGCTTTGCCTAACTGGTCGCAGACTTCGAAGGCTGCCGTCTTCTGTCCTTCAATGCGATACGGGTTTACCGAGTTTACTAGCGTAATCGGATGCTTCGCCGTAATGTCGCGCACGATTTCAAGCGCGCGGTCAAAGTTTCCTTCGATGGCAATAACTTTGGCTCCGTAAATCATCGCTTGAGCCAACTTGCCAAGAGCGATGTTATTGTTCGGAATCAAGACGATGCAGTTCAGCCCCGCACGAGCCGCATACGCCGCAGCGGCAGCGGATGTATTTCCCGTGGATGCACACATAATTGTGTTGCTGCCCTCTTCAATCGCTTTAGCCACCGCCATGACCATCCCGCGGTCTTTAAATGAACCCGTTGGGTTCAGGCCCTCATATTTGAAGTACAAGTCAAGCCCTAGCTCTTCGGACAGATTATCGGCGCGAACGAGCGGCGTATTTCCCTCATGTAGTGTAAGCAGCGGCGTGTTGTCGTTAATTGGCAAGTATTGTTTGTAGGTATGCAGCAATCCAAGATATCTCATGAAATAAAAACCCCTTTTATTATTAGGAATGAATTTATTGATCTTTAACCTTCCACACGGTATACACTCTTGACGCGGCGAATGACCTTCAGCGTCTCGAAATGTTTCAGCACTTTATCCATGTTCGCCTTCGAAGCATGATGAGTAACGATAATGATTTCTGCATCCGGCGTATGTTCATTCGGCGATTGCACGACCGATTCCAGACTGACATCATATTCCCCGAACACTTGGGTAATTTGGGCAAGCACTCCCGCCTTATCATCAACTTCAAGCAGCAGGAAGTTCTTATAGGCGATTTGCTCGTCGTTCTTCAGCTTCTTCGTCTTATACGGAACCATCGCTTTCAGGCCGTTGACTCCGAGCTTCAGATTCTTCACTACCGCAACCAAATCGGCGACTACCGAAGTGGCCGTCGGCATTTCCCCGGCGCCTGCGCCGTAGAACATCGTCTCGCCAACCGCTTCGCCATGGACGTAAACTGCATTGAACACGCCATTGACCGCCGCAATCGGATGGCTCTTCTTCACCATCGTCGGCTGGACGCTGACGCTGAACTCATCATCCTGGCGATCGGCGATACCGAGCAGCTTCATCTCATAACCAAGCTTCTTCGCATAAGCGATATCTTCTTTGGACACGCTCGAGATCCCCCGGACATCGACATCGCTAAGCTCCACATTCGTACGAAAGCCGAGCGTTCCCAAGATAACCATCTTGCGGGCCGCATCCAAGCCTTCCACGTCTGAAGTCGGATCAGACTCGGCATAGCCAAGCTCCTGCGCTTCCTTGAGGACGTCCTCATAGGATGCATCCTCCTGGCTCATCTTGCTCAGTATAAAGTTCGTCGTCCCATTGACGATCCCCATGATCTTAACGATTCGATCTGAAGAGAAGCCTTCGATCAGCGTGCGAATGATCGGGATCCCCCCGGCGACGCTCGCCTCATAAAATACATCGCATTGCTTTTCCAGCGCCTTGGCCATAATTTCCGAGCCGTAGAGGGCCATAAGATCTTTGTTCGCCGTTACGATATGTTTGCCCCGGTCCAGCGCTTCGAGAATATAAGTCTTAGTGGCCTCCACGCCGCCCATCACTTCGACAATTACATCGATTTCTGGATCGCGGATAACCTCCCAAGGATCTTCCGTAAGCTTGCTTTGCTCGATTTCAATGCTTCTAGCCTTCTCCAGATTTTTGACTGCAACCTTCTCAATAACGATTGGAGATCCGACCTGACTGCTCAAATCCTCCTGGTGTCCTTCGACGATGCGCACAACACCGGTACCTACGGTGCCAAGCCCGAGTAATCCTACCTTAACGGGTTTCAATATAAGTCCCCTCCTGTTCCCTATGCGGGTTGTTTATCGAATTTGTATTGCTGCGGGAGATACCTATCCTTGACCGACGATTTGTATTTTCTTTACGCCGGAGATTTCTTGCAGTGCCTTGAGCATCTTGTCGAACTCCTCCGTCAGCCGCGAGGTCTCAACGGAGATAACGACATTGGCCCTTCCTTGCAAAGGAATGCTCTGATTAATCGTGAGCACATTCCCGCCCGAGCCGGCAAGCAAGGACAGCACTTGGGATAAGATGCCGGAGCGGTGCTCCAGATCGAACGAGATCGTTACGATTTCTTCCCGCTCCATCTGGTTCAATGGATGAATGCCGTCCTTATACTTATAAAAAGCACTGCGGCTAAGCCCAACCTGGAGCGTCGCTTCATGCACGGTTTTAACGTCCCCGGCAGCAAGCAGCTGCTTCACCTGAAGCGTCTTGATCACCGCTTCCGGCAAAATATCTTCACGGACCAAGTAATAACGCTCCTTCACAAACGTCCTCCCCTTAAAGACTGTTGTTTTCGTATAGTGGACATTATAACGGAAAGACAGTCTGGAGGCAACCTATTTTCCGCACAGATTTGCGCGGATTTCTCTCACATTGGGTTTTTGCCTCAAACAACAAAGAGCACCCTTGCAGGTGCTCTCCGATATCAAACTTTAGTAGTAGCTGCTTCCCTCAACAAATTCGAATTCAAAATCGCCAATCCGGACGATCGTTCCGTCCTTAGCACCACGTCTGCGCAATTCGTCGTCTATGCCCATATGCCGCATCGTACGCGCAAGCTTGAGAATCGCGTCATGCGTATTCAGTTGCATCCGCTTCATCATTCTATCGATCTTCGCGCTCTCAATGACAAAGTCCTCGTTCTCGCGGCGAATTACGAAATCCTGCTCCTCTTCCTTCTCCAGCTTGTAAATTTTCCGCTCGCTCAAATCAGTAACTTCCTCAAGCGCCGGCTCTTCCGGAATCTGATCAAGCAAATCGGCCGTTCTATAAATCAGCTCCTTGATACCCTGCCGGGTCAAGGACGATATCGGCATAATTTCAAGATCAGGGCGAATTTCGCTTACCTGTTCGCGGAACTTCTTCAAGTGTTCCTCCGCTTCCGGCATATCCATCTTGTTCGCAGCTACGATCTGCGGACGATTCTCAAGCTGGGCATTGTACAGCTTAAGCTCGTCGTTGATCTTCAGCCAGTCATCAAACGGATCGCGGCCTTCCGAACCGGCCATATCGACGACATGAATAATAACGCGCGTCCGCTCCACGTGGCGGAGGAATTCGTGACCGAGCCCAACGCCCTCATGCGCGCCTTCGATAAGTCCTGGCAGGTCGGCCATCACAAAGCTGCGTCCTTCGTCGACATCCACCACCCCGAGATTCGGCGTTATGGTCGTAAAATGATACGCGCCGATTTTCGGCTGTGCCGCGGACACGACGGATAACAGCGTGGACTTACCTACGCTCGGAAACCCGACCAGCCCAACGTCGGCCATAACCTTAAGCTCCAGCACGACCCAGCGCTCCTCGCCTTCTTCTCCGTGCTCTGCAAGCTCAGGAGCCGGATTGTTCGGCGTCGCGAAGCGGGTATTGCCCCGGCCTCCGCGGCCGCCTCTCGCGACTACGATTTGCTGTCCGTGCCGGGTTAAATCGGCGAGCACCTCCTGGGTGTCGTCATCAATAATGACCGTGCCCGGCGGAATCCGAACGATCATATCCTCGGCATTCGCGCCATGCTGGCTCTTGTTTCGTCCTTTGACGCCGCGATCTGCTTTGAAGTGCCGCTGATAGCGGAAATCCATAAGCGTACGCAGACCTTCATCCACGCGGAATATGACGTTGCCGCCCTTGCCGCCGTCCCCGCCCGCAGGACCGCCTTCCGGAACATACTTCTCCCGGCGGAAGGCAACGATGCCATCGCCACCGTCCCCGCCTTTTACATACACTTTTGCTTTATCTATAAACATGCGTTCACCTCTTTTAAATTTCCGCACAATAACCTTAGCTGTACCGCAGCCTGTCCGGAATCCCCATGCTCTACACGAATTTGTTTCCCGTTCAAGACTTCAGTCAACCGCTGAAAGAGGATTTCCGTATTCCCTGATTTCTCTCCCTGAACGAAGCCGACCAGCACCTCGTTTTGTTCAAGGGCAATCGACATCTTAAGCTGCAGCATTTCTCCCCAAGAGGAACGGCCGGCAAATTGGAAAGCCCGAATCGTGGCAATGATGGCCTCCGTCAATTCCTCGGCATCCTCAGCAGTGAGCAGCTTACCCAGTTCCAAATCGTCGTTAATGCTGACCTCAAGTTGAACCGAACTGTTCACTTCACGAAAAGATTGCAAATAAAAAACCAACGAAGGAATGCCTAAGCGGGATATTTTGCTCTCCACGGCCATCCTTTCCTTTATTCTGTCCACACAGCTGGCCAGTTTATCAATCTTGCCCAGTTGAATATATCCGTACAATATTTGCAGGTCGTTCATCCAATCATGCCGATGGTGGCCCAGCGTGGCGGCCGCAGTTCTTTGCACCGATTCCAGAAGCTGCTTTCTTTCATCAGCCGCCTGTGCTTTCACATAGTTGATATAACCCCACAACACCGCCAGCAAACATACGCACAACACAACATACCATACTGTCGATTCAACGAAGTACAATATCACCAACAAAGCAAGCGTTAGCGTTCCGGCAATGACCGGCAATGTGAACCGATGTTTCATGAATTTCCCCGTTCCTCTTTATTTGGGTACATGACCTTTTTTTATTTTTAACATCTTTACCCAGTATATCACAATCCTTGTCCGCACAAAGACTTAAAAAAGTATAGTCGAGTAAGATAAGAAAATGCCCCTGCTATCTCAAAAAAGCCCTCGGCACGAGTGCCGAGGGCTCATAAGCAAGCTATTAAGCTTCAACTGCTGCCGCTACAGGAGCAACTTCCACAGGGTAGACGCTCACTTTCTTACGATCGCGTCCCCAACGTTCGAATTTAACGACGCCGTCAACTTTCGCAAACAGCGTGTCGTCTTTACCGATTCCTACGTTGGTACCCGGATGAATCTTCGTTCCGCGTTGGCGAACAAGAATGCTTCCGCCTGTTACAGTTTGGCCGTCAGCACGTTTTACGCCAAGGCGTTTAGCGATACTGTCACGACCGTTCTTTGTGGAACCTACACCCTTCTTGGATGCGAATAACTGGAGATCCAATTTCAACATTATAGTCTACCTCCTTCTTTAAATAATAACATCTTGTATCTGAATATACTCACCGTATGACATTTCGATACTTTGCAGCATAACGACCATAGAAGCAAGAAGAAGCTGTGCCTGATCTAGAGCTTTCGGTTGCTCGACATGAGGAAGACTTGCGTTCAAGAACCCGTTCTTCATCTTGGAATCCATCACGATTCCAGTGAGCGATTCGATGGAATTCACCGTACCAACGGTAACGGCAGATACCCCGGCGCACACAATGTCTCTGCCTGGCTCGGCAAAATGGGCATGACCTTCCACCTTGAAACCATGTATATCGTTATCTTTATGACGCAATATGGAGACGTTAATCAAGGTACGTCACCTTCTTACGCTTGGATTTTCTCGATGGTCACTTTCGTGTATGGTTGACGATGACCTTGTTTCTTGTGGTAGTTCTTCTTCGGTTTGTATTTGTAAACGACAACCTTGCGGCCTTTGCCGTGTTTTTCAACTTTCGCTGTTACACTAGCACCGGCTACTACAGGAGCTCCCGCCACCAAACCGTCGCCTTTGGATACAGCCAATACTCGGTCGAACGTCACGCTTGCGCCGTCCTCTGCGTTCAATTTCTCGATGTAAAGAACATCGCCCTCTTGAACACGGTATTGTTTACCGCCAGTTTCGATAATTGCGTACATTTGCTTGCACCTCCTCATGTCTCAGACTCGCCTAATTCAGGTGCGCCGTGCAATGCGACGAACTTGTTGACCTGATCGGAGCGGTTACAGCATGTGCACAAGACAAACTTATGACACATACTTTAATATAATATCACGGAGGAAGGTTAAAATCAATTGATTCTCGCAAATTTAATCGATGCCTGAAGCAGCCGTTTCCTCGCGAATTCTTTTCCTCGTCATTTCGAGCAGCCCAAGCCTCGTCCAGCCGAGGATATGATGCTGTGTCCGATCTCTCTGCATGCAGTTGTGCAGCTTGTCCAATACGGCGTCTCGGTGCTCCTCGCGATCCATATCGATAAAATCGATGATAATGATGCCCCCTGTGTCCCTAAGGCGAATCAATCTGGCCATCTCGACCGCCGCTTCCAGATTGGTCTGGAACACTGTTTCCTCCAGCGAATTTCCGCCGATGTATTTCCCCGTATTGACGTCTATAACCGTCAGTGCCTCTGTCTGATCCCAAACCAGATATCCACCGCCGGGCAGCCACAGCTTCCGCTGAAGATCCTTATCCAGTTGGCTTTGCACACCATAGAACTCGAATAAAGGAATATCCTTGTCGTAGATCTTGATGGATTGTTCATGCCCGGGGATCATCATTTCCAAGAACGCGGTCACTTCCTCGGCCCTCTTGGCGCAATCCATAATGATCTCATCCGTCTCCGGGCTGTAGACGTCCCTCATCAGCCGCTGGATCATGCTGAGATCCTGGTGCAGCAAGGCCGGTGCGACATGCGTCTTGCTCTTCTCCTGTATTGCTGCCCATTGTTTGCGGAGCAGTGACAGATCCATAGCGATGGCCTCCAGTTCCTCAAGCTCGGCCACCGTACGGAGAATAAGCCCCTCCTCCTCCTCCCGAACCTCCTCGCCGATCACTTTTAACCGCTGTCTCTTCTCTTCGTCTATAATCTTCTTGGAGACGGCAACATATGCGGCAAAAGGCATGTATACGAGCCAGCGGCCAGGAAGGGAATAATGTGTCGTTACTCTCGGTCCTTTGTTGCCGATCGCGTCCTTCACGACCTGCACGATGATATCCTGGCCCGGCTGAAGAAGTTCGGAAATCAGCGGCTTGACTTTCGGTTGTCTTTCCAAATGCGGATGAAGCACGTCATCGATATATAGAAAAGCATTTTTCTTCTGTCCGATATCCACGAATGCAGCTTGCATGCCGGGAAGCACATTGACTACGCGTCCTTTAAAAAAACTGCCAACAAGCCCTCTTGACTGGCAGCGCTCCACAGCATATTCTACCAGTCTGCCATCCTCCTGAAGCGCCATCTCGGTAGAACCGGAATTGCAGTGAATAATCATCCGTTTCACGATCTCACCCTCTGTCTGCATTGCAACGCAATGAATATGATGTGATTATACCACGGCAGGATGCTATGCCGCAGGCCCGCCTTTGAAATAGGAGGATATTACCCTTTGCTCCGGCACAACGGCAATGATTCTTCCTTGGCGGTTCATCACATAGATAAAATGGTATTTTTCCCTTTTAAAGAGACGCAAAACATGGTCCAAAGGTTGCACTTTATCCGCTACGATCGGCTGTGCCAGGCTGCCGTGCAGCAAATGGCGCGAGAACGAACGCCCCCTGTTCATTAGGAAGCGCATGAAACGATAGGGAATGTTACGGTAATCCACATAATTGGAATAGAGCAGAAACAGCCCTATTAACAGCAGATTCAACTGAACCATGCTGCCCTGGAGAAAAAGGGGAAGCAGCGCATACCCGGTAAGGAGGAAACTAAACAACAAGCTGATGCGCAGCGACCAGACGAGCGCCGAGTGGTACGGCAAAATAATGCTGCACAGCGACTGAAATATCTTTCCCCCGTCCAGAGGCAGAATCGGGAGCAAGTTGAATAAAGCGATGAGCACATTCCCTTGCACGAAGTACTCATAGTAGGGCCCGTCCCATAAACCACCAGCATGCAGCAGCCAGGCGCAGCCAATCAACAGCCCGTTTTGCAAAGGTCCAGCAAGCGCAATCATGATTTCACGCCTTGCATCCAAATAAGCCGTATCCTCCATCACCGCCACGCCTCCAAAAGGCAGCAGCTGAACGGAAAGGACATGAACGCCAAAGCATTTTGCGGCGGCCACATGCCCCCACTCATGAATGAAGACGATCACAAACAAAGTCAGCAGCTCCAGGAAATGCCCTGTAATGACAGAGGCCAGCATGACGAGGACGAACAACGGATGAAAGGATATCGCAATACCGCCCCATCTAATCAAATGGAATCACATCCGCGGGATCAATGTAGCGCTCATTCTTTTTCAAAGCAAAATAAAGAGTAGGGATGGTCTCCTCGGATGGCGCTATCAGCTTCCCGACCAAATCCCCGGACTCTACCCAGTCCCCTTTTGCCACGAAGGCTTGCTGCAGATGGCCGTATATAGACACGTAACCGCCAGCATGCTGAATGACAATCGTCTCCCCCGTGAAGGCATCGTTACCGACGCTGAGCACCCTGCCCGTTTCTACGCTTTTAACCTGTAAACCCGCACTCGAATCATTGGCAGGCACGATGTTAATCCCTTTCAAGCTGAGTGCGAAGGCACTGGCAATCCTCCCGTTGATGGGAACGGAAAAGCTGCTGGCATTGTTGACTTTAACCCCTTTGTCTTCGTTTTGCCGAAAGATTGGAATAAAAGTAGGGGCTCCGCCAAAATTACGCTTGTACCATGCTTCGGCCGCTCCGAAGTCCATTTCATGGGTTAACGAGTGAGCCACGAATAGGCGGATGGCTCCCCCCCAAGGCGGTTCATATCGGTTAATCGCCCATAGACTAGCAAAGATCAGCATGCTGATGCAGAGGCGAATGAATAACATGCCCCAGAAAGAAGATCCCTTTCCCTCATTCGGCATGACCGAGTCCTGCCGGCCGAATAGACCGGAATCATTCCAGCGGCCCTGCCCCTGCTTCCACATCCATTCCGGGTCCAGCTCCTTGTCTGGCGCGCTTGTCTTAATGTAGCGGACATCCTGTGTGCGTTGCCCGTCCGCTGCACGATCCATGTCACGGCTTACCGAATAGCTTTCTTCGGGGCGCTGCATCATTTCATGCAATCCATCATTAACTTCGTTCGTATATTGATGCCCTCCCGAGACAAGTTGTTTGATTCGTTCTTCCCGCCGCCGTTTCACATTCGTTTTTACGTCCATCGTCCCTATCCCCTCCGATAGCATCAGGCGCTCTCTTTCCAAAGCCTACAAGATGGCAGGCTGTACCCAGCAAACTGTTGTACTTAGTTTATGAACGGTTTGAACGGAATATGAACAAGCTCCCACGAACGAAGCCAGCGCATTTTTTGAACGCAAAAAGCCGGCGCTTGCAGCGCCGGCCCCTTCTAATCCACCTCATATTTCTCCTGGTGAAGCTTAATGCTGAACACCAGACCTATACACAGCATATTCAACAGCAGTGACGTTCCTCCGTAGCTTATGAACGGCAGCGTAATGCCCGTAATCGGCATCAGGCCGATCATCATGCCTACATTCTCGAAAATTTGGAACAGAAACATCGCCGCGATGCCCACGATAATATAGGCTCCCCGCTTATCTATGCAGCGAAGCGCAATTTGAATCATCCTGTAGATGAATAAGAAATAGAGCAGCATCAATACGGATGAGCCTAGAAAACCGAATTCCTCACCAACGACGACAAAAATCGAATCCGAATACGGGTAAGGAACAAACCGTTTATTTTTGAGCTCTCCCTGTAAATATCCGTCACCCGTCAGCCCACCGGAACCAATCGCAATTTTGGCATAGCTGGACTGATGCTTGGCATCGTTCGAGGCCAGATCCGGATTGATAAACGTGTTGATCCGCTGGTACCAGTGCAATTTCCCCTTATCGGCTAAATAATCGTGAATTTGCATATTATAAGCATTAAATAATGTAACGAACACGATCAGGAATGCCACGAATGCCGTTAGGCCAACGAGCACATGGCTGTATTTCGTATTGCCGATCCACAGCATGGCGCAGAGTACTACCAAATAGATAATCGCATTTCCCAAATCCGGTTGGACAAGCACCAGCAAGAAAGGCAGCATGGTTACCGCCGTAATTGGAACAACGTCTCGCCGGAAACTGAGCAGCCAGCCTTCCCGCTTCCCGAGCAAATAAGCAATAGTCATGATCAATATAATCTTGACGAGCTCCGCCGGTTGGAACAGTAAACCTCCCGGAAGCACAAACCAGCTTCGCGCGCCGTTGATTTCCTTGGCAAATAAGAAGACAAGAACGAGCAGCAGACTGCCCGTTCCATAAACATACCAGCTATAGCGAAGCAATGTGCGGTAATCAACGATCGCCATGCCGAATACCACGACAAAGCCAAGGCCATAAAACATTAAGGTCTTAAGGTCGTAGTTCTTGAAATCAGGCGCATAAGGAGCTATCGCGCTGTGGACGAGCATGGTGCTCATAATCATGAACACGACCAGGATCGTCACCATAAGCCAATCGATTTTTTTGAGTTTGAAGAACAACAAGGATCAACCCATTCCGAAAAACTTCTTAAAGCGTGTAAACATGCCTTTCTTCTGGTCAAGCAGCATGAGAGGAACGGTATCCCCCAAAATGCGCCGGGCAATGTTGCGATAGGCGATCGCTGCCTTCGAATCGGGATTCATTACGGTAGGCTCCCCGTTGTTCGCTGCTTTAATGACAAGCTCGTCATCCGGCACGATGCCGATGAGATCAATATTGAGCACTTGCAATATGCCCTCGATATCCAGCATGCTTCCCGACTTCACCATGTCGACCTTGATCCGGTTTACGATCAGTTTCGGCGAGCCGATATGCGAGCTTTCGAGCAGGCCGATGATCCGATCAGCATCGCGGACAGCCGCATTTTCCGGCGTCGTAACTACGATCGCTTGATCCGCTCCGGCAATCGCATTTTTGAACCCTTGCTCTATTCCCGCTGGGCAATCGATAATTACGTACTCATATTCCTTCTTCAGTTCAAGAACTATATCTTTTACCTGCTCTTCCGACACGGCATGCTTGTCTTTTGTTTGCGCGGCAGGCAGCATGTATAATTCATCAAAACGTTTATCCTTCACCAAAGCCTGGTTCAAGCGGCAGCGCCCCTCGGCTACGTCGATCAAATCATAGATGATCCGGTTCTCCAGACCCATCACGACATCCAGGTTCCTCAGGCCGATGTCCGTATCGACGAGACATACCTTCTTGCCAAGCAGCGCCAGAGCCGTACCTATATTGGCGGACGTTGTCGTCTTGCCTACGCCGCCTTTGCCCGAAGTGACAACGATAGCTTCTCCCATTGTTTACACCCCTTTGAACATCTTAAAGTCCGGACGCACCCGGGTTATGTTCGTAATTTTGTCAATCTGCATCTTCCCGTCACGCAAATAAGCGAATTCCATGCTGCTCTCGCGATGATCCCACTCGTCCGGAGGCCGGCTATAGACTTCTGCAATGCGCAGCTGTGTCGGCGATAAAAACGAGGCAGCAATGATGGAGTCTTCCTTGCCCTCGGCTCCGGCATGGGCCATTCCCCGCAATGCCCCCAGAATATACACGTCTCCTGTGCAGGAGACCGTACCTCCCGGATTGACGTCTCCAAGAAACAGCAGATTGCCGTCATGATGCAGAACCTGGCCGGAACGCACAATCCCGGTCATCGTCGTTAGCTCCCCTTCCTTGGGACGGTCATCTTCCACTAACGGCGACTCTACCGATCGAACCAGCAAATTGCCCTTTTGCTTCAATATATCAAGGATCATTTCCTTCTCTGCATCCGTTACGATTCGCTTGCCCAATTTGATATCGACATGGATAATCGGCCCTGTCAGAATATTCTGATGGCTATGCTCCACCTTGTAGCGCAGCTCATCGAGAAGCTGTTGCAAATCACACTCATCGTCAAGCAGGAATACCAGGCCATCTTTGATGCCCTTGATCGTAACGTGCTTCGATTTCACTGTCATATGCCTGTCCCTCCCCCCTATTCATTTCGTGCAAGAGCAACAAAGTTCCTGCTTCTTAAGGAAAAGCACGGAATGTCAGGCTTAATTCTCGGAAGAACGGCGCTTAGTAATTAACTCCAGCTGGCGTCTAAGAGGGACATAAATAATCAAGGCAAATACGACGTGAACGAATACGTTAGGGATGATAAAAGTCATTAAAGCCCAGGTATAAGGCTGATGCGTCAGCTCGAACAACGAGTAAGTGCCGAACAGGATCGAATCCAGCAGCAGGCTGCCGATCATCACGACGATCATCATCAGCGGCAGCGGAGCTCTCGGTGAACGGAAAACAAGGCCGAGCAAATAACTGGACAGCCCCATAGCAAAAGAATAAGCCCCAATGATCGCCCCGTAGAATACCACATCCTGCAGCAGCCCAAAGAGAAGTCCCAGCACCAGGCCGCTATGCCGGTTGTCGTACACAGTAATAAACAGAATTGCAATATAAGCTAAGTGAGGTACAATGCGTGTCTGCCACGAACCGGGGATGATCCAAGGAATGATCGTTCCCTCGATAATAAACAATACGAACACCAGCAGGATCAGTATATATTTACGATTCCTCACTACTCCAAGACCTCCGGTGTATATACCACAATCAACTCTTTCCAGTCCGTGAAGCTCGCCGCGGGCTCTATGTAAGCCGTATACGTCAATCCGTATTCGCCAACCTGAATGTCGTTGACTTTACCGATGACCATCCCGCGCGGAAATGCTCCGCCGACGCCGGAGGACACAATCGTATCGCCGACCGCGAGCGAAGAAGTATCATCGATTTTATTCATCAGGAACATGCCTTTATCGGGATCGTAGGACTCGACGACGCCAAACACTTCATTCTCTTTTCCCTGAGCCGTAGCGGAAATGCCGTTCGAATTCGGATCCTTCGCATCCATAGTCGTAAGCAGCTTGACGGTTGAGGTAAAGTTACTGACCCGGCTTACCGTACCTACAAGTCCTTCAGCAGAAATAACAGCATATCCCACCTTGACGCCGTCATTGCTCCCCAGGTTCACTTTAATCGTCCGATTGATCGGATCGTTATTTACACTGACCACCTGCGCGATGCGGTAGGTGTAATTATACTGGTTCTTTTGCGCTTCCGTGAAGTGGAGCAAATCAGACAGACGGGCATTCTCCTGCTCAATCCGATTATAGATGGCTTTATCCCGGGTATAGTGAGACAACGCGATCTTCAAGCTCTCGTTCTCTTCTTGCAGGGCGCGCAAGTTAGAGACATCCTCAATCAAGCCGGCGATATACGAAGTAGGCTTATAGAAAATCGACTGCACGAAGCCAACCGTATCTTTCACGAACTTCTCCGGCCAAGACAAATTCGCCCGGGGCCCGAGCGTAAATCCCATTATAGCGATAAACAAAATGAGTCCCATCAGCAAAATAAACAATCTTTTGTTGCCAAGCAGCTTAAACAGTTTAAGCACCCTCCAACCTTGCAATTTCTCCTCTCCACGAGTCCACCTATATTATTATAGAAAAACGGCACAGCCGTCCATGTCAGGACGGCGCCGTTTTATCATGAATAGTGCATATTCTCCCATCTTCAGCGCACAAATTAGCGCTTGCGAAGGGCCGAACTGCTTCTTGATTTGAACAAATGGATGTTGTCGAGAGCTCTCCCCGTACCGATGGCAACGCAATCGAGCGGATGCTCGGCTACGATGACAGGCATACCTGTCTCTTTGGCCAGAAGCTTGTCGAGGTTGCGCAGCAATGCGCCGCCGCCTGTCAATACAATGCCGCGGTCCATGATATCTGCCGCCAGCTCGGGCGGACATTTCTCCAGCGTTACCTTGACCGCTTCCACGATGGCATTCACCGTATCGCCAAGCGCCTCGGTAATTTCGTCGGAAGTGATGGAAATGGTCTTCGGCAGCCCGGTAACGAGATCGCGCCCCCGAATTTCCATCGATTCCACCTGCTCGAGCGGAAGCGCCGAGCCAACATCCATCTTGAGCTGCTCCGACGTTCTCTCACCGATCATCAGATTATATTGGCGCTTGATGTATTGAATAATAGACTCGTCCATGTCATCACCGGCTACGCGCGCGGACTTGCTGGTAACAATGCCGCCGAGCGAAATGACAGCAACCTCTGTCGTTCCGCCGCCGATGTCTACGACCATGCTGCCGGTTGGCTCCCATACCGGAAGATCTGCACCGATAGCTGCCGCAAACGGCTCTTCGATGGTGTAGGCTTCACGTGCTCCGGCCTGCTTCGTAGCATCCTCTACCGCACGCTGTTCAACCGCTGTAATGCCAGATGGGACGCAGACCATCACGTTCGGATGGCGCTGGAACAAGGAACGCTGCTTCTGAGCCTGGCGAATAAAGTATTTAATCATCGTTGCGGTGGTATCGAAGTCGGCAATAACGCCGTCCTTCATCGGACGGATGGCACGAATATTGCCAGGTGTTCTCCCGATCATTTTCTTGGCCGATTCCCCGACCGCTACAATGCTCTTATTATCTGTATTCATCGCTACTACCGACGGTTCTCTCACTATAATTCCTTTACCTCGAATATAAACGAGCGTATTCGCTGTACCCAAATCAATTCCTAAATCTTTCGTGAAACCACCTAACATGCTGTAATCTTCCTTTCCTTCTGTATCTGGTCTATTATATTACATCAGGCCTTGCTCCTTCAAACTTATGAATTCCCCGTCTCCGATCACAATGTGGTCCAGCACATCGATTCCGACGATTTCTCCGGCTTTGCATAGGCGCCGGGTCATCCGGATATCCTCCGGGCTTGGCGTCGGGTCTCCACTAGGATGATTATGGGCGCATACGACAGACGCACTGCTGCATTTAATCGCTGCGCGAAACACTTCTCGCGGATGGACGATCGAGGAATTCAAGCTTCCCATGGAAAGCGTCTCCTGAGCAATGATATGATTTTTTGTATTCAAAAATAAACAGACAAAATGTTCCTTCTGCAAATAACGCAGCTGCTCCATCAGCAAATCCGCTGCATCCCGCGGGCTGCGAATGACCTGGGCCTCTGGCAGTCGCGTCTTCGCAAGCCTCTGCCCCAGCTCGATTCCTGCTTTAAGCTGCACCGCTTTGGCCGGGCCGATGCCCTTGAGCTTCATCAGCTCGTCCAGACTGAGATCCACAAGATTGCGAAGCCCGCCAATTCCACTCAGCACACGCTGAGCCAGATGTATAGCCGATTCATCCCGGGTACCCGTGCGAAATAAAATCGCCAGCAGCTCGGCATTACTGAGCGATCCGGCTCCGAATTGCATCATGCGTTCTCTAGGTCTTTCCTCAAAAGGCATATCGCGCAGCAAATATTGCGGCGTATCCATTCATATCCCTCGCTTCCGAATGATTAGGCATTGGTCCGGATAACCGGCCGCCAGCAAATTCATTACGGAAGGATATGCTTTATCTCTTCCTCTTCTTAAACAACGTACATATGAAGTTATTTGTTACATCGTTTTCGGCTGGAATCGATTACCTTAACACTTGGATTCCAAAACGGCAGAGCATCTCGCTCAGCAAGGAAAGCGGCAGTCCGACCACATTGAAATAACAGCCTTCGATTCCTGTGACAAAAATCGACCCGAGTCCTTGTATCGCATAAGCGCCCGCTTTGTCCAAGCCTTCTCCGGTCCTGGCATATGCGGCGATTTCATCCTCGGCTGCGGGTCTCATCGTAACGGCCGTACGGCGATATTCGACTTCCGTTCGTCCGCTATTCGCATCAATGCAAGCAATGGCAGTATACACATAGTGGCTTCGTCCCTGCAATGAACGGAGCATCGAAGCTGCCTTCGCTTCATCCTTGGGCTTGCCGAGCACATGTCCATCCAAGACGACGATCGTGTCGCTGCCGATGATCACGGCTTCGCGCGATGCTTGCTCAAGCGATGTTTGAACCGCCTTGGCCTTGCGCAGCGCAAGCTCCATGACGATTTGCTCCGGCTCCCATTGCTCCGGTGTAGTTTCGTCCGCTTCGCTTGGAATAACCTCAAACGGAATATGTAAGGAAGCCAGCAATTCCCGTCTGCGTGGTGAAGACGAGGCCAATATTACATGCCGCGATGATGAAGCTGCAAATTCCAAGTTAGGATTCTCCTTTGCTCGGCCTTCGCCCGAATAAGTTCAGAGCTGTTAACCTCGCCATTTTTTGACACTTAGCACTTCATTATTATAAGGTTAATTGATCGGCAATACAAACATAAAAAAGGCAGGGGCAACTATTTCCAATTCCCTGCCTTTCGATTGTTCGTTCACGGCCCCTCTTTGCCTCCGACCAGCTCTTGTTCTGCCAGAATGAACCGCATCGCTTCATTTTGCACTTCCCAGAGCATGGTCTGCTCGCCCTTCTCATTAAATTCCTCCATCGCCTCGACCGCACTGTTCATCGCCTTCTCCATTTCCTTCGCTGCAGCCTCTGCGGAAGATGTCAGTTTGCCCCGAACCGAGGCAGCGCTCTTGGTCCACAACTGATGGCTTTCCCTTAACTGGCCGATCTCCTCCTGGCTCTGGCGTTCAGGGGTAGCTTCTCCCAGAAGAGCTGCCGAGGAGGAGCTCAGCATGTAAGCGAGATCCGCGCTTTGCGCCAAATATTGCTGAAGGGATGCTGCATCCCCCTTATATTCCACGGTAACGGATTCCGGCAAGGCAATCTCATGCAAAATAAGGTGGACACCCCCCGTTTTCAGCCTCCCGCTAAGCAATTTAGCTTCTTCGCGATTAGGGGAGACTCCTGCGTATACCCGCTTCTCATCCAAGGTATCCCGCGCAGCAGCGATGCCTGCGGAGCGTAATTGTTCCTGGGCTAGCGCGACGCCTTCCGCCGTGCTGAATACGCCGTACTGCAGAAAATGATAGCTTTGCGAAGGCAGAACGACCTGCACGAGCGGAGCCTGTTCCTCCGTGATTAGGCTGCCCAGCACAGGGATATCTGCCGCTTCTCCGGCTGCCTCCTGCTTCGGCACGCTAATTCCGGGGATCGGCACCGACATTTCCTGATTGAACATCGACAGAACGACGAATCCAAAGAGCGCCCCGGTCACGATCGCCCCGGTCAGCGAGCCGGCAACCTTCCACCAGGAGGTTCGCGTTTGGCGAAAATAATAATCACCGCCGCCTGGTTCGGAGTGCTCCGGAAATACGGCAATCCCTGTTCCGGTATGATCCGTAAAAGGATCTCCCCAATAGTCCATCGTTTCTACCGCACGGTAAGCTGTGGTAATATCTTTGGGTCCCTGATCCGATTGCTCAGGCTCCTTGTCATGCCTTGGAGCGGGGACGGGTTTTATCCCCTGCTGGTCCCAGGCCCCCTGTGCATGGCGGGCTTCCCGCCCGTGTTCATCGAACCGGAATGTCATCTTCGCCTTGTTCACGATCCGCACGCTCCTTGTCCTCTCTTCTACCGTTACAATATGAATATTTGCGAGAATATAGACCAGTTCATTTAGGCGAGGTCTTTACAATTTAATGGAACTCTGTATAATGGGAACCATTGACAACCGCATAACGGAGAAATGCACTAGGGGTGCCTTTGCTGGCTGAGAGATCGTTCCCGATTGAGGAACGGTTAACCCTTTACACCCGATCTAGATCATACTAGCGTGGGGAAGTGCGGGGAAACGATGAATAGCGCTGCATGTTCACTTTAATATATTAAAGCAAGCACAGGCTTGGATCGATAAAACCGCACTCTTCGGGTGCGGTTTTTTTGTCGTTCCAGGCAATGATTAATTTATCCAAGGGAGGAAAAGTAACATGAACAACAATCCGATCGAGCAAAACATTCAAGCTGTGGCTTGCGGCACCAGCCGCATCGTCGGCTGCCGGTTCTCTTTGTTTCCGATGAGCGACCGGTTCGTCCCGATCATTCTCGAAGCACTGGAGCATACCGACACGTCCAAGGTTTGGGTTCAGAGCGATGACGTCAGCACCTGCGTGCGCGGCCGCCATGAGCATGTGTTCGACGTCGTTAAATCCATCTTTCTTCAAGCGGCAAAGAGCGGCGAGCATGTCGCGCTCAGCGCAACTTTCTCCGTCGGCTGCCCGGGAGATACGGAAGGAGACGTCTACATGTCCGAGGACGATGTCCGCTTAAACGAGGGGAACGACACTTCGGTAGATACCGCAGCTCAATTCGCGCTCTATCCGATGGGGGTGCCCCACTATATGGACGTTATCTATGATGCGGTAAAAGCTGCGGAAGCCGAGGGGACGTTCTCCGGCGGGATTCATTACGCCAGCCGCTTGGACGGTAATGCCCATCAGGTTTTCCGGTCGCTCGAGAACGCCTTCGTCACCTCGAGCACCAAGACCTCCCATCTAGTCATGACTGCGACGATCTCCTGCAACAGTCCATCAACTAAACCGGATCATGTGCAGAGGAAGGGGGAATAAGGATGTCATCCTGGAAGCTTCGCGACATTATCGTTCTCAGCTCGCTGTCTGTCGTATTTGCTGTCGTGTACTTGATTTTCCTGCAGGTAGGTAATGTGCTCGTCGGCTTTATGGGTCCGATGGGATATGAGGTCATCTTTGGCATATGGTTTATCGTTTCGATTATTTCGGCCTATATTTTGCGCAAACCTGGAGCAGCCCTGCTGTCCGAGACGATCGCCGGAACGATCGAGGTATTGATCGGCAACGTCACCGGCCCGATTCTGATCCTGTCCGCCTTTATTCAAGGTCTCGGCGCGGAAGCAGCCTTCGCCGCCGTAAGATACCGCTACTACAACACGCCAGTGCTCATGGGAGCAGGCGTAGGCGCCGCCGTATTCAGCTTCGCTTGGGGCTTCTTCCATTCCGGGTTTGCCGCATTGTCCACGGGTCTTGTCATCTCCATGTTCATCGTCCGGGTTATCAGCGGAGCGGTCATCGCCGGCCTGTTGGGTAAATGGATATCCGATGCGCTGGCCCGCACAGGCGTGCTGAGAAGCTTCCCCATTGGAAAGGCCGCAGCCCAAAACGCTAATCAAAAACGAACTTCGGTGAAGCTGTAATGAATACAGCGCTACCGGATCAAGATACGATGGATAAACCGATTGTTTTGGAGACGAAAGATTTATCCCTGGCTTTTAGCGAGGAGGGGGAGGAGCTAGTATTCTCCTCAATTTCTCTCCGTTTGCACCAAGGCGAAGTAATGCTGCTTCTCGGCCCGGGCGGCTGCGGGAAAAGCTCCTTGGCCCTCTGCCTGAACCGGGTGTATCCTTCAGCCATCGATAGCCTGGTGACTGGCGGCGTTTATCTGCATGGCGAATCCCTCGAAGGACAAGACCCAGGGGAGATTGCGCAGCAGGTAGGAATCGTGTTCCAAGATGTGGACAGTCAATTTTGCATGCTCAAGGTGGAGGAAGAGCTTGCTTTTTGCCTGGAGAACATCGGTTGTCCGCGGGAACAAATCAGCGCAAAGATTGACGAAGCGCTGCAGCTTGTCGAACTGACCGGCTGGCGGAACGCACATATCCATACTTTATCTGGAGGAATGAAGCAGCGGCTGGCACTGGCCTGCGCATTAGCCCTGAATCCGCAAGTGCTCATCCTTGACGAGCCTACATCCAATCTGGATCCGCTCGCCTGCTCGCAGCTGGCCGGTCTCATTCACTCTATTCGCAAGCAGCGGCAAATGAGTATCTTGCTTATTGAGCACCAGCTTGATGCCTGGATGCCTTATGTAGACCGCCTTGCCGTGATGGGTACGGGTGGAAAACTTGTGTACGAGGGAGAACCGCGGACCTATTTTGCCAATTCCAAAGAAGAAGCACAACATTTGGGGATATGGATGCCAGGAGCCGTTCGCCTCCACGAGCAGCTGCAAATAGAGAAGAAGCCTACATGGCAGCCGATCACCAGGGATGAATTGACCGAGCTATGGCTGAGCAAACCCGACTCTGTAAAAAGAACGCTGCTTCAACAGCTGGAGCAAACCGAAACCTTCCAGACTGTGCTGCCTGACGGAGGATCCGCCGATCCAAACGGCCAGGATGGCTTGCTGTTGATCGATAGCCTTTCCTTCGAGCGCAGCGGCGGAAAGAAAATCCTTGACCGGCTGTCCCTATCGATCCCGGCCGGGCAGTTCATTGCACTCGTCGGCCAGAACGGGGCGGGGAAGTCGACTCTCGCCGCTCTCTTGTCCGGGATATTAGAGCCGTCCTCCGGCAGAATCAACTTCTCCGGCCAACCTTTGCCGGATTGGCCGGAGCATGAGCTGCGAAAGCGCGTCGGCCTTATTTTCCAGCATCCGGAGCATCAATTCGTCACTGATACCGTCTATGACGAGCTGGCCTTTGGCCTGCGGCTGCAGAAACTGCCCGAGGAGGCGGTATCCGAACGGGTCAATTCACAGCTTGAGCAATATCGCCTGCAACATCGCCGTGATTTCAGTCCCTTCGCCCTCAGTCAAGGGCAAAAACGCCGATTAAGCGTAGCCGCGATGTTGTCCGAGGAACAGCAGGTGCTGCTGTGCGACGAGCCGACCTTCGGCCAGGATGCCTACTCGGCCCTGGAGCTGATGAATTCGCTGCGCGCCCGGGTAGACCGCGGACTGACCGTCATCATGATTACCCATGATATGGAGCTTGTCCAGCAATTTGCCGATCGGGTCATCGTGCTGGGCGAGGGGAGCATTCAATGGGACGGACGCCCTGAAGAATTATGGGATTGGCCTGAGGAGCAGCTTCGGGCGCATAAGCTCGTCCCTCCGCTCACAGCCCATTTGAAAAATAAGCTGAGATCAGCGCTCCAAAGAACACAAGATACCTGTGGGGAGGTTCTCGTATGATACGATCAGGCGCATTTGGCGGGTTCTTGAATGAAATGAATCCCTCGATCAAAGGACTCACCGTCATTATAGGGGTTATTCTGCTGTCGCTCGCCTTCGACCCGGTCACCATTTCCGTCAGCCTGATTTATATATTGATCGTCACCGTCATATTCGGCCGGATTTCCTGGCGCAGATGGCTGTTCTTGTTCGTGCCCTTCTTTATTATGGCCATCGGTTATTTCTGGACGGCCGCGCTTTTTCCGCGTTCCAATTTGCCGCAGGACTCCCCCCTGCTCTTATCGTGGGGAACGCTGAAGCTGACGGAGGCCGGTTTCAATCTGGCCCTCTCACTCGCCTTGCGCACCCTAATGTTCTCGGCGCTATCGCTCATGTTCGTCCTGACGACGGAACCCGTCAAATTTATGCTTAGTCTCATGCAGCAATGCAAGCTGCCGCCAAAGCTAGCGTACGGCATCCTGGCCGGATTCCGCTTCCTGCCTCTGTTCCGCGAGGAGCTTCGCATTATGCAGCAGGCCCACCGGATGCGGGGGATATGGCGGGAAAAGCGCAATATCCGCTCGATGCTCCATGCTTTTAAACGTTACAGCATCCCTCTCCTGGCTAGCGCTATTCGCAAGTCAGAGCGTGTAGCCGTCGCTATGGTATCACGCGGGTTTACCGGCGGCAAACGGGATTTCTACTGCCAAATGAGCATTCGCCTGCGCGATTGGATGTTCATGGGCATCGTGCTGGCCGGTATAGCGCTGGGATATGCAATATCCTATGCGCTAGGCACCTTGACGTGGTATGGGGGCCAATTATAGAGCGTTGAAGAAAAACAGAAAGGAGCTGTCCTCCGCAGACAACAACTGCGCTTGGGACAGCTCCTTTATAACTTGCTTAGGCCAGGCTCTTGGCCAACTCATGCCCTACCTTCCAAATATCGCCGGCACCCATCGTAATGACGAGATCGCCAGGCTGCAGCCGCCCTTGCAAGTCTTCAAGGACGTCCTGCTTTGTCGGCAGATGTCTTGCTCCGGCATTACTGTTGACTTTGATCAGCTCCACCAGCTTCGAAGAACTGACTCCTTCAATCTGCTTCTCTCCCGCAGGTGAGTAAATATCCGTAATGATTACTTCATCCGCTCCGCCAAACGCGCGGCTGAACGCATCCAATAGGAAGAAGGTTCGCGAATACCGCTGGGGCTGGAATACGGCAATAATCCGTTTTCCGGTCGCCTTAGCTGCGGCAATCGTCGCCTCGATCTCTGTCGGATGATGGGCATAATCATCGATGACCAGAATGTCGCGGCTCTCGCCCAGCACCTGGAATCGGCGTTTTGCGCCATGAAAATGCTGGATCGCCTCGGCGATCTCCGTAAAAGAAATGCCTGACTCAAGACAGGTAATTACCGTGGCCATGGCATTGTAGACATTATGTCTGCCGGGAACCGACAGCTTGACTTGGCCCAGGGGCTGCCCGCCACGGTTTATCGTGAACGTAACCTTCCGGTCCCCAAGCTCAATATCTGTCGCCGTATAATCGCATGCCTTTTCAATGCCGTAGGTGACGACCTCGCATTGCAGCTTCGGCAGCAAGTCGCGGATGTTCCGGTCATCTCCGGATACGATCGCTTTGCCTTCCGGTTTGATTTGATTCAGAAACCGCACGTAGGCCTCTTTCAGCTTGCCGAAGTCGCCGCCGTAATTTTCCAAATGGTCCGCCTCAATATTCGTAACGATGCCAAGCGAAGGATGGTACTGGAGAAAGGAGCCATCGCTCTCATCAGCCTCGGCAACGACGCATTTGCCTTGCCCTGCTTTGGCATTCGTGCCGATATCCATAATTTCGCCGCCGATAATATAGGTAGGATCCGTTCCGCACTGCTCCATCACTAGAGCGATCATGGAGGAGGTCGTCGTTTTGCCGTGTGCTCCCGCAACGGCTACGCCCGTACGTTCATTCAGCAGCCTTGCCAGCATTTGCGAACGATGCAGGACCGGAATTCCCTGCTCCTCGGCTGCCACTCGCTCAACGTTGTCCTTTGGCAGCGCAGTTGAGTACACAACTAAATCCGCTCCATGCACCTGCTCTTTAGTATGTCCAATATAAATTTTAGCTCCTTTGGCCGCCAGCTTCTCCGTTAACTCCTGGGAAGCGACGTCCGAACCGGTCACGGTGTAGCCCATTTCCAGCATAACGCGGGCAATAGCGCTCATTCCATAGCCACCGATCCCGATAAAATGTACATGTTGTTCTGTCGTATTCAACAATATGGTCACCAGCCTTTTTCAGAATCGGTTTGATGCAAAAGGGTTGCCCGCACGTCCGAAATCATATATAGCGTGCCTGTAACGACCCCAAGATCCTCCCGTTCCGTCCGTGATTGCAGCAGTGCCAGCGCACGCTTCCAGTCACGCTCCACAATGACTTCAAGATCCGCCTTCGCCATATCCTTCCGCATTTGCTCCACGAACTGATACAGCGAATCCGCATCCATTTTCTTGCGAAAATCGGGCTCGGTCAGAATAAGCGTATCCACTATTGGTAATATATGCTCCAAGTATTCACGATGATGCTTATTAGCGAGCATACCCATCATCAAATTCAGCTTCCGGTAGCTGAATGCTTCCGGAAGGCTTCTTGCGAGCGCCTCTGCTCCTTCGGGATTATGCGCGCCGTCCAGAACGATACGAGGCTGATCTGACACCTGCTCCAGCCGGCCTGCCCAGAAGGCGTTCTTGAATCCGGACAGCAGCTGCTCATCCTCGAGAACGAAGGCCATATATTGACGCAGTACCTCCAGCACCATCAAAACCCCGGCAGCATTCGTGCATTGGTGCCCGCCAAGCATCGACAGCTCGATATCCATGTTCCGAAAAGGACCCTTAAACTGAATGCTTTGGGTTCGTCCACTTAAGCCGCCGCCCTCATAATGAAACTGCTCTCCGAGCAAATAGAGTGTCGAACCCTTCTCTTTCGCCGTCTCTTTCAGAATGGCGATAACGGAAGGCTGGCTAGCGCAGCTGACTACCGGTACGCCGGGCTTAATGATGCCTGCTTTTTCGCGGGCGATGTCCTCTAGGGAATCTCCTAAAATATCGGTATGATCCATGCCCACATTCGTAATAAGGGACACGATCGGAGTAACCAGGTTCGTAACATCCATTCTGCCCCCGAGCCCAGTCTCCCATACTACGACATCGGGATAGCATACTTCCGCGAAGTAGAGAATTGCAAGCGCCGTACTCACTTCAAACATTGTTGGAGATCCTAACTCGGTGGCAGCGATCTCTTTCACAACGGGAGCAATACGGTTAGCCAAGCTTAACAGAGTCTCCTCTGGAATATCCTCTCCGTTAAACTGGAATCTGTTCGTAAATTTCGTAATGTAAGGGGATGTGAACATCCCTACGTCGTATCCGCACTCCTTAAGCGTTGAGCTTAAAAAAGCGCAGGAGGAGCCTTTGCCGTTCGTTCCGGCCACATGTATGAACTTCAGTCTTCGCTGCGGGTTGCCAAAGTGCTCCATCATCCGCTGAATACGCTCCAGACCCGGACGGATGCCAAACGGTATCAAACTGTTAATCCACTCTACCGCATCTGTGTAACTTGCCAACGGCAGCTGGATTTCTTCCGAAAGATTAACCCCCATGTCACATTCACCTTCGTTAATGTATTGAACTAAAATGCTGCTTCAAAATATGGAAAGGTACAGCAAGAGCCGAATAAAGCGAATCAGGCTCCTGCTGTACTGAGTTTATTAACCTTGCTTCTAGCCTTTCAATTCAGCGATCCGCGCCAGCACTTTATCGCGCTTGCTCGCATAATCAGCCATTTTGGCGCGTTCTTCCTCGATGACCTTGGCAGGTGCTTTGGATACGAAGCCTTCGTTCGCCAGCTTTTTCTCTACGCGCTCTACCTCTTTGTTCAAGTGATCGAGCTCTTTCTCCAGACGGGCGATCTCCTGGCTGATATCAATCAGGCCTGCTAATGGCAAGTACAGCTCGGCTCCCGTTACGACGGCTGTCATCGCCTTATCTGGAACAGCTGCGCTCAGTGAAGCCTCGTATTGTGAAGTGTTGCAGAAACGCCGGATGTAGTGGCTGTTCCGCTCAATGATGTCCAGCAGTTCGGCGGAGCCCGGCTTCACAATCAATTCAATTTGCTTGCTCATCGGCACATTCACTTCCGCCCGGATATTCCGAACGGAGCGGATGACGTCGATCAGCAAATTCATTTCGCGTACGGCGTCCGGTGCTTCAAGCGCCGGATCAAACTGCGGCCATTCGGCCAGCGTGATCGTTTCGCCGCGATGCGGCAAATGTTGCCATATTTCCTCGGAAATAAACGGCATGAAAGGATGGATCAGGCGCAGCGTCCGGTCAAGCACATAGGCAAGCACGGACTGCGTTTTTCTTTTGGCCACAGGATCATCGCCATAGAACGATAGCTTAGCGAATTCAATATACCAATCGCATAAATCATCCCAGATGAAATTGTAGAGTTCCCGGCCGGTTTCCCCGAATTCATAGGCATCAATCAGGCGGGTAATGTTACGGGCCGTCTCATTGAAGAGGTGGAGAATCCAGCGGTCAGAAGTCGACAGGTCGCCTTGAATATCGATATCCTCAAATGTTACACCTTCCAAATTCATTAACGCAAATCTGGAGGCGTTCCAGATTTTATTCGCAAAGTTGCGGGCCTGCTCGACGCGTTCCCAATGGAAACGCAAATCCTGGCCAGGCGTACTGCTGGTCGAAATCATGTAGCGCATAGCATCCGCGCCGTATTTCTCGATAACTTCCAGCGGATCAACGCCGTTACCCAGCGATTTGGACATTTTCTGTCCTTCGCTGTCCCGCACCAATCCATGAATCAGCACGTCCTTGAACGGAATTTCTCCGGTAAATTCAAGGGCGGTAAAAATCATCCGCGCTACCCAGAAGTAAATGATGTCGTATCCAGTAACGAGAACATCCGTTGGGAAGTAGCGCTTGAAGTCCTCGCTATCCTCATCCGGCCAGCCGAGCGTGGAGAACGGCCACAGGGCAGAGCTGAACCAGGTGTCCAGAACATCGTTGTCCTGTACCAGTTCATGCCCGCCGCATTTGGCGCAGGTATCCACGGCTTCTCTTCCGACATGCAGCTCGCCGCAGGATTCGCAGTACCAAGCCGGGATGCGGTGTCCCCACCACAATTGGCGGGAGATGCACCAGTCGCGGACATTTTCGATCCAGTGCAGATAGATTTTCTCAAACCGCTCCGGTACGAAATGAACGCCTTTGCCTGATTTTTGAGCAGCAATCGCCGCTTCTGCCAACGGCTTCATTTTAACGAACCATTGCGTCGACAAATAAGGCTCGACCACGGCACCGGAGCGCTCGCTATGTCCGACCTGGTGAACATGGTCTTCAATCCTTACGAGAACGCCGGATTCCTTGAGATCGGCTACGATCGCCTTCCGGCACTCGCTGCGATCCAGTCCTTGGTATTTGCCGGCCGCCTCATTCATCTTGCCGCTCTCATCCATAACGGTAATTTGCGGCAAGTCATGACGCAGTCCTAACTCGAAGTCATTCGGGTCATGGGCAGGGGTAATCTTCACCGCTCCGCTGCCGAATTCTTTATCGACGTATTCATCGGCAACAATCGGAATTTCACGATTCACGATCGGCAGCACGAGCGATTGGCCGATCAGATGGCGGTACCGCTCATCCTCAGGATGAACGGCTACAGCCGTATCCCCTAGCATCGTCTCGGGTCTGGTCGTAGCTACCGTAATAAAGCCGCTGCCGTCCTTAAGCGGATATTGCAGATGATACAAATGGCCGTTGACCTCTTTATATTCCACTTCAATATCCGAGAGGGCCGTACGGGCCGCAGGATCCCAGTTAATGATATATTTGCCGCGATAGATCAGGCCCTTTTCATATAGCTTGACGAACACCTCGCGAACAGCCTTGGACAACCCCTCATCCAAAGTAAACCGCTCGCGGGAATAGTCCAGCGAGAAGCCCATTTTCGCCCATTGTTCGCGGATCGTGTCGGCATAATGCTCTTTCCATTCCCATACTTTCTCGAGAAACTTCTCGCGGCCAAGATCATAGCGGGAGATTCCTTCTGCGCGAAGCGTCTGCTCCACTCTCGTCTGCGTAGCTATTCCAGCGTGGTCGGAGCCTGGCAGCCATAAAGCATCGTAGCCCTGCATCCGCTTCGTGCGGATCAAGATATCCTGCAGCGTAAAGTCCAGCGCATGCCCGATATGAAGCATACCCGTTACGTTCGGCGGGGGAATGACGATCGTGTACGGCTTGGCTTCCGGTATTTGACCCGCCTTGAAGAAGCCGCCCTCTATCCAATAGCGGTACCATTTCTGTTCTGCAGCCTTGGGATCATACGTTGTCGGCATATTCGCCGACGAATGCTCTTGGATCTCTGACATAATTTCAACCTCCGTTACAATTCAGCATTGCCTTAGCGTAATCAGACTAGTCTTGCTCAAAAAATACAAAAAGCCCCTCGTCTCAAAGGACGAAAGGCTTTACTTTCGCGGTACCACCTTTGTTTTGCAGGTTACTCAGCCCCGAAACCGCTACATTCGCGGAATCGCCGAGAAACTCACAACACTCGTACAGATAACGGCTGCTACCGGCCCGTTCTAACAGCTACAAACTGAATAGCTGCTCAAACAAGCGACTCCCGGGTGACTTCGGCCAGCTGCATCCTGCGGAATCTTCCAGCGCTGCAATCCCGCTCTCTGAAGGGCTCACTGCCTACTCTTCCCGTTCCATGTCTTTTCACACGGTTATTTAAGTTAATCCATATTATCATAGCGTGAAATGGACTGGGAGTCAATATTTGGTCTGAATGACTACGTAGAGCCATCCCGGCAATCAAGGCTCGTTTCCGAATACCAGCGTTCCGTTATGGTACAGTGTTACGCGGTCCCAATTTGCATAAGCGGTCTTCGTAGGATCAAAAGAATAATCATTGCTCTCGTTGAGGTTCGTCCAGTTGCTCGCATGATTGCGTGCCTGGATATCCCCGGTTTGTCCGCCAGGCTGCAGCGAACCCGCTGCCGCTTTGAACGTAATTTCCAAATAGGTATCGGCGTTCGCTTTGCCCGGGTTCATTTTTACGAACGCTCCGCTCAGGTTAGAGCAGCCGACCATGGCCCAATCGCAGTTGAACTGCAGCTGATTATTGCCGTCAGCTGTAAAGTAATACCGCAGGCTCAACTCGCTTAAAGGCACTGCCGTGGTCCCCTTGTTTACGATATTGAAATGAGGCTTGAATTGGTTGTCGGTTGCATTCGTGTCTCCGGCTTTGTACTGAACGATCAAATCTCCACTAGGTCCCGGATTCGGGTCCGGTCCTGGTCCTGGTCCTGGGCCCGGGTCAGGGTTTGGATTCGGGTTCGGGTTCGTCCCTCCGCCTAGCGGCTCTCTATGGTCTTGAATATATTTTGAAATCCACACAAGCGGCGCATTCCAGTTGATCGTATTCTCTTTGGACACCCAGGCATCAGGAGCCGTGTTCTTCGGCGCATATGACTTGGCCGCCGGCATTCCCATTGGCGTCGCCGAATCGTTGATCACCGTGTTGTTTGGCCCACCGGACAGCCAGCCCTTCGGATACGATACGCCGCTCTGGTATTTGCCCCAAGCCCAGCGGTCATGCGTGTCCGTCTCGAAGTATTGGCCGTAACCCGTAATATAAGATAATCTCATCGCATTGTTGCCCATGAAATAATCCATCGCCTGGTTCAGCGCTTTTAAATAATTCAGGTTCTGGCTAAGATCGTACGCGTAGCCGAGCAGTATCATTTTGTTGGCAATGATAGAGTTGGAGCCCCAGTCATAACCTTTGTTCCCCGGCAGCAGCACAGGGTATCCTTCTCCATTTAGTGTCGTGAGCAACCCGTTTGCCTGGTTCAGCACATTCGTCTTCATGGCCTGAAGATCAGAGGCTGGCAGATCGTTTTGAGCCGACAATAGAGACAGCGTTCCTGTCGTAGCGGTAGACTGCCAGTCGAACTGGGATACCTCGCGGTAATGCTGAGATGAAGTTACCGCTGCTTTATAGGATGATGTATTGCTGTCACCTAACGCATAGGCCGTCAAATATAATTCTGCGGCCGCAGCATACCGGTCATCGCTTGTGCGAATGTCGTCATAATCCCCGCCGCCCGGAGCGTCAGGCGTTTGCGAGGTATAGAGAACATTCGGATTCGCCGAAGCCCGTGTCCAGGCCTCCTTGGCAATGCTCCACATATCTGCGGCTTCCGCTTCTTTATACGGCTTGATCAAGCGAGCCAGATGCGCCAAGTTGCGGGCCACGGCATAGGTCGCGTTCGTGGAAGGCGGCTGGGCTTGACGATTCATGCTGTTCTCAGCATCGATATTCGTTACCGGAAACGCGCTCCAATTGTCATTATGAATTTTATGCGAGGCCAGTCCTGTCGAAGGCATGACTCCCTTCATAAAAGTCGAGCCGAACAGAACTTCGTCAAGAATATCGGGGATGCCGTTACTGCTCTCCGGGATGTTCAGAGAGCCGTCCGGGAACGCCCCGGGGTAACGCTCGTATAGATTGAGCAGCGTCCAGGCCGATATCGCCTGATTCACGGGGTAGATTCCGAAGTCTCCTGCATCTGCCCATGAATTTTTCACATTAAGTCTTTCGTTTCCGCACCAGCTGTTATAACAGCCGATCGAATTGTCTCCCGGATGCAGCGCTTTATGGGCAAAAGCAGCGTTGCTCAAGTATTGCGCCTGAATGTCTACGCCCATCCGGTGGAAGTAGAAATATTCCATCGCCTCGCTAGGCAGGTTCGGATATAAATTGCCGTTAATGGCAAACGGCACGCTTTCTCCTAATCCGGAAACCCACAGTCTATAAGTGCCTTGCTCCGAAACGGACGAAAAATCGGCATGATGAATGCGATCGGCGGAAGCCTGATCTAGGCCGTATACATGGGTCTGCCCTTGAGCCGCCACGCTGCCTCCTGTCTTGCGCAGCTCCCAGGCAAGCGGGGACGCCGAATTGCTAACGATCGTGGCTATTTTATCAGCCCCGGGCAAGTAACCGATTTGGTTTACCCGAATTGGGCTAGGGTCGGTGTCCGCATGAACTCCTGCTGGTAACAAACCGGATATCGCCAGCACGAAAATGAGCATGATCGCGATTATTTTTACAAAGCTCCTTACACTGCTTCTCAAACTCTCCGTTAAGCTAGTCATTCCTGCTCCCTCTTTTCATTTCGTTATCATTTGATTAAAGCTCGTTCCCCCAAATTAGCGTTCCATTCCGATATAGCGTTACTTTGTCGTAAGCTTTGTAGGCGGTTTGATTCGGATTAAAAGAATAGTCGTCGGACTCATTCATATTGCTCCAATCCGTATAATGAAATCTTAACTGAATATCGCCGGACTGTTGTCCTGCGGAAATGGAGCCTGCACCGGGTTCGAAAGAGATCTCTACGTAAGCCCGGCCGTCCCCGGCAGTAGCAAATTTTCCGTTTACGTTAGCACAGCCCACGGCGGCATAATCGCAATTAAAAACCGGGGTCTTGCCTGTTTCCGGTGTGTACCAATAGCGAAGCGTGATGCCGCTTAGAGCGACGGAGCTCTGGCCTTTGTTCACGATATTAAAATGCGGAGCGGCCTGATTATCGGAAGGGTTCGTATTGCCGGCACGGTAATGGACCTCCAGATCCCCCGTGGTCGCACCGGTCTGCGGCGTTGCAGCAACCTGTCTGGAATTGGCGGACTCCCCGCTAGTTGTGACCGCAGAAACCACATAATAATACGTGACGCCGTTTGTCAGCCCCGTATCCGCATAGCTGTTCGAACTTACCGTCGCAACCATCATATAAGGACCTCCACTTTGCGTAGAGCGCTTGACGTTGTAAGACGCCCCTTGACCTGCACTGGTCCAGCTTAACGCGACGCGCTGATCCGAAGACACGGCGCTTAATCCCTCAGGTGCGGCAGGTGTTCCAGACCCCGGCGATGCTGAACCGATCTTCGGATACTGGATCGTTTCCAGAACAGCCTGTTTGGCCTGCTCGATCGTCTTCCAGTCGTTCAAATAAAGTCCTCCGGTATCACCCGAGTTCGGATTCAGCGACCAAAAGGTCCAGTTTAACCCATGCTGCCGGATGTAATCCGCCAATGAATTCAGCCAGAGCCTGTCCGACTCGGTAGCGAGATGGGTGCCAAATTCTCCGAACAGAATCGGATAATCCTGCTTCAAATAACCCCAGTATTTCTCCCATACCTGAGGCAAATTGCTCGGGTAATCCGGAGCGCTGAACCACGGTTGATTATATACGCTGGCCGGATACTCATGCGGAGAATAGACCAGCCTGTTCGGCACGTTCAAACGGACCGGATAATCTTTAGCTCCCTGCAAGTTGCCGCCCCACCAGGTACAATCCGCCCCTGTCCAGGGGTCGTTGTTGCCGCCCGGGGCGTAGCACTCATTCCCTTCCACCAAAATGAGCAGATTCGGGTTGATCGCGAGTATGGCATTGCCCGCCTTCTCGGCCGCAATTCTCCAATCGGTCGCCGGGTCCCCGCAGCCCCAGCAAGCGGCGGCATGCGGTTCATTGCGCAAATCCATCGCTACTACCGTATCATTGTTCAAGTATTTGCGCGTCAAGGACTCCCAGTCCGCAATCCAGCGGGACTCCGGATAATCGGCTGTATACCACAGCCCGCTCTCTTGAGCGCTGACCCCCGCATTGGAGCGATGGTTGTCCAATATGACCTTCAACCCCCGCTGCCCTGCTCCTTCGATGATTTTGTCCATGATCTGAATCGAGTTTAAGCCGGCTAGATCCGGATTTTTTGTTGCATCAATGGAATCCGGCATTTTTCCTGGATTCAGCACTTCATTGCTGAACGGAAGACGGATCGAGTTATATCCGAGCCTTTGAATATCGTCCAAAATCTCTTCCCAATTGCGGGCCCACAGCCCATGAACCACATTGTTTCCCGTCTCGAAGCCAAACCAGTTCACCCCGCTGAAATGAACCTCCCGTCCGGAGCTATCTACGATCTTATTCCCTTCAGTATGAAGGTATCCGTCGATTCCGGCCGCCTCCGCGGCTGGAGGAGGGTAAATGCAAATGATCGGCAGCACGATGGCAATGATCGCCGCATAAATCCACAGCTTTATAGATTTTCTAGGATTCTTCATCAAATAAACTTTCCTCCTTTAAAATGATTGACCGTCTCAGGGTTCGATTCCCCACACGAACTGTCCGTTACGGTACAAGGTTATTTTCTCCCATTTAGTAAACGACGTTTTAGCCGGCTCGAAAGAATAATCATTGCTCTCATTTCTCCAGTAGGGATAGGACCAGGTTCGCCGCCGGACTCTTTAAGCTGGACGGCTACTGACAGCACGCCGCTTCCCGGCGTCAGTTCGAAGGTTTCTGTCGCGCGGAGATTGCCTTTCGTTACCGTGAAGTCGTAAGTGCCATGAACCCCCCGGAAAGCGTATTGGCCATTGGCCGATGTCGTCCCGGTCTGATGCGTTGTCCATTCGTCCATCAGAGCGATAAACCTTTGCCCTGCTGCATTCAAGGACCAATCCATGTTCACAATTGCCGCATCCGCGCCCCGCCAGTGGTTATCGGCCCAGAAGCCCCACATCATGATCCCCTCTACCGCCGGATGGCTGAAGGCTGTTCTGTAAAGTGCTTCAAGATTGTCCGCCCTGATATTTACATTGGGCTGTGTAGAATCATATTCGCTAATCCAAATTGGTAAATCCAGGGTCGCCAAATTATCCAGTCTCTACTTCACCACGATCGGATCGATCGTTGCACCGAAATGCCCTTGCACGCCGATACCGTCGATAGGCGCGCCTTGGCCGAGCAGCTCCTGGATATGAAGCTTGTAATCATTGTCGCCGGGCTGGCTGATCACGTTATAATCGTTGACGAACAGCTTGGCGTCCGGATCAAGCTCCTTCGTTCTTTGGTACATGTAAGGCCAAACCGATGCGCCTAGCCGATCTTTGAAAAAACTGCCGTGCATCATTTCGTTGTTCACATCCCAATGAACGAATTTGCCTTTGAAATGATTCACAACGCTAGTGATTCGATCATCCATCGCCTTGCGAACCCAACTGGGTTGATATTGATCAACCTCCCAGTGTATCGTATGCCCCCGCACCGTAATGCCGTTCGCTTCGGCAAACTCCATCATCCGGTCGGCCACGCTATAGTTGACATTGCCCCTGCTGGTCTCATTGGAATACCATTTGGACTCATTTTCGAATACGGCCCAATTGAAATGCTCCTTAAAAAAATTGCTGTACTGGCTATTGGATAGCACCGTGCTGCTCATCGCCGAACCAAAAGGAAAACCGTGTCTGGTCTGCTGTACCTCGACGTTTGCACCCGGTATGGGACGTCCCTCTTCATCGGTCACGAGAATTTGCACGTCGCCTTTGCGGAGCTGCTCGATCCGTGCAATGGCTTCCGCCTTCCAGTCAATATCTGCCCTTTCGGCAACCACAACGTCATCGACGTAAAAATCTACGCCTGCATCGGGACCTTCAAAATAAAGCTTCAACGACGTGACCGCACCCGAAGGCTCATACAGGAACGACCCTCTCAATGTCATCCAAGCGCTGTCCGTCACTGGCGATTCGGCTACGCGAAGATAGTTATCGCCGCTTCCGTCGCTCTGCTGCATCGTAATCAAGATTCGTCCGCTGCTGGCGTTCTTTAGCCGAATTGCGGCGGAAATATCGTACGTACGTCCAGCCGTGAGCTTGCCTTAAATTTCAGTTAGATGCCGAATCCTCCTTAGTTGAAGGAAACGGCGCCACATCGACGCCGTTCCTGGTTAGTTTTTTAAGGTTCAATCCCCCACACCAAAGTTCCGTTCTGGTACAGAGTCACTTTGTCCCAATTGGCATAAGAAGTTTTCGTAGCATCAAAGGAGTAGTCGTTGCTCTCATCCAAATTAGTCCAATCGCTGCTATTGTTGCGTGTTTGGATGTCACCTGTGCTTTCTCCAGGAGCAAGCGTTCCAACTGACGCATTGAACTTAATTTCCAAGTAGGTATCGGCTCCCGTCTTGCCTTGGCTCATTTTGACAAACGTGCCTGTCAGGTTCGAGCAGCCAACCATCGCCCAATCGCAGTTGAATTGCATCGGCTGAGAGCCATCCGCCGTAAAGTAATAGCGGAGTGACAATTGGCTAAGGTCAACAGGCGTTGAGCCGTTATTCACGATGTTAAAATGCGGTTTGAATTGATTATCGGTTGCATTTGTGTCCCCAGCCTTGTACTGAACCACCAAATCACCGGTCGGCTCAGGATTCGGAGTCGTGCCTCCCCCTTGAGGAAGCGCAGATGCTTGGGAGGAATTCACGCTTGTGCCCACGCTATTGGCTGCACTGACCACATAGTAATAAGTCGTGTCGTTAGTGACCGCGGTATCCGTATAGCTAGTGCCGCTAATAGTTGCTAGCGTAGCATACGGCCCGCCGCTCGTCGTGGAGCGTTTGACTGTATAGCTGGTCGCACCTTGTGAAGCGTTCCAGCTTAAGGAGACTTGTCCGTTGCCACCCGTTGCGCTGAGGCCAGTCGGTGCGGCCGGAGCCGTCGGAGGCGGGTCTACCGGTCCTCCCCCGCCATTCGCCGGGATAGCCGGATACGCGTTTTGGACGAGCATGACAAATTGATCATGGAACCAATGGCCGGATACAGGAGCGTTTGGTAGCGCACCCGTCAAAATACCGTATTGGGTTTGAAAAGTCGGATCACACATGCGGTCGAAGCCTTTGCCTTCGTTATTCGGAATTGCAGAGCTGGATCCGTCGGATTCCCCCGGAGGCTTAACCCAGACAAAAGCGTCGATATGCGAAGCAGGGAATCCTGACGGAGCAGCCTCTGGCGCTCTCCCCATGCCAGCGCCGCTGTTGTTGCACCACAAGCCCCGATGCTGGCGGCGATCCACGCGGCCCGAATTTACGATTTGGTCAATCGTGGAGCCAATCGCACTGGTCGGCCGGTCTGGTCCGCCCCAGCCGTTACGGGATGTGTCGATAATGAAGCCGAGGCTGCTTGGCCAGCCGGCAGACACAAAGCCCGAATACAGACCCGCGGCAAAATCAGCTTCGCTGAAGTATGGATTCCACTCATAGAAATTGGCGGATCTGAGCGGCATGCCGTTTACATTTTGGTTCGGATCCGGCAAATTCGGCTCTACCAATGGAGTTGTATTCGCCGTGTTCAAAGCAAAACCATCGATGCTGGCAAAGCCGGCATTCGTAGCTTTAGCCAATTGGGTATATAACTGGATGGTACCTTGACGGTTATCATCCCATCCGAGCCAGCCTGAGTGGCCAATATCTACATAAGTGTATACGTTAGGGATGACAGCCAGCTTATTGAGCGTATATTTGACGGCATCCACATAGATGCCGCTGGAGTTGGCTGCGGCGCATGCCGGAGTGCTCAAGTTGGTAACCAAGTTCGGAAGGCTGTCCGGTTCAACAACCGTAACGATCCGAATGTCCTGGTATTTAGGCTTGGAGAAAATATCAGCAATTACATCGATATAGTCAGTTTTATATGTTTGCAGGCCCGCTTGCGTCAATGGCAGCTCTCCATTGGATGCCAGGGCATGACAATCCCGGCCAGGTAAATCGTAAATGACGATCTCTGCAACAATTGGCGTGTTGCCTTGCTTCTGAGCCAAGGCAGCGTCCAGATGCCCCTCGAGGCTGCGGCGGTTGCCATTATCCTCTCCGCCGTAAATCGCCGCAATGCGGTCAAGCCATACATAGGTATTATATGATTTGACAGTTTCCATTTTGGCTTTCAACGTACTGTCACTGACTCTAGCAATCGAAGTATCGATCAATGTAGCATAGTCGGGGTTGATATATTTTGTCGCGCCAACATAAGGGTTGTCCACATGGGCCTCTGCCGCTTGAGCGTTTTGATTTCCGAAAGGTGTTAACATCGTAACAACCAGTGTCGAAATCAACGCAAGCATAGCAGTGCGTTTGGGCAAATACTTTATCATTTCTTTCAGCTCCTGTTATAAATTTAATAATTAAACCATTCGCTTGGGAAATGTATGCGCTCTCAAAATGTAGCCTTTCGAATATGCAGTTCCTGTTGTTTCCCGTCTGCCCTTGCTCTCCTTTCCTGACTCATCCCGAAATTTTCCGTAGAAATTAACAGATTCTCCTTGTTTCCTCCCCCCTTCTCACAAAATTTTGTCATTAGGCCGAGTTAATATGACGAAATGACATAAAAGATAGAATTGTCGACGACAAACAATGGTTAAAAAAGTGAATGTTCGCCATCTAGACACAAATATACCATAAATAGTAAAAATAATACAAGATTTACGGTGATTTTATTTTAAATAAATTTAAAATTTATACTAACAAAGTTAATTTTGTTAGCATCAGAAAACTTGCCCCATGACCTTATCAAAAAAAAACTGCGCAAAGTATGCGCAGTCTGCTCATATATATATGATTCCGGCAAAATTAATTTACGGAATATATAAAACCTGCCCCTCCGCCAAACTATGCTCAGCCAGCCGATTGTAAAGCTGTAGTTCCCTCGTGCTGAGATTATACCGCTCGGCTATTTCATCCAAGGTCTCTTCGCGCTGAACGATGACGAGCCGGATTTTCCGAAATGGGGTCTGCTCCTCCGTATTGCCAATAAATAAATTTTTCCAGCGGACATCTTCTTCGTCCCCGTGTTCTTCAGCCGCCACCTTTACACTGCCTTCTTCCTGCTCTAAAGAACCTTCCGCTTCTTTGTTCGGCCGATGGGTGGATAACAGCTTGGTGATGCCAACATCATTTCCTTGTATCGTTTCATCCGCCTTCTTACTGTTTAGGGCGATTTTCAGCTCTTTTTTCTCCTCGAGCTGGGGGCGGATCTCCGGCTCCGAGTCTTCATGAGCCAAATCTCCCGCAGACTCCGATTCGATGGATGCCGACAATATCGGTTCAGAATCCGCATCGAGCTCCAAGGAGCCCGAATGATCTGTTTCCTTCGAAACAGCCTGTACGACCTCGACGGCATCGGTCCCGTGGGTCTCGCGCTCGCTTATGAAGGGGTGACCCTTAGGCTCATCGCGTTGTTCTTCTTCCTTGAACGCAGCGAGATTCTCTTCTGCTTGCTGCACAACCTCCCGAATTTCGTCTGCAGGAATCGCCTTGTCCTTCCATAGCGATGGGGATGAGAGCAGCGAATCGTCCGTCCATGAAATCACGTTCTGATGGCCGTTTTCCGGAAATTCCGGCAAATCCGGGACCTCAGCAGCCTCCAAAAAACTTTGCTGGGAAGCATAGTCCTCTCTGCCTCCAGACACCAGCCCCTCGGAGATCTGCTCCTCTAGCCGGTCTTCCTCCCCACTCCATGCCTCAAAGGACGATGGCTCTGCCAGGTCAACTTCGCCCGGCTCATCCTGGTAGGATTCATGCGCCGCTATAAATTCCCTGTCCTTCCATTCTTCGCTTCCCGCCAGCGTATTCGTCTCAATGCCCTTAAGCGACAAAACTCCGGTAATATTCAAGCTGCGGGCACTTAGCAGATCCACATCAAAATTCTCGATTTCGACGGCAATCTCCTCCAGCTTGTTTACCCGGCTCAGCGGAATCGTAATTTCAACCGGAATCCAGTGTTCCAGCTTGCAGCTCTCCCCTTGCCCCCGGTAAAGCCCCGACAGCAGCAAATGGCCGCGAAGCGCGGCATACTCCTCGCCAGGGATCACCTGAATCTGAGGAAAAAGCTCGATTTCCTCCAATTCTTCAACCCCAACCACATCTTCCGGTAAATGAACGCGCTCATAAATATCAAACCTCAGACCGTAGGATTGATCAGCCAAGAATGATACCTCCTTTCAGCATTTCCAAACATGATTTCGCATCCCATGGATGACATGGTTCAAATCATCGCTCGTTTTATTTATATGCTTGAAAAAGGAGTGCATGCCTGGTTTTTGCCGATCGAACGCCGCTCATCATGGACTGTTACATGTATCCCAATCCTGCTTTGGCTAGGCTTGGAGTCGCCTAAGCAGCTCTTTCCAGCCTGTAGGCCAAGGATCCTGCACAGACAAGGCCTCTCCCGTAAGCGGGTGGGCAAAGATCAAACTTTCGCCGTGAAGCGCTTGATGAGACGTCAGCTTGGTGCTGCCCCCGTATAAAGCGTCCCCGATAAGCGGGTGCCCCGCATAGCTCATATGGACCCGTATCTGATGCGTGCGCCCCGTCTCAAGCGTTAGCCGAACGAGGCTTGCAGCCGGATAGGCCTCCAGCAGCTCTACGCGCGTTACCGCATGTTGGCCCGATTGGGATACGCGCCGCCGCGCTTTATGATGCCGATCCTTGCCGATCGGCTGATCGATCACGGTGAGAGCAGGACTTACTGTGCCTTGTACCAGCGCAACGTAAATGCGGCCGATTTCCTTGCGCGCCATCGCTGCGTCCAGCTTAAGCTGGGAATAGGCGTTCTTGGCATATAGCACCGGGCCGGACGTATATTCGTCCAGCCGGTGTATATGCTCGGGCGCAACAGGCTCTCCGCGTTCCGAATAGATCGCTGCGACCATATTGGCTAAAGTCGCCTGGCGGCTATGTCCATCGGGATGCACTTTGACCCCTGCGGGCTTATGTACAACGAGGCAAAAATCGTCCTCGTACAAGATTTGCAGCGGATGATCCGGCTGCATAGGCTCATATTGCGATATCCTTGGCGGAAAAAGCCGCAGGCGCAGCCGATCCCCCGCCAGCTTGATGCCCTGCTCGGCTTCAAGCATGTGCCGAAGCTTGACTGGAAAGCCTAGATTGCCCTCCAGCCATCCCATCGCCGCTTCATAACGGTCACCGCTTGCCGGCATGGGGAGCCTGCCGGGCATCAGCTCTAGCCACTCTCCCCGTCTAGTGCCTGCAATCCGTATGCTCACAGCTTCTGCAGCGCTTTGCGATGCGCCTCGATCGTGGCATCAATGTCCTCGTCAGTATGAACGCCGGATACGAACATGCCTTCGAACTGAGACGGAGCGATGTTGATTCCCTCCTGTACCAGCGCTGCAAAATAGCGGCGGAACAGATCCAAATCACTGGTCTTTGCCGTATCGTAGTTTACGACCGGCTCATTCGTAAAGAACGGGCAGACCATCGAGCCGATGCGATTGATCACGCTAGGGATTCCCGCCTCCTTCGCATTCGCTTCGAGCCCTGCCTGCAGCTTCGCTGACAAGCGCTCGAGACGGTCATAGACCTCTGGCGTAAGCAGCGACAGCGTAGTGAATCCAGCAATCATAGCCAGCGGGTTGCCGCTAAGCGTTCCCGCCTGATAGATTGGACCGGAAGGAGCGATCTGCTCCATAATTTCCCGCTTACCGCCGTAAGCTCCGACCGGCAGTCCCCCGCCGATCACTTTCCCAAGGCAGGTCAAATCCGGAGTAATGCCAAACAGTCCTTGAGCGGAGTGTAAATGAACGCGGAAGCCAGTCATGACCTCATCAAAAATAAGCAGGCCGCCGTATTCCGTCGTAATGCGGCGCAACCCTTCCAAAAATCCGGGCTGTGGTGGAACGACGCCCATATTCCCCGCGATCGGTTCCACGATTATGCCTGCGATTTCTTCGCCGAAACGCTCAAACGCTAATTGAACGGATTCCAAGTCATTATACGGAACGGTAATGGTGTTCGCAGCAATGCTCTCCGGCACGCCTGGGCTATCCGGAAGCCCCAGGGTGGCTACGCCGGAACCCGCTTTAATGAGCAGACTGTCGGCATGACCGTGATAGGAGCCCTCGAATTTCATGATTTTGCTGCGTCCTGTGTAACCACGAGCCAGACGGATCGCGCTCATCGTAGCCTCTGTCCCGGAGTTAACCATCCGCACAACTTCAATGGACGGCACGCGCTCTGCAACGAGCTGGGCCATCTGCGTCTCGAGCAGCGTAGGCGCGCCGAAGCTGGTCCCCTTTGCAGCCGTCTCCTGCAGCGCCTTAACGACCTCTGGATGGGCATGGCCCATAATTAGCGGGCCCCATGATCCCACGTAATCGATATAGCTATTCCCGTCGATATCGTAAATGTGCGAACCGATTCCATGATCCATATAAATTGGAGTTAGCCCAACGGACTTGAACGCGCGCACCGGGCTGTTGACTCCGCCCGGCAGCACTTTTTTCGCTTCTTCAAATGCTTGATAGGACCGTTCTTCCCCTTTGCGTCCGATAATTGTACTCATTGACGTCACGCTCCTTGCTTAATCATTGGTCTATTAAATTGCGTTATTTACCTTCGCGCAGCCAGCGTGCTGCATCTTTAGCAAAATACGTAATGATAATGTCAGCGCCCGCCCGCTTCATCCCAAGCAGCATTTCGCTGACGATCGCCCGCTCGTTTATCCAGCCTTGTTGAGCCGCAGCTTTGACCATGGAATATTCGCCGCTCACATTGTAGGCCACGATCGGCAAATCAAATTGGTCCCGGAGCATGCGAATGACATCCATGTAGGCCAATGCCGGCTTAACCATGAGCATATCCGCACCTTCCAGCACATCCGTCTCCGCTTCGCGCAGAGCCTCGCGGGCATTGGCAGGATCCATCTGATACGTCTTGCGATCGCCGAATTGCGGCGCTGAATCCGCAGCTTCCCGGAACGGGCCGTAAAATGCCGAGGCGTATTTCACGGAATACGACATGATCGGCACATGGGCAAAGCCTGCTTCGTCTAATCCATGACGAATCGCTTGGACGAAGCCGTCCATCATGTTCGATGGAGCGATGATGTCAGCGCCTGCCTGCGCCTGCGACACTGCCGTCTTAACCAGCAGTTCCAAGGATTCGTCGTTCAATACATCCCCGCAGACATGGCCGTCCCGTTCAAAAGTGTGAACCATGCCGCAATGGCCGTGATCCGTAAATTCGCATAAGCAAGTATCCGCAACCACGAGCAGATCGGGATACCAAGATTTAATAAGCCGTGTGGCCTCCTGCACGATTCCGTTCTCGATGAAGGCCGATGTTCCTACGCTGTCCTTCTGCTCAGGTATGCCGAACAGCAGTACCGCGGGAATGCCAAGTTCGACGATGCCCTTCACTTCCTCCTGGAGGCGGTCTAAGGAGAAATGGAATACTCCCGGCATCGAAGAAATTTCATTCTTTACGTCACTGCCATAGGTGACGAATATCGGCTGTACGAAATCATCGACTGTGATCACGGTCTCGCGGACCATGCCGCGAATCGCGGCCGATTGCCGCAAACGGCGGTGTCTTACGATTGGAAATGTCATTTGTTTTGTCCCATCCTTTCGATTGATCCCAACCCACCCAAACCCTCCCTTGTCGTAAGGGAGGGCTCCAAGGGCTGCGCCCTCTGGACTCCCGCAAATCAGGGAACGGGGGAGTTGCAGAGGCGCTCCTGCATCGCTGTCCCCTGACGGGGATGCGCTTAGGTTGGTACGTGGAACGCTTTTCCCCCTTCGGGTACGTCTTACTTGTGGCGCCCCTGGGCGACCTGGGAAACATTCTGTTCAACCCTGCAGTGGATGATGCTCCCGGGCAAGCTCCGTGCAATCAGTCGCTTGCCGCCCTGACGGGCCCGCTCTACGTTAGACGCTCCTGCTGTCTGGGTCGGTGGGTGGAGTTGATTTGCTGTATATGAGTTTAGCTGGCTGTAAGAGGCGCTGTCCCCTGGGGGATTCGCTCACTGCCGTGCAGGGATTAGTTACTTTTGCGGCGTGCCTCTTACTGCTACTGATTACGGTATTGGCGCTCTCCCCTACGGGGATACGCTAACTGCGGCGCAAAAAATATAAATTATGAGGGCTATTTATCCACGAATGCGGGCACGCCAATCGCAAAGCGATTGGACAAGGCTGTTGATCGTCGACTCCTCAGCCATAATATCGACATTGAAGCCATGATCTCTCGCCGTTTGCGCGGTAAGCGGGCCGATGCAGGCGATCACGGCGCCTGACAATGCCTGAACAGGGTCAGCGAGTCCCATGCCTTTCAGGGCTGCAACCAGGTTCTTTACCGTCGACGAGCTGGTGAAGGTCACGACATGGATGCCGTCCTCTTCGATGAGCTTCAGCAGCTCATCGTCTTCTTCGCCAGCAGGCACGGTCTCATACATCACTGCGTCGGTGACGGTCAGACCCTTCTCCCGCAGAACCTCGGGCAGCCAATTGCGCCCAAGGTCTCCCCGCGGCAGCAGCACCTGCTGTCCGGCGAGCATTTCGCCGCCGTAGGCCTCAAACATGCCTTCAGCCTGGAATTGGCCAGGCAGTTCCTCAGCGGCAATTCCGCGGGCGCGCAGCGCTTCTTTCGTCGCCGGGCCAACTGCGGCGATTCTCGCACGGTGAAGCGAGCGGATGTCTTGTTCCAGTTTTTCCAAGTGTTTAAAGAAATACTCCACCCCATTGACACTTGTAAAAAACACCCAATCATACGTTTCCAGCCTGCTCAAAGCTGCATTCGCATGAACAATCTGCTCCTCGTCCTGTGGCTGGCGTATATCGATAACAGGGAATTCATACGGCTCCCCGCCCAAATCCTCGATTTGCGCAGCGAGCTCGCTGGCTTGACTGCGGGCGCGGGTAACAAGGACACGCGTTCCGAACAGCGGCAGAGTCTCCGCCCACTTCAAATGCTCTCGCTGCATCACGACGTCCCCTACAACGATGACGGCAGGGGGCTGAAAGTTCGCCTGCTGCACTTTGCGCTCGATATCCTCAAGCGTACCGGTCAAGGTCTCCTGCTCTGCCCGTGTTCCCCAGCGTACGAGAGCCACTGGCGTATCGGGAGACCTCCCGTACGTAATGAGCTGCCTGCTGATATATCCGATTTTGGCTACGCCCATCATAAAGATCAGCGTTCCCGTCGCATTCGTCACTTTCTCCCAGTTGATGGACTTGTCCAGCTTCTCGGGGCTCTCGTGCCCAGTAATGATGGACAGGGAAGATGCCATATCCCGATGGGTTACCGGAATGCCCGCATAGGCAGGAACCGAGATCGCCGCGGTAATCCCGGGCACGATCTCATATGGGATTCCATGCTTGCGAAGCAATTCGGCCTCCTCACCCACGCGGCCAAAGATCGTCGGATCGCCGCCCTTCAGACGGACAACAGTCTTCCCTGTAAGTGCCAAATCCACGAGCAGCTGATTGATTTCCTCCTGCTTCATCGTGTGGCGGTCTGGCAGCTTGCCTACGTAGACCTTCTCCGCTCCCGGCTTCATTTTCTTCAGCAAGCTGGGATTAGCCAGCCGGTCATATACGACGACATCCCCTTTTTCCAGGCACTGCAATCCCTTTACCGTTATCAATCTCGCATCGCCGGGCCCTGCCCCGACTAAGTATACCTTGCCAGCCATCCCCATCACTCACTCCCTGACTTCCGCCAAAATTTCGTCTGCACCTTTGGAGACCAGCTTTGCTGCGACCTCATCGCCCAGCTTCAACGGATCCTCACCGGTCAGAACATCCTTCAGGACAAGCCGCCCGTCCGGCGTTCCTACCATTCCCGTCAATTCGATGCGCGAGGTTCCCGTCCCTGAATCCTCCTGAACCAGGGTCGCATATGCACCGATCGGAACCTGACAGCCTCCGTTCAATACGCGCAAGAATTGGCGCTCTGCCGCTACCGTCAGCTCGGTGTCCCGGTCATTGTATAACGAGAGAAGATGCCGCACCTCCTCGTCGCTTTCACGGCATTCAATGCCAAGCGCCCCCTGACCTACAGCTGGCAAACATACCTCTACCGGCAAAAATGAAGTGATCCGTTCCTCCCAACCCATCCGGTACAAGCCCGCCGCAGCAAGGATAATGGCATCGAAGCCCTCCGTCTCCATTTTGCGCAGCCGGGAATCGATATTGCCCCGAATCCATTCCAGCTTCAAGTCCGGACGGTATTTCTTCAGCTGACTCGAACGGCGCAGACTGCTTGTGCCGATCTTTGCTCCTTCCGGAAGCTCATCCAAGCTCAGACCGTTCCTTGAAATCAGCGCATCCCTAGGATCGACCCTGCGCGGAACCGCACCGGTTACGAGACCTTCCTGCAGCACAGAAGGCATATCCTTCATGCTATGTACCGCCATATCGATTTCGCCGTTCAACATCGCTTGCTCGATTTCCTTCACGAACAAGCCTTTGCCCCCGACCTTCGATAATGTTACGTCCAGAATACGATCGCCCTTTGTCACGATTTTGCGAATCTCGAAATCATAGGGCAGCGCATGCTCCTTACATATCGCTTTCAGCGCGTCGATGACCTGACCGGTCTGCGTCAGCGCCAATTGGCTTTGTCTAGTTCCAACGACAATCGTACGTTTATTCATCTTCATTCCTCCCGGTATGCATCAATCCATGTAGCAAGCTTCTCTTCGCTCCAAGGACGAAATCGTCCTTCACGAATTTCTGTCAATATATCCATCTCGGCTAACGCTTTAAACAATAACTGGCGTCTGCCGCGGTCAGGCACTTGTTCTTTAATCCCTACCCTGATGTCACTTAAAAAATCAATATAAATCTCGTAATGCTCCCCAATTAGCTCGTCGACTTCCTCACACAGCCTTCGGGAAACTGTTGGACCTGCTCCAGAAGTCGATACGGCCACGATCAAGCCGCCCCTGCGGATTGAGGCCGGCGTTATAAAGTTGCCCCGGGCCCCATCGCCAGCATCGTTCACCGGCATGCCCAGACTCTCCGCCTCCGACACGACGGCTCCGTTCACCTCACTGTCGTCCGTAGCCGCATATGCCAAAAAAGCCCCGCTTAAATCACCCTCCCGATATTCCCGCGTTATCCAGTGCAGCTGCCCTTTCTCGTAACAGGACATCAAGTAAGGGGTAAGCGAAGGGCTGATGACGGTTGCCTCCGCGGAGGATGCCAGCAGCGCGCTAACTTTCCTCTCAGCGATTACCCCGCCGCCAACGACGACGCAGCGCCTACCTGTACAGTTCAGCATCACGGGAATATAATGTGGGACGTTCATGCTCACCACTCCTATATCCAGCCATGGCCGGCGAATCATATATACGTCATTTTACATTGATAATAGCATAACCTACCATCATTTATTTTGCCACGTCCGCCCGCCTGAACATTGCATGTTACACCAAAAGAGGAGCTTGAACTCCGAAGCATACACTTGTATATATCGCCAAAAATGCCCTGCACCCTCCGTTTTACGGATTGCACCCTAATGCAATACGAGAAATAAAACAGAAGGCTCAGGGCATACAATTATGATCCTGACATATATTCAAGGATGAAGATCTGAGCGGATTACCGCTTCATACCGATACCTGCACGAGCGGAAGCTCGGTCTCCGCTTTAAGTGACGGCTCTTTCTTCTTCCCTTTTTGTTCTTGCGCCGAAGTCTCCTGAGTCGCACTATTCTGCTTATCCGCAGTAGTAGAAGATTCGGACAGAGCCTCAAGCTGCTCCTCCAGCGCGAAAATTTGCGAGAACATTTCGAGTGCTTCCACCCCATGCTCCTCTCCGGCCATTTCCTTGATCCGGTTAATCGGATCATGCATCATCTGGTTCACGATGCTCTTGGTCAATCGCCGTATGACCTTCCGCTGCCGTTCATCCAGCTCAGGCAGCTTATTGAACAGACTTTCCATCGTACTCTCGTGAATCGAGGACGACTTCTCCTGCAGCGCGCGAATCACCGGTCTGACCCCAAGCGTTTGCAGCCAGTTGGCGAACACGCGCATTTCCTCTTCAATCATCCAGTCGATTTTAAGAGCTTCGCCGCGGCGCATCTCCATGTTGCTCTCCACGATACCTTCCAGATCGTCAATATCGTACAGGAACACATTATCAAGCTCCCCGATCGCTGGGTCGATATCGCGAGGCACCGCTATATCTATAATGAACAATGGCCGATCCGGCCGCTGCTTCATGCTGCTTTGCACCTGAGACGATGTAATGACGTAGCCATCCGCCCCGGTAGAACTGATCAAAATATCGATATCCTGCATTCGCTGCATCGCTTCTTGCATGGAGCAAGGGATACCATCGAATTTGGCTGCCAACTCCTGCGCACGGCCAAAGGTACGATTAGCCACAAGCACCTCTTCCGCGCCGCCTCCGCTCAAATGCTTCGCCGTCAGTTCGCTCATTTTGCCGGCACCAAGGATAAGCACCTTCTTGCCCTCAAAGCTGCCGAATACCCGCTTGCCCAACTCGACGGCCGCATAGCTCACCGATACGGCACTCTCGCCGATCGCCGTTTCCGAATGGGCTCTTTTGCTTAAAGTTATCGCTTGCTTAAAGAGCATATTAAACCAGGTGCCCGTAGCCTTCTCGCTTTGAGAGAGCAGAAAAGCGCTCCGAACCTGTCCTAGAATTTGCGTCTCGCCAAGCACCATTGAATCCAGGCCGCAAGCGACCCGGAATAGATGACGGATAGCCTGCTCGTCCTCATACATGTATAAATGTTGGGTAAACTCTTGTCTAGGAATACCAAACCACTGCTCCATGAAGCTGCGGATAAAATAACCGCACATATGCAAGCGGTCAACCACGACATATATTTCCGTTCTGTTGCAGGTTGCTATAATGACGCCTTCCAATACACTCTTGGTGCGTTTCAACTCTTGCAACGCTTGCGGCAAATCCCGTTCGGCAAAAGTAAAACGTTCTCTGACTTCCACAGGCGCTGTTCGATAGTTCAACCCGACTACGACGATGTGCATTGCAAGTTCACCTGCCTTGTTAAGATGTCATAGCATCGATCGAAAACAAACTATGTTAATTATATCACAGGAGCAGCAAATTCCTCGGCGGTTTTGATGAGCGTTTTATGAACACTTTATGAAGATAACCAAAATATTCCGCCAAAAAACAAATAACCATGGAAATGCTCCATGGTTATCTTATTTTACCCAATTTTTCGCAAACTATGAGCTACGAAACCACTGAGCCTTCAATTTCTTCTTTATACGAGCTCTACTTGATTAATAACCGGCGTTACAACTTCAAGTTCGCCCAGCCCGCGAATGATCTTCTTCGCGTACATTTTCTCCGGCTTCAATACGGACACCAGGTAATCGATCGCCAATTGCGGATCAACCGTCTCCCCACAAGTATAGCAATCAATAGCAGCAAACCCTCTCTCAGGATACGTATGAATCGAGAGATGGCTCTCCGACAACAACACAAGTACCGTCGCACCTTGCGGTTCGAACTGTTTGGATTGCACGGACAATACCGTTGCTCCACAAGATTCAGCAGCTTCCACCAAATGAGCTTGCAATAGCTCTGCATTGTTCAGTACCTCAAAGTCGACTCCCCAAGTATCAACAGCAACGTGTCTTCCGAAAGTTGAATATTCCATCCTTCGGTTCCCCCTTCCTAGGAATAAAATGTTTGAAAAAATTTCATCCGCTAGGACCTACGTCATTCACTTCTCGAGGGAAAAATCTCTCGCAACATCTCCATGTCCTGAGTGAATCCTGGTTCCTATATTCTTTTCAACGAGATTAAAAATACCATCTATCCGTAACAAATGCAACACTTTTCGCAAAAAAAGTTTGTTTGTTTGCCCGGAAAAAAACTACCCTAGCATTAGGGTAGTTTTCCTTACCACTTTATGTCATTCTCTCGTCAATGGTGACAACCGTCTAGAAAATTATTTATAGCCTCTTCAGGCTTCCAGTACGAACAAACGGCGGGTATGCTTGCGAAGCTCACTATCGATCCGCTGCACAACCTTGGCGTCCTCAGCAACAAAACGCTGGTCCAGAAGAGCGTTCACCTCGCGGTGAATCCGTTCTATTTCCCGCTCCACATCATTATTGCGGTAAATGCGCTGCAGTTCACCAACCGTATCCTTGTGCTCGTAAACCAATTTGTAGGAATCGCGGGAATACTCCACGATTTTGCGTACGCGGCCCTCTTGATAATAATACATCATCATGAATCCGTTATAAATGCGCGTAACCATTCCCGAGCCTTTGAAAGCGGCAAATAACAGTCGCATTACGTTAGTTAAATGGGGTTTTTCCAAGCGGAAAGACAACTCACAGACGTAATATCCGTCCTTACGGTCAAAAGGCAGATGGACTTCTTCTCCGCTATCATCCTCCAGCACCACCTCTTGGCCGCCATTATCCAGCACTTTTACCCGCTGGCGCACATGAGGATCGTATACCTTGTGAATAAACTGAGACATCTGAACTTCCGACAATCGTAAACTGGCATTAACATATTCTGTGGCTAACCGCTGAGCCATAAAAATCTCCTCAATTCTTTTAGCAATCCTTAATTATAATTATACACTACTCAATCAAGGTATTGCTCAGCGTCCAAAACGTGAATTCCTGCCATTTTTCAGAAAAAAACGGATTTAGCCGTTCTCAGCTGCAAAAATCCCCCTGCATGCTCACTTTCCTGCTGCAACTCCTTCAAATCCCTTTGTAAACCATCGATTCTTATAATTTTTCATTCGGAGGCTTCCTGCTCTGCCTGCTGCTCCCCAAGGGTATGGCGGCTAATATGGCTCCACAGCTCGTCCTTACCGATTCCCTCTTCGGAAGAGAACATGACAAACTCATCCATCGCCCGGAGGACGAGTGAATCCTTAATGATTTTAATATGCTTCTGCCAGCGGGACCTCGGAATCTTATCCGCTTTCGTGCCGACCACGCAGACGGGCAGGTCGTAATGCTTGAGCCAATCGTACATCATTTCGTCATCCTTGGTCGGGGGATGCCTTAAATCAATGACGAGAAGAATCAGCTTCAGGCGATCCCTCTCGAGCAAATACTTCTCAATCATCTGTCCCCATACCTGGCGCTGCGTCTTCGATACCTTCGCATAGCCGTATCCTGGCAAATCGACGAAATACAATTGATCATTAATACGGTAATAGTTCAATTGCTGCGTCTTTCCCGGCGTGGAACTGGTACGTGCCAGGTTCTTGCGGTTAATCATCCGGTTAATCAGGGATGACTTGCCAACGTTGGAGCGCCCGGCCAGAGCAATTTCCGGCAGGGCGTCTCCTGGATATTGATCAGGGCGTACGGCACTGATCACAAATTCTGCATTCGTTACTTTCATAGGTGAATTCCTCTCTAATGGATCCCGGATTGGTCTACGAGGGCGTGCTCCAGCACCTGGTCCATATGGGACACAGGAACAAAAACAACTTCTTCCTTCACGCTGTCTGGAATATCCCGCAAATCGCGCTCGTTGTCTTTAGGAAGTAAAATCTTCTTGTAGCCCGCACGATGGGCGGCCAGCGATTTCTCCTTCAAGCCGCCGATTGGCAGCACGCGCCCCCGCAGCGTGATCTCACCGGTCATTGCCACATCTTTGGAGACATAGCGGTTCGTCAGCGCGGAGATTAACGCCGTAGCTATCGTAATGCCTGCGGAAGGCCCGTCTTTCGGTATGGCCCCTTCCGGAATATGAATATGGATATCATTCTTCTCATGGAAATCAAGCGGAATACTCAGCTCGGCTGCTTTGGATCTCGTATAACTGAAAGCGGCCTGAGCGGATTCCTTCATGACGTCGCCAAGCTTCCCAGTCAAGGTCAGCTTGCCGGTTCCCGGAACGACGGTTACCTCGATGACCAGTGTCTCACCGCCGACTTCCGTCCAGGCTAGCCCGGTCACCGTCCCGATCTGATCCTCCAGATCGGCTACGCCGTACCTGTATTTCGGCACGCCTAAATAATCCTTGATATCATCCGGTTCGATCACGATGCGCTGGGCATCCTCGGAAACGATTTTCTTGGCCGCTTTGCGGCATAAGGCCGCAACCTGCTGCTCCAAATTGCGCACGCCCGATTCCCGGGTGTATTCCCGAATCGTCCGCAGCAGGCTCTCTTCGCCGATCTCGAGCTGCTCCGGCTCTAACCCATGGTCGCGTTTCTGCTTCGGAAGCAGGTAACGCGAGGCGATTTGCAGTTTCTCAAGTTCGGTGTAGCCCGGAATATAGAGCATCTCCATCCGGTCCAGAAGCGGACGCGGAATGTTGTGCACCGCATTCGCCGTGGTGACGAACATGACGTTCGACAAATCGAACGAAAGCTCGATGAAATGATCGCTGAACGTGTTGTTCTGCTCGGGATCCAGCACTTCCAGCAGCGCAGCGGATGGATCCCCGCGGAAATCGGAGGCCATCTTGTCGATCTCGTCGAGCAAAAATACGGGATTCAGCGTCCCCGCCGTCTTCATGCCCTGGATAATTCGGCCCGGCATCGCCCCCACATAAGTGCGGCGATGGCCGCGAATCTCGGCCTCGTCCCTGACGCCGCCTAGGGAAATCCGCACGAATTCCCGGCCTAGCGAGCGGGCGATCGAGCGGGCAAGCGAGGTTTTCCCTACCCCTGGGGGTCCTACTAGGCAGAGTATCGGCCCCTTGAGCTTCTTCACAAGCTTCTGCACCGCCAAATATTCCAGCACGCGCTCTTTCGGCTTATCCAAGCTATAATGATCCTCGTCGAGCACTTGCTCCGCTTTCGCCAAGTCAAGGTCATCCTCGGTTCTTTCGTTCCAAGGCAGGCTAAGCAGCCAATCCACATAATTGCGGATGACGCCGCCTTCAGCAGAACTGGCAGGCATCTTCTCGAGGCGGTCGATTTCTTTCTCAACCTTCTCCCGAACGTGCTCAGGCGGGTTCTTCTCCTCCAGTTGCGCGCGTAGCTCCTCCGCTTCTCCAGCCCGGCCTTCCTTCTCACCGAGTTCCTTCTGAATCGCCTTCATCTGCTCACGCAAATAGTATTCCTTCTGTGTCTTCTCCATTTGCTTCTTGACGCGCTGGCTGATTTTGCGCTCCAGCTCCAGAACTTCGCGCTCATTATTCAATATATCGAGCAGCTTCTCCAGCCGCTTCCTTACGTCGATCGTCTCCAGAATCTCCTGTTTGTCCTTGATTTTAAGCGACAAATGGCTTGTAATAACATCCGCCAGTCGGCCAGCCTCCTCAATATCGGACACTGCAGCCAACGTCTCCGGCGTTACCTTTTTGGACAAATTGATATAGTGCTCGAATTGGTTCAGCACGGTACGCATGAGGGCATCTACCTCAGGATCAAGCACTTCCTCTTCAGGACGCTCCTGCGCAAGCACCTCATAATGTTCGTCATTGTCCAAATATTCAATAATTTCGGCGCGCTCTACCCCCTCGACCAATACACGGATTGTTCCGTTAGGGAGCTTCAGCATTTGCCGAACTTTCGCTACTGTACCGATGCGGAAAATATCTTCCTGGGTCGGCTCTTCTATGTTCACTTCGGATTGAGAACAGAGGAGAATTAAATTGTCGTCTACCATCGCTTTTTCCAGCGCCTTTACCGATTTCTCCCGGCCTACGTCCAAATGCAACACCATGCTCGGATAGACGAGAAGGCCGCGCAAGGGCAACAAAGGAAAACGACGGCTCTTGGATTTATGGGATCCCATCGCTTTCGCACCTCCAAACGTTCTCGTAAGATATTAGTCCTATTTTAGCAAATGTTTCTTGAAAACACCAACGAAGAGCGACTGCTCCGCGCAGCCGCCCCATTGAAATGCCCGACGGTTACCCCCTTCATTCCCAAATAAAACCTGCAAAGCTACAGCGTACCGCTCTGCGGGGACTCCGCATGTAGAAACGAAGCCGGAGCCGGGACGAAAGAATCGCTTCCCAAGGACAGGTCAAAGTTCTTCTCTGCTTCAGGGCCGAACACATGGCGGAACACCTCGGATACCGATTCCACTGGAATCACTCTGAGCCCCTGCAGGCCTTCAAACAGAGTCTGCCAATTATCCTTCGGAATGAGAACGGTCGTCGCCCCCGCTTGAAAAGCCGCTTCGACCTTAGCGACGACTCCGCCAACGGGCTTCACCTTGCCGTGGATGCCCAGTTCACCTGTCATCGCAATCCGGTTGTCCACAGGCACCCGCTTGATCGCGGATGCAATTGCCGTAGCGATCGCCATGCCCGCAGAAGGGCCATCAATCGGCGTTCCGCCAGGAAAGTTGATATGAAGGTCATAGTTTGCGGGATGAAGGCCGATGCTCTTCAGCACGGTCAGCACATTTTCCACTGAGCCTTTCGCCATGCTCTTGCGCCGCAGCGTCCGGTTGCCTCCGCCGATTTCTTCTTCATCGACTACGCCGGTGATCGTGTGGACGCCTTTCCCTTTGTGCACGGGCACTGCCGTTGCTTCAATCTCCAGCAAGGTACCCATATTGGGACCGTATACCGCAAGTCCGTTGACAACGCCGATCTCCGACTGCTCATTGATTTTGCGATCCGGACGCGGCGCGAGCTGGCTGCTCGTAGCCACCCATTCCAAATCAGAAGCGAGCAAATGGTCGCGCTGCTCGGTCAGGGCCAGCCCTGCGGCAAGCTGAACCATGTTCACCGCCTCCCGTCCGTTCGTCGCGAATTTCTTGATGACCTCAATCGCCTCCGGGCACGGCTGGAAGCCAATTCTTTTCACGGCATCCTCGGCAATTTGCGCAATCTCGTCCGGCAGCAGCGGGCGGAAATAAATTTCCATGCAGCGCGAACGGAGGGCTGGAGGAATTTCATGCGAAGAACGCGTCGTCGCCCCAACCAAGCGGAAATCGGCTGGCAATCCATTTTGGAAGATGTCATGAATGTAAGCCGGGGTCCCGGAATCCTCGGAATTGTAGTAGGCGCTTTCCAGATAAACCTTCCGGTCCTCTAGCACCTTTAACATTTTATTCATTTGAATGGAATGAAGCTCCCCAATTTCATCGATAAACAGAATGCCGCCGTGCGCCTTCGTCACCGCTCCCGGCTTCGGCTGCGGAATTCCCGCCACCCCCATGGCGCCTGCGCCTTGATAAATCGGATCATGGACCGAACCGATGAGCGGGTCGGCAATGCCCCTCTCGTCGAATCTGGCTATCGTCGCATCCATTTCAATAAACTTGGCGTCTGACTTAAAGGGCGATATCGGATTTTTCTTCGCTTCCTCCATCACCACTCTGGCCGCAGCCGTCTTGCCGACCCCTGGCGGGCCATAAATAATGACATGCTGGGGATTGGCGCTGCATAATGCAGCCTTTAAAGCCCGAAGCCCATCCTTCTGGCCGACGATGTCGTCCATAGTCGCTGGGCGCGTACGCTCAGCAAGCGGCTTCGTCAGTGATACCGCCCGCAATTTACGCAGCTTCTCCATTTCCTTGCGCGACTCCTTGTCCACCGCAGTCCGGTTCCCCCTCTGGCTGCGCAGCTGATTCCAGAAATAAAGGCCGATTACCACGGCGAAAAACATTTGAACGGACATCAATATTACATTCAGTTCCATCATACTGAGCCTCCCACACTTTTACTGATACATGGTAGTATTGCCCTATTCGCCCATCATAAAACGCAAATAAAAGCTAAAATGTCATTAAGAAAAACGTCGATCCGTGTTACATTCTTAAAACCTCAGGCCCAGTTAGGGAGTTTCTTCAGGCTGTTTGCAGATGCGGCTAACTAAGAATGAACATGAATTGGATTAAATTGGCGCAAAGGGGGCGCGCATCGAAGCACAGTGGTGTATATGGAGGAACTGGGTGGATGTAGATGGGTGGATGTAGATGGGGGGTGGATGTAGATGGGGGCTGAAGGTGATCGTGTTGGTGTTGGTGGTGGTGGACGTGGACGTGGTGAGATAAAGATACGAAATTGAACATCCTAATGCACGTGGCAAGACTATTGTAAGCTGAAACAAGTTTATGAAATCCAGGAAATATTCAAGCGATATGATACAAGTTGAGGATAGTTAGTACAGAAACTTACGAGGTGTATAGCAGATTGTATCGGATGGTGAGGGATGTTGGGGATGTTGGGGATGTTGGGGATGTTGGGGATGTTGCGGGATGTTGTGAGTTACGGGATGCTGTGAGTTACGGGATGCTGTGGGGTGTTGCGAGATGTAGCGGGTGCTACAAAAGATGCGAGTTGCGGGATATTAAGGAGATGTTGCGAGACTGCTGTTGATCCGTTATGAGCATACTAATGCGCTAGTTAGGATGGTTAAGGTAACTAAATGTATTTCATACAGTTAGTTCAATCGTTTTAGCCAGGTCGGGGGCGATTAACTGCAGAACCTACATTTATTTTAGGGCTATTTCTACGTTTCAGTCCAATTATGGCAAACTAACTGCATGATTTACATCTAGCACAAGTATTTTTTTAAAAAATAGGGGGACTAACTGTATAAAATGCAATTAGTATTCAAATCAACTATTCACTATTCACTATTCACTATTCACTATTCACTATTAACTATTCACTATTCATTATTCATTATTAACTATTCACTGAAAAGCCAGGTGACTTGGGTGGACTCCAAAAGCAATACAGGGTGCCAACAAAACGATAACGATATAGCCTACCAATAAACGATGTAACGCCATTTCGTCAAGCTTCGTCCCTCATTAAGCAGTCATAGCGCCCCAGTTGTCACCCGCTCATGCATATGTACACTAAGGCCATCCTAATATCACAGCGACACAATGTTAATCCATCCCACATTAAATAACAAAAGAAACCGTAAACTGCACTTACCGTGCAGTTTACGGTTTTTTATTCGACGGTCTATACTCACACACTTTTTACATATGCGTTATTTTAACGCTGCTTACGCAATCCTTATACTTAAGCAACTTAATGCTTATCGTTTATGCTTGGGCGGTGGCAGGCCGGTGCTCCTTGCGTCCGGGAATTTCACCTGTCGCTTCGTAGACCTCGACGATGTGGTCGATTTCCTTCTTGAGCTCCGACACCAGATCGGCCTCTGGTACCTTGCGGATCATTTCCCCGTAACGGAACAATAGACCCTCGCCACGCGCACCGGCGATACCGATATCGGCTTCGCGGGCCTCGCCTGGCCCGTTCACGGCACAGCCGAGTACGGACACTTTGATTGGTACTTTCAAATTGGCGATATATTCTTCCACTTCATTCGCTATTGCAAACAAATCGATATCCAATCGGCCGCAAGTCGGACAAGACACCAATGTAGCTGCGTTCGAAATCAACCCAAAAGTCTTCAGCAGCTCACGAGCGACCTTGACTTCCTCCACAGGGTCGGCGCTCAATGAAATCCGAAGCGTGGAGCCGATGCCCATGGAGAGCAACGCCCCAATGCCTGCCGCGCTCTTGACAGTGCCCGAGAACAACGTGCCAGCCTCGGTAATGCCAAGATGCAGCGGATACGGAATGACCTCCGCGGCTTTAGCGTATGCGGCAATAGCCATCGGAACATCTGATGCTTTGAGCGACACGATAATATCGTGGAAATCCAGTTCCTCCAAAATCCCGATATGGAACAATGCGCTCTCCACCATCGCCTCTGGCGTAGGATAGCCGTATTTTTCGAGTAGATGATTTTCAAGAGAACCCGCATTGACTCCGATACGAATCGGAATTCCTTTCTCCTTGCAGGCTTTAACGACGGCTTCAACTTTTTCCCGGCGGCCAATGTTCCCCGGATTGATGCGCACCTTGTCGATGCCGTTCTCAATCGCAAGCAAGGCCAGTTTGTAATTGAAATGAATATCTGCCACAAGCGGTATATGAATTTGCTTCTTGATTTCCTTGATCGCCGCTGCAGCCTCTTCATTATTCACGGTCACGCGAACCAATTGACAGCCTGCTTCCTCCAGCCGGTGAATTTCTGCCACCGTAGCGGCGACATCTGCCGTCTTGGTCGTACACATGCTCTGAATGATTACTTCGTTACTGCCGCCGATCGTCAGATTGCCGACTTTGACCGGCCGGGTATCTTGTCTCAAGAATGTCATTTCAAGCCTCTCCCATAACGTCAAAGCTCCACCCCTGCAAGCAAGCGCGTAACTTAACACGCGCCCTTGCAAAGGTGGAGAACCAGACATCTATTTTGTGGCGTATTCGGCCGTTAAGCCTTATGCGCTCTCTTCTTGCTTTTTGTTCTTCTTCGGCTCCAGTTCTGGAACCGTCTTGTCTTGAACGACCTTCTCCGTAATGACGCAATCCGTAATATCCTCGCGCGAAGGCACTTCATACATCAGATCCAGCATGATGCCCTCGATAATCGCACGGAGTCCACGCGCGCCCGTGTTCCGCTTGATCGCCTCCTGGGCGATTGCTTCAAGCGCCTTCGTTTCGAAAGTCAGGTTCACATTGTCGAGCTCAAGCAGCTTCTGATACTGCTTCACCAAAGCATTCTTCGGCTCGGACAGAATACGCACGAGCGTTTTCTCGTCGAGCGGCTCCAGTGTGGAGATCACCGGCAAACGGCCCACGAATTCAGGAATCAGACCAAACTTAAGCAAATCCTCCGGAAGCACCATAGAGAGATATTCGCCCGGTTTAAGATCCTTCTGCCCTTCGCTCACTGCGTTGAAGCCGATCACTTTCTTGCCGATCCGACGCTTGATAATTTGCTCCAGGCCGTCAAAGGCCCCGCCGCAAATAAACAAAATATTCGTCGTATCGATTTGAATGAATTCCTGATGCGGATGCTTACGTCCGCCTTGTGGAGGCACAGACGCTACAGTACCTTCCAGAATTTTGAGGAGGGCCTGCTGCACACCTTCACCTGATACGTCACGGGTAATGGATGGATTCTCGGATTTACGGGCCACTTTATCGATTTCATCGATGTAAATGATGCCGCGCTCCGCCTTCTCCACGTCATAATCCGCCGCCTGAATCAGTTTCAGCAAAATATTCTCGACGTCTTCGCCGACATACCCTGCTTCCGTCAGGGAAGTTGCATCAGCAATCGCGAACGGTACATTCAAAATTCTTGCCATCGTTTGCGCAAGCAACGTCTTACCGGAGCCCGTAGGACCGAGCAGCAAAATATTACTCTTCTGCAATTCGACGTCGTCAACCTTGCCTTGTATATTAACACGTTTGTAGTGATTATATACTGCAACGGACAGCGACTTCTTCGCCTGTTCCTGGCCAATGACATACTGATCCAGAATGTCGCGAATTTCCTTCGGCTTCGGAATTTCCTTCAGATCCAATTCCTCTTCGTGTCCGAGTTCCTCTTCCACAATCTCCGTGCACAATTCGATGCATTCGTCACATATATAAACGCCCGGTCCTGCAACAAGCTTGCGGACCTGCTCTTGCGATTTACCGCAAAACGAGCATTTCAATTGTCCCTTTTCATCGTTGAACTTAAACATGTAAACACCCCTTTATGGTTTAATCGGCTTACTAATGACCTGGTCTATGATCCCATAGGCCTTAGCCTCTTCCGCGCTCATGAAAAAGTCGCGGTCTGTATCGCGTTCGATTTTTTCAAGGGGTTGACCCGTCCGATCTACGTAGATCTGATTCAGCTTCTCTCTCGTCTTGATGATCCATTCGGCATGGATTTTGATATCCGCGGCTTGACCGCGCACACCGCCAAGCGGCTGGTGAATCATCACTTCACTATTCGGAAGTGCAAAACGTTTGCCCGGAGCACCCGCTGTTAGCAGGAGCGAACCCATGCTGGCAGCCATTCCTACGCAAATTGTAGAAACGTCTGGTTTGATATATTGCATCGTATCATATATACCCATCCCGGCTGTAACCGAACCACCAGGGGAATTGATGTACAGATGGATATCCTTCTCAGGATCTTCCGCTGCCAAGAACAACAGCTGGGCTATTACGAGATTGGCAACATCATCGTCAATCGCGTTGCTGAGAAAAATAATTCGATCCTTTAGCAGTCTCGAGTAAATATCGTAAGACCGTTCTCCCCGGCTTGTTTGTTCTACGACCATAGGTACCAGACTCATGCGACCAACCTCTTTTCCTTTTCAAATTCTTACGCTTACAGAAATATTCTATCACGTTCAAAGGCGCATGTCATTTTTCATTCGATACAGTGTATGACTTCCTGAACGTATTATATAACCAAAGACTTGTCCAGCTTAGCGATACCAATATATGTATTTTAAAAAAGTTAAAAATTAAGGCACGCATCTTATATACGTGCCTTAACATTGTCCAACTTGTTCTTACCAAAAGCCGCAAAAGCTTAAGATGGGCTAAGCCATCATCCTATTCTTCAGTTGCTTCTTCTTTAGCTTCTTCTTTCTTCTCAGCCGGAACCTCTTTGCTGTTCTCAAGCAAGAACTCAATCGTCTTGCGGAGAGTTACATCTTCGTTCAAAGTGCCAAGCGAACCGTTAGCCGCAAGAATGTTGCGGATCTCTTCCGGAGTACGCTTGTACGCTTCAGCCATATCGTTAAGCTCTTTGTTCACTTCTTCTTCGCTAGCCACGATATTTTCTGCCTTCGCGATTTGCTCCAGAACGAGGTTGTTGCGAACGCGTTTCTCGGCATCAGCTTTCATTTGCTCCTGCAGATCTTCGATGCTTTGGCCGGAGAAGCTCAAGAACATTTCCAGGTTCATGCCTTGGGAGCGAAGACGGTTGTCGAAATCGCGCACCATGTTTTGAACTTCGCTTTGAACCATCGACTCAGGAATTTCAACTTCAGCGTTCTCGCTTGCTTTATCAACGACGACTCCTTCGCGTGCTGCTTTGCTGTCTTTCTCCTTGCGGGAAAGAAGCTCTTTCTTCAGATCTTCTTTATATTCGGCAAGCGTATCGAATTCGCTGACGTCTTTCGCGAACTCGTCATCAAGCTCAGGCAGTTGTTTACGTTTGATTTCATGTACTTTAACCTTGAAGACAGCTTCTTTGCTAGCTAGATCTTCAGCATGGTAAGTCTCAGGGAAGGTCACAGTAACGTCTTTGAAATCTCCCGTTGCCAAACCGACGACTTGCTCTTCGAAGCCCGGAATGAATGTGCCGCTGCCAAGCTCCAGCGAATAACGCTCAGCTTTGCCGCCTTCAAACGGAACGCCGTCTACGGAACCGTCGAAGTCGATGACTACAGTATCGCCGTTTTGGGCTGCTTCTTCATCGATAACAACGAGTTCAGCATGACGCTGCTGCAAGCGCTCAAGCTCTTGGTTGATTTCTTCTTCAGTTACTTCTACCGGCTCTACAGGTACTTCGAGGCCTTTGTAGTTGCCAAGCGTTACTTCCGGTTTAACGATTACTTTGGCTTTGAACTTGAAAGGTTGTCCTTTCGCAAATTGCTCTACGTCCACTTCAGGACGGTCCACTGGGAAAATATCCGTTTGATCAACCGCTTCAGTGTATACTTCTGGAAGCAAGATGTCGATCGCGTCTTGATAAAGGGATTCAACGCCGAAACGCGCCTCAAAGATCGACCGTGGCACTTTACCTTTACGGAATCCAGGTACGTTTGCTTTCTTTACGACTTTTTGAAACGCTTTATCTAGTGCAGCAGATACGCGTTCTGCTTCAACTTCAACCTCAAGAACGCCGAGGTTCTTCTCTATTTTTTCCCAAGTTGCTTTCATTTTATGCCTTCCCCTCCAAATTTCACATATTACTATATTGAAATACCGAAACCGAATCGCGATAAAGCAGCTATCATGGTTCCAGTATAGCTGTCTCTATTCCACGTTCAGAATAACCACTATATTATAAACAACAATAAATGTTTTTACAAGAGCAGAACGAGAGGGTTCTCGGAGACCGCCATGCATCCCCGTATTCTCAATCAACCGCCTACGCCCGCAGCGACGAACTGCCGCATCGATCGGCAGGCCTGCTCAAACTTCAACCTCAAATCATCTGTTATGCCATAAAGCGTCCTCAGTTCCTCATCGTTTTTTCCGCCGGGAAGACTGTCCGAGACCATAAGATGCAGAGCTGCCGCCCAAATATCAATAATCGCATCCTCCTCGCTCAAGATCGAGAGGTAATTCTTTGTGCCGTAGATCGCCATAATGAACTGCGACCAGAGCTCCTGGGCAAAATAAAACAGCGTCGGATCATGCACCTGTGTCTCGTTGCCCACCCGCTCCAATACCGCTTGTATCGGTGCAGGGAATTGCTCAGGTTTCAGCGGAACAGCTTCGATATCAATCTCCACCGGCTCACCGCCGCGCTTCAAGTTCAGCGTTCCCTGCGTGCCCCGGCGCTGCAAAGTTTGTAGCACGCGGTATTGTAGCAGCGGATGCATATCCGTGCCCTCGATCCAGCGGATCAGCACCTCGTCCACTTCTGGCCTATCCAGGTACACCAACTGCTCCAGCGCAAGGAAGGTCTGCTCCGATAAAGGCTTCTCGGTTACGACATGAAGAAGCTTCTCGACGTAAAGATGATCCTCCGCCAGCTTGGCTTCGGCATGCTGCCTGGCCATATCCTCCTCAGCATAAGCGTCCTCTTCGGGCGCATCCCCCTGGTCAAAGCTTGGAAAAGCGCTGTTCAACCAATCGAGCAGAGCCTGCCATTCCTCATAATGGCGGGGATCCTGCCCTTGGCACTGCAGCAAAAATTGCAAGAGCTCCGCGGCTTCGCGGTATCGTTCCGTTTCCAGCATTCGCGTCAGCTCGATTTGATAATAATCCAACGTTTTAGGGAATAAAACAATGTTGTCCTTTTCATCGGGTCGAGAATTGCTGATATGCGCAACCTCCTTTGTTCCATAATTGCATTAATTGAAATTATAGCATAGACGTATTCGAGATAAAAATACTTGTATCCAAGACTTCATTTGCGGGTGCTTAAGTGTAGGCTATTAATGAAGGATTATTTTTATTTATTTACCTATTGATTCGTAGCGTTTGGTGTGTTAAAATATTTTTTGCTTGCGTTTTTAATATTTTTTTTATGTCCCAGTAGCTCAGCTGGATAGAGCAACGGCCTTCTAAGCCGTCGGTCAGGGGTTCGAATCCCTTCTGGGACGTATAGTAAAACTCTCCATCGGAGAGTTTTTTTGCGTCCAGTGGATGAGAACCCCTTGGGGGTTCGTCGAAGTGAGTACGTCGCGCAGAGCGGCTGGACGAACGAAGTCTCGCGCATGGAGCGCGAGTATCCCTTCTGGGACGTATAGTAAAACTCTCCATGGGAGAGTTTTTTTGCGTCCAGGGGATGAGAACCCCTTGGGGGGGCGTCGGAGTGAGTCCGCTATGCGCAGCAGCTGGACAAACGGAGTCTCGCGCAAGGAGCGCGAGTATCCCTTCTGGGACGTATAGTAAAACTCTCCATCGGAGAGTTTTTAAAAATAAATATTTTGCAACACGATCCGCTAAAATTCCACAAAACCTGAATATATCCCATAAGCCCTATGAAGATTTTCCCATTTCCTCCGATATAAATAAAAGAAATATTTTTATTCGACGAAGGAGGAAGATTATGCGTTACAGGATTTACCCCGCGGGTTTCACCAATCAAACGCTGGAGGTTGTCACTTCGGGAATTGGCGGCAATGCCAAGCTTATGGTGAATAACCAGGTGGTTACCGCCAAGAAAAGGGAACCGATGATTTTGCGCCGTGATGACGGACATGAAGTAGAGGCTGTGTGGAAAAAGGACTTATTCGGAGTGGACGTCCCCAATATCATTATTGACGGCTCGTTCATTCAGGTTACTAAACCGCTTCCTGTCGTAGCTAAAATATGGTGCTTCCTGCCGCTAGTATTTGTTTTTATCGGAGGAGCGCTCGGCGCCTTAATCGGCATACTTGCTGCGGCAGCCAACATCAGCGTGTTCCGGCTGCCAACCAATATTGCCGTGAAATTTATCGTAACCCTGCTGATCAGCCTGACCGGAACCGGCCTGTTATTATTCCTGGCCAGCACCCTTCACTTGCTGCTTCAGTAACTAATCGCATTAATCAAGGTTGTCATTTTTAATAGTTTTGAATACATAACTGAGCGAGTTTTTTCGACAATTATCTTCATTTGACGTGTCGAGGAGCTCGCTTTTCATTTGCTTTTCAATTAGGCATCTCAAGCAAAATGGAGTACAATAAAGACGTCCGACTGTCTACCAAATTCTGCTCATGTTGAAACGCAATCTATCAAACCTATTGATGAGGAGGTCCGTATTACATGAGTTTTACGTTGCAGCTTGGAGCCCAGGCTCCCGATTTTGAACTAAAGGCGACAGATGGAGCTTTGTATTCATTGGACAGCTTCGCTTCAGCCGATTACCTGGTAGTCTTCTTCACTTGCAACCATTGCCCTTACGTAGTCGGTTCCGATGAAGTGACTCGCCAAACGGCGGAGAAATTCAAAGACAAAGGCGTAGCCTTTGTCGGCATTAATGCAAACAGCGAAAACACGCATCCCGATGATTCTTATGAGCATATGATCCTTAGAATGGAGGAACACCGCTTCCCTTGGGTTTATCTCCGGGATATGGATCAAGACGCAGCCAAAGCTTACGGCGCGCTGCGCACACCTCACTTCTTCGTATTTGACAAACAGCGCCACCTTGTTTATACGGGTCGTGGAGTGGACAACCCTCGCGAGACTTCAAAAATGACGACCAATGACCTCGAGAGAGCTCTAACTGAGCTTACTTCAGGCCAATCGGTCAGCATGCCGTTAACGAATCCAATTGGCTGCAATGTCAAATGGGAAGGACAGGATGCCCACTGGATGCCAGCGGAAGCCTGTGATTTGGTATAACGAAAATGTCACAGCTATATCAATTTGAAGTCCGAACGATCGAGGGAGAAACTGCGACGCTTGAGCAATACAAAGGAAAAGTGCTGCTGATTGTCAACACGGCCAGCGCTTGCGGATTAACTCCGCAATATGAAGGATTGCAGCAATTATATGATACGTATGGCGAACAAGGACTGGTCGTTCTCGGCTTTCCCTGCAATCAATTTGCCGGGCAAGAGCCAGGTACGGAAGCGGAAATCAAAAGTTTCTGTGATTTGAACTACCAGGTCAGCTTCCCGCTCTTCGCCAAAATCGACGTCAAGGGCGAAAATGCCCACCCGTTGTATGAATATCTTGTAAGCCACGTTCCCGCTCCTTACCGGACAGGGGACATCGAATGGAATTTTGTCAAATTCCTTGCTGACCGGAACGGAAACATTCTTAAGCAGTACAGCGCGCGAACGGAACCATCTGCCCTGGAGGAGGATATCCGGCAAGCGCTTGACAACGCCGAGTAGCTGCTCTGCAACAAAAAAATGAGGTTGTTCGAAGAGTTTACTGCTCTTCTGAACAACCTCTTTTAGCTCTGAGAGTATTTTTTTTATAAGAATTTTTGAGTGCTCATTAAATATTTACATAAACCGATATAATATAATATCATTTACCTGAAACACCCTATGATCACCGGATTATATTCCTATTTACGGAGGACGTAACCATGACAACACGAAGAACGGATCCCTTCCGTTATTCAATGACCACACCCTTGCCCTGCTGGATAGAAATCAGGGAGATTAACAATGTTCCTGTTAACAGTAAATTAGCAGAAATCGAGCTGATCGATATTAGCAAGTCGGGATGCCGAATTCAGACCAAGCTGGATCTTCGCGCATCAACCCATCAGATTGAAGCTACAGTTCACGTACGACTTAATGAAGATTTACATAAGTTTCCGGGCAGCATTCTCTGGCAGAAAGAACATGAGAACGCCGTATTCCATTATGGCCTCTCGCTCGAACTAACGGATGAAATGAAAGAAAGTCTCAACATCGAGCTGCGGTCCTTGGCTGCCGCCCGCCGGATTGTGGTGCTGTAATACATAATATCTACATAAATAACCGCAGTTACAGATCTGAATTGATCTGCGACTGCGGTTATTGTTATCTGTGGGTATGTTATCCGTTCATCATTCCCCTTCACGCACGGCTTCCAGAGCGGACAGCTTCCCTTCCCAGTACCGAGCCCGCCTTAGCACTTCGCCTTTGTTCGCCTGAAGCACCAGCCCTTCTTCCTGAACAACGTATTTCATCGGATAAGCTGCATAGCTGGTTATGATCCAGCTATCTTCATCCTTCGTAATGTACCCGTTGACACAGCGAAGTTTTCCCTTCGCATCGCGATATAAATAAGTCGTCGTGCCGAATCCGAGCAAGTACGCCACAAGCTCTTCTCCCATATCCCAATCGTCGCCTGTCGCATTGGAGAACAGGGAAGCAAATAACGGATCGCTCGCGTCACGGAATACGGATTGTCCAAATCGATCCCGCGACAGGGATGGCATGTTCAAATTCGGGGCAGCCACGCTGTAAGTCGAAGCAGCTTCTCCAGGCTGCAAGCGGCGCGGCGTAGACGAGACGTTCCAATCATAGCAGTTGAAGACAGCCATCGCCGCACGATAAGCGGCCTCCAAGTACTGCGGGTTGCCAAGATGCTCGTAAGCTACCCGGGAAGAAGCCGCTACCAGGCCTCCCCATAAGGAATGGATCATGTACGACAAGGCTTCCCACCAGCGGTCTGGATTCTGCGCCCGGTAATCATTGCTGAAGCCGATATTGGCGAGGATCAACTGACCGTATTGCTCCGCTTCATCCCGCAACCCAACGGAGAGCAGTGTCTCACATGTCGGCCCAAACCCGGCATTATCATAGAAATGCTCCGTAATCGCACCAGCAAACGGTTTTGCATTCCGCTCCAGCCTGTCTCCAAATACCTTCCACAGCCGGATCAGCCTTTGATGCCACTCCAGCATCCCAGCCTCCCATAAATCCTTGAGCAAATCATCGATATACAATATAAACACGCCGCTTAAACCTGTTTCATCCTTCTCCCTCTGGCCTTGGTGACAGTCCGGATTCAACCGGACAGCAAGCACTTCCGCCGCCCACTCCAAATAAGTATGCGGCGTATTCAGTTTAAGCAGCGAAGCTTCCATGCGAGAGAGCAAGTAGAACACATGGGCGATATAGTCCAGATCAAATATACGATAAAAATTTCCATATAGAGCCCGCGGCTTGAGAAAGTTGCCATATTCAAACCAGTGACGCTTCATATCGAGCACCGCAGATGCTTCCGCTTTTTCCACTTGCTCCGGCACGGGAGTCGTCAGACCATTTTTCATGAGGAGGAACGTGAGTTTCCCTAATGACTCTCCCTGATTGGATAGCGGCAAAAATGCATGCGCTCTTCCCGATGTTCCCTCTGCGTCATAGTTGTTGCGGCAGAGCCACTCCGCACGCTTCTCCAGTATACGGTCGATTGGTTCAAGCACATTCCATACGAGCACATCTTTGCGCCCATCCTTCAGCAGCAGTTCAAGCTTGTGCTCCCCCGGCTGTGTCCGCTGCAAGGCAGCCTGGAATACCCCTTGACGCTCGTCGTCCGCCACGAAAAAAGCCGTAATATCTTCCTCCTGAACTACACCTTGATGAGGCGATGTAGTAAGCAGCCTAACCTGCTGGAACTGCTGGCCGGGCGGAAGCTCCAGCTCCGCTTGAAATAGCCCGCCTGACGTCAACACCGGAGTATAAGTCCAGCGGGGATGCCCATGCACTAACGCTTGCTGATAAAAATCCTCCTGATCGTGACAAGCAGCAAACGTAAACTCCCACTGCATACGCTGCCCTGCTTCCAAAATCAACGGATGATACTCATCCCTGTAAATCCAATCAACAGCTGCCGATTCCGGCATCGAGCTTCCATCCTCGACGAGCGATAATTGATGGAACAGCAGACCATCAAGCGATGGCGACACCTGCTCCAGAAAACGATTCTCATATCTGCAAAATGAACCGAACGCCGCTGAACGCCCCTTTTTTCCATAAATACCGAGATGGGGTGCCTCATTACTGCGCCGGATTGCTGCGAACTTGGGGAATTCCCCTCCCATATGCGCAAATACCGCACAAGATTGACTTATGTTGCGCAGCACGTTTTCGTCACGAAACATCACATAGGCTAACGAGAACCAGAGATGGAATCCATCGATTCGCAGCTCCTTGTCCGTAGCATTGGAGCTCTCGATATGCCAGATCATCCGCTCCTCTTCAAGCCGATAAGTCAGTGTAATCGTCAGTCCCTCTGCATTGAAGGAGATTTCAGCACAACGATCACTTTCCTTTCTAACGGCCGGGATCAGATCGAAGCTTCTTATTGTGCGTCCGTTCACTTCCGCTGTCCATTCCCCGAACAGCTTATCAACATCATCATAACCTGCCTCTGCCATATAACCGGGATCAACAACCCAGTTCATCTCGTAAGGATCGTCCTTCATCCTCAGAGACTTTACCGCTCCACGCTCTGTAAAGGCAAGTTCAAACTTTGGATTGCTCAGTATGTTCATATGTCTCCACCCCTCAGTCTTGTCACCTTTATCATTTTTTGACTCCGCTGAGCGAAATGCCCCCTAGAATAAGATTTTGCGTAAAATAGAACAGCGTTGCCGGGAACAGAACCGATAAGCAAGATACCGCCATCAGCTTCTCGTATTCAATATTAAAAGCATTCTTAAATAAATTGATTCCGAGCGGCAGCGTGTACATGCTCTGGTCATTTATAAAAATGAGCGGCGTTAAAAATTCATTCCAGCACCAGACGAAATGGAACACTCCTATGACGACCACGATCGGGCGGCATAACGGCAGGATGATGCTCCAATAAATCTGCCAGCGGTTGCACCCGTCAATCTCAGCCGCTTCATCCAGATCTCGCGGAACCCCCATAATGAACTGCCGGGCTAGGAAGATGAAAAACGCGGAGCCAAACGCCCCCGGCAAAATCATGGGCCAAAGCGTATTAATGAGTCCCATCTTGTTGTACTGGATGTATAACGGAATAGCCGTCACATCCCAAGGAATTACCATCGTACCGATCACGAAAAGGAACAGAGCATTTCTGCCCCAAAAATTGATCCGGGCAAATCCGAAGGCGACCATCGTAGCGGACAGCATGGCAAACGGAGTCGATACGGCCACTACGATCAGTGTATTCAGAAGGAAGCGGCCAAAAGGTTGCGCGTTCCAAGCATCAGCGAAGTTATGCAGCTGCCAATTTGCTGGTATGAGCTCCGGCTTGGCTGTAAAAATATCCTCCGGCGCTTTCACCGCAGTGGACAGCATCCAGGCGATCGGAAAGAGGAAAGCTGCTGCACAGAGCACAATTAAAACCATAAACAGGATAGATTGAATACGTTTTTTGCCCTCTATCGCGTGCATTAGCGACCACCTCCGTCGTCTTCATAATGAACCCAGTATTTAGAAGATGCCAGAACAAGCCCCGTCAATAGCACGATCAGAATGAACATCACCCAGGCCATGGCCGAGGCGTAACCCATTTTGAAGTGGGTGAACGCATTGCGATAGACGTGAAGAGAATAGAAATACGTCGAGTTCGCCGGCCCTCCTCCTGTCAGCACAAACGCAAGAACGATCGTCTGGAATGCTGAGATCAGGCTCGTCAAAATATTAAATAGAATCGTCGGCGTAATTAGCGGAATTGTGATGTTGAAAAATTTACGTACGGGTCCTGCCCCGTCAATATCCGCTGCTTCGTAATATTCGGAGGATACCGAGCGAAGCGCTGACAGGTACAGCACCATCGGAGAGCCGACGCCCCATAGAGCAATGAATATAAGCGCGTATAGAGCAACGTTTGGATCGGTCAACCAGTGCACTCGTGGAAGCCCGACGAACTCCAGCATATAATTGACCGGCCCAAAGTCGTCGTTCAGCATCCAGCTAAAAATTAGCGCGAGCGTTACCCCTTGAATTAGGGATGGCAAATAAAAAATCGATCTGAAAAATTTAATGCCATAGGTGGCCCGGTTGAGCAGGACAGCGATGAGAATCGCAAACACGACCTGCAAGGGCACCATAATGAACACGTATTTAAATGTGACGATCATCGACTTAAAATAGAAGGGATCGCTCGTGAACATATGGATGTAATTTTTAACGCCGATAAATTTCGGGCTGCCAACCATATTCCATTCGGTGAAGCTGATCCCTAAAGAGAAAACCATAGGGCCAAACATCAGCAGAAGAAAGCCGATGAGCCACGGCGAGATAAAGAATAAGCCCGCCGCATTCTCACGAAGCCTTTTCCTTCTGAAGGAACGTTTCAATAGAGTCTGATCTACGCTGGATTGTGCCATGTTGTCATCACCTCAATTTGAGGAGAAGGGGAGGCTTTGACAGCTTGACAGCTTGACAGCTTTGCAGTCCTTGCTTGTCAGCTTGTAAGCCCCAAGCCTCCCATCCTTCCATTACTGTAAATCCATACTGAACCCGTTATTTCAAAACCGCTTGAGCCTGCTTGGCCGCATCATTCAAAGTGCTCTGAATATCGGCATTATTATAGAAGATCGACTGCACCCCTGCGCGAATCATATCCTCAGCCTCACTCCATTTTTCGTTCCGCATGCTCGCAATCAGCTTGTCGCTGCCCTCTAATTCTTTTGCAAAGGCTTCCAAGTACGGATCCGTGGCATAGCCATTTTCTTCGTCTACGGAGATGACTGGCGAGAATGCGAACTTATTCGCAGTGATAATTTTGATTCCTTCTTCACCCGACATGAACTTGATCAATTCCCATGCCGCCTCTTTGTTCTTGCCCGACTTCGGCATCGAGTAGCCAGACGTATGGATAATGCCTTTTAAGCTGCCGCCCTCCGGCAGAGGATGCGTCACGGTTCCGATATCCAGCTTACCTTCCTTCAGAATGTCCCCGAGCGGCCACATCCCGTTGTCGAACATCGCGATTTGTCCTGTCTGGAACGATTCCAAGCCGTTGTTCGTGCTGAATTTGCCCGCAGAGTTGATTTTGGAGGATGCATCGTACAGTTGTTTCAGGAAAGTCATCGCCTTCACATTCTCAGCACTGTTCAACACGCCTTCAACCGTTTTCCCGTCATCGCTTACCATGTCTCCGCCGTTGCTCCAGACATACGGCTGCATCGTCATTACATCATCCGGCGTCATAATGAATCCGTATTGTCCAGGCTTGGTCAGCTTCTGGACGGTATCGACAAATTCATCCCACTTCCATCCATCTTGCGGATATGGTACGCCTGCCTCATCAAACAGCTTTTTATTGTAGTAAATTGCACGTGTGGAATACGTGGTCGGAAGTCCCCACAGTTTGCCATCATATTTCATGTAATCCATTAAGATCGGATAATATTTGCCGAGATCGTAATTGTCCTTATCTACCCAGGCTTGCATATCTTCAAGGGCTCCGCCCGGCACGTACAGCGGATAGTTCCAGGCCATAAACACATCAGGAGCAGTATCTGACGCGAGCGATGTCAGCAACTTCTGGTCGTAGTTATCAGGCACGGATTCGACTTTGACTTTAATGTTAGGGTGTTTCTCCATAAAAGCATTAATCGCATTCTGGTAAGGCTGAAGCGTCTGTCCGGAATCCCAAGTCATAAAACGAAGCGTCACTTCATTTCCGGATGCTTCTTTATTCCCCCCATTAGCCGCTGTCCCAGGTGAGTTGGCACCGCTTTCATTTTTGCCGCCACAGGCGGACAGCAAACCGAGACACAACGCAGCTACCAGGGATAGCATAAACCATCTTTTGTTCCTGCTTTTGCCCTTGCTTGTACTCATGCTCATTTTCACTTTGACCCCTCCCTAATGTGTGGTACATGTATATGTGAGCTTGCCTCCATCAGCAAGTTGTCACCATTCCGTCAAAAATTTAAACGTTTAGATTTTATTGGAAAAGAGGAGCTGTCACGAAAAAATTCCTTCATTTCTTCGGGGCAGCTACGGAATCACGCTCAATCAACCGACAGGCCGGCATATTCATAGGCTCGTTTTTCTTTCCTTGCATAAGATCATGGAGAACCTCCATCGCTTGGTATCCCATTTCATGCAACGGAATATCCATAGTTGTAATGCGGGGAGTCAAATAATCGCTGAATTCACGATTATCGAACCCGATCACGGACAAGTCCGCCGGCACCTTTACTCCGGCTTCGTTTGCCGCTTCCAGAATCCCGACAACCATAACATCATTCATAGACAAAATCGCTGTCGGCGGCTCCGGCAAAGCCAATAATTCCTTCGTCAACCGGTAACCTGATACCCGCTCCCAATCCCCCATCTTGATATAGAGCGGATCGAAGGGCAGTTCGAACTCAGTTACTGCCTTGTAATATCCATTCAAGCGGAGACGTGACGGAATCGAGTCCATCAAGCCGCTAATTATGGCAATTCGCCGGTGTCCTTTTTGAACTAAATAGGACATTGCTTCATAAGATGCCTGCTCATCGTTATATTGAATTGCGACATCGTCCTGAGTATACCCGTACGTGTAAACGATCGGTTTGCCCTCCGTATTGATCAATCCGCTCAAGTCTCGGGTATGTACGCCAATGTAAATGATCCCGTCCACCTGCTTGCTGAGCAGCTCGGACACGGCGCTTGTAGCATATTTTTTGTACTTGTCGATGTTATCGAAATCGCGGCCGATCCGTTTATCCAGACGCAGGTTCGTCAGCAAAATATGCAGATCATGGCGGTCGCCGTAATCGTTAATGCCGTCGATAATTTCCGGCGTGTTAAATACGGTAACGTCTTCCGCAATTACGCCGATCGTGTCTGTACGTCTGCGCTTCAGGCTCTTGGCAATGTCGTTCGGCTTATAATTGAGCTCTTCGATCACGGCCAATACCCGTTCACGCGTTATGGGACGGACATTTCGTGTGCCATTCAGGACGTAGGAGACGGTAGCAGTAGACACATTCGCTTTGGCTGCTATATCTTTGATGCTAATGTTAGCCATACTCCACCTCCTCAAATTAATAAATTATCGTAAATCTAAACGTTTAGATTTATATTTTTTATACCATATCCTCTTTCGCACTGCAAGCGTTTTCTTCTAAACAAGATAAAAGAAATTATTGCTTAGGTGAATGGGTTCTTCAAAAAAAGGTAGATATTTCTTGGCGAATCTGGTTATAATAGTCCAAAGTTTATATGCGAATCAATGATTGGAAGAGTAATTATTGTCCTCTACGTCCAAGCGAGCCGGGATAGTGAGAGCCGGCCGGAGTCAATAATGAAGCGGATCCATGAGATGGACTTCTGAACTGTAAAGTAGGAAGCCCCGGTCAGAGCCGTTATTCTATAAGGTGGTTGAACTTTATGTTTAACAACAAGAGTGGTACCGCGAGCACAATAAGTCCTCGTCTCTTATGAGACGTGGGCTTTTTTTATTTTAACAAGAAATTTTATTGGGGGGATTATAAATGTTAAGTCATTTGGTTATGAAACATGTAGCCGATGCTGTTCAAAGTCTGTTTGAAAACTTAGGCGAAGACGATTTTGAGTTTACTGTCAAAATTGAACAACCCGCAAACCTCGAACATGGCGACTATTCCAGTAATATCGCGATGCAGTTAGCAAAGCCACTTAGGAAGCCTCCTCTGCAAATCGCAGAGCTAATCAAGGCGAAGATCATCCAACAGGGGAATATGCAAAATTTATTGAGCCGAATCGAAGTCGTTTCTCCTGGATTTTTAAATTTATATATCAACTGGGAAGAATGGATGCAGCGTGAATTCGAGCTACCGGAGTGCCCACCTGAAAAAGTAGTCATCGAGCATACCTCCATCAATCCAAACAAGTCAGCGCATATCGGCCATCTAAGGAACTCATGCATTGGCGATACGTTAGTAAGGCTGCTCAGAAGAGTCGGCTATCATGTCGAAGTTCATAATTACATCGATGATTTAGGCAATCAATTAGCGGATACCGTGGTGGGATTGCTGCACATTCCTTTACCGGGAGAACACGGGCGTTTCGGGGATTATTGCTGGGACCTATACGCAACGACCAACAAAGCGTATGCAATGAACCCCGAGCTGGCTGAGAACCGCATCACAGTGCTTCATGACCTGGAGAGCGGCAACTCCAACGTATCGTGGATTGGCATGCTTGCGGCGGAGCGGATCGTTCGTGAGCATCTTGAGGATATGAGCGCATTTGGTATTCAATACGATCTCCTCGTCTGGGAGAGCAGCATCGTAAGAGAAGGGTTCTGGCATTCGGCGTTTCAGTTGCTGCAGAAAACCCCATCATTTTATCAAGAAACCGAAGGAAAGCTGGCTGGCTGCTGGGTTTTGAAGCAAAACGCAGAGAGTCAGGCTGAGGGCAGCTTGCAGCAGGGAACAACCGATCATGCCGCAGAGAAAGTTCTGGTGCGTTCCAACGGTATTTTAACCTACACAGCCAAAGATATTGCATACCATTTGTGGAAATACGGCTTGCTGGACAAAGATTTTGCGTATCAGAAATTTACCGGTGATTTATGGATAACCCGCTCTTACGGGATCGAGAAAAATAATTTCGGCAAAGCCAGTTCGGTTATTAACGTCATTGACTACCGGCAGGAATATCCTCAGGCCATGGTGAAGCAGGCGCTTCAGGCATTGGGTTATTCGAAAGAAGCGGAGAAGCTGCATCATGTAAGCTACGGTGTCGTCTCTTTGAGCCCTTCGTCGGCCTCGGAACTAGGGATCGACATATCCGATGGCAAGAGCTCCTATGCCATGTCCGGACGCCAAGGGATTGGAATCAAAGTAACTGAGTTACTGGATATCATGGAGAGCGTGATCGAGCCTAAGCGCACGGAGCAAAGCGGACCGTCCAGCAGAGAGATTGCGGCCGCTGCGATAAGGTATTATTTGCTGCGCTTCAGCCTTCAGACCGAGGTGGTATTTGACTTACAACAGGCCACTGAAATCTCAGGCAATACAGGCGTGTATTTGTTATACGCTTATGCCCGTGCCAGTAGTGTGTTAAGGAAAACGCAGGAACTGAATATTCAGCAGTATAATGATCCGGTCAAAATAACTTCGCTGGAGTCCGCCGAAAGAGCTTTGCTGAGGCATATCAGCGGCTGGCTCGATACTCTGCACAGTGCGAGCAAGGAATTGACGCCAAATACAATATGCGGTTATGCCTACCAATTGGCTGCGTTGTTTAATAACTTTTATACGGCTTGCAGGATTCTGAAAGCAGACGGTGAAGTCCAGCACTTTCGCATTTGGTTGACCGCCAAAGCTAAAGAGACGTTAGGGGATGCACTGCAGGTGCTTGGCTTGCCGGCGCCTAGCCGTATGTAAGTTTAAACTTAAAAAAACTCTCCATAGGAGAGTTTAGCTACGTCCCAGAAGGGAT
>NZ_BAABMC010000011.1:0-89005 GCF_054767475.1 Paenibacillus sp. YSY-4.3 | reverse complement strand
TTGACGCGTCATATTAGCTGAAAAAGCGCAAATAGCGGCTCCTGTGTCCGTTAGTTTTGGCATAGCGTGCGACTTCAACGTGCGGTGTTACCAAGCTACGAGACTACCAATCCGGAGCAGCTCCCTAGTTGCAGAAAGTGCACTAGTTACCTCCCGGGCACCAGTCATTCCCCAACACAAGTTGCATCCCCAACACAAGTTGCATCCCCAACACAAGTTGCATCCCCAACACAAGTTGAATCCCGAACATCAGTCAGGTCCTGCATACAACGTCGCTCCCATCGAGCAAAGTTTGGCTAGTGCTAGTGTTTGCTGGGCGGCGTAACGGACCCTGGTTCCGTTATTCCTCCAAAAGGCGGCAAATTCGTATGCTAACGGACCGTGGTTCCGCTAATGTGCCAAATTGTCTTGAAATAATGTGTGTTTTGAGTAAATAAGGTCCTTTGTGTCCGTTGACGCGTCAAATTAGCTGAAAAAGCGCGAATAGCGGCTCCTGTGTCCATTAGTTTTGGCACAATGTCCCTGAGTAATGCCCTTGCACAATGTCCCTTCGTAATGTCCCTGAGTAATGCCCTCTGCGCAATGCCTGCCCCTTTTTTTAGTTCAAACAATCATAAACCAATATGCCAAGGGGTAATAATCGGCCTAAGTTTTACCGATCCATTTCTAAACGATTAAATAACATGAATATTTCAGCGTATACTTTATATATTTATATAAATTTAATAGGCGCCCAAAAGGCCGTATCCGCTCGAACCGCTCCAAACAAGCATAAAGACAAAAAAAAATTTTATATATTTATAAAAAGGTTTAGATTTAGTCGTTTACAATCTATATCCTATATGTTATTTTATATTTGCAAGCGGATTCATTCAAGTAATATAAAAACAATTTATGTTTAGTTGAAACGGAAGGTGAATAATTTGTCCACAACGTCAAAGTCAGCGTCAAAGCAGCAAGCACGGATGGTCGTAGACAAGGCATTCAAGATCGCGGAAGTAGACAAACGTATTTACGGATCCTTCATTGAGCATTTAGGACGAGCGGTATATGGGGGGATTTACGAACCTTCCCATTCTGCAGCAGATAATTTGGGCTTTCGCAGTGATGTGAAATCCCTTGTTCAGCAGCTGAATGTGCCGATTATTCGTTATCCTGGCGGGAACTTCGTTTCCGGCTACAACTGGGAAGACGGGGTCGGGCCAGTAGAACAGAGGCCAAAGAGGCTGGACCTTGCCTGGCGGGCGTTGGAGCCGAATGAGGTGGGCACGAACGAGTTCATGAACTGGGCGAAGGAGGTTGGCTCCGAGGTTATGATGGCTGTTAACCTCGGCACCCGGGGCGTCGATGCGGCCAGAAATCTGCTTGAATACTGCAATCATCCGGGCGGAAGCTATTGGAGCGACTTGCGCCGCAGTCACGGCTATGAGCAGCCGCATAAGATCAAGACCTGGTGTCTGGGCAACGAGATGGACGGCCCTTGGCAGATCGGGCAGAAGACACCTGTGGAGTATGGCCGCTTGGCTTATGAGACGGCTAAAGCGATGCGTCTCGTCGATCCCGATATTGAGCTCGTATCTTGCGGAAGCTCCAGCACGGGGATGCCGACATTCCCGGAATGGGAAGCCATTACGCTGGATCACACCTACGATGTGGCTGACTTCGTTTCACTGCATCAATACTATGGCAATAGAGACAATGATACCGCCAATTATTTGGCGCGTTCGATGGATATGGAGCATTTCATCCGCACTGTAGTCGCTACATGCGATTACATCAAAGCGAAGAAGCGCAGCAAGAAAACGATGTATCTCAGCTTTGATGAATGGAATGTATGGTACCACTCCAATCAGGCGGATAGGGAAATCGAGCCGTGGAGCGTGGGTCCGCCACAACTGGAGGACGTATATAACTTCGAGGATGCCCTGCTTGTCGGCAGCATGCTGATTACGCTTCTGCGGCATGCCGATCGGGTGAAAATGGCCTGTATGGCGCAGCTAGTCAACGTCATCGCGCCGATTATGACCGAGAATGGCGGAAGGGCTTGGAAGCAAACGATCTTCTACCCTTACATGCACGCATCGATTTATGGCCGCGGCGTATCGCTGCAGCCGGTCGTCGAATCTCCGGTCTATGACGCGCAGGATTACACCGATGTCCCTTATTTGGACAGCGCTGTCGTATATAACGAAGCCGAGGAAGAGCTGACCATCTTCGCGGTGAACCGCCACTTGGAGGAAGCGCTGGAGCTGAAGTGCGATGTGCGCAGCTTCGAGAACTACCGTGTGATAGAGCATATCGTGCTTGAGAATGACGATCTCAAAGCGGCAAATACCGCCGATAAGGAGAGAGTGAAGCCGCATTCGCATGGTAATGCAGCGTGCGAGGATGGCTATGTGAACACCCGCCTCTCCAAAGCCTCTTGGAACGTCATCCGATTAAAGAAGGCGTAGGAGCACACAGCGGGTCGTGACAGTCACAGCCAAGGCATAGCAACACATAGCAACACATAGCAGTTCCTAGCTGCTAGCAACGAAGCCATGTACAGCTACTCTACAGCTAAAGCGATACCAAACGAGTCAAACTGCTCGCAGCTAAACAGCCAAGACAGTGCTATGGCACTCATGGCAGTTTAGTCCAAACTACTACAAGCCGCAGTCACACGTAACCGCCGGATTAGCCCAATACACAACTTCTATGATCTGCACTTAAAAGAATATTTTAAGGAGGTCAACTATGAAGCAAAGATGGTTTATTGTGCTTGTTGTAATGTCAATGACGCTCGCATTGTTAGGATGCGGGCAGTCGCCTAAGAGTACGGGAGGAAAAACCTCGGTTCTCGACGGAGGGGCAAGTGAAGGGGCAACAGAATTGTCCTATTGGACATTCGTAGAACTACACGGTCAACATTTTGAGAAGATGCTTGGAAAATGGAATGAAGCCAACCAGGATCGGCAAATCAAGTTGAATGTGACAGTAATGCCTTACGATGACATGCATAATAAACTATCGATCGCCGTGCAAACGGGGGTTGGGGCTCCCGATATTGCGGATATTGAGCTAGGCAAGTTCCCGGACTTTCTGGCGGGGACTCCCCAATTGGTGCCCTTGAATGATGTGATCGACCCGTATCGCGACACGGTCGTGAAATCCAGGGTTGATCTGTACAGCAAGGACGGCCAAAATTACGGCGTGCCTACTCATGTAGGCGCATCGGTCGCGTTCTATAATACGGAAATTCTGGGGCAGGCCGGCGTCGACTACAAGACGATCGAGACCTGGGAAGATTTCAAGCAGGCCGGAATTAAAGTATACGAAGCCACCGGAAAATACATGGGTACTGCCGATACCAGCGCAACCTGGCAGACCTCGATGCTGCTTGCGCAGCAGGGCAGTGATTTTACGGATGAGGCTGGCAAGCCCATCGTAAATTCGGAACAAATGATCAAAGGCTTGACGATTTTGAAGGATTTGCAGGACAGCCATGTCATATCGACGATTGCCGGAGGGCAGCCGGATACCGAGGAAGCCTACGGCGAATTTAATGCGGGCAACTACGCGACTGCCTTTATGCCCCTATGGCAAATGTCGAGGTACACGAACTATATGAAGGATTTATCCGGCAAAATCGCGATCGCGCCGATTCCTGTCATTGAGAAAGGAATGCCACGCTCCGTAGGCGGCGGTGGTACGGGCACCGTCGTGACGAAGACAGCCAAGGATATTCAGCTGGCCAAGGACTTCCTGGCCTTCGCCAAATTGTCGCTGGACGCGAACAAGGAAATATGGAACACGCTTGGCTTTGATCCGGTAAACATGGATGTCTGGGACATGAAGGACGTCACACACAACCCAGACAACCAGTTCGTGCAATATTTTCAGAACAACCCCTTCGATGTTCTGAATGAAATCAAGGGCGAAATCCGGCTGATCAAATCGACCTCCGCGACGCCAACGATCAACAATGTTCTTTGCACAATTACCTTTAATGAAATATTTGAAGACGGCAAAGATATTAAGGAAGCCTTAGACGCAGCTCAAGCACAAATTGAACAAGAATTGAAATAGCAACCGCATTGGCAATCGCTTATTCATCAATTCGTGAGGGCTGCCCTTCCCAAGGGCAGCTCCAACTCAATTTCATAAAGGAGTAGTGCGATGATCAAAAAAATTCTCTACTCGCAAAAAGTCGCTCCCTACGTTTTCGTGCTGCCTTTTATCCTCGTGTTCTTGTTCTTCTGGGTCTATCCGCTGGGCAGCTCTTTTGGCATGAGCTTTCAGAAAATTCAGCTTGGACAGGAAGCCAGCTTGGTCGGTTTCAGCAACTACGAGAAACTGATGGGCGACGGCGTATTCCTCAAAGCCGTAACGAACAGCGCCGTTTACATGGTGCTCACCTTAGCCGTGCTGATTCCATTCCCGATGCTGTTCGCCGTGCTGATCAACAACCGATTCATGTGGGGGAGAGATTTCTTCAAATCCTCCTTCTTCTTTCCCGCGTTGACCTCGGTGGTTGTGGCAGGAACGATCTTCCGGTTGATGTTCGGGGAAATGGAAGGCTCTATGATCAACAGCGTGTTAGGATGGTTCGGGATCGGACCGGTGAAATTCCTGAAAGGGCAGGTTACCGGATTCGTAGCTCTGGTGTCGCTGGCGACCTGGAGATGGACAGGGGTCAATATGCTTTATTTTTTGGCAGGCCTCAAAAATATTCCGGACGAATACTATGAAGCCGCCTCGATCGACGGGGCTTCTCCCATCCAAAAATTCACGCGGATCACGATGCCTTTATTGAAGCCAACGACTATTTATGTGCTGACAATTAGCATTTATGCGGGTCTCGCGATGTTCATCGAGAGCATGATGCTGTGGAACGGTAATAATTCTCCTAAGAACATCGGACTCACCATCGTCGGATATTTGTACCGGCAAGGAATCGAGAAGAACAATCTTGGATATGCGGCAGCCGTTGGCATTGTGCTTTTGGCGATCACGATGATCATCAATTTGACGCAGCTGGCCTTTTCCGGGATGTTCAAGAAGGAGGAGTGACGAATGAGCAGGGAAATTTCCATTAAAATGATCCTCTTTGTCTTTTTCGCAATTCTATGCGCTCTGATTCTCATTCCGTTTTATGCCGTAACGATCGCATCCTTCAAGCCGGGCGAAGATTTGATTCGCTATGGGCTGAATTTGAGCTTCGACCTCTCGGTCATGAATTTTGATAATTTCGTCTATTTGTTCAGCGGAAACCACGCGTACTTCACCTGGTTTTTTAACTCGCTGCTGCTTACGATCGTCCAGGTGGTGCTAACCCTGCTCGTTAGCGCAACAGTGGCTTACGGGTTCTCTGCATACGAATTCAAGGGGAAGAACTTCCTGTTTATCTGCGTACTGTTAATCATGATGGTGCCGTTCGAAATCCTGCTGCTTCCCTTGTATACGCTGACCCATAATATCGGTCTTATGAACTCTTATTCAGCCATTGTACTGCCGGGCATCGCTAGCGCTGCGACGATCTTCTTCTTCAGGCAATATTTAAGAGGCGTACCGAAGGAGATCATTGCTGCGGGCCGGGTTGACGGGGCTACGGAATATGGGATTTACTTAAGATTGATCCTGCCCGTCATGAAGCCGTCTTTTGCCGCGATGGCGATTCTGAACGGCATGAACAGCTGGAATAACTTCCTGTGGCCGTTCATGGTGCTCAGTGATGCCGGGAAGTACACGCTTCCGATTGGCCTCAAGACGCTGCTCACGCCTTATGGAAACAACTATGACTTATTGATCGTGGGTTCGTTCTTTTCAATTCTTCCCATTTTTATTTTATTTGTAGCCTTCCAAAAATACTTCATCGATGGCATGACGGCCGGGGCGGTAAAAGGCTAGCCAGCCGCCCTATTCAATAGGTAAGAGCAACTAATCTCCTAATTTTATGAGGCACCGGTAGGTGCTTTTTTCTTAATTGCAAAGTTGGACAAGGTCACGGAAATCTATTTTTATTTTAATTAAGCATGAATGAATGCTTATATCATCCCATAAAACACCCTAAAACTTATCGAAAAGCAAATTAAACAAAGAGAATATAGAGCGTTTTTTCGATGTGTTATATATTTATATAAAACTAAATCCGAAAAACAAGCGGAAGTTTTATTTTTTTAGCCTTTTTAAGCGCAACAAATCAATTAGTTTTAAATAATTATAAAAAGTTTTATGTTTTATTGTTTACAATCTATGTTCTATATGTTATTTTATATTTGCAAGCGGATTCATTCAACTATTTAGAAATAGTTTTATATATAGTTGAATAATACGTAGGCTTAATACTTATATTTCATCCAGTGTTGAATCAATATTCATTAGGAGGGTTTATGGTGGTCAAGAAAAAAAGTTGGTTTACGCTCGTTTCGCTCATTTTTATTCTCTCAACTGTGTTGGCGGGCTGCGGAGGCAAAGGGAACGGTGAAGCAACCGGTAATAGTAACGGGAATGCAGGAAAGCCTTCGGGGACTAAAGAGCTGACATTTATGTACCGCGGGGGTACTGATGAGCAAAAGGCTTACACAGAAGTCGTCAAAAAGTTTGAAGCAGATCATCCTGGCGTAAAAGTGAAAATGGTCGTTACCGCGGCAGATCAGTATGCCACGAAGCTGAAAGCGGCAATCACGGGAAATAAAGTGCCTGACGTGTTTTATTTTGAATCCGGCGATTTGAAAGCCTACGTGAACAGCGGAATTCTTATGAACCTTACACCTTACCTGAATTATAACGAAGATATTCACCTCGATAACATTTGGAAATACGGTGTTGATTTATACCGCTACGACGGCGAGATGGCAGGACAAGGCGACGTCTACGGCATGCCGAAGGACGTTGGGCCGTTCGCTTTAGGATACAACAAGACGATGTTCGAGAAGGAAGGCATCCCGCTGCCGGACAATGACGTCCCGATGACCTGGGATGAATTTATCGAAGTGAACAAAAAGCTGACCAAGGATACGAACGGAGACGGGAAGATCGATCAATACGGGACAGGCTTTAACGTGAACTGGGTATTGCAGTCATTAGTCTGGAGTAATGGTGCCGACTGGATTGATGAGACAAAGACAAAAGTCACGATCGATGATCCGAAATTTGCGGAAGCACTGCAGTTCTTTGCAGACATGCAAAATGTCCATAAGATTACACCTTCCGCCGAAGATGCGCAAACATTGGATACCTACCAACGCTGGATGAAAGGCGAACTTGCCTTCTTCCCGGTAGGACCTTGGGATATGAGTACTTATGAAGAGCTTCCATTCGAATATGATCTGATGCCTTACCCTGCAGGTTCGACAGGCAAGTCCGCTACTTGGATAGGCTCGCTCGGAATCGGAGTTTCCGAGAAGACGAAATATCCGGAAGAAGCGGTCGCTCTGGTCAACTATTTGACCGCATCGAAGGAAGGCATGGAGATGCTGGTCAACGCTAAGGTGCAAATTCCAAACCTGATCGATATGGCCGACGAATGGGCTGCCGATACGTCCACGAAGCCAGCCAACAAACAGGAGTTCCTGGACATCGTAGGCGAATACGGCAGAGTGCTGCCGGGCCATTACACATACAATGCCGAATGGTACAACCTGTTCTTTACAGATATCCAGCCGGTCCTGGATGGCAAAATCACAGCTGCGGAATACGTGAAGCAGGAACAGCCGAAGATGCAGAAGCTGTTGGATAAAGCGATTGAACAGGAGCAAAAATCGAAGAAAAAATAACCGTTCTGCAAAATTAGCATTGTAATAATCCAGTATGCAAAATGATGTTAGTCACTGTGGTTATCATACAAAGGGGCTAACATCATTTTTTTCTGGAATCCGAAATAGAGGTGAACCGCATGAAAACCAAATCGAATCTCTATCGAAAAGAAAAAATGTATGGGCTGCTGTATGTGACTCCTCCGGTTCTGGGCTTTTTGCTATTTACCTTGTTTCCTGTAGCGTATTCGTTCTACGGTTCGTTTACCGACTGGGATGGCCTGGGGCAGATGGATTTCATCGGCCTAAGCAATTTCAAGGATTTGTTTACGGATGAACTTTTTCTCAAGGCCAGCTTCAATACGATCTTCATGATGATCGGAATTCCGATCGGGATCGTGCTCGCCCTGCTGATTGCCCTCGGATTGAACCGGGGCATACCAGGAACGACGACGTTTCGCGTCATTTATTATGTCCCGGTTATTTCTTCACTTGCTGCCATTTCCATCATGTGGAGCTGGGCCTTTAACGGTGATTATGGCCTAGTGAACCAATTCCTCGAATTGTTCGGCATTAAAGGGCCGAATTGGCTGATGAACAAGCATTCGGTCAAACCCGCTCTAATCATGATGACCGTGTGGAAAGGGCTTGGCTACACCATGCTCCTGTATTTGGCGGCATTGCAGAGCGTTCCCCGCTCCTATTATGAAGCGGCTGAACTGGATGGAGCCAACGGCTTCGCGGCCTTCCGACACATCACTTGGCCGATGGTCAAGCCGGTGACCTTCTTCATCGTCGTTACGAACATTATCGGCGGATCGCAAATTTTTACGGAAATCAATATTATGACCTCTACGGGGGGACCGGAATATTCATCGGCTTCCGTCGTGTTCTATATTTGGCAGAAGGCTTTCAGCAACCTGCAAATGGGTTATGCCTCCTCCATGGCAGTCGTTCTGGGCATATTCATATTTATTGTGACCCTGATTCAATTCAAAATGAACGAGAAATCATCCTTTGATATTTGAGCATGAGGGAAAGGAGAGAATATGAATATGTCTCATTCGACTAGAATCAAACTGACGAATACGATCATTTTCATCATATTGGCGATCGGGGCTGTTTTTATGATTGCGCCCCTACTATGGATGCTATCTACTTCTATTAAACAAAAATTAGATGTATTTGCTTTGCCTCCGGTGTGGATCCCTAGCAATCCGCAATGGGGCAAGTATTTGGAAATATGGGAAGCTGGTCCGCTGCTTAGCGGGATCCAGAACAGTGTCATCATAGCGGTCTCGGTTACGGTCGTAGGTACGTTTACCTCCAGCTTGGCCGCATTTTCGTTCGCGAAGCTCAGATTTCCCGGTAAAAACCAAATTTTTCTCATGCTGCTGTCGGCGATGATGATCCCTTATCCCGCAGTCATGATTCCGCAATTTATGATGTTCTCTAAAATCGGCTGGATTGATACTCTGCTTCCGCTTATCGTTCCAGGCCTATTCGGCAATATTATTATGATTTTCTTCCTGCGGCAGTATTTGATCAGTGTTCCGAACGAGGTCATTGAAGCAGCAAAAATCGATGGAAGCTCTTATTTCCGGCTTTTCTCGGCCATTACGTTTCCATTGATCAAACCTGCCGTGGCCGCTCAACTGATCCTGTGGTTCATGGGCATATGGAATGACTATTTGGCACCGATCATCTATTTGAATTCGCCCGAAAAAATGACGCTTCAGCTCGTCATAGCGAACTTTAATGCGACATATGCGATACAGACGGACTATCCGCTGATCATGGCGGCTTCCGTGATTGCTCTCCTGCCAGTGTTGATCATTTTCCTTGTGTTCCAGAAGCAAATTATTGAGTCTGTCGCTATTTCTGGAGTGAAAGGATAAGCGAGTCTACAAGGGGTGAATGACAATGAATTTTTCTATATTTCCCGATTCGCCGGGTACGATGGCGATGTACGATAAGTCGATTCTTCATGCGGAACAGAAATGGACGATTAATAATGCCCACGATCCTGGCATTGTCAAAACGGAAGACGGCTATTATATATTCTCCACGGACGTCAAAGTCGGAGGAGAACCGCAGCCGGGAGTAATGGTGCGTAAATCCCAAGATCTTATCCGCTGGCAATGGGTCGGATATGCGCTGCCGGGTATTCCAGAAGAGGCTGGAGCTTGGACCGGCGCGGTCAATTTATGGGCTCCCGACGTCGTGAAGCACGGCGATGAGTATCGTCTCTACTATTCTGCTTCCACATTTGGCAGCAGGCAGTCCATGATCGGTATGGCAACTTCGCAATCGATCGAAGGCCCGTGGAAAGATCGGGGCGCTGTGCTTAAGACGAGAAGCGAGGATGTCTTGAATGCTATCGATCCTAACATTATTACGGACGCCGACGGGCGGATGTGGATGGTGTACGGTTCTTTTTTTGGCGGAATTCACATTATCGAGCTTGATCCGGAGACGGGGAAGCCTAGCGAGGAAGGATTCGGCACGAGAATAGCCGTACGCGACCCTATTACGGAAGACGGAGCGGTGGAAGGGCCTTATATCATCTATAACGAGAAATTCAACAAATATTATTTGTTTGTATCCTATGATTCTTTATTCGAGGATTATAACGTGCGAGTGGCTCGTTCGGACTCTATTACCGGGCCTTATGTGGACTATAACGACCGGGAAATGACGGATACCGAATTCGAGCCGCAGTATGAGATCGGCAATAAAATTCTCGGCGGCTACAAGTTCGGCGAAGACGAGGGCTGGATTGCACCAGGCCACAATTCCGTTCTCAAGGACGGAGACGAATATTATATCGTGCATCATGCCCGCGGAGAGGCAGATAAGCATTGGTCATATCTTCATATCCGCAAAATATTATGGACGGAGGACGGTTGGCCTGTCGTATCACCGGAGAGATATGCCGGAGAGAAGGAGCAGGACATACCGGAAACGCTAATCGCTGGGGAATGGGAACGTATTGAAATCGATCCGTGTATCGACGGAATGATCGAGTCGGATCAGCTTGCCCTTCACCCCAAAGGAAAGCTGGAAGGCAGCCGGGGACAAGGGACATGGAAATTCGATGGACAGAGAACGGTGACTATGGCATGGGACGATGTTCCCGAAGGCGAGGGGAGAAGCGCAAGCGTGCAGCTGCTTCCTTCATGGGATTGGGAAAAAGGGGGGCAAACCCTCGTATTTACCGGATTGGATGAGCGTGGAGTTTCAATCTGGGGCAAGCAAAAGGCCCAACCAGAGAGCTGAGCCTGCCCTGGGTTTAAACAATATGATTTCACAAAGGAGAAACCAGATGATGACAAACCAGGAGTTTAAAAATCCAATTGTAGAGCAAAGGGCAGATCCTTGGGTTTACTTGCATAGCGACGGATATTATTACTTTACGGCTTCCGTTCCGGAGTACGATCGGATCGAGGTCCGCAGATCTCGGACGATTCAGGGCCTTAGCGAGGCACAGCCCGTTGTAGCTTGGAGGAAATATGACACCGGGCCGCTTAGCGCAAACATTTGGGCCCCGGAAATTCATTATATACAGGGAAAATGGTATATCTACTTCGCTGCTGCGCGAACGACGGAGACGAAGGACGGCTTGTTCGATCACCGGATGTACGTTCTGGAGAACAGTTCAGCCAACCCGCTCGAAGGAACTTGGGTAGAGAAGGGGCAAGTTCGCACCCGCTGGGAATCTTTTGCCCTGGACGCGACCGTGTTCGAGCATCGGGGGGATTTGTACTATGTCTGGGCGCAGAAAGATCCTGAAATTGACGGCAACTCGAATATGTACATTTCCAAAATGAGCAATCCGTGGACGCTGACGGGAGAGCAAACGATGATTTCTACCCCGGAATATGACTGGGAGATCATTGGTTTCAAAGTGAATGAAGGAGCAGCCGTCTTAAAGCGCAACGGAAAAATATTTATAAGCTACTCGGCCAGCGCCACGGATTACAATTATTGTATGGGACTATTGTACGCAGACGAAGATGCTGATCTGCTTGATCCGCTAGTCTGGTTCAAATCCCCGGTTCCCGTCTTTCAGACTAATGAGGAGCACGGGCAATATGGTCCGGGACACAACAGCTTTACGGTTACGGAGGACGGCCAGGACGTCATTGTCTACCATGCCCGCAACTATAAAGAGATTACAGGGGATCCCCTGTATGATCCAAACCGGCATACGCGCGCCCAAATCTTCCATTGGAATGAGAACGGGACGCCGAACTTTGGGGAACCATTGCCGGATGCGCAACGAGCTCGGTAATTTGCTGCTTGTCTAATAAAGGGAAAATATTATTTTTCATCTGGAGGGCATCATTTTGAAAAATTACGTGATCGTCAACGCGGACATCCACAAAGGAACCATCAATAAGAATATTTATGGCCACTTCTCGGAGCATCTGGGCCGTTGCATTTACGAGGGGATTTGGGTTGGCGAGGACTCCCCGATCCCGAATACGAAAGGAATTCGCAATGACGTTCTCCAGGCGTTGAAGCAGATCAAGATTCCGGTGCTGCGCTGGCCGGGAGGCTGCTTCGCCGACGAATATCATTGGAAGGATGGCGTCGGTCCAAGGGAAAACCGCAAGCGCATGGTCAACACGCATTGGGGCGGCGTGGTCGAGAACAACCATTTTGGAACTCATGAGTTTATGCTGCTCTGCGAGCTGCTGGAGTGTGAGCCGTATATTTGCGGCAACGTGGGGAGCGGAACTGTTCAGGAGATGTCGGAATGGGTCGAATATATGACCTTTGACGGCGAATCCCCCATGGCGAACTGGAGACGCGAGAATGGCCGGGAAGAGGCTTGGAAGCTGAAGTATTTTGGAGTGGGGAATGAGAATTGGGGCTGCGGCGGAAATATGCGTCCGGAATACTACGCTGATTTGTACCGCCGATATCAAACTTATGTGCGTAATTACGGGGACAACAAAATTTATAAAATCGCCGGCGGGGCGAATGTGGACGATTATAACTGGACCGAAGTATTAATGAAGAACGCGGGCTGGCTTATGGACGGATTAAGCCTGCACTATTACACGATTCCGGGGGATTTCTGGCTGGGCAAAGGATCGGCCCTCGATTTCCCGGAGGACGAGTGGTTTATTACGATGAAGAAAGCTCTTCATATGAATGAATTGATCAGCAAGCATAGTACGATCATGGATAAATACGATCCGGACAAACGCGTAGGGATGATCATCGACGAATGGGGCACCTGGTTCGATGTCGAGCCAGGAACGAATCCGGGATTCCTGTATCAGCAGAACACGATTCGGGATGCACTGGTGGCTGGCTTGCACTTCAATATTTTCCATAACCACTGCGACCGTGTGCAAATGACGAACATTGCCCAGACCGTAAACGTGCTGCAGGCGATGATTCTAACGGAAGGCGAGAAAATGCTGCTTACGCCGACCTACCATGTGTTCGATATGTACAAAGTCCATCAGGACGCCGAGCTGCTGGCCGTCGATTCAACCTTCGGCGAGTACGAATACAACGGAGAGAAGCTGCCGCAAGTTACAGTTTCCGCCTCCCGAGATACTGCAGGCAAAATCCATATCAGCTTATGCAATATCGATCATCTGCAGGAAGCCGTGCTCGACCTTGATCTTCGCGGTATCGATGCAACTGGTGCGAAGGTATCGGGAACGATCATCACGGCCGACAAGATGAACGCCCATAATACCTTCGAGCAGCCGGATGCCGTTAAGCCGGCAGAATTCACCGGAGCTGCGGTACAGGGCAATAAGCTGGCGATCAAGCTGCCAGCCATGTCCGTCGTCACGATTGCTGTAGAGTAACAGCTCATATAAGAACCGACAGCGAGAGGAAGCAATCCAGCAATCCGGTACGCTGTCGGTTCTTTTTATTTACATGAATCCATAGAGGGGGAAGTTAATGTGAAGCGAAGATGGAATAAGCTGTTGGCCGTGATATTGACTATGGCCATGCTGATGCCTGCTGCGGCTTTTGCTGAGGTTGGCAGTATTGCCGGTTCAGATGGCGGCGTAAGCGGCACGAGCGGTATAAGTGCCATAAGCGAGATAAGCGACATCGAAATAAGCGACGTAAAGGGCCACTGGGCGGAGAAGCCGTTTGCCGACTGGTATCAGAAAGGGCTGATTCATGGCTACGGCGATGGAATTTTTAAGCCGAATCAGGCGATTACGAGAGCGGAATTTGTTACCTTGGTCAATAAAGTATTTAATTATTCGGCGATGAACGAAATTTCCTTTAAGGATATTCAAGCAAAGGATGCTTACTATTCGGAAATTAAGAAAGCGGTTACAACCGGTTATCTAAGCGGATATGAGGACGGGACTGTCCGCCCCGGTGCAGTGATTACGCGGCAGGAAGCGGCAGTGGTATTGGCGAAGGTGTTCGCATTGCAGCCTTCCGCCTCCTCCGGCACGGCGCTGCGGCTTCAGGATGGAGAGAAGCTTCCTTCCTGGAGTGCCCCGGCGGCAGCTGCGCTGCTGGATGGCGGCTACGCGAGCGGATATCCCGATCATACTTTTAGAGGCGGCAATCCCGTAACGAGAGCCGAGGCGCTCGTTCTGCTCGGCAAGCTGTCCGGCGAGGTCTTTAATCAGGAAGGCATGCATACGGGCGGCTCGTACCAGAACGCGGTCATCAATCGCGGCGGCATTGTCCTGAAGGATGCGACGATTCAAGGCAATCTGTATTTGACGGAAGGGGTTGCTGAGGGAGATGTGACGCTCGACAACGTCAAAGTACAGGGCAAAGTGTACGCGAACGGGGGCGGGAAGGTTCAACTGTCAGGACAATTCAATGAGGTCGAGGTTCGCTCCTTGTCGAACCCTGAACTTAGCTTGCTGCAGGGCTTGATTAAGAAGCTCGTGCTTCGTCAGCAGGCTGTGCTGATCGTTCACGAAGGCAGCGTAATCGAAGAGGTCGTCATTCATGTAGACCAGACGATTCCGGTTAAAGGCAAAGGGATTATTCATTCAAGCGATAAGAGACTCGTCCGTGAAGACGAGGGAGGTTCGGTCACTGGCAGCGGAAGCGCAAATACGTCTGGAGGTTCGGGTTCAAGCTCGCCGTCAACTTCCCGTCCGTCGCCAAACCCGAATCCGACTCCAAATCCGCAGCCAGGGGCAAAGCCGGCATTTACCGAGGTGTCGGTGCACGATCCGTCCATTATCAAGGATGGCGGCACATATTACGTATTCGGCTCTCATATCGAGGCGGCCAAGTCGACTGATCTGATGAACTGGACCCGGTTCACGAATGGGTATGAGACACCGGGTAATGTGATCTTTGGCGATTTGTCCGCGAATTTGGCAGGCTCGTTCGCCTGGGCTGGAGAGAACGACTCCGACAGTAAAGGCGGTTTCTCCGTCTGGGCGCCGGATGTCGTCTGGAACGAGCATTATGTGAATGAGGACGGTACTACGGGCGCTTATATGATGTATTACAGCGCATCCTCTACCTATATCCGGTCGGCGATCGGTTATGCGGTATCCAAGAACATCGAAGGTCCTTATCAGTACGTGGATACAGTCGTGTACTCGGGATTCACGAGAAACGACGCCTACGATGCCGACAGCCAGATCAATAAGAAATGGACGAATACGAATATCCAGGCGTTGATCGATAGCGGTACATTAACCGGAAGCAACCCGAATTGGTTCAACAGCAACGGTTCCTATAACAACAGCATGTATCCGAACGCCATCGATGCGACATTGTTTACGGATGAAGACGGAAGGCTGTGGATGACCTATGGTTCCTGGTCTGGCGGAATTTTCGTGCTTGAGCTGGATCCACAGACAGGCCAAGCGATTTATCCGGGTCAGGACGAAGTAACGGCGGATGGCCGAATCGTCGATCGTTATTTCGGTACCAAAATTGCCGGCGGATATACGAAGTCAGGAGAAGGCCCATACATTATATATGACGAGACTACCGGCTATTATTTCTTGAACGTGACTTATGGATGGCTGGGCGTGGACGGCGGCTACAATATGAGATTGTTCCGAGCGACGCAGCCGGATGGCCCTTACGTGGATGCGGCAGGGAACAATGCAGTTCTGCCCGGCAATACCGACAATTCGCCGTACGGCATTAAGATGATTGGCAACTTCCTGTTTGAGCGGCAGGTCGGAGAGCCGGGGACGGGCATTGGCTATGGCTATGCGTCGCCTGGACATAACTCCGTATATTACGAGGAGGAGTCGGGGAAATACTTCCTGTTGTTCCATACGCGTTTTCCGCAAAGGGGCGAGGCGCATGAGCTTCGCGTCCATCAGATGTTCTTGAATAAAGACGGCTGGTTCGTTGTCGCGCCGGAGCGTTATGCCGGGGAGACGATTCAAGCGGCGAAAGCAGACGACATTGCCGGCGATTATAAATTTGTGAACCATGGGCTGACTTATTCCGGCAAAATCACGCAGGCCGTGAACATCCGTTTGAACGAAGACAAGACGATTACGGGCGATGTCACGGGAACTTGGGGTTTGCAGGCAGATTATTTAGCGGCCATTACAGTAGACGGAGTCACCTACGACGGGGTATTCGTCCGCCAGTGGGATACGGCGCTGGAGCGTGAGACGATGACGTTTACCGCGATTTCCTCCGCGGGAGAGACGGTTTGGGGCATCCGGCAGCCGGACAGATCGGACGAACAGATCGTGGGTGATGTGAAGAGCGCTCTGGAGCTTGGCGATACGAGCCGGGTCATGACCCATTTGATGCTGCCAGCGACAGGTGCTCGCGGAACGGTCATTTCATGGCAAACATCGGATGAGACGGTTATCACAGACAAAGGCATTATCTCGCCGCCGGAGGTTGGCGAAGCGAATTTGACGGCCACGCTTACGGCGACCATTGCGAAAGGAACGGCGATCGCAACGAAGACGTTTGAGATCGTGGTTGTGCCGATCGATCCTGCTTATGGTCTGGCCGCACAGTATTCCTTTGAAGGGGAATTGAGCGACTCCACAGGGAACTTCGGTGCAGGAACGGTGACAGGCAGCAGGCTCGATACTACAGGAGGGGACATAGCGTTTGGCGAAGGAGTAAGAGGTAAAGCAGCGGTATTCGACGGCAATTCCGGCATTAAGCTGCCGGACGGACTGATTGCCAGCGACCGGTATTCGGTGTCTATGTGGCTGAATGTGGAGCAGCATACGCAATTTACGACGAGCTTTTTTGGCGCGAAGACGAGCAACAGCTGGATCAGCCTGGTTCCGCAATCCTGGGATAACAACACGATGCTGTGGTCGGGCGAGTCTTGGTACGATGCGACGACTGGCTCGAGAATCCGTGCCAACGAATGGCATCATATAGCCTTTACGGTCAATCGTGGAGAGGTGAAAGTCTTTGTTGACGGCGTGCAGAAATTTTCAGGCACCGGCTTTCCGAATGTGTTTACGGATGAACACGGCACCTTCGGATTGGGCGTGAACTGGTGGGATACGCCGTTCAAGGGCATGATGGATGAGGTGCGGATTTATGACGTGCCGATTACTGCCGAGCTGGTGGCAAAGCTGTCGCAGGAATACGCCCCGGATCCAGGAGATACCGCTGTAGAATTAGTGGGCCAATTTTCCTTTGAGGATAATCTGCTCGATACAGCGGGCAGATTTGGAGCAGGGACGGTCATTGGGGATATGATCGGTTCACCGTCTGGCGGCACGATTTCCTATGGGACGGGTGTGACCGGCAAAGCGGCCGTATTCGACGGCGCGTCAGGTGTTCTGCTGCCGAAGGGACTGATATCCGGCGATAGCTATTCGGTGACGATGTGGGTGTATGCGGAGGAGCTTGCGCCTTATACGCCAGTCTTCTTTGGAGCACAGACCGGAGACAGCTGGATCAGTTTTCAGCCGAAGGGCCATGACGGCGTGGGGAACAGCGCAATGCTCTGGTCGGGATCGAACTGGTATGATGCCGGAACCGGGGTTAACACGTTACCGAGGGAGTGGACGCATTTTGCCTTTACCGTCAACAAGGGCCTTGTTACCCTGTACGTGAATGGAGAAGTAAAATACACGGGCAGCGGCTTCCCGGATGTGTTCCTGGATGATCAAGGAACCTTTAGCTTGGGCGTGAACTGGTGGGATGCCCCGTTCAAAGGCATGATCGACGAGCTGCATATTTTCAAGGGAGCGATTACGGCAGACCAAGCTGCGGCACTCGCCCATAAATAAATATCAATTGGCGTGCAAAGAGCTGATTCGCGGTAATATGCGGTCAGCTCTTTGTTTTGACGACGGGGGCATGAGAGAATTGCCTGCGGAACTGCTGTGGGGAACAGCCGTATTTCCCAGAGAATCGATTGGAAAAATACGGGGTGTTTCTGAAGCCGACATAACCGGCGATTTCCGCGATTTTCCACTCCGTTTTCAGCAGAAGCAGCTTGGATTGCTCCAGCCGGTAATGCTGCAAATAATCATTGGGCGTCATCCCGTAGACTTGCTTCATGCAGCGCGTAATGTAGTTGTAATGGTAGTGCAGCGCCGCAGACATAACCTCGCTTGTCAGCTCGGTTCGGTAGTTGCTCCGGATGAAGGCCTCGGTTTTCTCGGCGACGGCGACGGCGGGGGATGTATACTGTTCGAGCTGCCGCAAATCCATCATGCGCAGCAATTCCTCGAACGACTGCTGCTGCGTCCAGAAGGCGCTCGATTGGCGCGTGCCGGGCGTTTGCAGCAGCGTTTCCATAAGCTGGTACGCTCTTTCCGGGTAGGGCATATCCCACATTTTCGGCAGCTGGATGTCATAGGGAGAAGTGAGAAATTCATGGTAATGCTGCTCCGATTGGAATGCGATCTGTTGGTCGGCAGGGAACTCGGCCCATTCGCATACGGAGTGAAAATGAACCCAGTAGAACGTCGTTTCCTCCTCGCAGGGCTGAACCGCATAATGATAACGATCGGGAAGCAGCAGCAGGGATTGCCCGGCCGTCAAGCCCCATTTCCGCTGCTCTTCGCCAATAAATAGCGTACCGGATTTCATGAGGATGAGATCGAATTTTCCCATGTTGCGCCGGTTTGGATGCTCTTCCCCCGGGCCGTAAGCGGTATGGCCGCATTCCAGATAATACGGGGCGGGCGGAGCGGGAAAATGGACGATTTCCGTGGCTCTGATCATAGGAATCCTCCTAATCCATTCGTGTGATTTTGAGTGTGAAATATTATAAATATTAGGTTGGTAATATTGATTCTAATTATTAAATATATCGGATAGAATCAGAATTGTCAGTATGATATTTCGAAAATAGGAGGGCTCCAACATGAGCAAGTCTATACCGTTTCAGCATGTCGAAAGAGTACCGCTTAACCACGTGAACATCCAAGACAACTTTTGGAGCTATTATATCGATTTGGTGCGCAGCGTCGTAGTTCCTTATCAATGGGATGCGCTGAATGACCGCATTGAAGCTGCTGAGCCCAGCGGGGCTATTCGCAACTTCAAGATTGCCGCCGGACTAGATGAGGGCGAATTTTACGGCATGGTGTTTCAGGACAGCGATGTAGCCAAATGGCTGGAAGCCGTATCTTATTTGCTGGAATCGCAGCCGGATCCCGAGCTGGAGAGAACGGCTGATGAAGTAATCGAGATTATCGCCAAAGCCCAGCACGAGGACGGCTACCTCAATACTTACTATACGCTTAAAGAGCCAGGGAGAAGATGGAGTAATTTGGCTGAATGCCATGAACTCTATTGCGCGGGCCATATGATCGAGGCCGGGGTGGCCTATTACCGGGCGACGGGAAAAAGAAGGCTGCTTGACGTCGTATCCCGCTTTGCGGATCATATTGACTCCGTGTTCGGCACGGAGCCGGGCAAGCTGAAAGGTTATGACGGACATCAGGAAATCAAGCTGGCCCTTGTGAAGCTCTATCACGCGACTGAAAACGAACGTTATTTGCGGCTTGCCCAATATTTTGTAGAGCAGCGGGGCCAGAAGCCGAATTTCTATGAAATGCAGCTGAAGGAACGCGGAGGCGATAGCCATTGGACGGGAATCAATCATGCGATCGATTTGGAACATACTCAGTCGCACGCGCCGGTCAGGGAGCAGGAGAAAGCGATCGGCCATGCCGTGCGCGAAGTTTATATGCTGACGGGCATGGCGGATGTGGCGGCCGAGACGAAGGACGAATCGCTTCTGGCGGCCTGCCGTCGACTATGGGACAACATCGTATCCCGGCAGATGTACATTACCGGAGGGATCGGCTCCATGCCGCAGGGCGAGGCGTTCACGTTCGATTACGATTTGCCTAATGATACCGCATACGCAGAGACGTGCGCTTCCATTGGCCTGATCTTCTTTGCCCACCGAATGCTGCGGATTGCTCCTCAAGCCGAGTATGCCGATGTACTGGAGCGGGCGCTGTACAATACGGTAGTTGCCGGCATGTCGCGGGACGGCAAGCATTTCTTCTACGTGAACCCACTGGAGGTAGATCCGAAAGCTTGCGGCGGAGTGAACCACAAATTCGACCATATTAAGCCGGTGCGCCAGGAATGGTTCGGCTGCGCCTGCTGTCCGCCGAACGTAGCCCGCCTGCTCGCTTCGTTAGGGGAGTATATTTATATGGTTCAGGAACGTACCATCTATACCCACCTCTATATTGGCGGCGAGGCCAGTTTGAGCGTTGGAGGCAGCATGGTGCAGGTGAAGCAAACTTCCAATTATCCGTGGGACGGACGGATTAAAATCGAGGTCAACCCGCAAAAGCCTGGAGAATTTGCGATCGCGCTGCGTATCCCGGGCTGGTGCAGACAAGCCAGCCTGTCCGTAAACAATGAGTCATATCCGGTTGAAGGCCATACCAATCAGGACGGCTACGTCCATATTTCCCGGAATTGGCAGCAGGGAGATGTCGTGGAACTGGTGCTGGATATGCCGGTGGAGCGCATGCGCAGCCATCCTCTGATCCGCGGAAATGCGGGCAAGGCTGCATTGCAGCGCGGGCCGCTCGTATATTGTCTGGAGCAGGCGGATAACGGCGCGAATCTTCATGAAATTGTACTGCCAGCAAATGCTAAGCTTGAGGCGAAATACGAAGACGGTTTGTTGGGGGGCATCGTGACGATCACGGCACAAGGCTTGCGACAGGATGACGCAAAGTGGCCGGGCGGGCTGTACAGCACGGAGGCCGAGGCCGTGCCAGCTCTGCAAGAAGAGAAAGTGACATTTATACCTTATTATGCCTGGGCGAATCGCGGTGAAGGCGAAATGAGCGTATGGGTTAGGGAAACGCTGTAACTACAAGGCGCTGTCTTTTCAGATAGGGTGCCCTTGCCGCAACAATCCGCGGCAAGGGACACCTTATTTTCTCGACAGGTCAACGTCAAAATAGTGCAACAAATGCACAGAATTATGTAGGCCAGAAGCGGGAAACGGGTATATGATGAATGTAAGCGCTTTAACTTTAACTGTTATATGAGATGACAGTTTATTTGTATTGGAGAAATGATGGATGTAAGTCGGAGATATGACGCTGAATACCGTTCATAAATAAATCCGGAGGGGGAGTTCTGGATGATTGATGTGCTGATTGTGGATGATGAGCCGAAACTGAGAGAAGGACTTCGCACGTTTATCGATTGGGAAGCTCTTGGTTACCGGGTGGTGGATACGGCGGCCAATGGAAACGAAGCTTTGGAGAAGTACGCGGTTTGCCGGCCAGAGCTCGTTATTGCCGATATTAGAATGCCGGGCATGGATGGGCTGCAGCTTATTCAGCGCCTTCGAGAGCAGGACCCCCTGCTTCATATATTGATCCTAAGCGGATATGCGGATTTTGACTATGCCAAGAAAGCAATTGCTCACCGAGCCGACGGCTATTTGCTTAAACCGGTCGACGAAGACGAGTTGATGGAGTATCTCCGGGGAATCAAGGCGGCGATCGAGGAGGAACGGGCATCGGAAGAATGGCAGCATGCCACGAAAGAATGGACTAGGGAAGCTCTGATTCATATGCTTCTCACGGAGACGGAGCATACTTTAGAGGACCGCCGCCAGCTGAAGGATCGGGCCGAGGAGCTGGGGCTAATGTGGAATTGCTACCAGGTGCTGCTTGTCGCTTTGCATGACGAATTGACGGAATCGGTGCTTTATTTGCTGAGAAGAGCTATGGCCGAGACCTTCGAGCATCAGGATCGCGGCCTTGTCTTTGAATTTTACGGGCAAGTCGGCGTACTGCTGAAGGAGCCGCTGCTTGCGGTGGAGAGGGAAGGTGTATACCGCTCCATCCGAACGGCTATAGGAGAGACGGGCGTGGAATTCACGGTGGCGCTTGGCTCGAAGGTAGGTTCGCTGGATGAAATAGCCGGCTCCTACAGTGCTGCGCGCGAACTGATCAAGCTGCATTTTTTTCTTGATGATGGGAGGCTGCTATGCCAAGGTGATGCGCATAGTGAGTATGAAGAGGGTTGCTCCGAGGTTTTCCCATCCGAAACTCTGACCGATCAAATCTATTACGCGGTCGATATCGGCAATATTAAAGCCGTGAAATCGCTGGTCAGGCAGACAGGGCAGAGCTTGATTGCTGAAGGCTATACCGCGGCGGATATCAAACGCCGTTTCATAGAGATTTTAACCTCGGTCATGGGCAAGGGGCTGCAGCAGCATCCTGAGCTTCAGCAGCATAGCAAGCCCTTCTCGGATATGCTGACCGAAATATATCATCTGCGAAGCATCCATGCGCTCTATGACAAGATCGATTACTTCTTCCAGCAGCTGATGAGCAATTTGGGGGAGAAGGACAAGCACCGCGAGGTCAAAATCATGCTAGATCTCATCGAACGGAATTTCAGCGACAACCTGAAGCTGGAGACGCTTTCGGGCGTCCTGAACTATAATAGCGCCTATCTAGGCAAGCTGTTCAAGAATGAGACGGGGGAATACTTCAATACCTATCTTGACAAGGTACGGATCGAGAAGGCGAAATCTTATCTTGAGGATGGTCTTAAGGTGTATCAGGTAGCGGAGAAGGTCGGCTACACGAACGTTGATTATTTCCACTCCAAATTCAAGAAGTATGTAGGTACTTCGCCATCGGCTTATCGCCGACATGCGAGCAGTGAGTGATCAGACGGCGAAACAGCAAAAATGAATGCTGAACATTCCATCTTTCCAGGCATCATCTTGGAAAGATTTTTTTTGTCTATATTTCTTAGCAATAGCTGACAGTATTTTCTGTAATAAAATGATATGGCCTATCGCTGAATGCCGGATAAGTTGAAAAGTTATGTTTTAGATACTTAGTAGTACGAAAAACTTAGATTATCATATGAAAACTTGACTAATCTTCCGTGTATGAAGTCCTTTTTACGCAAGCTATGATGATAGTATCGGAAGACAGAAGTAAGTATCCCGTTGTTTAAAAGCGCTTTCAATTCTGGATTCATTCGGAAATGAGGTCAGATGGTACTGAAGGGTCGAACGGCGTGGCATGCTTGGCGAAGCAACCGTATTTCCGCAAAATACGGGCCTCGCCTGCACGCGGAATCCCGAGTTATCGGCGAGGTTATCGCGGACGAAGCTTGGGTGTATTGCCAGCGTAATCCAGCCATCAATGGCCTGACCACAGGCAGCTATTAATTGAGTCTGAAGGGAGAGAAACGGCTTAACTGGTTCCGGATCGTTTGATTTAAGCTTCGATCGATTCGAACCATTTCTTGCGGAATTCCGAAGGCGAGCAATTCATCGCTTTCCGGAAAACCCGGATGAAGTAGCTGATATTGTCATAACCTACTTCAAGAGCAATGTCGGATATTTTGCGGTCAGGCTTCCGGAGCAGCTCGACGGCTTGCCGGATGCGATAGGAATTGATGTAATCCATCGGGGTCTGCCGTGTCATAGATTTAAAGAAACGGCACAACTGGCCCTCGCTCATCGGAATGAGGGCGGCTAATTCCGAGAGGCGGATCTGCTGGTCGTAGTTCTGCTGAATGTATTGAATGACCTTCTTCAGCCGCTCGATTTTGAAGGAATCATTGCCGGTAGTTGCCGCACGGTTGCACAGCTGGCCACGTACCGCCAATTCCGAAAGCATAAGATAGAGATGCCCTTTGACAGAACCCTCATATCCGTGAGTTCTCACCTCGCAGCTGTCCATGATGGCCGCCAGGTGCTGTAATAAGGGTTGTCCGTAATCATGCTTCTCGGAAATATGACGGGGGAACGTGGCTTTTCTTTCCTGCAGCGGGAGAATTAAATTCTCCTGAACAGCGTCATAATAAGCGCTGGATAGCATATTCGTTCCAAATACGAGCGTGAAAAAGGAGCAGCCCTGATCCCCGTGGGCATGTGCGGCGTGAATATCGCCGCCATCGATGAAGACGGCTTCACCCGCACGTACGACAAAATAATCGGTGTCCACCTGGAACAGCGTCTCTCCCTCCAGGCAGTAGAAGAATTCGGCTTCCTCGTGCCAGTGGCAGTCCACGACATGCTCGCCTGGGCCGAATTGATACCAGTAGGTGCCAAATGGCAATCTGTCGTCGCCATGAATTTTACTCTCCTTCAGAGAGCGGCGCAATGCTTGATCCATTCGATTCACCTCGTCAATTTTGTGTTATAAAACCATTAAATTATGTTAGATTGGGTTATTTTTTATCAGTATAATGCAAGTATAGATCGTTTCTCGCAAGATTACAACGATATCAGAAAGGCGGTTCTTAACGATGAAATTTACAGACGGAAACTGGTTGATTCGTGAAGGGTTTACACTGTCTACAGCGGTACAGGCTCACGATTTTTCGATTGCGGATAATACACTAACAGCCTATGCTTCAACTTCGCCGATTCATGGGCGTGCCAATACGATCAACGGACAACTTCTGACGATTCAATTCCACTCCCCGCTTCCAGGCGTGATCGGTGTGAAGCTGGTGCATTTTGCCGGCACGGTGGATCACGGTCCTCATTTTGAACTCGCAGGCGGCAGCGGCGATCACGTCCAAATTACGGAGAACGATGATTATGCCGAGCTGAAGAGCGGCAATTTGAGCGTTAGAGTAAACAAGGGGCCGCAATGGTCCGTTGATTTCTACCGCGGTTCGGAGCGTATTACGGGCAGCGCGTTCAAATCTATGGCTCATGTCGAGGAGAACAACGGTGCGGTGTATATGCGCGAAGAACTGAATCTTGCGGTAGGCGAATGGGTATACGGACTTGGAGAGCGGTTTACTTCCTTCGTCAAGAACGGCCAAGTTGTGGATATCTGGAATAAGGATGGCGGAACAAGCTCCGAGCAAGCTTACAAGAACATTCCTTTTTATATTACGAACAAAGGGTACGGGGTATTTGTCAATGATCCAGGAGCAGTATCCTTTGAAGTAGCTTCGGAGAAAGTGAAGAAAGTACAATTCAGCGTTCCTGGGGAATCGCTCGAATATTTTGTGATCGACGGACCTGAGCCGAAAGAGGTGCTGAACAAATATACGGCGCTGACTGGCAAGCCTTCTCTGCCGCCGGCATGGACGTTTGGCCTGTGGCTGACTACGTCGTTTACGACGAACTACGATGAAGCGACGGTCAACTCTTTTGTTGACGGCATGGCGGAAAGAGATCTGCCGCTGCATGTATTCCACTTTGACTGCTTCTGGATGCGCGAATTCCATTGGACGGATTTCAGATGGGACGAGCGTACGTTCCCAGATCCGGAAGGAATGCTGAAGCGCCTTAAAGAGAAAGGGCTTAAAATTTGCGTATGGATTAACCCATATATCGCCCAGCGCTCTGCCTTGTTCGAAGAGGGCAAGAAGCATGGCTATCTCGTGAAGAAGCCTAACGGCGACGTATGGCAGTGGAATCTGTGGCAGCCGGGAATGGCGCTCGTTGACTTCACGAATCCAGATGCGTGCGAATGGTTCGCGGGCTATCTGCGTGACCTAGTAGATATGGGCGTAGACAGCTTCAAGACGGACTTCGGCGAGCGGATTCCAACGGATGTCGTCTACCATGACGGCTCTGATCCGGTGAAAATGCACAACTACTACACTCAACTGTACAATAAAGTCGTGTTTGAAGTGCTGGAAGAGAAGCTTGGCAAGAATGAAGCGGCATTGTTTGCCCGTTCAGCTACGGCGGGTGGACAGAAGTTCCCGGTTCACTGGGGCGGCGACTGCTACGCGGACTACGAGTCAATGGCAGAGAGCTTGAGAGGTGGATTATCCCTCGGCGTATCCGGCTTTGGCTTCTGGAGCCATGATATCGGCGGATTCGAGAATACGGCGCCTGTTGACGTGTTCAAACGCTGGCTCGCATTCGGACTCCTGTCCAGCCACAGCCGTCTCCATGGAAGCAGCTCTTACCGGGTTCCATGGGCATACGACGATGAGGCGGTAGACGTAACGCGCTTCTTCACGAAGCTGAAATGCCGCTTGATGCCGTATTTGTTCGACACAGCGGTTGAAGCGACGGAGCAGGGCGTGCCGACGATGCGTGCGATGTTCCTGGAATTCCCGGAAGATCCGGCAAGCGAAACGCTGGACCGTCAATATATGCTGGGCGACTCCGTATTGGTAGCGCCGGTGTTCAGCAAGGAGGGCAATGTAGCTTACTACTTGCCGGAAGGCAAATGGACCCATCTCTTGACGGGCGAAACGTTCGAAGGTGGAAAGTGGCGCAAAGAAAACTACGACTTCTTCAGTCTGCCGCTCTTCGTGCGTCCGAACTCCATCCTGGTCATGGGCGCGAACGATATCAAGCCGGATTATGACTTCGCTCAAGATGCGGATGTCAGATTGTATCAGATCGAAGACGGTGCTCAGGTATCCCGTAAAGTTCGCAACGTTAAGGGCGACACCGAGTTGGAAATCGCGGTATCGCGCGAAGGCTCCACGCTCCGCATCACGGCAGAAGGCGCAGGCAAGCCATTTAGCATCAGCCTGCACGGCTTCGGCCAGGCTGCATCCGTCCAAGGCGGTCAGTTGAACGCGGAAGGCAGCATTGAAGTAGGCGCATTCAGCGGCAAAGCGGAAATTCAAGTGACACTTAAATAAAGCAAGTTTGATTCAAGAGGAAATATCCCCTATACGATGTAGGGGATATTTTCCGCTTTATTGGATGTTTTCGTTAGAGCAGGAATTGGTGGGTGGCGGCCATGCAGCCTCTGGTTTTACAGGTAATTTGATATCTAAATGTATTTTATACAACTAGTTAAGGTCTTTAATAAAATATACATGCGCTAAATGGAAAACATGCAGTTAGTTTGCCTGAATGGAGCTAATTGGTCGAAATAGCTTAAAACTAGATGTAGGTTTTACAGTTAGTTCCCTCTAACGCAGCCTAAAAGCTGCATGAAATACATCTAGTTACCTTATCCCGACCGTCTAGGAACAGTCATAAAACAGTAGATTAATTTATTGGAGGGAAAGACTCTACTTTAATTAGGGGGTCAAGCCGCTTTTGCATCAATATAGCTTAATACTAGAGTATCGCGCGGTAATTCCTGTGCTATTGCAACATTCTCATCATGAATCCCGGCCAAAAGCTCCCTCTTTTAGTTATAACCCGGCTTTTTCATAATAGAGACGCGGAAGGAGTTATCAATCGATGGATACTAGAGTAGCAGAGTGAATGTTAAACATCGGGGAGGTGTTTGCGTGCGAACGAAAATGGTGCGTTTATTAAATAATCTCAAGCTGAAGCACAAGCTTCTGATTACTTATATCGTGGTCGTTATGCTTCCCGTTCTCATCGTGGGAGGGGCGGTAACGAGTTATTTCCGTCAGCAGGCGATGGACCGGGCGATCGTGCAAACCACGAACGACGTACAGAAAATCAAGACGCAATTGGCCAACATGCTTCGCGTGCCTACGGACTTATCCAACACATTCATGTTCGATAAGAAGCTGGAGAAAATGGTGACCACGCAATATCCGAGCGTGTTTGAGCTGACTAAAGCTTATTTGGATTACGACGATTTCAAGGATAATGTCCGCCTTTACCGCGGAATATCGGCGATTCGTTTCTATTACGACAACCCGACGCTGATTAACAATTTGGAGCTTATTCCGCTGGATGAGGCTACTCGCTCCACAGTGTGGTATAAGAGAGCCATGGAATCGAAGAGCATTGGCTGGTTCTATGTTCCCGACGAGGTGGATGTTCCTGTCCGCAAGCTGAGCCTGGTGCGGCAAATTCCTTTTCCCGAGCATCGCTCAAGCGGCGTGTTTATGGTCGTGCTGGATCAGGAGGAATTGAACCGGATGCTGCGGCAGGAGCAGTTCGAGACGCTGATCTTCGATGAGCAGGGCTATATAGTAGCGGGGAAAGACCCCAGCTTGGTAGGGAGAAACATTGATGAGCTCGACTACGGGATCGATCTGCACCAGCAGCCAAGCGGTGCACACAAAATGGATATCCAAGGCGAGCCCTCTTACCTGGTCATCGAGGATTTGCTTCCCGAATCTAGTATGAACGGCCTGAAGATTGTCTCTGTCTTTGCCACAAAAGCTATTGTCAAGGGTGCTAATCAAGTTAGCGTTCTGGGCCTGGTTTTTATATTGCTCGTACTGCTGATTGCCCTGTTATTTGTATATATCGTGTCATTTCTGATGACCAACCGGCTGCTGCGGCTCAGCCGTCATTTCAATCGGCTGGCGCTTGGCGATCTTGCCGTCGTATCCTCCGTCGACGGGAATGATGAGATCGGTCAACTGTCGCGGCAGTTCAATTACATGGTCGAGAGCATCAACCTGCTCATGAATCAGGTCGTAGAGAAGACCGAGCAGAACAACTCGCTGGAAATCGCCCAGAGGGAGATCAAGCTGAAGATGCTGGCCAGTCAAATCAACCCGCATTTTCTGTTTAATGCACTAGAATCGATTCGCATGAATGCTCATATGAAGGGTGAGAAGGAGATCGCCAACGTTGTCCGGCTGCTCGGGAAGCTGATGCGCAAAAACCTGGAGGTAGGCCGGGATCAAATTACGCTCAAGGAAGAACTCGAAATGGTTCGTTCTTATTTGGAAATCCAAAAATTCCGCTACGAAGACCGGCTGAATTATGAGTTAGTCATAGACCGCAAGCTAGAAGGCATATTCATGCCGCCTCTGATCATTCAGCCGCTTGTGGAGAATGCCGTCGTGCATGGCGTGGAGAACAAGGAGGACGGAGTTCATGTCCAACTGCTGATTCATGCCGTGGATGACCATGCGGAAATCGTAATTCAGGACGATGGCATGGGAATGACTTTGGAACGGCTTGAAGAGGTCCGGCACTCCATGGCCGAGGCGCATACAGCCGTGAATAACCGCATCGGATTAAGCAATGTCCAGCAAAGGCTAACGATGACATTCGGTGATAGGCACGGTTTGAACATTACTAGCGAATATGGGAAAGGCACAGTGATTTCCTTCACGATTCCTTTAAAACGGGAAAAGATCTAATTATCTCTGGTGAATGTCTAATTTCTATATGGTTTTCTCTGAAATCTGTCGGGTATCCCTCATTCTCCTTCTGGTTTATCTTAAATATATAGTCAGAAGGGGGGATTGGACAGATATATGAAGACGCTCTCAGCGCAAGCCGATACTAAAAATGTAAGCGTAACCCCTAATCCGCAGAAGAAGCGGAAGAAAGGATTTTGGCGAACTGTAGTACGGCAAAGATACCTATATTTGATGTCCGTGCCATTCGTAATTTGGTTGTTCGTTTTTAACTATTTGCCGATCTGGGGCTGGACAATGGCCTTCCAGAACTATAAACCGGCTAAGTCGTTTTTCGATCAGAAATGGGTCGGCATGAAGAATTTCGTCGATCTGTTCCAGGATGAGAGGTTCTACCTCGTACTCAGAAATACGCTGGCGATGAGCGTACTAGGATTGATCGCAGGTTTTGTTATTCCGATTGCTTTTGCGGTATTTCTGAACGAGCTTAGAGGCAAATTTTTTAAGAGAACGGTTCAAACGGTATCTTACTTGCCTCACTTTGTGTCTTGGGTCGTCGTTGCGGGGATTATTACCAAGATGCTCTCCAGAGACGGAGGGGTTGTCAACGAGATTTTGCTTGCACTTCATATTATAGATGAGCCGATCCAGTTTATGGCCAAAGGCCAATGGTTCTGGGGAATTGTAACCGTTTCCGACGTCTGGAAGGAGACCGGCTGGAATGCCATCATTTATTTGGCCGCCATCGCCGGGATTGACGGGGAACTGTACGAGGCAGCCCGGGTGGACGGAGCCGGACGCTTCCGGCAAATGTGGAATATTACCCTGCCGGGAATCCGCACCACCATTTCCGTGCTCTTGATTATGTCGATCGGCCACTTGATCGGTATCGGCTTCGAGAAGCAGTTCCAGCTCAGCAACTCGCTAGTGACGGACTATTCGGAAGTATTGGATCTATATGCGCTCAAGTACGGCATTAACATCGGACGCTTCTCCTATGGTACCGCCATCAGTATGTTTACCTCTGTCGTAAGTATCATTCTGCTGCTCACGGCGAACGGTATCATGAAGAAAACAACGAAAGAAAGCATCATGTAAGGGGGAGGGGACAAGATGGCGTCATCAAAAGCATTTAACGCAACCAAGGCGGATAAGATTTTTGATATTATCAACTTTATTATTATGGCAATGATCATGATCGTCACACTGTATCCTTTCCTGAACGTGCTTGCGATTTCGCTCAACGATTCGACGGATACAGTGCGCGGCGGCATCTATATTTGGCCTCGAGAATTCACGTGGGAAAACTACAAGACCATTTTCAGCTATACCGGCTTGATCGTAGGTTTCAAAAATACGATTTATCGGACGATTATCGGGACTGTCCTTGGACTCATCAGTTCATCCATGCTGGCGTATACGCTAAGCCGTCAAGACTTCGCATCGCGAAAATTCGTGTCTACATTTCTGGCGCTTACCATGTATTTCTCCGGCGGTCTTGTTCCGACGTACATGCTGATGCGTCACCTCGATCTGATCGGCAGTTTCTGGATTTATATTTTGCCAGGGATCGTCAGCGCCTTTAACGTATTCATCATCCGTTCCTTTATTGACGGATTGCCATACGCCCTGCAGGAATCGGCGAAGCTCGACGGCGCAAATGATTTCAAGATTTACTACAAAATTATTTTACCGTTATGTAAACCGGTTCTAGCGACCATCGCATTGTTTCTGGCTGTAGGACAATGGAATTCCTGGTTTGATACTTATTTATATAACGGAAACAAGCCTCATCTAACGACACTGCAATATGAATTGATGAAAGTGCTGGCAAGCACGAACCAGGGTGCGGGCATGACCAATGCGAATGACCTGGCAAATCAGATGGCCCAGGTATCGCCGGAATCGATCAAGATGGCGATTACGATCGTCGTAACGCTTCCAATATTGTTCGTATATCCGTTCCTGCAGCGCTATTTCGTATCAGGGATGACGCTTGGAGCTGTCAAGGCGTAATGGTTCATGTATTTCCAAACTTAGAATTGTAAGCACTTACCTTGAATTCGGTATATGCAGGGACAGCCTGTTATACAAATATAGTTGTAATTATGACATGAGGGGGAAAGTAGAAATGAAGAAGTGGAAAAGTCCAAAGACGATCGTTGCACTTCTGCTGGCAAGCATACTGCTGCTTAGCGGCTGCGGAGGCTCCGGCGGCGGCGACAAAAATGCAGGGAGTTCTAATACGGGCAACACGAATCAAAGCGCTGAGGCGGGAGCAGATACGAGCCCGGTCACCCTTACATTCTTCGGGGCCGACTCTAGCCCGAACTGGAGTAACATGCAGGACGAAGTCGGTAAAGTCATTACCGAGAAGACTGGGGTTACCTTGGATGCGGAATTTGATGTAGGCGCTGGCGGTGGCGAGAGCAAAATTGCTCTGATGGCTGCGAGCGGCGATGTTCCCGATCTGATTTTCGCGAAAGGCGAGCTTTCCAAACTGGTAGATGCAGGACTCATTATTGATTTGACCGATTTGATCGACAAGCATGCGCCGAACATCAAGAAGATTTTTGGCGATAACATGAACCGTTTGAAATACAGCAATGAAGATCCATCGATTTATTCCATCGTGACGAATATGGGCGTAGACAACCAATACTTTGATGCGACCGGTGGTTTTGAAATCCAGCACCGTGTGTTGAAGGAACTCGGTTATCCGAAGGTCCGCACCTTGCAAGATTATGAAAACGTATTAAAAGAATACTACGCAAAGCATCCGACTACGGACGGACAACCGACGATTCCGCTGACTTTGAGCGCGGATGACTGGAGAATCATGATCACGGTCACCAACCCAGCCTTCTTGGCTACCGGTGCACCGGATGACGGTGAATACTATGTCGACCCGGAAACGTATGAAGCGAAGCTGCATTACAAACGTCCGGAAGAGAGAGAATACTTCCGATGGTTGAACCATATGTACAATGAAGGTCTGCTCGACAAAGATACTTTTGTTCAGAAGGAAGACCAATACAAGGCGAAAATCGCCAGCGGCCGCGTGCTTGGTTTGATTGACCAGGAGTGGGGCTACATGGATGCGGAGAATGCGCTGAAAACTTCGGGCAAAAACGAATACACGTACTCTCACTTCCCTGTTACATTGAGCGAAGAGTATGTTGACCATTCCTTCCAGCCTGCTGGCGTAGACGGTTACGGCATAGCGATTACAACGGCTTGTAAAGATCCGGTTCGTGCGATTCAATTCCTTGACTGGCTCGCTTCCGATGAAGGTCAAGTCCTCAGAAACTGGGGGATTGAAGGCAAGCATTACACGGTGGGCGCAGACGGCCAACGCGTAATCCCTGCCGAAATTACGGAAAGAAGAATGAACGATACCGCGAATTTTACTAAGGAAACAGGTCTCGGCAATCCAGCCGGATTATATGCTGCAATGAGTGCCCGTTATGGCGATGGAGTCAAAGATTCCACAGGAAATTACTATACGATCAACTTCCCTGAGCAAATCGTGGAGCTGTATTCCGATGCTGAAAAAGAATCGTTAGCAGCTTACAGCGCTACCACTTGGAAAGACTTGTTCCCGCAAGAAAGCGACTTTAAAGCGAAGGAATGGGGCGCGCTGTACAATATGCCGGTTCCTACGGACGGCGACTACCAAATCATCTTCAAGAAAACGCAGGATATCATCCGCAAAAAGATTCCTGAAGCCGTTCTGGCTAAACGCGAGAACTTCGACAAAATTTATGACGATTTCCTCGCCGAGCTCGATAAGGCAGGCGCTGTAAAAATGGAAGCTGAGTATACAGAGCTCGTTAAAGCAAGAGTGTCCCTGTTCACAGGCAATGACATTAAATAATTCAGCACTCAGTTGAGCTGATTTGTTGAAAATTGGATAGCTTGAACCAAGAAAAGGCCCGTAAATACTCGGGCCTTTTCTCTAAGTTTTTGCAAACGGAGGCGAGAAGATGAGTAGAGAGCACCGTAGGGGAAGCGAGGACACCAAGCTATGGTACAGTCAGCCTGCAGCCCGCTGGGAGGAAGCTCTTCCTGTCGGGAATGGAAGGCTGGGCGGCATGGTGTTTGGAGGCAGCCGCAGTGAGCAGATTGCGCTTAATGAAGATACGTTATGGTCCGGCTTTCCTCGTGACCCGCATAATTATGATGCGCTTCGCCATTTGAGGCGGTCGCGAGAGTTGATATTTGCGGGGGAATACAAGGAAGCCGAACGGCTGATCGAGGCCAGAATGCTGGGTAAGCGCACGGAATCGTACCAGCCGCTGGGCGATTTATATTTGGAGCATCTGGATGCGGGCGAGATCACGGAATATTATCGGGAGCTCGATTTGGACACGGGCGTTGCGACCGTGACGTACCGTATGGATGGGGCCAGATTTACGAGACGGGCATTCGTCAGCGCAGTCGATCAGGTGCTGGTCGTTCGTCTAGAGACGGAAGGGCAGGGGACGTTTCGTCTCGGAATCGCATTGGACTCCCCGCTGCAGCATAGCGTCGAGACGTGCGAGGAAGCAGGGGGGCTGATAATGCGCGGCCGGGCCCCAAGTCATATCGCCGATAATTATCGGGGCGATCATCCGCAGTCTATTCTTTATGAGGATGGGCTGGGATTGTCTTACGAAGCGCATGTACGCGTGCTGCATGACGGGGAGAGCTTAGCCGTACAAAGTGGCCGGCTGGAGATATCCGGCGTAAGCCCGGTAACGCTGCTGCTAGCGGCGGCGACCGACTTTGCCGGTTATCAGGTCACGCCGGGCACAGACGCAGCTTCAAGCATCGCCGCGAAATGCAGGCAGCCGCTTGAAGCTGCGGTTCGGCACGGCTATGACCGGCTGCTCGGCCGCCATATCGAGGATCACCGGAAATTGTTCCGCCGGGTGGAGCTGGAACTGGACCCGCAGTTATCCGCAGCTGGCCGCTCCCTGCCGACGGATGAACGCCTGAAGGCATATCAGTCAGGCAATCCGGATCCGATGCTTGAGACGCTTTATTTTCAATATGGGCGTTACTTGCTGATGGCCAGTTCACGGCCGGGCACGCAGCCAGCGCATTTGCAGGGAATATGGAATCCGCATATGCAGCCGCCTTGGAATAGCAATTATACGACGAACATCAATACTGAAATGAATTATTGGCCAGCGGAAATCTGCAATTTAAGCGAGCTGCACGAGCCGTTGTTTGATATGATACTGGATTTGAGCGAGACGGGAGCACGGACAGCGCGTATTCATTACGGCTGCCAGGGCTGGACTGCGCATCATAACGTGGATTTGTGGAGATCCGCAGCGCCGTCCGACGGAGAGCCGAGCTGGGCGTTCTGGCCGATGGGCGGAGTATGGATGTGCCGACATTTGTGGGAGCATTATGCATTTAACCCGAACGAGCAGTTTCTGGCCGAGACGGCGTATCCGCTAATGAAAGGCGCGGCGGAGTTTTGTCTCGATTGGCTTGTGCCGGGACCAGGCGGAGAGCTTGTCACCGCACCGTCGACTTCGCCGGAGAACAAGTTCCTGACGGAAGAAGGGGAGCCTTGCAGCGTATCCGCCGCATCGACGATGGATCTGTATCTCATACAAGAATTGTTTGACCACTGCATGAAGGCGGGGCGGATTCTCGGCATCGATAATGAGTTTGCCAGCAGGCTTGCAGAGGTCTCGGAGAGCATGGCGAAGCCGTCCATCGGGCCAGACGGCCGATTGCGGGAATGGAGCAAGGATTATCGGGAAGCCGAGCCGGGACACCGTCACCTTTCGCATCTGTGCGGACTTTACCCTGGCAATGCTATTACGCCGTCGCGGACGCCGGATTTCGCCGAGGCAGCCAGAAAGTCGCTAGAGAGCCGGATTGCGCAAGGCGGCGGCCATACGGGCTGGAGCTGCGCCTGGCTGATCAATCTGTATGCGAGACTGGAGGACGGGGATACGGCGCATCGCTTCGTGAATACCTTGTTGTCCCGCTCGACGTATCCGAATTTATTCGACGCTCATCCGCCGTTTCAAATTGACGGCAACTTTGGCGGGACAGCGGGCATCGCCGAGATGCTGCTCCAAAGCCATGAGGAGACGATTGAACTGCTTCCGGCGCTGCCCGAGGCATGGAAGAACGGCCGGTTCAGCGGCTTGAAAGCCAGAGGGGGCTTTACGGTTAGCGCGGCTTGGGAGAACGGACGCCTTCGCTCAGCTGAATTGACCCCCACCTTGACAGGATGGTGCTCAGTGCATTATGCAGAGCAGCTAAGCGTTCAGGCGCCTGACGGAACGATCGTCAGCAAGGGAGAACGATTCTGGGCGGAATCGGGCGAGACTTACTGTATTCAACTATAAGCCGATTGTTGACAACGGCACCACCAAAATTCTTAAATGTAAGAGGAGTATATTCTCTGTGCATTTCTGATCTTGGTGGTTTTTTGTGTTTTGGGAATGAAGGGGGGATCTTATGAGCAGAAATTGGTTAACGATAGGCTTAGGCTTGGCAGCATTATTGGCAGCATTACTGGCGGGATGCTCCTCCACTTCTTTGCCGGCCTACGAAAACAATTTCTCTAGTCAAACGATGTCTGAGGAAGTGCAAAAGAGCGAGCACACTGAGAAGGATGCCGAACCAGATTTGGAGAGCGGTCAAGCGGAAATTGAGCAGAACTTCGCGCAAGAAAGGGAAGAAGCTCAGCTAGAAGCTGAGGCTAGCGATGTAGGAGATCAGCCGGTTGCCGCGATTGAGAAAAAGCGAAAGCTGCCTAAGGGATTTGTTTATGTGGACGAGGTGCTCGAGCATGCCTTCTATGAAATTCGCTATTATGCTGAATACAACTTTGTTGGAGAACAAATCGACGGCTATTATGCGCCGTTTGCTATTTTAAGCGAGCAAGCGGCAAATGCTCTAAAAAAGGCAGAACAGGCGTTAGAGCCGCTGGGTTATTCCTTGCTCATTTATGATGCTTATCGCCCGCAAAAGGCGGTAGAGCATTTTAGTCAATGGGCGGCAGATGAGCAGGATGTGAAGATGAAGGAGGAGTTTTATCCTGACATTGACAAGAAAAATGTGTTCAAGCTGGGCTATCTTTCACACCGCTCAGGTCATTCACGCGGGAGTACTGTTGATTTAACATTAGCGGATAATGAAACAGGAGAGCCGCTCGACATGGGGGGAATACATGATTTCCTGGGCGAAATTTCCGCGCATGATGCTGCAGGCTTGACAGAAGCGCAGGCAGAGAATCGTTTGCTGCTGAAAGAAACGATGATGGCTGCCGGTTTTAAACCGTACCGCAAGGAATGGTGGCACTATACATTGAATAATGAGCCATATCCCAAGAAGTATTTTGACTTTGATGTGGAATAGCGCAAACTGCCCAGAAGATGGAGGCTTCCGTATTCTGGGCCTTTTGTCTTTTTAATCTCCAGTTTGACACTGGTGAATAAAGCTGAAAGTTATTATGAATATACTTTGCGGAAGTGCTGCGGCGTCATGCCGGTATTGCGGCGGAACGTGGCGACGAAATGGCTTGGATCGCGGAACCCGGTATGGTGTGCTATCGCTGCTACCGTCAATTCAGAGCGGCCGGCCAGCAGTTCCTTCGCCTTATGAATGCGCATCTGCACGAAGTAGGCGTACGGGGACAGGCCGAAGGCTCGCTGAAACAGCTTGCTCAACTGCCGGCCCGACATTTGCGCGATTTCTGCAAGATCATCAAGTCCAACGTCGCTGTCGCTAAAGTTCTGCTCCATCCATTTTAGGACGGGGGTCAGCCTTTCGATGTTCCGGGATGCGGACATTTCACTGATTTGGCCGTATTTGCTAAGAAGGCCAAGAAAGCGGTAGGCGTCCGTGGACGTCTCGAGCCCGAATACATCGGTGTCCGTATCCAGCCTGGACAGCATATTGCTCAGCAGAGGAACAAAGGGCGAGTCGGTATCCAGGCGGTACAGCGATGAAGTCAGCACGCCAAAGGATGATATAATTTGCGCCGCAGCCTCGCCCCCGAAGGTCAAATAATAAGTACGCCATACCCCGGTGGGGAAAGCTTCGTAGTTATGGGGCAGCCCTGGCGGCAGGAGCACCCCTGTTCCTTCAGTGAGCCTGATCGTTTCATTAGCATAATTCAGGATCCCCTCGCCCTCTTCGGTTTGAATCCAATGATACTTGGGATAACCCTCCGGGCGGGCAATGGGTTCCTGCTCGGGATTATAGCCGATGCTCTCCACGCTTAGCGGAAGGCCTGAGGCGCCGGACGGAGAAAATACGAAGCGGCGCATCGCTTTTGCAGTCAATAGAATCACCTGCTTATTGAAGTTCCATATTATTATATCCATAATCGATATTATTATATATATAGCAGTAAGTGAAGCAATTACAATGATAATATAATTATATTTCATTAAAGGATGTGTATCGCATTGATTAATGATAAGCTGCCAAAGATTTGGTACGGTGGAGATTATAATCCGGAGCAATGGGGTCCGGAGGCATGGAGCGAGGATGACCGCATGTTCAAGCTGGCGGGCATTGATGTAGCGACGATAAACGTTTTTGCCTGGGCGGTTCTTCAGCCCGACGAAGAAACCTATGATTTTTCGGCCCTGGATGCCACGATAGATCGCTTGTATAACAACGGGGTGTATGTGTGCCTGGGTACAAGTACGGCGGCTCATCCGGCCTGGATGGCCAAGAAATATCCTGACGTGACGCGAGTGGATGTACAGGGCAGAAAACGCAAGTTCGGCGGCAGGCATAACTCCTGCCCGAACAGCCCGACTTACCGTAAATATTCCGCCCGAATCGCCGGGAAGCTGGCCGAGCGATATAAGGATCATCCCGCATTGCTGATCTGGCACGTATCGAATGAGTACGGCGGTTATTGCTATTGCGACAACTGCGCTAAGGCCTTCCGCGTATGGCTAAAGCAGCGTTACGGCACGATCGAGAACGTGAACAAGGCCTGGAATACGCGATTCTGGGGCCATACTTTCTATGAATGGGATGAAATCGTGCAGCCGAGCGAACTGAGCGAGGAATGGAATGGCAACCGCACGAACTTCCAGGGAATTTCCCTTGATTACCGTAGATTCATGTCGGACAGCCTGCTGGAATGCTACAAGCTGGAGCATGATGAAATCAGGAAGCATACACCGAACATTCCGATCACGACCAATCTGATGGGAACTTACCCTGAGCTGGATTACTTCAAGTGGGGCAAGGAGATGGACGTCGTTTCCTGGGACAACTATCCTTCCCTGGATACGCCGATCAGCTTTACGGCGATGAGCCATGATTTAATGCGCGGGCTTAGAAGCGGCCAGCCGTTCATGCTGATGGAGCAGACGCCGAGCCAGCAGAACTGGCAGGCTTACAATTCCCTGAAACGGCCGGGCGTTATGCGCCTGTGGAGCTATCAGGCTGTAGCCAGAGGCGCAGATACGGTTATGTTCTTCCAATTGCGGCGCTCAGTCGGGGCATGCGAGAAATACCACGGCGCCGTCATCGAGCACGTTGGACACGAGCATACGCGCGTATTCCGGGAGTGCGCCGAGCTTGGACGCGAATTGCAGCAGCTGTCCGACAAGCTGATCGATGCGAGAACGCAGGCCAGAGTCGCCATCGTCTATGACTGGGAGAATCGTTGGGCCATTGAATTGTCGAGCGGGCCGACCGTCGCTTTGAATTACGTAAATGAAGTGCATAAATTTTACGGCGCCCTCTTTGAGCAGAACATTGAAGCAGATATGGTAAGCGTGGAGGAGGATTTCAGCAAATACGATATCGTTATCGCTCCAGTTATGTATATGGTGAAGCCAGGCTTTGCCAAGAAAACAGAGGAGTACGTGGCTGGCGGAGGCACGTTCGTGACGACCTTCTTCAGCGGCATCGTCAACGAGAATGATATTGTCACGCTTGGAGGTTACCCGGGAGAGCTTCGTTCCTTGCTCGGGATCTGGGCTGAGGAGATTGATGCGCTGTTCCCGGATCAGAAGAACAGAATCGTCATGAAGCAGCCATGGGGAGAACTGCAGGGTGAATATGACTGCGGCCTGCTCTGCGATTTGATTCATTCCGAAGGGGCGGAAGTTCTGGCCGAGTACGGCGACGATTTCTATCAGGGCATGCCAGTTGTTACGAGAAATCGATTTGGCTCCGGTCAAGCCTACTATGTAGCCAGCAGTCCGGATGGGTCCTTCCTGAAAGGTTTCTTATCCAACCTGTGCGCAGAGAAAGGAATCGAGCCGCTTGTGTCCGCGGGAGAGGGCCTGGAATCCGCCCGCCGCGTCAAGAATGGCAACGCGTATCTATTCCTCCTTAACCATAACGCAGCTCCGGCTGAGGTACAGATTGGCGATAACGAGCAGAAAGATCTTCTTACGAATGAGACGGTCAAAGGCTCGGTTACGGTGCCAGGCCGTGGCGTTATGATTCTGGAAAGCGCGCTGAAGTAAAATATTAATAGAAAAGAACTGCAAAAGGCGCCTGCAAGAGCAGGCGCCTTCAACGTTTATCGTCAGCTATTCTCGAGAATCGTGTTCAACGTGCTGCGATCCAGCCCCTCGACGAGCTTGATCAGCAGCTCCTTGGCCGCTGCATAATCATCGGTGTGGATAATCGAAGAGGATGTATGGATATAGCGGGAGCAGATGCCGATGACAGCCGACGGGACGCCAATGCCGCTTAAATGCACCTGGCCTGCGTCGGTTCCCCCCGGGGAGACGAAGTATTGATATTTGATGCGATGCGTATCGGCCATATCCTGCACGTATTCCAACAGGCCGCGGTGAGTCAGCATCGTCGGGTCGTAAATCCGCAGCAAAGTGCCTTCGCCGAGCTTGCCAAAAGCCCGCTTGTCTCCGGCCATATCGTTCGCGGCACTGGCATCCAGGGCAAAGAAGATATCTGGCTGAATCAGGTTGGCTGCCGTTCTTGCGCCGCGCAGGCCAAGCTCTTCCTGGACATTAGCTCCGCAGTACAGCGTGTTCGGGAGCTTCTTGCCGTGCACCGCCTGCATTAACTCGATGGCAAGCCCGACGCCGTAGCGGTTGTCCCAGGCCTTCGCCATAATCTTCTTCGGGTTGGCCAGCGGAGTAAATTCACAAATCGGCACGATCTGCTGTCCGGGCCGTATTCCGAAGGATTCCGCTTCGGCGCGATCGTCCGCACCGACGTCCAAATACATCGCCTTAAGATCGACCGGCTTGCTGCGGGCGGCATCATCCAGCAAATGCGGCGGCGTAGAGCCGACGACGCCGACGATGGTTCGGTCCTGCGTAATGATCTGCAGGCGCTGAGCCAATACCGCCTGGCTCCACCAACCGCCGAGCGGCTGGAACGTGACCATGCCCGTTTCCGTGATGCCGGTAACCATGAAACCTACTTCGTCCATATGCCCGGCCACCATCACTTTAGGGCCTTGCTCATCTCCGCGGATGACACCGAACAAGCTGCCCAGGCGGTCCTGCACAAATTCGTCCGTATATGCCGATAGCTTCTCTTTTAGCAGCGCCCGAAGGTTTTTTTCGAATCCCGGAGCCGCTGGAAACTCGGTTAATTGTTTAAATAGTGAACGTGTTTCTTCATTCATAGCGTGTCTCTCCTTCCGTCTATTTTAGTATGAACCAGCTTCTCCGGATTGTCTATGCACCACGGTCCAAGACAATGCATATAATTGCAGAAGAGCATGCTGGGAGTCATAGGGAGGCAATGTCAATGTCGATGGATAGATTTTCGAGGGACTGGCTGCTGATCTGCTTGTTGTTCATTTTGCTCGTTATTGTGCTTCAATATTTGTAGACAAGATAACATGGGGCAACATGCGTCATAAGAAAAGTACGGCGGAAGCGTAATCTCCTTAGCGGAACGGCTTAGGAGATGCGCTTTTTTTATGCATAAATCTCGTGGCATTTCCGATTATGGATGATTTACCAAACATAACAAGTGGCGCTGCGGCAAATAATAGTTGGCAAAGAATGAGAGCATACCCTGCATCGCTCAGGCGGTAGCTCTGGAAATGGAGGATGGTGGGCAATGATTTTTCTATGGGCGTTTATTGTCGGAGGATTGTTCTGCGTCGTTGGACAATTGATGTTTGACGTCCTGAAGCTGACTCCGGCTCACACGATGAGCACGCTTGTCGTGGTCGGCGCGGTGATGGATGCGTTCGGCTGGTATGATCCGCTGATTAAATTCGCCGGCGCCGGCGCCTCGGTGCCGATCACAAGCTTTGGCAACTCGCTGGTTCACGGCGCATTGACCGAACTGCAGAAGGATGGCTGGATCGGTGTCATCACCGGCATCTTTGAAGTAACCAGCGCCGGGATATCGGCGGCGATTATTTTCTCCTTCCTGGCCGCCCTTGTCGTTCGGCCAAGAGGATAACGAGTAGAATCCCCGTTGGAGCGTGTAACGCTTTCACGGGGATTCGTTGTGTGTGTACTTCCCCTCCCTGCTTCATGTACAATAAGTATAAGTATGACGAATGATGTCTGAGGAGGGAATAATTGATGCCTGTAAGAGAGCAATCGATACAAACGATGTCTGCTGTCCGAGCAAACCTGGAATCCTGCATATTGGGAAAAGAATTTGAGATCACCCTTCTTCTCACTGCTCTCCTTGCTGGAGGTCATGTTTTGATCGAGGATGTGCCCGGAACGGGAAAAACCCAGCTTATTAAAGCGATGGCAAGGTCGATGAGCGGAGACTATAGACGGATCCAATGCAACCCCGATATTTTGCCAAGCGATATTACAGGCGTATCGGTTTTCCATCCGCATGAAGAACGTTTCGTATTTCGGCCAGGTCCGGTCATGACGAATATTTTGCTTGCCGATGAGATTAATCGTGCGACGACGAAGACGCAGTCCGCCCTGCTCGAAGTCATGGAGGAACGCAGTGTGACGGCGGATGGTCATACATACGAGCTGCCGCATCCTTTCATGCTATGTGCTACGCAGAATCCGATTGATTTTGAGGGTACCTATATGCTGCCGGAAGCTCAGCTGGATCGTTTTATGATGAAAATAGCGATGGGCTATCCCGATGCGGCAACGGAGAAAGCCATGCTGTTGTTCCATGCCAAGGGCCAGCCTGTCGATCATCTTCAGGCGGTGACCACCATGGATGAAATCGCCTCTATCCAACAAGAGATCCGCGACGTTTATTTGAGCGATGCCCTAAGCGATTATTTGCTTGGCATCGTCCGTCGCACCCGGGAGCATGAAGCCGTCATTCTTGGCGCAAGTCCACGGGCGTCGCTTGCTTTCGTAATGGCTGTCAAAGCGTATGCCTTTCTTCAGGAGCGGGATTATGTTATTCCCGATGATATCAAGACGCTTGCGGCCTATGTGCTTGGACACCGGATCCTGCTTCGCCCGGAAGCCCGGCTTGGCAGCATGAGCTCGCAGCAGGTGCTCCAGCAAATCATTAATCAGGCGCAAGTGCCCGTATCATCGGTAGGTTGAGAAGATGCGAGCCCTGCTGAATACATGGAAATCAGGCGTACGTTCATTGAAATTTTGGAGAGTCGCCTCCTTATGGTTGATTTGTCTGCTTTATTTGCTGTTTCAGGGCGGCAAAACTTCATTTATGCTTTTCGCGATGGTTACCCTGCTCGTTTGTTACTGGCTTCTCAGCAGCCTGTGGGGAATCCGCCAAATCAAAGGCAACCGGACGATGTTGTCAGTGCAGGGAGAGCAATTTCTGCTTCAGGCGGGGGATCAGGCCCAAATCAGGCTGCAGCTGCAGCTTCCCAGATTGCTGCCGCTGCCTTATATTATCGTTCGGGAAATCATGAAGCGCCATAACGGCGATTCGTGGGCGTTCGAGGACAGTGTCGTTCCCCAAAACCGCGGCGAAGCCGAGCTCGTGTATAATACGCCGCCGCTGGAGCGGGGGCAATACGAGTTTTCCGGTACGGAATGCACATCCGAGGATATATTTGGGCTTATGGAGCATAAAGGGTTCTTTCAGGCTGCTGGCCAATTTCGCGTGCTTCCAAGAACGGTGTTCATTCCTCACTGGCAGCTCTACAGCCGGAATTCAAGGCTGCCCGGACCAGAGACGGCCGTATCCAATTCCCGCCGTGAGACGACGCAAATCAACGGGGTCCGTGATTACGTCTACGGCGACCGGATCTCGAGAATACACTGGGGCGCAACGGCGAAGACGGGGACTTGGAAGTCTAAGGAATTTGAGCATGAGTCTCTGCCGAAGACCGTATTGGTCCTAGATGCGAATGCAAGCAGCTATAAGACTTCACAGCAGTTTGAATTGGCGGTGTCCGTATGTGCATCACTGCTTGAATACGGTTTGCGGGAAAGAATCAGCATGGGACTTTGTACGCTGAATCGGGAGCTTCGCAGATTTGCACCGGCCGAAGGATACATCGAGCGCCAGCAAATGATTCAGCATCTAGTCGATATCGATGCGGACGGAATCGGGAGCCACCACAAACGGCTGGACGAGATCCGGGACTTTTTTCCAGAAAGTTCTTTCTTCATTTGGATCAGTCCGCTTGCGGATGAAGCTGCGGCGAACGTCTTGGGCTGGGCCAAAATGAGGAGGATGACGCCCTATCATATTCAGGTGACCGCCTCAGGGCAAGGGGGAGGAGCGCGTTCATCCTGGCAAACGGCTCTGCATCACCGGGGAATCCGGGGAATTCAAGTCACCTCCCTGCAGGAGCTTCCCGCCGCGATGGGAGGGGGGCATACATGAACAGTGCGGTAAAATCGGCCGAACCGCTGTGGTATAGGCTCTTCGTCATTGTCTGGATGATGATGATCGCTATGCAATGGATCGATTACACGGAACCGATGTGGTATCAGGAGACGACGGCTCTCGTTACAGTTACGCTCATTGCCGTTGCCTTATGCGAAGCATTGCTGCATTCGCGCCCATGGCTTAACTGGACGGTGAAGTCTCTTGCCGTCATGATCATACTTCGAATCGTTTTAGGCATTTATATTTATTATCCGAACGGCCCGCTCTTTCCGGATCAGGCCCTCCAGCTGCTGGCGCATTCATCCCCTTATATATGGTTTGCTCTGGCCGCTTGGGGACTGTTCGATTTGCTGATCCGCTTGCTGACGGACCGCGCCAGGGTCATGATGTTCCTGAGCTGCAATTTAATCGCCTTAACGATCTTGGATTCCTTTACTTCCTATTATTTATGGGGAAATGTCGCTTGGCTCGTGTTCGCCGGGTTAGGATGGCTCGTATGCCTTCATTTTCGCAAGTTCCAGCTTAAATACCCGCAAGGGTGGGTAAAGCTGCGTAAAGAGCCGCTAAAAATTACGCTGAACATCGTCGTTATTTTCGCTTCGGTGCTCTTGATCGGGATAAGCATGCCTTCGGTTTCGCCTACTTTAACCGACCCGTACACGGCTTGGAAGAAAAGAGGCGCCCCTGCGCCAGCGCCCGGTCCGGGTGCCGTGCCTTCCAGCGAAGTGAGCATAATTACATCGCCGAATTCCCCGGAGGAAGTATTGTCCGGCTATAGCCGGGATGATACCAGTCTGGGAGATGGCTTCGAGTTCAGCTACAGCCCGGTCATGAATGTAATCTCCGATGTCCGTTCGTATTGGCGGGGAGAGACCCGCCGGTTATACACGGGCGCCGGCTGGGCCGATCTGGACAAAGAAGGGCGGGACACGCATTTCTATGCAGGTGGTGACAATAGCGAGCCCCTTGTTAACCGCGAAGCGGGCAAGGTGAAGACCCGCAAGGTGGAGCAGATTGTCACGATGCAGACGGATATAGATTATCCGGTGCTGTTCGGTGGCTACGCCATCAGCAGTGTAGAAGTACTGGATGAGGAAACGGAAGCCCGGCCCCGGATGCATTGGGCCAGCAAGGAGGCGGAGCTGCGTTGGAACGGTTTTAGCGGAGCGGATCCTGGCTACGCTTATCCGAAGCAGTACAAGGTCATCGCCGAGATCCCGATCATTCCGCTGGACGAGCTGAGGCAATCAAGCTATGACGCGCTTTATTCGTCACGTAGCGTGGACAGCAAATATTTGCAGATCCCGGCTAATTTTCCGCAAAGGGTACGTGATCTAGCGCAGGAAGTTACGGCCGAGGGCTCCACACCTTATGAGAAAATGGAGCTGCTGCAAACCTATCTCCGGCAAAATTACGAGTATACGAACAAGCCCGATTTGACCAGGAAGCAAAGCGAGGACTTCGTCGACAGCTTTCTGTTCGAGATTAAGCAGGGCTATTGCGATTATTATTCGACTTCTATGGTTATGATGGCCCGTTCCCTGCAAATTCCGGCGAGATGGGTTAAGGGCTATGCACCGGGGAGCATGCCCAGCATGGAAATGCTGCAGCGTTTCCCGGAAATGGAGAGCGGCTACAGAGTGAGCAATTCGGATGCCCATTCTTGGGCTGAGTTGTACTTCGGCGAAGAATATGGCTGGATCCCGTTTGAAGCGACTCCTGGCTTCGATACGACGCTGCTGACCCCGGAAGAGGAGAGCGTGGATACGTGGAGCGAGGACTTGACGGAGGTCGACGGAAGCGGAGAGGAGTCATCCGGCATACTGAATGACTTGGATCCGAGGGTACTGCGCTGGGTATTCGGGCTATCGGTTACTACGCTTGTATTGTCGCTCCTATATATGGTTCGGACCGAGCTATATTTGGGTATCGTGAGAATCCGGCTTGGACGCAGCCTGACTGTGGCGGAGAAAATATCCTTCGAGGTGCTTGGAGTGGTCCGGCGTTTGCGGCGGCATGGGCTTTACCGGGAAGAACATGAGACGATGCGGGAATCCTTCGTCCGCTGGGAGCTGGATCAGCCGCAGTTGGCGCACTTGCTTCGCCCGTTGCTGATCAGCTTTGAGAAAGCGAACTACAGCCCGGATGCCGTTCTGCCAGAGCACTTGCAGGAAGTGAAGGAGCTCTCGCGCAAGCTGAACAAGGCGGTTAACGGGAGAAAGAAATCCGCATAACAATCAGAGACGGGATTCAATTTCCGAAATGTCCCCGGTGCGCTTGCAACGGGGGCGTTTTCTTTTTTAAAATATAAGGAAGTCGCGGGAAGATTGTGGTATAGTTTGTCGTATGAAACCGAGGTGAACGTATTTGTTTGAGAGATTTTTGCCGAAGCTGAGAGTGAACAGCGTATTTGATATCGACTTGGAAAGTCTTTATGCCCAAGGGTACCGGGGAATCATTACGGACTTGGACAATACCCTTGTCGGGGCAAAGGCGCCATTAGCCACGCCCGAACTCGTCGAGTGGTTTGAAAAAGTGAAGAAATTCGGGTTTAAACTTGTCATTGTGTCAAACAATAATCTGGACAGGGTGTCGAAATTCGCTACCCCTTTAAATATCGAATTTGTGCATGCGGCGAGGAAGCCGCTGGGCTCTGCCTTCCACAGAGCGCTCAGCATGATGGGACTGGCCCCTAAGGAGACCATTGTGGTCGGGGACCAACTGATGACCGATGTGTACGGCGGCAACCGTTTAGGGCTATTCACTGTACTGGTACTGCCGATTGCCGTTATCGATGAAGGCTTTGGGACCAGGTTTAACCGCCGGCTGGAACGAATCGTCAAGCGTAGGCTTCATAAGAGCGGATTATGGCTGGAGGAGGAAAATAAGTGAGAGAGGAACATGGCGAATTGAACGCCGGACGCTGCAGCGGCTGCGGCATCAAGCTGCAGAGCGAGCATAAGGATCAACCGGGGTACGTGCCGGCGCAGGCCATTGAGAAGGAGATCGTCATTTGCCAGCGCTGCTTCCGGATTAAGAACTATAATGAATCGTCTTCAATTACGGTCGAGCAGGATGAGTTTCTGAGATTGCTGGGCCAGATCGGCGGCAAAGAGGCACTGGTCATCCATATCGTGGACATTTTCGATTTCCAAGGGAGCATCATATCGGGCTTGCAGCGCTTCATCGGCAACAATCCCGTATTGCTGGCGGTCAATAAAATCGACCTGCTGCCCAAGGTTACGAACTGGAATAAAGTTCGCAATTGGGTGCAAAAGGAAGCGAAGGAAGCCGGGCTGAAGGTCGAGGACGTCGTCCTGTGCAGCGCGAAGCAGAGCAGCGGTTTCGACCGCCTGCTGGACGCCGTGGCCGAGCATCGCGGCAACCGCGACGTGTACGTCGTCGGCGCGACCAATGTGGGCAAATCGACGATGATCAATCGGCTGATTCGCGATTACAGCGATTTGGATCAGGAGCTGACGGTCTCCCGCTATCCGGGAACGACGCTGGACATGGTCCATATTCCATTGGATGATGGCCGCGCCATCATCGATACGCCGGGAATCGTGTACCCATCCCGTTACAGCGAATTGGTCAGCCCGGAGGATTTAGGCGCTATTTTGCCGGACAAGCCGATTAAGCCAGCCGTGTACCAGCTGAATGAAGGGCAAACGCTGTTCTTCGGCGGGTTCGGTCGTTTTGACTTTATTCAAGGGGAACGGCAATCGTTTACGTGCTTCGTCAGCGGCCGCGTTCCGATTCACCGGACGAAGCTGGAGAAAGCGGATGAGCTGTTCGAGGAGCATGGCGGAGAGCTTCTGTCCCCTCCTTCCCGCGAGAACCTGCAGAAACTGCCGGATTTCACGCGGCATGAATTCCGCATTCCAAGGGGCAGCCGTATGGACATCTTCATTTCGGGATTGGGCTGGATCAAAATTAACGGAGAGATTGGTTCCGTCGTTGCTGCCCATGTGCCGAAAGGAATTAAGGTTATGGTTCGTCCTTCGTTAATCTGACGAAATCGTTGGCTTAGGCATGATCGGTGGAGAGGGAGGCTTAGGAACGAAAATGGGTAATGAATTGAAGGGGAATAACGGTTTGCCATTGTTGTTTGGCGTTATGGGAGATCCGATCTCCCAGACGAAGTCGCCAGCGATGCATAGTGCGGCGCTTGCGGCTGAGAGCCTTTCGGGTACCTACGTGCCGCTGCATGTCAAGCAGGAGCGGTTAGGGGATGCCATAAAGGGAATCGTCGCTCTAGGCTATCGCGGAGTTAACGTAACCGTGCCTCATAAAGTGGACGTCATGAAATATGTGGACGTGCTAGATGAGGCGGCGAAGCACATCGGGGCCGTCAATACCATCGTGAACGAAGATGGGGTTCTGACCGGCTACAACACGGATGGAATAGGCTACATTCGGTCTCTTAAGGAAGAGGCTGTTTCTGATTTGTCCGGAAAACATGTGCTTGTGATCGGCTGCGGCGGAGCGGCTCGGGGCATCGTGTATGCCCTGCTGCAGGAGAAGCCGGGGCGCGTTCTGATCGCCAACCGGACGGTCGCCAAGGCCCAGGAGCTTGTGGACGAATGGACTCATTTAGGAGCCATCAGCGCTTGCAGCATCGAGGAGCTGGCCCAGATTCTCCAAGAGAATCACATTGATATTGTCATTAATACGACGTCCGTCGGGATGTATCCCAAGGCCGGCGAGCTGCCGATTCCGGCAGAGCTTTTATCGCCGCATATGGTCGTTAGCGATTTGATCTATAATCCGCTGAAGACCGAGCTGCTGGTTCGGGCGGAGGCGATCGGCTGCCGTATTCATAACGGGCTCGGCATGTTCGTATATCAGGGAGCTTATGCCTTTGAGTATTGGACGGGGCGGCCTGCGCCGATCGAAGCGATGCGCGCCGCTGTCTTGAGCAGTTTGCAGGCATAATCCATCAAAATTATAGATTGCAATGCAGCTTTGAATGGAACTTTATTAATAAGCAGTACATTTGAATGTTAAGGGGTTTTGTATTACATGCTTACGGGAAAACAAAAACGTTATTTGCGCAGCCAAGCGCATCACCTTCAGCCGATTTTTCAGGTCGGAAAGGGCGGAACCAATGAACAGGTGATTCGGCACATTTCGGAAGCGCTGGAGCGCCGCGAGTTGATTAAGGTGTCGATTCTGAACAACAACCTGGACGATCCACAGGAGATCGCGTCCGAATTGGCTGAGGGAGCTGGCGCAGAACTGGTACAGCTTATCGGCAGAACGATCGTCCTGTACAAGGAATCACGGGAATATAAACAAATCGAGCTGCCTTAAGCCGGACCGGGAGGGATAGGGATGAAGAAAGTCGGCATTATGGGAGGAGCATTTGATCCGATCCATCACGGCCATTTGCTGGCTGCGGAAAGAGCCCGCGAGCAGCTCAAGCTCGATGAGGTTTGGTTCATGCCTTCGAATACGCCTCCCCACAAGCATCAATCCGGTGTCAGCGGGGAACAGCGCCTTGCCATGGTGGCGGAGGCAATCCGCAGCAATCCGGCGTTTAAACCGTTGGATATCGAGCTGCGCCGGGGAGGCGTGTCATATACCGTCGATACGGTCACAGAGCTGCGGAAGCTGCATCCCGATATAGAATTCTATTTCATCATTGGCGCGGATATGGTCAACTACCTTCCGAAATGGGAAGGTATCGAAGAATTGACGCAGATGCTAAGATTTATCGGCCTTCAGCGTCCGGGGAGCTTCCTCGAGCTTGATGCCTTGCCTCCGTTTATTCAGGAGGCCGTCCACTTGGCGGAAATGCCTCTGGTCGACATATCGTCCAGCATGATCCGTGGCCGGTTAGCCGCCGGCGATTCCATACGGTACATGGTTCCGGATTCTGTTCATGATTATATGACAAGGAGCGGTTTGTATGGATTACACCCGTGAGGAATTAATGGCCATCGTATCCGGCCAAATGCCCGAACGGCGCTGGGGGCATACGCTAGGCGTCATGGATTCCGCGGTGGCGCTTGCCCATCGGTATGGCGAAGATCCTCAGCGGGCCGACTTAGCTGCTTTGCTGCATGACTTGGCCAAATATTGGCCGATCGAGCAGCAGGAGGCGGTTATTCGCGATCATCAGCTGAATATGGAGCTGCTTGATTACGATAAGCAGCTGCTGCATGCCGAGGTCGGAGCCTTTGTAGCCCAGCAGGATTACGGTGTGGAGGATGCCGGTGTCATTGATGCGATCCGCTATCATACGTCGGGGCGCATCGGCATGACCAAGCTGGACAAAATCATTTGCCTGGCCGATTATATCGAGCCTGGGCGGGATTTTCCCGGCGTGGATCGTATTCGTGAGCTGGCCGAGCATAGCTTGGAGGAAGCGCTCGTCGCTGGACTGGATTCGACGATATCCTTCCTGATCGAGAAGCGGAAACGTATTTTTCCGACGACTGTATTGGCGCGCAATGATTTGATTCAGCAAATAAGAAGCAAGTAAACTATACAATAATGATTCAGGAGGTTCGTATGAATGCCGATTTCACCTAAACAATTATTAGACCTGGCCGTAAAGGCCGTGGATGAGAAAAAAGCAATGGACATCGTGGCGCTGGACTTGCAGGGAATTTCGCTTATTGCCGATTATTTCGTGATTTGCCACGGAAACTCGGACGTGCAGGTTCAATCCATCGCGACGGAGGTTCGCAATAAGGCACAGCAGGCCGGTGTGAATATCCGAGGAATTGAAGGAATGGACTCAGCCCGCTGGGTGCTGATGGACCTTGGAGACGTTATCGTGCATATCTTCCACCGGGATGAACGCGAATTTTACAACATTGAACGGCTTTGGTCCGATGCTAAAGTCGTGGAGACCGTATGAGCTTGATTGCCGGCACTATCGTATCGCTTCCGATCGATCGCGAGGTTTCGCCCTACGGCTATTTTCTGACGAATGGCATGCAGGATGTCCTGCTGCACTATTCCGAGCTGACCCGTGAGGTGAAGCCGGGGCAGACGGTGGAGGTATTCCTGTTCTACGATACGGAAGACCGCCTTGCTGCGACGATGAAGAAGCCTTATTTGACGCTGGGCGAGCTAGCTCTCCTTGAGGTAGCGGACGTACATCCCCGTCTTGGCTGCTTCCTGGAAATGGGGCTGGGTCGCCAACTGCTGCTGCCGATTCGCGAGTTGCCGGAGCTGCGTGAGCTCCATCCCCAGGTCGGCGACAGCGTCTACGTTATTATGGAGCATGACAAGCAGGGCCGCTTGAAGGCTAAGCTTGCCGGTGAGCAGGAGCTGGAGCCGAAGACTTTTCACGCACCTACATCGTGGAAGAACGAGTGGGCCGAAGCTATCGTGTACAAGCCACTGCAAATGGGCACCTTCGTTGTCGTCGATGGCGGCGTGCTTGGCTTCGGCGCGATTGGCATGATCCACTCCTCGGAGCGGAGCCGGCTGCTTCGGCTTGGAGAGCGGGTCAAGGTGCGCATCGCCCATATCCGCGAAGATGGGCGGGTTAACTTGTCGATGGCTCAGCGCAAGGAGGTCGGACGCAAGGAGGATTCGGAACGCATTCTGGAATTCCTGCAGGAGCGTCCCGGCGGAGGCATGCCTTATTCCGACACGACGGCGCCCGATCTGATCAAGCAGCGGTTCGGCATCAGCAAGTCGGCGTTCAAACGGGCGCTCGGCAAGCTGATGAAGGAAGGCAAGGTCACGCAGAAGGAGAACTGGACGTATCTGGTGAAACCGGGCGCGGGCGAAGCCAATGAGCCGAATGCTCAAGGCACGGATGCGACGAAAAGTTAGTGCCCTAGGAATTTAGCCTAGGGAATGAGTATGATGAAGCTTGCAAGTGTACGGAATGAATAGGAGATCGTTAGAACGATCAGGCCTAGCAGCATCAGAATGGTGTGGATTGCAGAAAGTCAGGTGACAATGTGGCAGCTTATCGTAAATTTGCCTATGTGTACGACGAATTGATGGAGGACATGCCTTACCCGGATTGGCTTCGTTTTGCGCGTACCGCTTGGGAGCGGTTAGGCATGCCGCAGACGGTCGTTGAGCTCGGCTGCGGCACGGGAAGCATTACGATTCCCTTGGTCAATTCGGGTTTCGAAGTAACGGGTATTGATCTGTCCGCGGACATGCTGTCTGTAGCCCGGCGCAAAATGGAAGGAAGCACGCAGGGTGTACGGCTGTTCCGCGAGGGCAGCGTCCGCTGGGTACAGCAGGATATGAGAGATTGGGAGGTTCCGGAGCCGGTAGACTCCGTCATTTCCTTCTGCGATTGTCTTAATTATTTGCTTGAGGAAGATGATATCGTCCGTACATTCCAAAGAACGTATAACGGGCTGAAGCCGGGAGGAACTTTCCTGTTTGACGTTCATCATCCCAATACGCTGAAGCGTTATGATGAAGAACAGCCCTTCATATGCGATGAGCGCTCCGTATCCTATATTTGGACGTGCGAGCGTGATGCGGCAAGGGACGAGATTCAGCATTATTTGTCCATCTTCGCCCGGGAAGAAGGCATCGGGCCCAATATGTACCGCCGGTTTGAAGAGACGCATATTCAGCGGGCCTACGACCCGGCATGGATGAAGAGCGAACTGCTTCGCTGCGGCTTCCGGGAGGTTACGGTTTATGCGGACTTCGAGTGGGTTGAGGCGGTCGATGATGCTACCCGCTTGTTTTATGTGGCGGTGAAGTAATATCGTTTTATATCTGAATTTTGCGTTTGATCCAGGCCACCTTAGTAGGTGGCCTATTTCTATTGAGCGGGTTTTGTTAAGTTTGGAACTCTACTTTAATAAAAACTAAAGCAGCGCGCACCGATTGAATATCGGCACGCGCTGCTTGCATAGCTTTTGTTATAATTCACATTCCGTTCGTTAATTACTTCTAAGACGGAAAGCCTCCCAAGCGCCGCCAACGCTATCGCGGTTAGCTATAAGTCCTGCCCCGTTATTCAAATCAACGGACACGTACTTATTGTTGGCCAGTGCCTGTAAGGCGATTGCTCCGTCAGACAAATCAACTTTCTTGAATTTCTCCCACTGCTGAATAGTGTCGCTGCGAGCGATCAGCTTGCCGCTGATGTTCAGATCAGCAGCTACATATTTGCCGTTCACCTTTGATTTGAGCGACAATGTGCCATCGTTGTTCGTAATGATCTCAAACAGCTCCCAATCCCCTGCGCTCGCCCGGTTTGCCACTAGCGGATCGTTTCCGTAATTTTCCGCGGAGACGATTTGCTGGTTGGCCTGCGATACGAGATAGGAATATCCGCTCGGAGCTGGAGGTGGCGTAGTCCCAGTGGTATATTTTTTCACCAGATTTTGCAGCGTCGTGTTGGCTCTGAAGTTTTCCGTATTGAATTTGCTCCATTTCGAGGAGATTGTACTTGCACTATCGCTGCTGATATTAGGAACGGGGTTCGGATTGTTGTTGAAATAACCCCAGTTTCCGTAATTGGAGCTGACCTTATACGTCCAGTTGGTCCAGGATACGTTGGATTCGTTCATGCCTGCCAGGAATTTCTCCCAAAGGTCGTTGAAATCGAACAAGCAGAATTCACCTACAAATACTGGAACGTTCCAATTTCTCTGATGTTCGCGAATTCCCTGCAGTGCATTGTTGACCAGATTGTTTTGCGCGTTCCAGTTGGAAGCCTCGCTCCCGGCCATAGCATAATAATGCATTTCGTAAACGACGTTGGTCCATCCATAAGTCGAGGGTGCGTCGAGCTGATTCCAGCTCCAGGCTGCCTCCATATAGATGGTGTGATCCGGATCAATGGCACGGATCGCTTTGTAGAGACGGTCATAAAATGCGTTTAGTTGTTGTTTGCTGACTCTGTCCGGCTCGTTCAGTAAATCGTATCCCGCTATCGTCGGATTTCCTTTGTAGTGGGTGGCAATGCCCTCCCATAGCTTAACCGTGCGGTCCTGATATACGGGGTTTTTCCACAATTGCGGATCGGAGTTGACTTCTCCGGAATTGTCGAACGTATTTTGGGCGCCAAAGGTGCCGTGAAGATCGAGCAGCACGTAAATGCCCCGGTCACCTGCTTCTTTGACAAGCCAGTCCAGCTTGCTCCAAGGATCCTTCTTCCAGTTTCCGTATTTGTCCATCAACTCCAAATAAAGAATCGGTACCCGGACAACATTCATCCCCATATCTTTGATATTATCCAAATCCTTTGTCGTCAGCCAGGCATTCTGGTATGTCGCGATCAGGCTTTCCGCTATATCGGCGCCAAAACGGTTCGTTAGTGTCTCGCGCAGCGTCCACTCGTCCTTAACACCCAACGGAGACATCCAGCCTTCCTGCAGCATCCAACCGCCGAGATTCGTACCCCGCAGATTCACGATATTGCCTGTTCCCGAACGATCTCTAATGACGGTGCCGCTCGTTTTCAAAAATCCGTCGGGACCAATCCCTGTTGGGCTAGTTCCGTTATTTCCGCCCGGATTTACGTTGCCGTTCTCGCTTCCGCCTCCGTTTCCGGCTCCGTTCGTCATTTCCGAATAAATCGCCGCAAGCAGCTCTCCGCTTCTGTCATTGCTGTACTCCCAGAACATGATGCCGCCAAGGTTGTTATTTTTAAGATATTGCACCTTCAGCTTCAATGATTGAGGATCGTCATAAGTGATGAAACTGCTGCCATTGAACAGATACGGCGCTTGTGCATTATTGTCCCAGTATCTCGTGTATCCGTTCTTGTTCAGGTACTGGCTGACAATCGTATTGTAATCGGGATCGAAGCCTCCGCCAGTGACCGGTTGATCCAGGCCGTTGTTGGAATTTTTGACACCGTGCCAGCCGCGTCCGTAAAAAGCGCCTCCAATGACCAGCTTGCTTGCTGGTACACCGTTATTCTTGAATAGCTTCACTGCGGCGTCGACACTATTGTCTCTGTTATACAGATTGGTATGATGGCCTGTCGTTTTGTCCCAGCTTCCGTGGAAGTCATAGGTCATCAGATTGATCCAATCCAGCAGAGGGGTGATTTTGCCGATCTCAACACCGTTCAAATAACCATTGCTGGCTCCTGCGGCAATGGTCAGCAGGTAGGTTTTGCCGTCTATTTTTCCTTGTGCATCCAGCTTCTCGCGGATTTTGGAGAGCATCAGCGTGAAATTTTGCTTGTCTTCCGGTCTTGCTTTAATTCCTGCTGAAGAGTTCGTTGGATATTCCCAATCTAGATCTACACCATCCAATTGGTGTGTTTTGATCAGTTGAACGATGCTATCGGCAAACGTTGTGCGCGAAGCATCCGTCAATGCCGCATCGGAGAAGCCGTCAGCTCCCCAGCCTCCTACGGACACGAGCACTTTGAGTGAAGGATTTTTAGATTTCAATCCAACGAGAGTTCTCAGGTTGTTGGCATCTTGATTCGTAAGCGTCGCCTTGCCACCCGAAACCAGGGAGAAAGCATAATTGATATGCGTTAGTTGCTCAGGCTTTACGCCGTTTGCATTCCAGGTTACCCAGCTCGCCATATAGGCGATGATTTTGTTGGACTGTGGTGTTGGCACCGGCGGCGTATTTGCCGCAGACGTAGTTATTAAAAGCACGCTGCTTACAGGAGATTGATTGCCGGCCGCATCCTTTGCGACCACTGTGAAAGAATAGCTGGTTCCAGCAGTCAGGCCGCTGATGTCAGCGCTCGTATTCGTTACGGATGTTGCCTGATTTCCATTCAGATAAACGATGTAGCTCGATACGCCGACATTGTCCGTCGAAGCGTTCCAAGTCAGCCTCACACTGGTTTGTGTTACATTGCCTGCGGCCAGGCCGCTTGGCGCAGTAGGTGCGATCGTATCCGGTGTCCCGTTGTTGCCGCTGTCATTTCCCGGAACTGCAGGACCGATTACTTTCCATACATCCCACTCTCCCGATAGATTAGGTGGATCTCCTAGCGTCCACCATTTTGCTTCATATGTTATTCCGCCGTATTCGACCCGTTGTCCGGCCGTATAGGCAGTATCCGCATTCCATTCCGGGTGCGAGCTTGCATTGTCAGCCGCTGCTCCGGCGTCATAAGCCCCGTACACTTCAAAATCATAAAGCGAGTATCCATACTCCGTCCCTCTTTCAGTCCCATAAACCCGTACATATCTCGCGTCCTGGACGGACAAATCGATTACTTCAACTCCACCGACCCCGTTAACCGTTGAATATACATCGGTCCAATTGGAAGGGATACCATTGTCATTTGAGATTTGAATGGTGTAGCTTTTGGCGTAGGCCGCCTCCCAGTTTAGCCGCACCTTACTGATGCTCTGAGTCTCGCCCAGATCAACGTAAATCCAGGAAGGATCGTTCCCCTGAAGGCTTGCCCATCTCGTTGTTGCCGATCCGTCGACAGCATTGGCTGCTATGAAATCTTCATCTTCAATAGAGCTCGCCACCGCTGTTTTTCCCAATGCCAGATTGGATTCTGCGGCAGCGGCCTGCGGCGCAAGGGCAGACAAGCCCAGTGCTGAAGTGACTATAGCAAAGCAAAGAAATAAAATCCAAGCTATTTTTCCCCTATCTGGTTTAGAACGCACTCTATTAATATTCATAAAAATTTCTCCTCTGCTGATAGATTGATAAGTTGAATAAGGCAAAATCAAAACATGCGAAATATCCCTGCAGCAGCCTCACAAGTTCATTCGTCAACTTGCAAATTATGATTAGTGAGACTTGCAGCAAAGCTTCGCTCATACCGTGAACCGGTTGGGGATCGGACCCTATTATTCAAACGCTATCGAGCCCTCCTTTCTATCAGAAATGCCGACTAGAATCATTGATAACATGTAAGCAGCAAGGAATAGTATAAAATACCCATTTTTACTTGATATTCTCTAAATTGATTATATATATCTATTTTTGTAAATTTAACAATACTATAATTTGCCAATATTCGTCAAATCAAATTTAGTATTCATGTCGAAAACTATAGAATTTAATAGATTTTTTTAATAGGCTCCTACGCGAGTCACGATGTTTGCATTCCCAAAAAATTGACCCTACGACCTAAAGATATGACATGTTTTTGGGTTCTGATCCCCGATAAGATGAAATCAAGCAAGTGATTAAATATTTCGCACCACGGCAACAAGCATCGCAAGAAACAGGCAACTAAGACATTTAGGGGGTTAAGAAGATGGGGAAAAAGTTAAGCAAACCGGCTGCACTGCTGCTGTCACTATTTCTGGTCATCGGGCTGGCAGCTTGCGGCGGCAAGGATTCGAGCGGTGGAGGAAACTCAGCTGCGGTGAACGGCGGAGGGGAGTCTTCCGGCGGCAAAAAGCAGGAAACGACCAATATTTTGTTCTGGAGCCCATTCTCCGGTGCGGACGGTCCGTTCATGAAGAAGATCGTAGACAAATATAATTCTTCTCAGGATCAATACAAAGTCAATTTCGTCATTCAGCCGAATGGAGAGTATTACAAGCAGCTTGACGTCGCACTCAGCACATCCAAAGAGCGCCCCGATCTAATGATCATGCACGTGGATAATGTACCGACGTACGTAAGCAAGGATCAATTACAGCCGCTGGATGATATCGCTTCCGCGTCCGGAATCAGCAAAGGCGATTATGCCGAAGCTCCGGTCGAATATTCGACGATCGACGGCAAATGGTATTCCATTCCGCTAGATATCCATCCGGTCGTGATGTACTACAACAAGGATTTGTTCGAGCAGGCAGGTATTAGCGGTCCTCCAACCAACCGTGCCGAGTTCGAGGATGCTGTTGCCAAATTGACCGATAAGGATAAGGGCGTATACGGTTACGTACTTCCAACACTGTGGCCGCAGCAGTTCATTTTCCCATCCTTGGTATGGCAAAACGGCGGCGAGCTCTGGGATGGCAACGATGTAGCCTATAACTCTCCTGAAGCGGTAGAAATGGTGTCCTGGCTGCGCAGTCTGGTCGATCAAGGTTATTCCCCGGGCAATGTTCAGCAGGACGGAGAAAATACATTGTTCCTGCAAGGCAAAAACGCGATTCAATTCAACGGTCCTTGGATGAAATCGCAATTTGATGAAGCGGGTTTAAATTATGGCGTGGCTCCGATTCCGCAAATCGGTAAAGTGAAAGCAGCAGCTTTTGCCGGTTCCCATGGTTTCGTAATTCCTAAGGCATTAACCGACGAGGCTAAACTGGCTGGCATTGGCGATTTCCTGAAATACATGGCGGAGCACTCGATGGAGTGGGCAGAATCCGGTCAGGCGCTGGCCTCGAAAAAAATGATCGAAAGCGATGATTTCAAGAAGCTTGAAGTTCAAAGCAGTATCGCCGCAAGCTTCCCAGATGTTCAATTCGCACCGAACGTACTCAACTGGGGAACGATCTCCGAGCCGATCTGGGGTGAGCTGAACAACGCGCTGCTAGGCAAGAAAGATCCGCAAAAAGCAATGGACGACGCTGTCGCGAAATCGCGGCAAGCGATGAAAAATTAACGGCCCGAAGTAAATGAATGCAGAAGGAGACGGGAAATAGGCGGCAGCTGCTCTCTCGTCTCCTTCGATTTTATAGATACACAATGAAGCCATGCCCCAGGGCGGGAGGGATAAATCTATGGTGAAAAGCTGGCACTCAAAATTAACGTCATCTTTGTTTGTGCTGCCTTATTTCATTTGTTTTGCCGCTTTCTTATTGTTTCCGATACTTTATGGCGTGTATATCAGCCTGCATAACTTCGAGCTGCTATCGCCAGAACATGATTTTGTAGGCTTGAAGCATTATATAACGATTTTTACGCCGGGCACCTATTTAAACAGCTTGTTCTTCAACGGGCTGTGGAATACGATTCAGTTCGTCATTTATTCTGTGCCGCTGCTGATCGTGGTCGGGCTCGCACTTGCGATGCTAATCCAGCATCTTCCGGGAAAAATCCGCGGCATGTTCCGCACGTTTTACTTTTTGCCGTATGCGTTATCCGCATCGGTCATGTCCGTCATCTGGCTGATGATTTTCGATACGAACTCTGGATTTCTGAACAGCCTTCTGATGAAGCTGAACATCCCGGCCATTCCCTGGCTGACCGACCAGCCATGGGCCTGGGTGTCGCTCATTACGACGACCTTGTGGTGGACGATCGGCTTCAACATGATTATTTTCATCAATGCCCTGAATCAGGTACCGGAAGATTTCTATGAGGCGGCCTCGCTGGACGGAGCGAATGCCTGGGATAAGTTTATTCACATTACGCTTCCAACGATCAAACCGGTCATGCTGTTCGTAATGATTACATCAACGATCGCTTCGTTTAACGTCTTCGCCCAGCCGTTCCTGCTTACCCGTGGCGGCCCTGGAGACAGCACGAAGGTGCTGCTGATCAGTGTGCTCGATCAGGCGTTTATCCGCAAGGAGATCGGTGCTGCCTCGGCGATGGCGATTTTGATGGCGCTGCTCATCATGATCATATCGGTTGTGCAATTTAAACTGACTTACGGAAATAAGGGGGAAGAGTCATGAGCATGAAACGGATCAAAACGCTGCTGCTTGTTCTTCTCGCTTCGGTGGTCGCCGTCGTTTTCATGCTGCCGCTCGTATGGATGATATCGACATCCTTTAAGAACGATTTTGAAGCATTGTCCGGGAAAATGAACTTTATTCCGCTCAAGCCAACTTTCGATAACTATATCAAAGGGTTTAGCGGCGAATTGATGAACGTTCCGATCCTGCAATGGATCACGAACTCGCTGATGGTCGGTATCGCGGGGACGGCGATTGTGCTGCTCATCGCTTCTATGGCGGCGTTCGCCTTAGCCAGATTGAAGGACCTCCCGCTGCGCAGAACGCTGCTGTCGATGTTCATCGCTTCGCTTATGATTCCTGGCGTGCTGACGTTTTTGCCGATGTACATGGAATTCAATGCGCTTGGGCTGATCAATACGTACGCTGCGCTTATTCTGCCGTATACCGCAGGGGCTTTCGGTGTGTTTTTGCTGTATCAGTTCTTTATTTCTTTCCCGAAGGACATTGAGGAGGCAGCCCGGATCGACGGGGCGAACAAGTGGAAGCTGTATACCAGCATTATGCTGCCGGCGTCGGTATCGATTATGGTGACTTTGCTTATTTTCACGTTTATGGGAATTTACAATGATTTTGTGTGGCCGCTCTATGCCACCACTTCGCCGGAGATGCGCACCATTACGGCAGGGATCGCCATGATGGCTCAGGGCAGCTATACACAGTCCTACGGCAAGCTGATGGCGATGACGGCGGCGGCGGCTATACCAGTCGTCGTGATTTTCATTATCGGGCAGCGTTCCTTCGTTAAGGCCATTACGCAATCTGCAATCAAGTGATCAAATCAACAACAAATCAATAGCATGTTCATAGCTAGTCATGAGGTGAGGCTTGTGAGAGACAGGCGAATATCGCAGAAACGCAGGTTGATGTATGCGGCGGCCTTGCTCCTTGGCATCGCCGTCATTGTTATAGTAGGAGTGATTACGATGAGACAGACGGGCAGCGGCAAGGCTGACGGTCAATACAACGGACACGGGGGCACGTTCAAAAATCCGCTGATCGATATGGATACTCCCGACCCAAGCGTTGTATATAAAGACGGATATTATTTCATGACTTTCACCCACAACGGAACGGATGTCATGGTCATGAAATCCCGGACGATCGATTTCAGGCAGGCAGAGAAGAAAGTAGTGTGGTACCCGCCGATCGATACGATGTATTCGGCTAATCTCTGGGCTCCGGAAATTCAGTATATTCGCGGCAAATGGTATATCTATTTCGCGGCGGACGACGGACAGAATGAGAATCACCGGATGTACGCGCTAGAAGCGGTTGGTGACGACCCGTTTGGCGAATACGAGTTCAAAGGGCAAATTACGGATGATACGAATAAGTGGGCCATCGACGGCCTGGTGATGGAGTATGAAGGGCAGCTGTATTTCGTCTGGTCCGGTTGGGAAGAGGACGTTAATATTCGGCAGAACACGTATATAGCGCCGATGAGCGATCCTGTGACGATCAGCGGACCGAGGGTCATGTTGTCCTCGCCGGATCAGGAATGGGAAATGGCCGGCGGACCGCCTTATATTCAGGAAGGGCAAGCGATTCTATACCGGGATGGCCGTGTATTTATCGTCTATTCCGGGGCAGGGAGCTGGACGCCGTTCTACAGTCTTGGCTTGCTGGCGCTGAGAGAGGGCGGCAACCCGCTTCAGCCGGAGGATTGGGCGAGAGCGGGCGAGCCGCTCATGACGATGGATGAGGAAGCCGGCGTGTATGGTCCGGGGCATAATTCCTTTGTTAAATCGCCGGACGGTACGGAGGATTGGATCGTATACCACGGCACGACAAGTTCTACCGACGGCTGGAACAACCGCAAAGCCCGGGCGCAGCGCGTCACTTGGAACGAGCAGGGGCTGCCGGAGTTCGGCAAGCCGCTGTCTCTGGAGACTGTGATTCCGCTGCCATCGGGTTCGGGCGTGTATCAGGCGAAGCATGCTAATCGCGACGGGGACCGCCTCAGCTTTGGGAAGTTTGCGGCTGCTGTCCCTACGGAGATGCCGCTGCTTGTTCACTACAAAAACGAGACGGGCGCCAACCGAACGCTCGAGGTACGGGTGAACGACGCAAAAGCGGGATCGATACTTTTGCCGGTTACTGCGCAGGATGAGACCGGTTATGCTTACGGACGCATTCGTCTAGAAGCAGGAGGCGGCGAGCTGGATCTGCGGACGGGCGAGAATGGCGCAGCGGAAAATATTCTAGGTGGAATTCAGGCCATCGAAATAACGAGATATGAGGCGGAGATGGCATCCTCGGGCTTAGAGGACGCGGTGGGCGCGGATTTGTCTGCCTCGGGTGAAGGCGTGATGAAGCTGACGATTGAGCAGGGTTCATCGGCAGTATTCCGGCAGATCCATGTTCCTAAAGCCGGTGAATATCGCTTGATTCTCGGTGTCTCCAACCCGGGTGACGGGGAACGAACCGTTGAACTCGAAATCAATGGCAGCAAGGGCGGGAAGCTGACCGTCCCCGCAACAGGGCGCAATGTTTTTACAGAAGTTGTGTTTGAAGGAAAGCTGCAGAGAGGTGATAATGAAATTACTATTGATGGGGCCTCGGGAGACTTGAGCCTCGATTATATAGACATTATCGCTAACTAGAATGTAACTTTCTGTATCGTTAGGAGACGAGAATTATGAAGAGACAACGCTGGAATAAATACCGCAGCAGAGCAACGATCGGATTCATATCATGGGCCGCACTCCTCCTGCTGCTGCCCGGATGCCTGGGACAGAACTCGGGAGCCTCGCCGATATCCAAGCCTTCCCATGTCGTTCACCTGGAATACTGGACGCCCTTTAGCGGCGGTGATAACCAATTCATGACCGAGATGGTGGAGCGGTTCAACGAGGAGCATCCGGAAATCCAGGTTGTCCAGAAAAATTCACGTCTTGATGATTACTATTCTCGCTTGAAAACAGCTGTATTATCAGGCAATGCGCCAGACGTGGCTATCGTCCATTCGACGATCATGCCCCAGTTTGTTCAGAACGGCTACGTGGAGAAACTGACGGCGGAGGCTAAAGATATCGGCATCGATTGGAAACGCTTTAATCCGAATATCCTCCGTTCGGTATTATATGAGGATGAATACTACGGGATACCGCTCGATACACATGCCCTGGTGATGTATTACAACAAGGACTGGCTGTCCAAGGCCGGCGTATTGGATGAGGCGGGAAGGCCCATTATCCCGAAGGGCGCGGATGGGTTCAAGACTTTCCTGGAGCAAATTCAGCGGACGGTTCCGCCGGATATCGCTCCGCTGGCCCAGCCCAGCACGCGGATCGATTCTGCCTGGTTGTGGTGGAGCCTGTATAACCAAATGGCGGACGGCGGGCGGTTCTACAGTGAAGACGGGACGGAAGCTGTGTTTAACAATCCCGCTTCTTTAAAGGCGCTTAGCTTCGTAAACAGTTTATATAAGGATAAGCTGATCCCGTCTAACATCAATGATGCTTTCCAGTTGTTCTATGACGGCAAAGCGGCGGTGCTGATTACAGGGATGTGGGGAACGGGTGCCTTCGAGAAGGCGGTGGGACTTCATTTTGGAGTCGTTCCCGTGCCGACTTTATATGAGCATCCCGCGGTATGGGGGGATTCCCACAACCTATCCATTCCTAGGAAGCGAGGGATGACGGAGGAGAAGAGAGCGGCGATTTTGACCTTCGCGAACTGGATCGTGGGGCATGGGGATATGTGGGCGAAGGCCGGGCATGTTCCCAGCATGAGCGAGCTCACAAGGTCGGAGGTATTCAACCAGCTCGAATACCGGAGCGATTATGCCGCTACGGCCAACTATGTCGCTTACTGGCCGAGAAACGCCAAACAGTGGAGCATTAACGAGCGGATCATCAATGAATTCGAGAGAATGATCTATGGTTACCAGACGCCAGAGGAAGCGCTGGATGCGGCCGTGAAGAAAATCAATGCGGATTTGCGCAAGTGAGGGACAGATGATGATGAGACTGCGACGAGGCATACAATGGTTCAGAAATTTGAAACTGGCGCAGAAGTTGATCCTCATTAATTCCGTTCTGATCGTAATCCCGCTCGGAGCGCTTGGCGTTTATGCGTTCACTAGCTTTCGGGGAACGATGGAAGCGAACGTCGGAGAATCCCAACTGCAGACGATGAAGCAGATTTCACTCAATATCGACACCTATATGGAAGAGTTGAACCGGCTCTCGCTGATGCCCTATCAGTATCAGGATATCCTCGATTATTTGGCCTCGGAAAGAAAGTCCGGCGCTTCCTTAAGCCTGGACGAGATCAGCATGCTGAACAACTTCGTGTCTAAAGTGTTCCTGAATGGGCGCATCGATATTATGGGCGTATCGCTCTACGGTTCCAAAGGGGCATCCTATGTCGTCATGCCGGAAAGCCAATACGTAACGAGCTATAAGCTGGATGAAGATGCGGAGTGGCTGAAGGAGGCCCAGGGGCATTTCGGGGAGCCGATCTTTTTGACGACGCACGAGCTTAAACCGACGAGCGGCTCGGTTTACGAGGTGTTCTCCATCGTGAGGGAGCTGCGCAGCTTCGATAGTGGACGGACGCTGGGCTACATCGTGCTTGACGTCGATCCGGCGGTCGTGGAGAAAATTTTGGCGCAGGTACAGCTTGACCGGAAGGAATCCCTTTACATTACGAATGCCAAGGGCGATCTCGTTATTCGCAAAGGCTCTGTCGTTCCAGGGGCGGACGGAGCCGCAGCTTCGTTCCGCGGGGAAGGCGTGACTCATCTGGAAGCTGACGGCGAACGAATGCTGGTCTCTTATGCCACATCGGAGCTGACACAGTGGACCACCGTCGGGGCTGTCCCCGTTTCGGAATTGATGCAGGACAGCCTGCAGGTTCGTAATTCCATCACGATAATGGGAATCGTTTGCGTCGGTTCGGCGATGCTGTTCTCCGTATTTACGGCGTATCGCATTACGCTGCCGATCCGCAAGCTGAGCCGGCTGATGAAAAAGGTGGAGAAGGGTCAGCTTGAAGTGACGTTTCCCGTGAATCAATGGGATGAGGTAGGCCAGCTCGGAAGCGCCTTCAATAAAATGGTCTCCCGCTTAAGCGAGCTCGGCTATTTGCTCTATGAAACCGAGATTCGAGAGAAGGATGCGCAAATTGCTGCACTGCAGAGCAAGATCAATCCACATTTTCTATACAATACACTTGGATCGATCAGTATGTACGCGGAGTTGGAGGGCAGCAAGGAAATTACGATGATGACGAACAACCTGAGCCGCATCCTGAGATATTCCTTGAATGCCCACCAGTCAGGGGTCGTTCTCAAAGACGAGATCGAGCATATCCGCCGTTATATGGCGATTCAGAAGCTGCGTTACGATGAGCGGCTGCATTTCACCCTGGATATCGAGGAGGCGGCGATGGACTGTGAAGTTATTCCCCTCATGATCCAACCGATTGTCGAGAATTCCTTCAAGCATGGACTCGACAAGGGCGTAGGCGAGGGGCGGATCGCCCTGACCGGGGGAATCCAAGACGGGCTGCTGCGGCTGATTGTGGAGGACGACGGAATTGGATTAACTACCGCACAGCTTGAGCATATTCGGCACCAGCTTGCATACTCCCGCGATCTTGGCGGGGAGACGGGCAACGGGCTTCTTAATGTGCATCGCCGCCTTGTGCTTTGTTACGGCGAAAGATACGGCCTTACGATCGACAGCATGCCTTACCGCGGGGTGCGCGTCACCTTGACGGCTCCGGCTAAGCAAATGCCGTCCTATGAGGAGGATCGTGCTTCAGTTGTTTTCCATTAACATCATGAGCTAGCCAAGGAGGAGAATCTTATGCCAAAAATTCTGATCGTCGATGATGAGAAGATATTTCGCAAGGGTCTGCGGGCCATGATTACGTCCTTGGATCCGGAATGGGAGGTCGTGGGCGATGCCTCCGACGGCTACGAGGCTCTGGATCGGGCGGAGGTGCTGCATCCCGATGTCATATTAACCGATATCCGCATGCCGCGGATGGACGGCATCGCTTTGCAGCGCATCGTGAAGGAGCGGTTCCCGCAAACCGAATGCGTCGTGGTTAGCGGCTACGAAGATTTTACTTATGCGCTTCAATCGATGAGATACGGCGCCAAGGATTATTTAATGAAGCCGGTGGAGCGAAGTGAGCTGGGGCGGATTCTCGGCAAGCTGAAGGAAGAGACGGCAAGGCGTGGCAAAGCTTCCGCTCCGAGGTTTGATCAGGAGGAGAACGAGCTTATACGCCGCCATGTGAGCGAGTCCGTCATTGCGGGGTTGATGCGGGGCATGGTGCAGCAGCATCATGTGGATCTGTTGCGCAAAATCGGCGTTGATTTCGATCAGCCCTATTATTGCTGCTTCTTGATCAAGCTCGATAAGGGTTCCATAGGGTCAGAGCGTTATTTAAAGGCCGATCCCTCGCTGTTCCAGCTCTACATCCGCCAATTCGTACAGGAAATGGTCAATAAACGGATGAAAGGCTACAGCCTCGTCCTCTCCGATTCCGAGGTGGCGGCCATCGTCAATTTGAGCAGTAATAACAGCTGTGGCCTGATGGAACTGGCCGAGTCGATCCGCAGGCAGATTACCTCCTTGTCGAATCTCACCGTAACGATCGGTGTCGGGCGGGTAGCCGAAGGAGTCAATTCGATCTCGGATTCTTACCGCGATGCCGAAATCAGCCTGCTCTACCGGTTGATCGTCGGCGGTGACAAGGTGCTGCATTATGAGACGATCCGCCGGGATCATGATTTATATCTTGAGGTCGATCCTGAATCCTGGGTAGCGATGGAGCGCGCGGTTCTGGAAGGACGGGTAGAGGAAGTAGCCAGCCGTGCGGAATCGGAGATCGGCAGTCTATGCCGGCAAGCGACGAGCCCCGAGCTCATCTATCAGAAAATATGCAAGCTTCTCATCCATTTCTACGAATCGGCTGAGAAGCTGAATTTAACCAAGGCTTGGCTGGGCGAACGGGATATTCGCAGCCTCATATTCGATATATGCTCGATTACGTCAAGCGAAGAGCTGATGGCCGAGTGCCGGACGCTGCTGATGGCCCTGTCCCGTTGCATCGCCGATTCCAGGCTGGAAACCTGGAACGACCCGGTGGAGCAGGCGCTGCAGTATCTCGATTCCAATTTCCATAAGCAGATTACTTTGAACGAGGTGGCGGGGCAGGTGCACTTGAATCCGGCTTATTTCAGCTCACTGTTCAAACAGCGGACCGGCACAACCTTCGTGGAGCGGCTGACGGCGATTCGGGTGGAGAAGGCCAAGCGGCGACTGATGGACAGCGACGATAAAATCGCGGCGATTGCCGAAGAAACCGGGTTTCCGAATTTGCGTCATTTTTACCGCGTGTTCAAACGGGAGGCCAAGCTCTCCCCCAAAGATTACCGCCGCGGTTTTCGCAAGGATTGCACGGAGCATTCCTGCAGCGGTGAGTCTGAAGCGATTGATATTACTTGACACTAACAGGAGGTAAAGAATAGTGGCTAACATCCATAACAATAAAACGATTCCTCGCGAGGAATATCCAAGACCGCAGTTTGTTCGTGCGGATTGGCTCAATTTGAATGGTGAGTGGGAGTTTGCCTTCGATGATGGCGAAATAGGGGAGCAGGAGAAATGGTACGGAAATCATACTCAAGCTTCATATCCGCATTCGATCACAGTTCCCTTCGTATTTCAGAGCAAGCTGAGCGGCATCGGGAACCCGGAGTTCCACGATGTGGTATGGTACCGCAAAAGCTTCGATCTGCCGGAGGCGTGGCAGGGCAAGCGGATCGTGCTTCATTTCGGTGCGGTCGATTACTTGGCCAAAATATGGGTTAACGGTCAACTGGCCGCTATCCACGAAGGCGGGCACACACCGTTTCAGGCCGATATCACGGATTTGCTCGTTCCGGGCAGCCAGACGATTACGGTCCGCGCTGAAGATTTCAGCCGGGACATTACCTTGCCGCGGGGCAAGCAATATTGGCTGGAAAACTCGGCAAGCATTTTCTATACGCGGACCACGGGAATTTGGCAAACGGTGTGGCTCGAGCCGGTGGATCAGGCTTATCTGAAGCGAGTGGCCTTGACTCCCGATATCGACCGGAACGAAATTCAGCTGCATACTTTCGTGGAAGGCGTGCAGGGCAAGGCAGAATTGGAGCTTGAGGTGACGGTGTCTTTTCAAGGGGAGCGGGTCGCGTGCGACCGATATAAAGTGCTTCGACCGGAGGAGTACCGCAGCATTCATCTCCATGATTTTGCCGAGCATGGGCTGGGCCGCCTATGGTCGCCGGAGCATCCGAATCTGTACGATATTTCCTTCAGGCTGGCAGACGGGGGCCGTGTGCTGGATGAGGTGGACAGCTATTTCGGGATGCGTAAAGTATCCATTGAAAATGGACGTCTGTGCCTGAACAACCGCCCGTATTATCAGCGGCTTGTGCTCGATCAGGGATATTTTGAGGAAGGCATTCTTACCGCTCCGAGCGACGAAGACCTGAAGCGGGACGTGGAGTTGGCTAAAGAGATGGGATTCAACGGCGTGCGCAAGCATCAGAAGATGGAGGATCCGCGGTTCCTGTACTGGTGCGACCGGATTGGGATGCTCGTCTGGGGCGAAGCCGCGAATGCTTATGCTTACTCCGAAAATTACGTGCGGCAGTTTACCAGTGAGTGGCAGGAGGTGATTCAGCGGGATTACAACCATCCTTGCATCGTGACATGGGTGCCGCTGAACGAGAGCTGGGGCGTCCCGAACGTGCAGATCGACGCCAAACAGCAGCAGCACGGCCTAGCCATGTACCATTTAACGAAATCGCTCGATCAGACACGTCCTGTCGTATATAACGACGGCTGGGAGCATATGACGACGGATCTGGTGACCATTCACGACTATGAGAGCCGCCGCGAGGTGCTGGAAGCCAGATACGAAACGGTAGAATCCACAATCGAAGCGATGCCGGCGAATCGCCGCATCTTTGTTGGCGGAGCGGCTTACGCCGGCCAGCCGATTCTCGTCACGGAGTTTGGAGGAATCGCCTTCAAGGCGAGTGATTGGGAAGGTTGGGGATACTCCGGTGCGGATAATGAAGAGGATTATTTGCAGCGGTTGAAGGACGTTGTCGATCCGATGTATGCCTCCCCGGTCGTACAAGGTTTCTGCTATACGCAGCTTACAGACGTGGAGCAGGAGATCAACGGGCTGCTCACCTATAACAGGAAGCCTAAAGCCCCGCTGGAGCAAATTCGGCAAATTATTACGGGGGCGGGCCGGAACTGATTTTTTAAGTTTTAATGAATGATGGAATAACGGTTGAAGATATAAAGCTGGCGCAGGATTGAACTGTGCCAGCTTTGTTGTTTGGAAAAATAATTAGTTATTATGAGTATAATTGAGTATAATTGAATACAAACCAATGTTCTATAGAGGAGATTATTTCTATGGATTCGGAAATCGAGATCATGACGATAGCCCAGGTTGCGAATTATTTGCAGCTTAGTGAAGTAACAACCTATAAAATGGTGAACGAGGGAGTCATTCCGGCTTTTAAAATCGGCAGACATTGGAGGGTCAAGAGGAGCGATCTGTTTGATCTGATTGAACGGTTGAAACATGGTGAAAAGTTATAGAGAGCAACGAAACATAGAGAGCCATACAATACTATAATAAAGTCCGGCCACTTAGGTGACCGGTATTTTGCAAGAGAGGAATTAAGCACATAATGAATGAAGAAGCTAGCAAAACTGCGAAGACTGCAAAGACAGCGAGGTCACAGCGCCGTTCTAAATCGTCTCCCCCGCCGGTTCGAGTGTTTGCGCTTGGCGGCCTTGGAGAGATCGGTAAAAATATGTACGCCGTGGAGTACAAAAATGAACTTATCATCATTGACGCGGGCTTGAAATTTCCTGACTCGCGCCTATCCGGAATCGATTATATCATTCCTGATATGAGTTATTTGGTTGCCAATAAGCATAAAATCAAAGGTCTGTTTATTACGCATGGACACGAGGATCATATTGGAGCGATTCCATTTCTGCTCCGGCAGCTGCAAATCCCGATTTACGGCGGCCCGTTAACGATTGGCCTTATTCGGGCCAAGCTGGAGGAATATCGTTTGCTCGGACAAGCCGAGCTGCATGTCTTTCATGAGAACGACAAGTATACGTTCCAGCATCTTGCCGTCCATTTCTTCAGAACGACACACAGCATTCCCGACGCCTTCGGGATTGTCGTTGATACGCCATACGGCCCGGTCGTACATACCGGGGATTTCAAGTTTGACTTTACGCCGGAGGACAAGCCCGCCGATCTGTCCAAGATGGCCAGCGTCGGGAGCGAGGGTGTTCTGGCGCTGCTGGCTGACAGCACGAATAGTGAACGTGAAGGCTTTACTCCTTCCGAGCGCAAGGTCGGCAATGCGATTCTTGAATCGTTTAAGCAATGCGAGGGACGCATTTTGTTCGCTACGTTTGCTTCCAACGTGCACCGCCTTCAGCAGGTGGTGGAGGCCGCGATGCAGTGCGACCGCAAAATAGCAGTCATTGGCCGGAGCATGGAGAAGGTATTTACGATCGGACAGGAGCTGGGATATATCCGCGTGCCTGACGGCATGCTTATCGACGTGAAACATATTGACCGTTATGAGGATAATCGAGTATTGATCGTTTGTACGGGCAGCCAGGGAGAGCCAAACGCCGCCCTGAGCCGGATCGCATCCGGGGCGCACCGCTCTGTGCAAATTTACCCGGGGGACTCGGTTATTTTCTCCTCTTCGCCGATTCCGGGCAACGAGCAGAACATTAACCGCAGCATCGATTTGCTCATGCGGGCAGGCGCTAATGTCATTTACGGCTCCATTATCGATATCCATACCTCGGGCCACGGCAACCGGGAGGACTTGAAGCTCATGCTCAGCATGATTCGTCCGAAGTATTTCATCCCGATTCACGGGGAATACCGTATGCTGCTCGCCCATCGCAAGCTGGCGATGCAGACGGGACTGTCGGAAGACCGCATCTTCGTGATGAACGTCGGAGATACACTGTCCATCTATCGCAATCGCGCCAAGAAAGGCCGCTCAATTCCGTCGGGTGACGTCTTCATCAGCAACGGCGAGATGAGAACCTACGAGGATGAGCTCGTGGAAGAGAGGGGCGAATTGGCGAGAGAGGGAATCGTCATCGTAGTAATGACGATTGACGCCGAGACGGGCCAAATTCTTGCGGGACCGGATATCGTGACTCGCGGATTCGTCTATATGCAGGATGCCCGTCCGCTGTTGCGGCGCGCAGAAATGACGCTGAAGCGGAACTTGTCCAAGCAGGCTGAGCGTCAGGAGTACAATCGTTCCGACTGGGTTCGGTCGACGCACCGGATCATGCGCAGATTTTTCATGAAAGAAGTGGGCCGAGCGCCGCATATCATGCCTTCTATATTAGAAGTTTAGTTTGGACTCAGAGCTTTCCATCGGGAAGGCTCTGTTTTTATGTTCAGGCGAGGAAGTCCATATTTGTCGTATTTAAAAATAAAATATAAATTTTATATTTTATTGATATGTATTGTTAATTAATGTATGTTATATACAGGGATTTTTTGTATTAAATTTAAAAAATCGTATTTTTACTAAGATTTGATGTTACTCACCCTTCTACTTTCTCCTATTAACTTGAGATAACTAGTTTCTCTCTTACATCCATAGTTAATTCATTCGGATTATATTCCCATAACTAGCGTTGTTAAATTGGTTTTGCAAGATGCTCTGGAACGAAGTTCCTAGGAGGTCGTTGTATCATTGGCAGAAAGAATTTGTGTTAAGGCCGCTGGCATTACAAGGGTTTTTGGTTATGGTTCACGTGAAGTGAAGGTTCTTAATGGTGTGGACTTGGTGATACCCCCAGGGCAAATGACTGCTTTTATTGGAAGATCCGGCTCGGGTAAAACGACTTTGATTAATTTATTGGGAGCGCTGGATTATCCAACCGAGGGAACGATAGAAATTGAGGGCCAATTGATCACATCTATGTCTGACAGGGAACGAGAGTTCATGAGACGTAGTCAGATCGGGCTTGTATTTCAATCGTTTGCTCTAATTCCTTTAATGACTGCGTATGAAAATGTAGAATTTGTCTTACGCATAGCAGGTTATTCGGCTAAGGAGAGAAAAAAAGCCTCCCTTGAAGCCCTGGAACATGTTGGTCTGATCCCCCGGATGCATCATCGGCCATTCGAGATGTCTGGGGGGGAGCAGCAAAGGATCGCTATAGCCAGGGCGATAGCCCATAAACCGAAGCTCATTTTGGCTGATGAACCAACGGCAGAACTGGATAGTCAGACTGGGCTTAAAATCCTCAAAGTATTTCGTGACCTTATTCATGATTATGGCTTGTCAGTCATTATGACTAGCCATGATCCGGCCATAATCGATATCGTTGATCAAGTTTACGAACTGGAGGATGGAATTATTGTCTCACGATCTTAAAGTAAAGGGTCTATTTATGATGTGTTTGTTGCTTCTGTCAGGATGCTCGCTGCTGCCCAAAGAGGAGGAGGTATTGACTCCGCCTTTGGTGAAGCCGGTACAGGAAAATTATCGGACGGCTGCGGCAGTGAAAGGCACCATTACTAAAGAGGTTAAGGGAAGCGGGAGATTTGAGTCCACGTTGCAGGATAGAGCAATTTACAAAGAGAAGGAGGGGAGAATATCCAAAATACACGTTAAGTCAGGGGACAAGGTCAACAAAGGAGATGTTCTTGTCGAGCTTCTTTTGGATGGTCTTGATATTCAGTTACAGGAACAGGAAATAGCTTTGGAGAATGCAAAAAATACTTTGCGTGAAGCTAAAATCAACGAAAACGCGGATCCTGATGCCTATAGGATGGCTTCCATGCAGTATGAATTGGAACAGACAAAATACAAGCGCTTACAAGCCTTGTATGAAAGTAAAATTATTCGTGCAGAGATCGGCGGGCAGGTTATTTTCGTAGATTCTTTGAAGGAAGGGGATGCTATCGAACAATACCAGACACTTGTATCGGTAGCCGATCCTGCGAATTTGCGGGTAATTTTTGAAGTCAATTCAACTGATGAGACGGTAGATGTGGGATCAGATGTACAAATAACCTTTAAGAATACAGTTTATAAGGGAGTTGTGGTCCAGTCTCCGTCTTCTGCTCCGATAACCCAAAATGAACAATTGGCGGAAAGATATCGGAAGAATGTGTATATTTCTTTGGCTGAGCTTCCAGAGGAAGCGGAAATAGGTTCTCTTGTAGACGTTAAAATTATTACGGAGCAGCGGGACAACGTAATCAAGATCCCGCGTGGTGGATTGAGATCATATTTAGGGAGAAATTTTGTTCGTGTGCTTGAGGATGGCTCAAAGTTAAGAGAAATCGATGTTGAACCCGGTATTACTAGCAGTACAGAAGTGGAGATCGTGAAAGGGCTGGAGGAGGGGCAGACCATCATTTTGCAATAATTCGTTGTAGGAGGTTTCTACGTGTCTTTATTTTTCATGATTCTTCGCAAAATGATCCAAAATAAATGGCTCGTATTCAGTCTTTTTCTCGGTATATTTATGACGGCAGGTCTTGTCAGTGCTATTCCCATTTATTCGGAAGCAATATTATCACGGATGCTGGTTAAGGAATTGGAAACTGTTCAAACAAGTACTAATACTTATCCGGGAATTCATTTAACCAAGGTCAGTTTTCAGAAGGAAACAGCTGATAAGCGCAAAGCGAGCATTCTCGAGTTAAACGAATATATGAGAGATGCTGAAAACAAGGGTTTTGGCATTCCTGTTACACAGCTTGTTGTAGAGCTGCAAACCTCCAGTATGCAGGTAGTTCCGGAGGCGGCCGGGCAGGAAACACCCGGCAGCAAGCAACTTGCGGCATTAAAATCCTTGTCCGATTTCGAAGCTCATATTCGGCTTATAGATGGAGATATGCCCTCGGAAGCACCGGTTGATGGGGTATTTGAAGTTCTTGTAAATCAGAAAACTATGACCTCCCTGGATTTTGTTTTGGGTAGTGTATTCCAGCTTCGAGATAGCCAAGGAAATGTAGTAACAAAGGTAAAACCAGTCGGGGTATACCAGAAAAAAGAGGACAATGATCTGTACTTTCGTTCCCCGCAACTCGACAATTTGGATCGAGTATTTGTTGTTCCCGAGACAACCTTTGAGCGATATTTTATAAATGATAACGCGTTGCCTGTTTCTTCAGCCTGGTGGTACTTCGTATTCGATTATTCAAAAATGGAGTTGCGAAATATTGATGATTTTCTGGGAATGAGCGAGAAAGTTCAGGCGAAGGCGAAGAACGTTACTTCACAATATCAGACAGATGTTACGGTGCCTGCCGTTGATATCATCAAGGATTATTTTGGACGCACAAAACATCTTCTAAGGCTTATGTGGTCCCTTAATGTACCGGTTCTATTTATGCTGGGCTTCTATATGTTTATGGTATCCAATTTGATTGTGGATCGTCAGAAAAGTGAAATTGCCGTACTGCGAAGCAGAGGCGCATCGCGGTTTCAAATTATGACCTCATATGCTGTTGAGGCCTCCATTCTTTGCTGTATAGCTTGGCTGATTGGTCCATTTCTAGGACTGTTTTTGACAAAGGTTCTTGGGGCGTCTAACGGCTTCCTGGAATTTGTGCAAAGATCCCGTCTGCCTGTTTATGTGAATATTCAATCCTATCAGTATAGCGGTTTTGCCGTATTAGGCTCATTTTTAATGATATTATTGCCGGTATATTTTGCAACTAGGGTATCTATCGTTGGCCATAAGCAGAAAGTGTCGAGAGTAGATAAACAGCCTTTCTGGCATAAGATTTTTCTGGATGTGCTACTTCTTGCGGTTTCAATATACGGCTTGTATGCCTTTAACTCAAGAATCAAAGCGATGGCTAGTTTAGGACTAACTTTTGATGATCTGCAAATGGATCCGCTGCAGTTCGTTGTTCCAGCCCTGTTCATTGTTGGCGGGGGAATGTTTGTGCTCAGGCTATATCCGTTAGTTTTGAAGCTGATTTACCGGCTTGGGAGATCCCTTTGGCCTCCATCCTGGTATATCACCCTAATTCAGGTAGGGCGTTCTAGCAGCCAGTATCAATTTTTAATGATCTTTTTTATCATCACGATTGCTACGGGGGTGTTTAGCGCAGGCGCAGCTAGAACGATTAATAATAACACGGAGGAGAGAATAAAGTACTCGGGGGGCTCTGATTTTATTCTTAAATCGGAGTGGCCCAGCAATAAGCCTGTGGTCACCCCGGCGGCAATGTATGGTCAGCAGGAGAGCGCTAGTACGACAGCAGCTCCAACCCCAAGTATAAAGGTCATTCAGTATGAGGAACCACCTTTTGAGCCGTTTTTAGCGTTACCGGGAGTGGAGTCTGCAGCTAAGGTGTTCGTAAAAGAACAGGCCGATTTCCAGGTTGGTGAGGCAAGGGGAAGCGCCAAGCTAATAGGAATTGATACGGATGATTTTGGCCATACTACCTGGTTTCAGGATTTATTATTATCCAACTCGCTAAACGAGCATTTAAATGTGATTGCCGGTGATTCCCGGGCGATTATCATTTCCAGAACGCTGGCGGAGCAGAAGCAGGCCAAGGTTGGGGATACGATATGGATTGGCTGGACTGGAGTGGATCAGCAGCCATTTATCGTTTACAGCATCGTAGACTATTTCCCTACCTTTAATCCTAATCCGGCTGTACGATCAGAGGATAAGAGCAGTTCACAGGCTGAAGAGGATAATCGAGATGCGCCTATGCTTATCGTAGGCCATCTATCGAGAATACAGCTTCAATTGGCATTAGAACCTTACGAGGTGTGGCTAAAGATGGATGCCGATACCTCGACGGCGGATTTTTATACAGCTATTGAGCAGGCCAAATTGAACATCGTTGATATACATAATACTAGGCAAGAGCTGATCAAGGCTAAAAACGATCCCTTCCTGATGGCGGTTAATGGCATTCTCACTCTAGGATTTCTAAACTCTATTCTAATTACTTTCGTAGGCTTTCTGCTGTATTGGATTTTGTCACTTAGGGGAAGAGTTCTGCAGAATGGAGTAATGCGGGCACTCGGAGTTTCTTTGCGCCAACTCGTAGGCATGCTTGTAATAGAGCAGGTTCTTACATCAGGAACCGCCATTATGATTGGCATTTGGGTAGGGAACATAACAAGCAGATTATTTGTTCCAAATTTCCAGATTGCATTTAATCCCGGCACATTAGTACCTCCGTTCCGCGTTGTATTTGAACACACTGACTTCATCCGTATTTATATCGTTATTGGAATAATGCTGGCCATTGGATTAGCTATTCTTGGATATATGCTGTCCCGGATTCGAATTCATCAGGCGCTGAAGCTGGGGGAGGATTAACCTTATGATTCACTGTGAGGGGCTTGTTAAAATATACAAAACCGCAGAGCTGGAAGTATTCGCATTGCAGGGACTGGATCTTACGGTTGAAAAACAGGAACTTACAGCCATCATTGGCAATAGTGGCAGCGGCAAATCAACGCTCTTGAATATGTTGGGAGGACTTGACAAGCCAACGGCCGGTAAGTTGAACGTTGATGGCAAGGACATGCTGAAGATGAGTGAGCGAGATCTGGTCAAGTATAAACGGGAGAGCGTCGGCTTTGTATGGCAGAACAATGCCCGCAATCTGGTTCCCTATTTGACGGCTATACAAAATGTGGAGCTGCCGATCTTGCTCAAATCGAGACGCCGCAAAGAACGGGCTTTGGAACTGCTTGAGGCTGTTGGTCTTTCCCACCGCAAGCATAATAAGATGCATGAGCTGTCTGGCGGGGAACAGCAGAGAGTAGCGATTGCAATTGCTTTAGCCAATGAGCCCAAATTGCTGCTGGCTGATGAGCCTACGGGTTCGCTTGATTCACAGATGGCCGATCAGGTTCTCGACCTGTTTCGTGATTTGAATCGTACTATCGGAATTACGATAGTAATTGTCACGCATGACCCCTTGCTGGCTAGAAAAGTGGATCGCGTAGTTGCTATTAGGGACGGGAAGATATCATCGGAGATGCTGAGGCGTAAATCTTATGCCGAGGAGCTTGCCGAAATCGAGGAAGGAAAGGTATTTTCCGAGAAGGATACCCACGTTGAATATGCTATTTTAGACAGGGCAGGACGTGTTCAAATCCCGAGATCCTATCTTGAATCTATTAATGTGAAGGATACTAATAAGGTGAAGCTTGAGCTTGTTGATGGAAAAATTATTATGACTTCCCCAGTATAAATAATTAAAATACAAGAGGTGACTCATGAAAAGGAAATTATTGCTGCTGTTAATATGTATTGTGGTTCTTGCAGGCTGTAACGGGATAGGGGCAACGTCTACCAAGAAAGAAACGAACACCTTGAAACTGTATACTTTTAACCAAAACAATGAAAGAGCGGATGTTATTCAAAACGTACTGGATCAATTTCACAGTCAACATCCTGAGATTAAGGTAGAAATGATTTCGATTAACGAAGAAGAAGAGCAGTTGAAAAAGCTTGATGAATTATATGAAGGCAATGAGCAGGTGGATTTACTATGGCTACCTTCATCAATAGGTATTAGTGAGGTGGCCATTTCCAAATATGTCGAGTCGCTCGAAGGATACGCTGACTCCTTGAGCCTAAGCGATTACTATGTTAATTTGGACAACTTGAGATATGATGGTGAGCTATACGCGCTTCCGTTCATTTACGAGCATTATCTGGTTTATTTCAATAAGGATATGTTTGATCAGTTTCAACTTAGCTATCCGGCCATGGGTTGGAGTTATAACGATTTTGCCAGCATTGCCGAGAAGCTAACGAATTCATCAGCTGGAACTGTTGGTATTGAGAACGGTCCAATGCTGTATTATACAATTGGGGGAGCCTACAGCGGAAGTACGTTCAAAGAGGGTGAAACCCAGTTGGCTCTTGATGAGGAAGCAGCTCTCCAAGGCTATGAAATGCTGACTAACTTATTCAAAAACGGCAAAATTGACGGCCGTATCGGCGAGACTTTATCTGACGGCTTCTCCGTAAATCCGAGTTTTCGGGATGGGACAGCTGGTATGATGATAAACAGCTCTGCATTGCTTACTTCAACTTTTGAGAAGGTACCTAATATCGGTGTTGTATCCTTCCCGAGAGGAGATCAATCACAACAGGGAATAAGCACATTAGAGCCCATTGCGGTATCTACCAAAAGTAATTTTACGAAGGAAGCCATCGAGGTTCTAAAATATTTATCAAGCAGTACGGAGGCTAGAGAATTAATGGTACGGAGCGGAGTCACTCTTCCTACCTTCTCGGATGAAAAGGTGTTTACCGCATTTGAGAATTTATTTGCAGATCCTAGCTTTACAGAGACAGTAAGGGAAATATTGAACAACAATAAGGATTCGCTGGGGCTCGCGCCTCCCACACCGGGTTATTTTAATGTCCTCATGAAATTAACCGCTATTTTTATGGATCCCGGCTATAGTTTATACTCGGGTGATATGGAAATCAGAGGGGAATTCCAGCAGCAGATTAAAAGTATTAATGAGCAGTGGATGATAGAGCAGCAACAGCAATCAATCCGGATCATGGATTAGAAACAGGAGAGGGTGGTCGTTATTCCAAGAGTGCTATTACCCATTAGCGAACCAGCTGCAAAAGGATTTCTCTTCTTTGCTTATCCTCTGAGCATCCTAGGGAACAACGAGAGGACATATCCGTGGATTATGAGTAATTTTATCCAGGTATGCTTTGATAAAGACTTTAAGAACAGTCCCGTTCCGTTTACATTCTATTCTTACGATTTTTCCGTTTCACCTTGGCTGAAGCATGAAAAAATATTCAGAAATACACTTCAAGATATTTCCGCAGATATCGTGACATTGATAAAAGCTTGTATTAATAATGGCAAGTACGTGCATTTATATCTGGATGAGCGTTATGTCGTCAATAGAAGAGCGTATCAAAAATTCAGCTTTATACATGAAAATTTTATTTACGGTTATGATGACGATATTTCCGCTTTCCATATTCTTGGCTTTGATCAGAACGGCCAGTACGTATCCTCTGTGCTGACTTACAAGCAATTATTATCGGCTTATCAAGGCGTGGGGGATATAATTGCAGCTAATGAGTTCCACCAGGAACTGCATCCTGCAAGCATTGACATCTTTAATACTATTCAAATTTTCGAGCTGAATTTGGCGGTTGAATATTCATTTAACAAGCAGTTGGTATTAAGTACGTTGAAGGAATATTTGAATGGAGATAATACATCGAATTGGTTTGCTATGCTGAGAGAGCCTTGGGATCGTGTTTACGGTATGGAGTGTTATAGCTATATTCAGAAATATTATGAACTTCTTCTTAAAGAGGAGGCAGGCTATGATATTCGTTATTTGCATAATTTGTGGGAGCACAAGCAGCTTATGACGAAAAGAGTCCAATACATGAAAGAACAAGGGCATACAGAGCTCGGTGAAGGGGAAGTAGAGGAATTTCGAAATTTGGAACAGGAATTATTCGGATTACGAAATGCTATGATCAAATATTCCCTAACAAATCAGAAAACGCTAATCGAGCACATTTATTTCAAACTCCCCGAAATGGCACAATTAGAGCAATCATTAATTGAAAAATGGATTAAACATTCCGAATAGGAGGGAGAAGCTGGCGCTATTTAATAGCGCTAGCTTTTTTAATTACTAAAAAATTAAATAAAATTTAATAATGTGACATATTATACCTTACTTCGACATAGAATAGGTATTATACTAAATTTGAGGTGAATAATATTGATAATTCCTATAAAGCCAATATCTGACTTCACTTCAGGGAGAGATTGCACTCAGGCCATACTTCATTCTGTCTGCAGGAGTTGGGATGTAGAATACTGTATGTTATATGCAGAATCATGGGAATTTAATTACGAAAGAGATGAGACAAAACGTTATGGAGAAAGACTTCAAATTTCCGTGGGATATGCCCCCGACCTATTGGAAACCTGCAATGGTTTGGCTATACGGGAGCAGGAAGGAAATTCAGGCCAGTTACATAAAGCAATAATTGATAATCTACATAATAACAGACCTGTATTAATATACTTGGATGCCTATTGGACTATTTGGGGAAATCGCTATTTGACCGGACATTTTCCTCACTTCACTTTAATTGTTGGCTACAACGAATCCAATCACAATTTCTATTGTGTAGATCCTATCTTCTCAGAACAAATTCAAGAGCTGCCTGTGGATCATTTTATTCGTGGGAATAATGGTAAACTGCTATCCATAAGTCGTCCTCACATTGATTTTACCCCTACAGCAAATTGGGATACCGCACTCCGAACATTTAATCACATCATCGACAACACAAAACTTCCCGAGTTTGAACAATTCATACAAGACATTACAGCCTCTTTTGATTTCAAAAGAGAAATGGAGGGATACGAGGAATACTGGGAAACTCCATTTTATAAAAATTTTAATCAGGGTATGTTTGGCCGGAAATCATGTGCAGATGCTATCGAATTTATAAGCAGCTACGTTCCGGTTGTGGAACCGGTCGCTAGGCTAGCCAGGCAGATTGCCTATGAATGGGCCATCTTAAGAAATGTTATTCAGAAGCTCTCCCTTGTAATTGATGATACCCTCTTTGAACTATATAACCACAGATTATTAGATAAGCTGAAACTAGTATTTGCTTTAGAGCGGGATTTTGTCCACATGATTAAATTGGTATTGAAGCATGGTTGTGTCCCCTCCTATGAAAACACAGCCCCAGCCATGAAGTGGAATCCTCATAACGCTACTGCCTCTCTAGAACATACCACCTTCGTTGATCTATCCTGCCATTTTAATAATAAAGGTTTAAAAATATCAGCAGCATGTACCGCAAATTTTGATGGAACCGGAGATTATATTGCCGAGCGTGAGACTCCACTGGATAAGCTTTACAAAGCTTCCCATTTCAAATTTCCAGAAGCAGGCCCCGGATGCAATGATAACATCATCTGCATGGGTCAAAGTATTGATGTTCCGGCAGGAGAATATGCCTGTATTATGATCGCTGCAACTTCTGAATGGGGCGACAGCATTGAGAAGCTGACTGTGAAGTATGAGCATAAGAATTCCGATTTTGACATTGAAATTTCAGACTGGATTGTTATTAATCCTCGTTTTAATCACCAGATATTATGGAAAGGCTCTAATAAACTGGCAGAACCAGTCAATTTATATATGCAGGAAATCCCAATTTACGAAGAAAAAATGTATGCGGTTACATTGCCGTATAATCCGAATCTGCACATATTTTCCCTATCATTAGTGAAAAAGTCTTAATAGGAGGAATGATGATGAACGACAACATATTCGAGTTTCTTGAGAAGATTGACAATAGCCAGACCGAGCATGTTGAAAATGTATCTGAGATGGCCGGGTCGGTCCGGGATATTGCCATTATCGGTATATCATCCTATTTGCCTCTTGCAGAAGATTACAGAGCCTTCTGGAATAACCTTGTGCAAGGAAAAGATTGTGTTAGAGAAATTCCTGACTCCAGAAAAAGCGACATTATTCGCTACCTGAACTTTAGTAAACGGTTCACTGGCGATGAAGCTCATAGATTTGTAGAGTATGCTTTTTTGGACGAAATTGATAAATTTGATTATAAATTTTTTGGAATATCTCCTAAAGAAGCCAGTTTGATGGACCCCAATCAACGCCTTTTTTTGCAAACCGCCTGGTCAGCGATTGAGGATGCGGGTTGTGCATTGAAAATAAGGGGGACGCATACAGGGATATTTGTTGGCAGCATTTCGCAGGGGGAAACCTATCGCAGCATGATCGAAGAGGCAGAGCCAGGTTACCTTGGGCTGTCTAGCGTAGGGAATTTGCCATCCTTTCTTCCCAGCAGAATCTCTTATATTCTTGATTTAAAGGGCCCATCCGTTGCTGTTGATACTGCTTGCTCTTCTTCGCTGGTCGCCGTCCATATGGCCTGTCAAAGCATTAATAACAAAGAGTGTGACATGGCTATTGCAGGAGGAGTAAAGATAAATTTGCTTCCGGTTAAAAGTCCGGTTGAGCTTGGCATTGAATCCAGCACTGGAAGGACCAAGACATTTGATAATAGTTCAGATGGGACAGGCGGGGGGGAAGGAGCAGCGGCGGTGTTGCTTAAGCCTCTGGATCAAGCGCTGAAAGATCGCGATCATATTTATGCTGTAATTAAAGGAAGTGCTGTGAATAATGATGGTGCTTCAATGAGTATTGCTGCGCCGAATCCTAAAGCCCAGGAAGAGGTCATCATTAAAGCATGGGCTGCCGCAGGCATTGAGCCCGATACCGTTTCATACATTGAAGCGCATGGAACTGGCACTAAACTGGGCGATCCCATAGAGGTTCAGGGAATTACCAATGCCTTCTCAAAATTTACAACTGCTCAAAACTTTTGCGGTGTGGGTTCAGTTAAGACTAATATCGGGCATTTGGATTCAGCTGCCGGAATAGTCGGTTTATTAAAAGTTGCTTTGGCATTAAAGCATGAGAAAATCCCGGGCAATTTGCATTTTCATACCCCTAATGAAATGATCGATTTCGATCAATCACCATTATACGTGGTAGATCGATTGACGGATTGGAAAAAACAAAACACACCAAGACGAGGCGGAGTCAGTTCATTTGGATTTAGCGGAACCAACTGTCATGTCATCGTTGAGGAAGCGCCTCAGACTGTGCATAGCCGAACTGTTCAGGATGTGCAGCATTCGGAGCTTTTCACGCTTTCCGCCAAGGACAAGGGGACTCTGTACCAACTGATCCATAAGTATGATCAGCTTCTCCGAGAGGAAGAGATGGATTTAAGAGATCTTTGCTACACCTTAACTACAGGACGGCATCATTATTTGTATCGAATTGCTGTAGTTGTCGAATCCAAGGAACAACTGTTAGAGGAGCTGGGCCGCCTGCTGCTTGATAAGGAGTATATGAGCAACCGGCTGCTGACAAATTTGCTCTGGGCTCCTTATGATAAATCCAGTCTTAAGGACAGCTTGGATGCAGCAATTTTGGATTTTACAATTCATCGGGATGAAGAACAATTACTAACCATTACCCGCCACTATATAAACGGGGCTGAAATTCCTTGGGAGCAGCTCTACAAAGATGAAGACCGGTATAAAATCAGCCTGCCAGTTTATCCGTTCTGTAGGGAAAGATGCTGGATAAGTATCCCTGACGATCAATCGTGCTTCTATAAAATCACATGGAAAGAAGAGGCTGCATCCGCAGAAAATTCATTATTACATCAGAATATTTTGGTGATTAAGGATGCTTCTAAGTACAGCGATTCTCTGATAGAAGAGCTTCGAAAGCAGAAAAAGAATGTATATGAACTTGATTCCGTTGCACACTCGGAGGAGGGATATCAAAGACTGGCTGACGAGATACAAGATAGAGGCATTAGTCTGATTATTCATTTATCATCCCTCCGTTTTAGCGGTGATCCTGTTCATACAGCTGAGCTGGATTCTGTACTGCAAGACGGGGTGTATAGCTTATATCATCTCCTGAAGGCCATTCACAGCTTGAAGAATTCGATAGAACTCGTATTGGTATCCAATCAGGTTCATAGCATCGCTGATTCTGCCCAACAACCTTATGCAGCCGCCATGTTTGGATTGGGAAAGTCCATTTCTCAAGAATATCCGAACATTCAATGCCGGGCAATTGATCTGGACGCAGAACTTGGGGGGGCGCAGCTTATAGCGGAAATTTCTCTTAATTCACCTCCTTATCTTGTCGGCTACAGGCAAGGCCGAAGGTATGTAGAAGTGATGGACAAGGTTGAGGATGAAGTGCTGTACGAGTCCAATACCAGTGCAGGGGTGAATTCCATTCAAAGTTCCGGGGCTTATATAATCACGGGAGGATTCGGCAATATCGGTTTATACATAGCGGAATTTTTGTTTTCCTTGAACCCCGATGCTCATATTGTGCTTCTAAATCGAACGGAGTTCCCGGACAGAATGGAATGGGACAATATTATGTACGGGAATGAAAGGCAAGATCTGAAGGAGAAAGTACAAAGGGTTAGCCGATTAATTTCTCGGCAGGCCAAACTTGAAATTAATCAGGCCGATATTACAGATGAGCAGATGCTAAGAAAGCAGCTTGAAGTTATACGGTTGAAGTATGGGACTATTCGAGGAATCTTTCATTGTGCCGGAGTAGGAGTTGGGACAATAAGTTCGCTTGTTTCAGATTCTCTGGAGCAGTTGGAGCAGGTGTTGCTTCCGAAAATTCAAGGCACCCTTCTTTTGCACCAGCTAACAAGTCAAGACCGGCTAGACTTTTTTGTTCTTTGTTCCTCAGCGGCTTCCTTGGTTGGCGGAAAGTACATTGGGGCATATACAGCGGGCAATAGCTTCCTGGATAGCTTCTCTTCATATCGGCAAGCAAATCATACAAGAACTTTATCTATTAATTGGCCGGCATGGGAATTCGTACGTGCACAATTGGGAGAAGAACTAATTAGCAAGCAGTTATTTGATCTATTACTACCCGATACGGCCTTACAAGCTTTGCAGCGTTATTTGTTTACGACGAATAGGACAAACATGATTTTCGGAAGATTAAATACTTCGATGGTGGCTCCGTTAGAGAGTTTGCGAATGATGCGTTTCTCTGAACGGATATCTAATGGCATAAAGCAGCAGCCGATTTATCATCATGGCCCATCTGAGCAGGCAAGCAGATCTGGAGCTATAGATACACCCGTAGACGAAGTCGTGTACATGATTTGGAAGAATGTTTTAGGATATGAAGAATTTGATGCGGACAGTGATTTTTTTGAATTAGGCGGAGATTCCATAAGCGCGCTGAATGTCATTGATGAACTGGAGAGCAATTTGAACATTACGTTAAAAATATCCGATATTTTTAATAACCCGACATCGAATCAACTGGTTGCTTTTATTTTAGAGCATCACACACACCACGATAACGAAGTACCATCCTCAGAGATTCCGCTTACTGAAACGCAATCCTACTATCCCTTAACATCACAGCAAAAAAGAATCCTACTGCAAATTGAAATGACTGATTCCAACCATACGATTTACAATATGCCGGCTGTTGTTATGCTTCAACAGAATATCGAGGCTTTAACAGCTGAGGATATCCTGCAACAGCTTGTTAAGCGTCATGAAATTTTACGAACTTCTTTCAAGTGGGTTGAAGGTCAGCCTGTTCAATGCATCCATGAAGATATCAAGGTAATTGTACAGGAGGAATGGTGCGAAGACGGTCATTTTCAGGGAGCGGCCAGTTCTTTTGTCCAGCCATTTGATGTTGGAGTTCCACCATTGTTTAGGGTAAAGCTAATTCATACTCGGTCTGAAGGTTCAATACTAGTGTTCGATCTGCATCATCTGATTTCCGATGGTGTATCGGCAACTATTTTCTCTACGGAGTTTCTGGAGCTGCTGCAGGGCAGGCCGCTTAAGGGACTAAACCTAAGTTATAAAGAGATAGCTGTTCGGCAGCAAAACATGCAAAAAACAAATCAGCATCGTATAAATGAGCAGTTTTGGTTGTCTGAATTTGAAGAGAAGGTACCGGTGTTATCAATGCCGGTTGATTATCCTAGGCCTCCTGTAAAAACATATTGTGGAGATCAAATCATTTTTACCGTAGAAAAATGTTTGGCAGATCAGATCCATCAACTCTCATCCGATAGCGGAGTTACTCCTTTTATTATTGCTTTAGCTGCATACAATATCATGCTATCCAGGTATTCAGGCCAGGAGGATATCATCGTTGGAACTCCTGTGCTGGGGAGAAAAGACCAGGATGAAATGGCTGTTATGGGGCTGTTCGCAAATACGCTGCCGATCCGGAACTATCCTAAAGGCAGCAAATCGTTTATTTCCTACATCCAGGAACTGAAGCTAAAAACAATGGATATATTTGAGCATCAGGATTTTCCGCTGGAAGAATTAATGAATATGCTGGAACACCACAAGGACATGGATGGTGCAGAACTGTTTGAGCATACATTTGTTTTTCTTAATAAACAGTTGAATATTCTTGGAAACAATGCTTGGGATGTAACGAAATATGAGTTCGACAACAAAATTTCCAAGTTTGATTTGACCTTGTACGGAATGGAGCGAGAGGAGGATATTGTGTTTGCTCTTGAGTACAGCACAGATTTGTACTCGGAGAGTACGGCCAAAAGAATGGCGGGCCACTTCATAAATATCCTTGAAGAGGTTTGTGCTGATAAAGCGGTGTTGTTGAATGACATCAAAATGATGACCCAGGAAGAGGAGAGGGAGATCCTTCATGAGTTCAACGATACGTTGACTGATTACCCCAGAGATGCTTCGATTTCCAGTTTGTTTGTAGCTCAAGTGAATCGCTCTCCCCATCATATTGCTTTACAGAATGAACGCGAGACTTTGACTTATGCCGAGCTGGATGTAAGGGTAAATCAGTTAACACAGTCGATTCTGGGGAAGGGAATTGAACGGGGGACGCCTGTAGGAATTCTGATTGATCGGTCAATAGAAATGGTCATAGCGATTTTGGCGGTATTAAAGGCAGGAGGAGTCTACATTCCTATTGATGCTGATTATCCGGAAGAGCGGGTAGAATATATGCTGCAAAATAGCGAAGCAGCTCTTTTAATTATGAAGCATGCCACCCAACGAAAAGTCTTGTCTTATACAGGTGAAGTTTTATATTTGGACCGTCTAGAGACTTGCTATATGGCTGGTAGCAATGATCTGGCAAACGATCCTGAGGATTTGGCTTATATTATTTATACTTCGGGTACGACAGGCCGTCCGAAGGGGGTTATGGTAACCCATCGCAACGTAGTATCACTGGTTATGAACAACAACTATGTGCCTTTAGATCAAAGTGTACGGATGCTGCAGACGGGAGCCGTTGGATTTGATGCCCTAACCTTTGAACTATTCGGCGTATTACTGAATGGTGGAACTTTGGTGATCGTGGATTCAAATAATTTATTGAATAAGAGAAGCCTTAGGGCTTCAATAGAGCAATATGAAATCAATATGATTTGGATGACTACCCCATGGTTTGTCCAGCTTTCGAATGAATCTCCTTCCGTATTTCGCGGAGTGAATTATCTTGTTGTCGGAGGAGAAGCGTTGTCTTCATATTCCGTACGCCCTGTTCAGGAAAAGTGCCCTGGGCTGCAAATCATTAATGTGTACGGACCAACGGAGAACACTACTTTTTCTACCAGCTATTGGCTTGAAGCTCATACGGAACAATTAATTCCTATCGGTAAGCCGATCTCGAATTCTACAGCGTATGTGATGCATTCATCGGGGAAATTGCTCCCGGTTGGAGTCCCAGGTGAATTGGTTGTAGGTGGAGACGGCGTAGCTCAGGGATATTTGCACAATTCAGATCTGACAAACGATAGATTTGTAGATAATCCGTTCAGATCCGGGGAGAAAATGTATAGAACCGGCGATCTGGTGAAGTGGAGGACTGACGGAGCATTAGAGTTTATTGGAAGAATGGATCAGCAGGTGAAAATTCGGGGCTACAGGGTGGAGCCAGGGGAAATCGAGCATTGTCTTCTGGAACATGAAGCCATTCGTGAAGCAATTGTTATCGCAAGACAAAATAGCATTAATGAAATCAATTTATACGCTTATATTGTGGCGGATTGGAAGTTAAGCGTTTCGGAGCTTCGCCTGTACGTATCAAGGAAACTGCCGGATTACATGGTTCCCGCATTTTTTGTCCCGATGGATGCTTTGCCGCTGACTCCTAATGGCAAATTAGACCGTAAAGCGCTGCCGCTGGGTGAACAATTTATCCAGCCAGAGCGAGTTTATGCTGAACCCGCAGATGAAACAGAAAAAAGGCTATTGCAGATTTGGAGTAATATCCTGCAAAACGAGCGAATTCATGTAACGGATCACTTCTTTGAGTTGGGTGGACAATCTTTAAAAGCAGCATTAATGTTGTCCAAAATCTATGATGAATTTAAGGTTGAGTTGACCTTAAGGACGATTTTCATGAACCCAACGATCCAACAAATAGCAGAGATTATTCGTCAAGGCCAACATAAAGCAGGCGCTCCTGCACGAATCGAACCGGCTCCACCGGCAGCATTTTATCCAGTATCATCCGCACAGAAAAGACAGTATATTTTGTACCAATTCGATCCTGACAGCCTTGGCTATAATATGCCGGGTATAGTCAAAATAGAGGGAGATTATGACCTTAATCGGCTGAAGGGGGCCATACAATCCTTGATTCTGAGGCATGAATCGCTCAGAACATCGTTTAGCACAATTGATGGGGAGCCTATTCAGATCATACAGGCCGAAGTGCCATTTGTTCTGGAACAAAGCTCCTGTAACGACGAACAGGAATTGTCAGATACAATTACCCGATTCGTGCGTCCGTTTGATTTGGAACAAGCTCCGTTGCTCCGACTGCATATCGTATCTCTTCTTGATAAACAGCATTATCTCCTATTTGATATGCATCACATTATTTCCGATGGAGTTTCTATCCGGATTTTCGGGGATGAATTTGCGGCATTGTATGAGGGTAGGGAGCTTCCTCAGCTTCGCATCCAATATAAGGATTTCTCGGAATGGCAGAACAACAGATATACAAGCGGGGCAGTTAACCTGCATGAGCAATACTGGCTAAATGAATTCATGGGTGAAATTCCGGTGCTGGAGCTTCCTACTGACTTCCCAAGGCCGCTGCAGCAGAGCTTTGAAGGGGATCGCATTTTTTTTGGATCAGGAAAAGACCTGATGGTGCAGCTGCAACGACTGGGTAACAGCACGAATACTAGTCTTTATATGATTCTGCTTGCGGCTTATTCATTGCTTCTTCACAAATATAGCGGTCAATCAGATATTATCGTAGGATCGCCAGTCGCGGGGCGTACGGCTAAGGATACGGAAGGCATTATAGGAATGTTCATTAATATGCTGGCGATGAGGACTACCATAGAGGACGATATGCCTTTGGATCGATTACTCCACAGAGTTAAAGATAAGGTCTTAAAGGCATTAGAGCATCAAGAATATCCACTGGAGGAGCTTGTTCAGCGTCTGGGCATAAAAAGAAACCTGGGACGAAATCCGTTATTTAACACGATGTTTGTTCTGCAGGCAGGGGAACTGGAGACCATTCAGGTTGAAGAAATGAGTATGATTCCTCGTGAGATTAATTATGGAGCCTCCAAACTGGATTTATTATTGCAGGCAGTCAAGACGGATTCGGAGATTGAGTTTACCTTTGAGTACTGTACGAAACTGTATCGCAAGGAAACCGTGGAGAGAATGGGCCAGCATTTTCTTCAGCTTCTTAAGGGGATTTGTAGTACCTCGGCTGTGCGGTTAGGCAATCTAGAGATGTTAACAACGGGTGAGCAGCAAATAATGCTGTTGCAGCATAACACAGCTGCTGATTATCCGCGGGAGGCAGTGCTGCATAAGCTGGTGGAAGCATCAGCATCGGCCAACCCGGCGGAAGAG
>NZ_BAABMC010000010.1:0-171086 GCF_054767475.1 Paenibacillus sp. YSY-4.3 | reverse complement strand
CAGAGGACCTTATTTACTCAAAACACACATTATTTCAAGACAATTTGGCACATTAGCGGAACCACGGTCCGTTAGCATACGAATTTGCCGCCTTTTGGAGGAATAACGGAACTAGGGTCCGTTACGCCGCCCAGCAAACACTAGCACTAGCCAAACTTTGCTCGATGGGAGCGACGTTGTACGCAGGACCTGACTGATGTTCGGGATACGACTGATTTGCGGGACTCAACTGATGTGCAGAAAATCGCCTTGTATGCTGGACTCAATTTGTGTACTGGATGCGGCTGTCTATTGAACACAACTGACCTACTTGACACTACTGGGGCAAGGCTCAACTAGCGTGCTTGATACGACTGTGTGCATGACCCAACTGGCGTACTGAATACAACTAGTGTGCATACCTGTCCACAAACCGAAAAAGCCCTTGACCATAAAGGTCAAGGGCTTTTTGCTTTACAAGTATAACTAAAGCGATCAGGACAGTTCAGCTCAAACAATCCAAAACAGTTCAACCGAATCAGACACTCAAAATTACTCCTTCACCGCGACGCGGCTGCCCCACACCGCTTCACCTGTGTCGGATAAGGCAGAGAAGACCATAACGTGCTGCAGCGTTCCGCCGTCCCATTGGCGAAGGAACACGCCGCGGTATACGCCGTCGGCAAGGGACAGTTCAAGCCCATGGTCGCCGGTGAAGCGCCATGTGCCTTCCTCGCTTCCGGTCACCTTGCCGCCGTCGGCCAGGCGGATGATCGAGGATTCCTTGACCTCGGCCGTAATGTCCTTGCCATGGCGAACGAACTTGTAATCCCCGGCAAGCGCCGCCCCGTCGTACGTACCGATCGTCTCGCCGCTATAGCGGTGAGGCGCCACGACCGGCCAGCCGTGCTCGTTCATGAACATCTGATGCACGCGCACCTCATGGCTCTCCCCCCGGCTTGGGAAACGAGTATGAAAAATCAAATAATACCTGCCTGTCTTCTCATCATAATAAGCAGAATTGTGTCCAGGCGACACATAAGCCGTCCCCACACCCGATGTCTCTCCCTCGACATAGCCGAATTCCACATTACCCATCAGTTTCACGCCGTAAGGCGCGATCGCTTCATCGTCAAAGAACGTCCCTGCTGGGCCGCCCACGCCAGTCATTTCATGACCCTCCGCGTCTACGAACGGGCCGTCCGGTGTTTTTGAACGTACTACACGGATGTTGTAGCCCCCGATCGCATCGAGTCCGCCGTACGACAGAAACAAGTAATAATAATCCGTGTCCGGGCTATACAACATATATGGGCCTTCGATGCGGCTGTGATTAGCACCGAGGAGCTTCTTCCCATATCCCTGGTCCGGATAAGGGAATCCAGTCTCCGGATCCATCTGCAAAATGTAGATGCCCCCGGAATAAGAGCCGTACACCATCCACAGCTTCTCCTCTTTATCGAAAAACACATGTGGATCCACGACGTTCGGATGAACGGTGGCATCGTAAACCGTGCCGTCCTCGCTCGGCTGCCCCCACATCCCCGACTTCAGCATAATGCCCAGGTTCTTGTACGGTCCCTCGACCTGATCCGCCACCGCAACGCCCATGGCCGAAAGCGGAGAATCTCCCTTGCAGGCATTATAGTACATATAGAAGCGCCCATCCGGCAATTGAATGACATCCGGCGCCCAAAGCGTGTTGCTCTGCGCCCATTCCAGCGTATCCGCCAGCTCGGTAGTCACGTTCGGAATCAATGGATTTCCGTCATGTACCCCCGAAGCGATCTGCGTCCAATTCATGAAATCCGTCGTCTTCGCCGCCGCCAAATGGGAACCGAAAACATAGTAAGTATCGTCAACCTTGATGACGGATGGATCATGAACAGATGCATTTTTGAACTGCGGCACCTTTTCTTCCGCAGCCTGCTTCTCCGTCTCCGCCTGCACTTTTCCACCTCCCTCAGCAGCCCTGTTGGGCAAACCGGTCGCAGCCTGTCCGCTGCAAGAAGCCAGCAGCAGCATAACTGTCCATCCGATGGCTAGTTTTAGTTTCAATGGTAACCCTCCTATAATTGTAACACGATTTATTCGCCAGCGATCCCGCTATGATTGTACTCACACATCTTTACATTATGTTTCAATTAAATATGAACTAATTACACCATCCTTGAATGAATTCGCTTACAGCTATAAAATAGCATATAGTTCCTCTACAGTAAATGCATAGATATAAATCTTTTTATGTTTTTATTAAATTATATCCCTCTATTTTCGATATAAGCTTATTAATATAAAGAATAATTCGAAGAAAACCTCATTACTTGTTACCTCTGATTTATATAAGTATAAAATAATGATAATTTAAATTGGAAACATTTGTTGTATATTGCATTAATATTACATTATTTAATTAATTGCTTTCATTTTTAGCTTTGTTGGTTTATAATTATTTGAAACAAACGAAAATGAAATCATTTTTTTCGGAGGCTGGTACGGTAAATGATCTATATTAAAGATCTAATGAGCGGGATTGATATATTCAAGGCTCTAGGCTCAGAAATTCGAATTCAAATCTTGGAGCTGCTCGCAAACAATCAATCCTTGAACCTGAATGATTTGGCTAACAAGCTCAATCTAAGCAATGGCGCCATCACGATGCATATTCGGAAGCTCGAGGAAAGCGGGCTTATTGAAATCAATACGACGGTAGGCAAACACGGAATCCAAAAAATTTGTTACTTGAACAAAGACAAGTTAATGGTCGATCTGCGCAGCAAGGATGTTGAAAATTTATATGAAGTGGAGATCCAGGTAGGACATTACAGCGATTACCAAGCGGTTCCTACCTGTGGTTTAGCGACAAAAGACAGCATTATCGGCGACTTTGACGATCCTCGCTATTTCGCCGATCCACAGCGGATTGACTCGGAAATCATTTGGCTCGCCGACGGATTCCTGGAGTACCGGATTCCTAACTATTTGAAGCCGAATCAGACGTTCCGCGAAGTCCAGTTCTCGATGGAACTGAGCTCGGAGGCGCCTGGCTTCAACGACAACTACCCGTCAGACATTTACTTCTATATTAACGGCATCGAAATTGGCTACTGGACAAGTCCGGGAGACTTTGGCGATGCCCGGGGAACCTTCAACCCCGACTGGTGGCCGCCTCATTTAAACCAGTACGGCATGCTTAAGCTGATCCGCATCAATCACGAGGGCAGTTTCATCGACGGATGCCGGATTTCGGATGTCACGATCGACCAGATCAAACTGGATTACAAAAGCGAGCTGACCTTAAGAATCGCAGTTACCGATAAACCCGTGAACAAAAGAGGCCTAACTATCTACGGCAAGCATTTTGGCAACTACAGCCAAGACCTGCTCGCCCGAGTGCTTTACGATGTTCATGAGGTCCATGAGGCCGAGAATAAAGTATCAGCGAGACCCGGCAAAGAAAGCAAGCAAGCGAACCAGTCGGTGCAGGCTGCCGCTCAGGAATAAGCAAGAAAACTCACCGACTCATCGGCAGAAATAAGGGATACAGCAATAGCAATCAGCCGGAGGCTGTCTTTAGGTGCGGAAGCAACGTTCTGCACAAGAGACGGCCTTTTGCCCGTTCCAGCTCTTTAGAGGTCCGGCACTGCTTAGGGTAAGGGGATATATTTCACCAGCGATTCATAGTATGATGTGTCCAAGCTCTGTCTCTGAAAGGGGTTTCAATATGAAAAAGATTTGGATCGTCTATTTGCTCCTGATCGGCTTCTTCCTGCTGTACGTACTGGACTACAGGTCGCAAAGCCACTTGAACGAACAGTGGAAAACAGCGGGATTACGGGGCGAAATCGATGAAAAATACGTGATGGTCACCTTTCAAATGGGGATCGATTATTGGAAAAGCAGCCTGAAGGGCTTCGAGGACGCTGCCCAGGCGCTGAATGTATCCGTCGAATACCGCGGCTCTACGCAGCGGGACGTCCATGAGCAGATTACGGTGCTGGAGCAAATCATCGCCAAGAAGCCGGCGGGCATTGCGATTTCGGCCATTCATCCCGTCGATTTGACGGAGACGATAGGCAAAGCGGTAGACGCGGGAATTCCCGTTGTCCTGTTCGATTCCGATGCGCCCGGCAGCAAGGCCTATTCCTTCCTCGGCACGAATAATTATTCCGCAGGCATTAAGGCTGCGCATCAAATGGCGGAGCTGACGAACGGCCGCGGCCAAGTCGCCGTCGTCACCACGCCCAATCAGCAGAACCATCAGGATAGAACCGACGGATTCCTGGATACGGTCCAAAACGATTATCCCGAAATGAAGGTCGTCGCCGTAAAGAACGGCAAAGGGGATCAGATTTATTCCCAGCAATCGGCCGAGGAAATATTGCGGGATTACCCGGATATCGCCGGTATTTTTGCTACGGAAGCGAATGGCGGCATCGGGGTCGCGGAAGCGGTGCGGGAAAGCGGCGGGAGCCAGCGTCCGAAAATCATCAGCTTCGATACCGACAAAGGCACGCTGGACCTCGTAAAAAGCGGGGACATCTCCGCAACGATGGCCCAGGGCACCTGGAATATGGGGTATTGGTCGCTGCAGTTTCTCTTCTCGCTGGGCCATGATCTAAACAACGCGCAAATTCCGGGCACGCCATCCGTTCCAGAGCAGGTGGATACCGGAATCACAGTAGTGACGCGGCATAATGTGGATGATTACTATGCGAAATAAGTTTAAGTCAGCGGGGGTACGTCATTTGTCATTCAACAATTTACCAATCCGCTACAAGCTAATCATCCACTTTCTGCTCATCAGCATCCTTCCATCCATTGGCCTTGGCTTCCTTATTCACTGGACTGTGGACCGCGTTCTGGATCGGCAGGTTACAAACAACACCCTGCAGTTGATCGGCAAGGTGAATGAATCCCTTGAGACATACGTAGAAAATTTGCAGAACATGACGTTCCTGATCGCCTTTAATCCAGATGTTCAGCGCTTCCTGGAGCCAGACGACAAGAGTGGATCGGCGCCTGCGCCTGCCTCCGAAGAGGATCATTATGATATACGCAAATTTTTGCAGGGCTTTACGACCCTCCATTCAGAGGTTGCCGGCATTATGATCGTTAACAGCAGCGGTGAATATATCAGCAACGAAATGTATGCGCGGACAGAGAGTGACTTGACCCGCGAGTCGTGGTACCAGGAAGCCGTGCGCAATAAAGGGATATTCAAGATCGTCGGGCATCCGAACGAGCGCAATGTCACGAATCATGTCAATTACAAAAACAGTGAAGTGGTGTCGGCTGTCAGAGCGATTCTCGATCCGGATACGCAGCAGGTAAAGGGCGTCGTCCTCATCGACCTGAAACTGAGAGTCATTGCGGAGACGGCGCAGGACGTCAGGCTCGGCAAAACCGGATACCTCACGGTGATCGATAGCAGCGGCGAACTCATCTATGCCCCTCCCGATCCATACATTGAGCACATTCCGCTGGAATGGCTGAATAAGGACGGCACGGGAACGTATTCCCATCAAGCCGGCGGACGGAATCTGCAGTTCATCTACAGGGTCTCCCCGTTTACGAACTGGACGACGGTCGGCGTCTTCAGTACCGAGGAATCCATCTCGGAAATACGGGAAATCCGCTTCTACGTCGTCAGCTTCGTGTTCGTCGTCTGCCTGCTCGGAATGACTGCCTCCTTCTACCTGGCCCATTCGATCTCCAGGCCGATCGGGCAGCTGATGTCCTTCATGCAGAAGGCTCAGTCCGGTGATCTGACGATTCGCTACTGGGGCAACCGCTCGGACGAGGTCGGCCTCCTCGGCCGCCGTTTCAATGAAATGCTGCTGCAAATCAACCGGCTCCTCTCCTTGACGGAACGGCAGGAGCGGCAAAAGCGCGAGGCCGAATTGAGCAGCCTGCAGGCGCATATTAAGCCGCATTTTCTGTACAACACGCTGGACACCATCCACTGGATGGCCCGACGCAAGGACGCCGTGGATATCGCCGAGATGGCGGAATCGCTGTCGAAGCTGTTCCGGATCGGCCTGAGCAAAGGCAATGTTATCATTCCGTTATCCGATGAAATTGAGCATATTCGCAGCTATTTGCAAATCCAGCATGTCCGTTATCAAAACAAGTTGGATTACGAACTGAAGGTCGATCCGGCCGTGCAGGATTTCTACGTGCTGAAGCTCATTCTTCAACCCATCGTAGAGAATGCCATTTATCATGGGATCAAAGAACGCCGGGGTCCGGGACAAATTGATGTGGAAGCGATGGAACGAGAAGGAAACCTGGTGATTACGATTCGCGACAACGGCAAGGGGATGTCCGAGCAGCGGCTTTCGGCGCTGCGCCAGGCTATTGAACAAGCAGCAAGCTCTGAGGAGGAGCCTGCCACCGGCAAGGCACCCGGCGGGAATTGGGCTAACGCTCCGACGGGAGAAGCCGCAAAAACGGCTGGAGATACGCAAGGCTACGGCATCTTGAACGTGCAGGCCCGGCTGCGGCTTACCTTTGGCGATAAATACGGTCTCAGCCTGGACAGCGTCTTGGGCGAGGGGACAATAGTAACGGTAATCCACCCGCTGCTGCGGGACAATGATTTTCAAAATGGAGTTGATTGCTGATGTTAAATCAATCTTCGCCTGCCTCCGATCAGCGCTGGAAGGTGCTCATTGCCGACGATGAGTTCATCATTCGTGAAGGCATCCGGGAAAGCGTCGATTGGGAGAAGCTGCGGCTGCAGGTCACCGCGGAAGCCGAGGATGGCGAGGAAGCGCTCGAGCTTGCCATTCGGCATCAAATCGACATTCTACTCGTCGATCTCAATATGCCCATCATGGATGGGATCGAACTGATGAAGCATGTTCGCAAGGAACTGCCGAACTGCAAAATCGTCATCATCACGGGCCATGATGAATTCACCTATGCCCAGACAGCAATCCGCCTCCAGGTGAAGGATTACATCCTGAAGCCCGCCAATCCGGCACAGCTGGAGAAGGTACTGCGCCAGGTCAGAGATGAGCTGGAAGCCGAAGCCATCCAACTGGAGCATCTGCAGACTGCTTCGCGGCAAATTACGAAGAGCTATCCCCTGCTGCGGGAACGCTTCTGCCAGGAATGGATGGATGGCAGCATGACAGAGGAGGAAATCCTGGAGCAGTTGTCTTTTCTCCAATTGCCCGTGAACGCTCCCGCACTGCTCGGTATGATTCGCCTGCGCGAGGCAGCTGCGCCGCAGCCTCTGATGAAGGAGAGCGAGCGCCAGCTCTATTTATTCGCGATCGAGAACATTGCCGCTGAGTTGCTCGCGCCGTACCCGAAGGTCATTTTCCGCGATCCCTTCGGCGTTATCGTGGTGCTGCTCTGGAGCTTCTCGGCCGATGCCGAATTCCATCAAATCGAATCGTCCGTGCGGACTTACTTGAAGGTCGCCGCAGACGTCCATTTGACCGAAGGAGATAACGATGTCGCCGCAATGCCTGCCGTCTTCCGCAAGTGCAAATCCGCTGTCCTGAAAGAAACCGCCATCTCCCCGTTAGTGCGCAGAGCGAAGCAGTACATGCTGGAGCACTTCGGCGACTGCACGCTGACCCTGGAGTCTATGGCCCAGCAGCTGCAGTCTTCCCCGGTGTACTTGAGCCGAATGATCAAGCAGGAGCTGGATACCTCATTCAACAGCTATTTGACGCAAATCCGCATTCGCCGGGCATCCCAGCTGCTTAATGGCACCGACCTCACGATCGCGGAAATCGCCAGGCAGGTCGGCTATGAAACCCAGCATTATTTCAGCACGGCATTTAAACGCACGACCGGAATCTCCCCCCTGCAATATCGCAAAGGAGGCGCTGCTCAGGATGAGTAGCGCCTCCTGCTTCATTATGTCAAAAAGATTTAACCCCTAATATATTCCAATTATATTATATTTTTGGTATTATTTATATTAATATGATAGATAATAGGAAATTTATCACTTTGAAAGGAGGGGATGTCGCCGGGATTGCCTCCGTTACCAGACATTGAATAAGGTAATTTTCCTACTTAGAAGAAAGCGGGATAAGCAGAAGATCTACTATTCTTATGATCGTTCTTGGGAATCAGTTTACTGCAGCAATCCTGGCAAGTTTGCTGTCATTAAGCGATTTCTCAATACCTATTTCAATTAAAAAGGAGACATTCTTATGTTCAAAAAAATCGTCGCAGTTTCGTTAGTAGCAGCAACACTTATGCTCCCTTCCTATGGAGTCTTTGCCGCGGATAGCAGCAGCTACGTCAGTACAACTACTCTAAGCTCGCAAGAAGTTTTGGCAGGATTAACGCCATTACAATCATCTGGAAAATATACAACGATGTCTGCAACATATAAAATTACCGCTGACGGTGTAAGACTGAGAAAAACTCCTTCGACATCCGGTACAGTGCTAGGTTTGCTAAACAAGGGCGATATGGTTAACGCCCAACATGGCGGCACCGATGTAGTCGCCAACGGATATGTCTGGAAGCAAGTTTATAGCTACAATCACGATGCATGGGGCTGGGTTGCCGTTGATTACCTAGAAGAAATAGGCTAATAACAACCACCCAGATAAATAACCCCCTCGCAATGGGAGATTCCCATGGTGAGGGGGTTGTTTTACCTAGGAACATATTAATCTTCGCTCGCTAGTATATTCCGAAGTATTCTTTAATCGCGTCTACAATGCCTTGGGCTACCCTATTTTGAAAATCTTCTGTAAAGAGCAGCGCTTCCTCTTCCACATTAGACAAAAAACCTACCTCCAGCAAAGTAGCTGGCATATTACTCCTTCTTAACACCTCATAGTTATTGTATTTGACTTGGCGGTCTTTAAGCTGTGTCGCTCTAATCAAATGCTTATGCATAATTTCCGCTAGCGGCTTGCTTCCCTCGTCATAATAATAAGTTTCGGTTCCCCGGGCCGTAGGAATATTCAGCACTGAGTTGGCGTGAATGGAGATAAACGCATCTGCGTTAAGATCGTTCGCGAGTTTGGCGCGATCCGGTCTCGTGACATAAGTATCGTCGTTTCGTGTAAGCACCACTTCAATCTGTTGCTCTTGCCCAAGCAACGCTTCTACTTTTAAAGCCATGGTCAGGTTAAAATCCTTCTCAACTCTGCCGGACACTCCGGTAGTACCATTATCGTGAGCTCCGTGTCCCGCATCAATCACGACTAATCTATTACCTGTAACCGGTACCGTCGTAGTTGTTGTTGGCGGTGTATATGTGTCTGAAGATGTGTCAGTAGACGTCATTGGCGCTGTTGGCGAAGTTTGATCGAACAAATCGAGTATAATTCCATCCGGATTCCCCGCGGCATCAGAAAGTTGATAACTTGCCTTAGAGTTTAAGTCCAAGACAATGCGAATGGTCGAAGGATCCGATTTGAATAAGGAATAACGGATTTTGCTTACAAGCGAATGTTCTTCCTCGATATTAATCTGATAGCTCCCCGCTCCCGCCATATTTTGCAAAACAAATGAATCCGCTAAAGCAGCCCCCGGCAAATCAAGAACGATCCGATCCGGCCCGCTCATGGTGGAAATTTCCGGCTGCACGCTTTGATTCATATTTATCGTCAGCCGATTGTTTGCGAATTGAATATTTTCTATTTTTCCCTTATTCATAGATGTTGTATCCAGCGAATCAAGCGTACGCTCCAAGGAATCGGAGGATAAGTACACCGATTTGGTGCGGTTATCCCAATTCACCTCCAGGCCGAATTCTTCCCCGATAAAACGTAAAGGCACAAACGAGGTCCCCCCTTTCAACAAGGGAGGTGACGTAAGCGAAACGACCCGCTCATCGACATAGGCACTGGATTTATTGATGGTCATCGCAACCGTTTTAGACTTGTTTTGAATTTTCACAGTTTGGTCGGTTTTATTCCAATTCACAACGTAGCCTAGTTCTTCCACTACGCGAATTGGAACCATCACTTTACTGTTGACGATTTCAACTTGAGACAAATTAGCTGCGCCGAGCTGCGCCCCATTCAAATATATTGAAGCGGTATTGGCAAATACCGGCGAATTAAAGCTAAGCAAGAACAAGCTTATTGCTATAAAAACGATTACTCCGAACCTTCTCAATCTGTCCACCCATCCTTTAAAAAATAATAGAGACAACTAAAATATATCCAAAATTCCAGCATCAACCATTTTAACGCTAAAACAACCCAAAAGTTGCTATTTTTCTATATTTTTTTTGAATTAAAATCTACAAATCTATCGAAAGTCCTAAAACACGCGCAAAAAAAAAACCACTTCAAGAGAAGTGGTCTGTAGATGTTCTAGTAATTGATTTGAAATTGCGCCGCCTCCACCCAACTGCCCGCTGCAAAGTCCCGGCCTCTGACCAGAACCTTATCCGCATAGATTTCAACGTAAAAGCCTTGACTCCCGGTAAAATGGACGTCCTCGTCTGTCCATAAGTATGCTACCGAAGCCGCGTTGAACATCGTCGCCGTTTCTCCCTTGCCATCGAACATCGTATGCTCGGCCTCTAACTGCCAATGGGTATGCCCAGTAAACATGATCGCTTGCGGATGCTTACTCAGCACCTGCTTCAGCTCTTTATCCTGCTCTACGCCGTACCAGTCCTGAGCTTGGAGAGAACCCGCCACCGTATCCATCAGCGGTTGATGCAAAAATACGAAGACCGGTTTATTGGCGGACGCCTTCTCTCCAAGCTTCTTATCCAGCCAGTCCAGTTGCTGCTGCGTCAAATGACAGAACCTCTCCAGCCCCTGTTCCGTGCCGAGAAAAATGTAGTGATACCCGTCGATCCAGTGATCGTGATAGACTCCCTGCATACCGGTATGGGCTGTATAGTTGCCCAATCTCGAGCTCCAATTTCCAAAGGCGACATCATGATTGCCCAAGGTAAAAAGAATAGGAGGAAGACCTTCCCGGTTAGCTTCGATAATACGGTTCAATTCCCCGTACTCCTCGATAAAGCCGTGATCCGTAATATCGCCTACATGCATAATTCCGCTGCTCCCAGCTGAATTGGCGATAATGTCCTTTAGCGCTCTGTCGAAATTTTGGTTATATTCGTGAGCGGCATTCCCGGTCACATGGGTATCCGTAATGACCTGAAAAGTAATCAGCGGCTGTTCATTTGCTTGGGCTTGATCGATATGATCGTGATGTCTCATGAAATCTCCACTCCCTCTCTTTTGTACCATTTACAAAGATGATTAATGGGCTTTCGAACTCATATTCAGTCCAATTACGCCTATGACGATGATCGCCATCCACATCATGGAAGATACGGGGAGCCGTTCACCGAACAGCCGCACTCCCGCCAGCGTAATCAAGACAATGCCGATACCTGACCAAGTGGCGTAAGCGATGCTCATATCCATATAATGCAAGGCATAGTTAAGGAACGTAAAAGCAGCGCCATAGGACGCAAACATCGTTACAGAAGGCCATAATCGCGTGAAGCCCTCGGACATTTTCATTGATACCGTGCCCGACAGCTCAAGCGCGATGGCCAAGGCGAGAAACAGCCAGCCTATTCCACCCGCTGCTTTCATTCTGCCGCTCCTTTCAGTCGAAGCTCATCATAAGCTCCAATAATATAATCAGCATCGGGAAAAAGATCCGCCGCACCGGCCTCGGCCTGCTCCAAATGCAAACCTATGCAAAGCCTTGCTCCTGCCGTCTGACCCATGATCATATCTCCATTCGTGTCGCCGATCACCGCAGCGCCTCGTACGTCTATCGATAACTTATCGCAAGCCAGCTCCAGCATATCGGGAAACGGCTTCCCCCGCCCCACCTGATCGGTGCCGATCACGGCACCGAAAAAATGACGAATACCTAGCCACTCCAAATGCTTCTCGGCCGCTAACGTGTCATCGGCAGTTACAACTCCAAGCGGAATATGCTGCGCATGGCACGCTTCAAGAAAGGCGATGACTCCGGCGATAGGCCGGACGGGACGAGCCCGCTCCAGCTCCGCATCGGCTGCCCTGCCGCTTAGCTCCGTCAACTCCTTCGCCTTCGCCCACGATAATCCCGCTCGATACCCCTGCCAAGTCAGCAGGGTAAACAGCTCTGCCATCGTCCCCATGGCCAGCGGTCCGTTGCGATCATAATCGATCACCGCGCCATCTGGTCCATGAACCGTCCCCCACAGGTATGAATCTGTAAAGGGCGGCTTCAGTTCCCTTAGCTGGGACCCAAAGTGCCGCAGCATATGCTCGCTCCAACTCCCCCACATGGAGACAAAATCGAGCAGAGTGCCGTCCTTATCCAATAAAATGCCGTTAATCGCATAGCTGTCGTTATTTACAATGAGTTCAGGCATTCCTTATGTCACTCCTATTTCATGCTATCTAGCGCTTTTTGGGCCGCTGCCTTCGCTTCCTTAAGTGCTTCTTCGGCCGGAATATTCTCGATTTGCACCTTATCGGCTGCGATTTTCAGCGCGTCGTTAATTTTGCCGCCGGTTGGGTCCTGGAATGGAGCGGAAGCATGCGCTGCCTGCATGAGCGGAATTTTGCTTTGTGGGTTTTGCTCGCTGTAAGCAACAAAATCCGGATCATCGAGTGCAGATTCGCGAACGGCGATATAGCCAGTATTCATCGACCAGGCTGCCGTATTTTTGGAATTATTGAAAAAAGAGAACCATTTGAACGCCGCCTGCTGCTGCTCGGGACTTGCTTTGGCCGGAATGCCCGCCATGATTGCGCTCGCGACCGGCTTGCCTTCGCCCCTTCCCGCCCAACCCGGCTGCTCCATCGCCCCAAGCTGCGTGAAATCAAGATCGCCCTGGTCGCCACTCGAGCCGGTATAGCCTGCCGCTTGACCCTTCATTACGTCATCGATCGTTTTATACCAATATTCCCAGCCTTGGCCGCCATAGTGAATGCGCATAATGCCATCCTCATGAATCCATTTGCGGAACAGCGACCACGTTTCTACCCATTCCCGAGAATCGATCATGACTGTCTTTCCATCCTCGCTAAGAATACGTCCGCCTTTGCCTAATACGGCATCGATCATATTCTCGCTTCCCCACATCGGCTCCCAGCCATACACCGTCGTTTTGCCGCCTTCCCGTTCCGTCATCGCCGCAGCCGCCGCAGCCAAGTCTTCCCATGTCTTGATATCCTCCGACTTAATGCCCGCCTGCTCGAACTTGTCCTTACGGTAGTACATCACCTGGGTCGTGCCGTACATCGGCAGGAAGTATTGCTTCCCGTCCACCTGTCCCTGAGACAGAAATGTCTGTACAAAATCCTCTTTATTGAAGTCCGGGCTTTGAGCGATCATCTCGTCCATCTCGGCAAAATAACCTTTTCGAGCCCAATCCACATTCGCCGCCAAAACAGCCGCAGGCACATCACCCGAAGCGATCGCAGCCTGAAGCTTCTTCTCCGTCTCCGAATAATCGGCCTGGACGATCCCTTTTACGATAACCTCCTGCTGGGATGCATTGAATTCTTCGATGAGCGCCTTCATTTGTTCACCCAACTTACCGCCAAGTCCGTACCAAAACTCGATCGTCACAGGCTCCTTGGCTGCCGTTCCTTGCGCTCCATTTACTTCGGCACTGGCCTGTCCCCCCGTATTGCCTCCGCTGCCGTTTGCACCGCAGCCCGTGATCAGCACGAAGCTTAGTATCAAGGTGAAAATCAATCCTTTTTTCAATAAATTCATGTATAGTTCCTCCACTCCACTATATGATTTGTATGGTTTATCCCTTGTTAACTCCTGCAGATAAATTTACGCTTTGCATAATCGTCTTCTGGGTCAGCAGAAATAGCAGCAATAACGGCATAATCGTGAATGAACTTGCAGCCATAATCAGCGGCCATTTCAAGCCGTAAGCACCTCCCTCCACGAAAAAACTGCGCAGACCCGCCGAAACAAGCTGCAGATCAGGATTTTTGGTAATCAGCATAGGCCAGAAATAATTGTTGTATTGCTCTATGAATGTAATGAGCACGAGGACTGCGAAAGACGAGCGGGTTAACGGAATAAGAATCGATCCCAGTACACGCCCATGCGTTGCCCCGTCGATATGCCCGGCCTCCACCAATTCATGGGATACCTGCAAAAAAGCTTGCCTGATGAGAAAAATCGAGAATACGCTGACACAGTTGGACAAAATCATTCCGGCGTAAGTATCCAGCAGATGAAGCTTAGATAACACAATATAACTCGGCAAATAAACCGCGGTGTTCGGCACCATGTAACCTAGCAGGATCAATGCGGTCAACAGTCCCTTCAGCCGGAACTTCATATGAGTCAACGCGTAGGCCATCATTGCGGAATTGATGACCTGAATGATTGCAATCGCACTAGCCACACCGATGCTATTCGCCATATAACGCCAAAATGGCGCCGCATTCCAGGCTTCGAGAAAATTACCCCACTGGGGAGACTCCGGCCAGAACGTCGGAGGGAATTGCCAGATTTCATCATTGGTTTTGAGACCGCTGGTCACCATCCAGTAGAACGGGAATGCCATTAGGAGGGCGATTAGCACCAGCGGCAAATGCCTTGTGAAGATAGGGCTTATCTTTGTCTCAGTCATGATTGCTCTCCTGTTCCTATCAATCTTGATTTAGTGGTAGTGCACATTGCGTCTGCTTACAGCGAATGAAGCCATGGAGAGCAGCACACAGCCAATGACCAGCACGACCGCTACGGAGGATGCTTCACCGATATTGAAGGCCTCAAATGCAGACTGATAATACATGTAAAGCAACGTTCTTGTTGATCCGGAAGGCCCGCCTTGCGTCATGACATTAATCTGATCGTAGGCCTGCAGAGACTGAATAATCAGCACAATCGTCAAAAAGAATGTCGTCGGAGATATGAGCGGAACCGTGACATACGTGAACCTGCGCAAGCTTCCGGCACCATCGATCGCGGCGGCCTCCAGCAAATCGCTCGGTACATTGCGCAGAGCTACCAGGTAGAAAACCATCGCCCAGCCGACGGATTTCCAACCCGTTACAATCAAGATGCCGATAAGCGCCCAGCTTGGATCACCCAGCCAGCCTACCCCCTCCGAGCCGAAGAAGCGCAGCACGTTATTGGCCAACCCTACCTCCGGTTCAAAAATCCAAGACCATACGATAGCCACAGCTACGGTTGGCGTTACCCATGGCGAAAAAATAAGCGTACGATACACTCCGGAAAATCGAAGCTTGCTGTTTAGCAGCAGCGCGAAGCCGAGCCCACCGATCAGCGTAGGAAGTACGCTTCCCGCCGTAAACAGCAGTGTTACGCGCAGCGCCTTGTAAAACGCGGGATTGCCCGCCAATTCAGCATAGTTGGCCATGCCGACGAATAGCTTCTCCGGGCTCATGAAGTCCCATTCCGTAAAACTTAAATAAAAAGCATATCCTAGCGGTATGAGCCAAAACATCGCGAGCGGGATCAGCGCCGGCAGCGTGAATAGCAGCGCCTTCACATCGGCCGCCAGTTTGGATTGTTTCAAGTCGCTCCTCCTTATTCGTTCAAAATACTTTTAATTCATAACAATAGGAATTCTCTTGATTTCTGCAAGCCTATGGAAGACTTGCTCGATTTATCCTTTGATGCTATGTTATAATCGCTTTAAATTCCGTCCTCCTTGTCTGTATGAAAATCCAATGAGTTTTCTCTGTTCAAAAAATATTGTACACTCGAAGTTAAGATATATGGTTTTCTCCGTGTAAAATGGAATAGGAAGTTATGTAAAAGAAGAATCGTGAATAATTCGACGCGATAGCAGGTGAAATTATGGAACATTCTAATCGGGATATGGAGCAGTGCAAGGTCAAGCATGAGGGGCTTCGCCGAAAAGTGGTGAAGGCCATTGCCGATACGATGGACTTGTACGGCGCAACCCATTCATTTGGCGAGCTATATGGCATTATGTATTTCGAGGACAAGCCGATGACGCTTGAAGAGATGAAGAACCGCATGAATATGAGCAAAAGCAATATGAGCTACGCTGTTCGTTCGCTCATGGCTTCCCAAATGGTCTCTAAGCTGCCGGAGAAGGAAGAGCGCAAAGACCTCTATCAGGCGGAAACGAATTTCTTTCTGGCTTTTCAGAACTTTTTTACGATCAAACTGCAGCGTGAAATTGATGTGATGACGGAGGCGATTAACGAAGCCCTGCCCGAACTTACAGAAATCATTCTCGACCTTGGCACGCCAGAAGAAGAACGCCAGCTATGCCTGCAAGATCTTCACAAACTGCGGCACGCCCTCAGCTATTACACATGGCTCCAGCAGTTCGTTTACGATCTTCGGGAAGGGCGGTATTTTGACGAAAACCTGAAAATCGAGCCGGAGCCTAACTCTGCGGATTAAAAACAAGTGAAACAGGTGAACCCATGAAATCCTTAATGATCGTCGGAACCAGCTCCTCCTGCGGCAAAAGCTTCATTACGGCAGCTCTGCTGCGCATGCTGCGGAACAAAGGGATTGTCGCTGCTCCGTTTAAAGCGCAAAATATTTCCTCAAAATCCTTCACGACCGAAGATCACTGCGAAATCGCTTATTCTACCTATATTCAAGCCTTAAGCGCCGGTGTGGCTCCGGAAGCGGACATGAATCCCGTTCTGATCAAGCCCGCCTATGACCAAACGCAGATCATCTTACATGGCAAGTTATTGTATACAGGCTGTTATACGAAATACGAGGATTTTCTGCCGGAAATCAGAGCTGGCATTGAAAGCTCTTTTCAAAGACTGGCCGCCAAATACGACATTCTCATCATTGAAGGGGCAGGATCAACCGCGGAAATCAATTTGGCCAATCAGGACGTAGCTAATATTTATACGGCTAAAATAACAAACTCCCCGCTGCTGCTCGTATCGGACATTCACTATGGCGGCGTCTTTGCAGCGCTGCATGGCACGATCGATTTGTTGGATGATTCCATCAAGAATCAATTAGGGGGATTCATTATTAATCGCTATCATGGGATCAAGGACATTTTGCAGCCAGGCATAGATGTCTTGGAAAACAAGCACGGCGTCCCGTGTGCCGGGATTTTGCCCTACCAGCATGACCTCGTAGTACCGGATGAGCAGAGTTTTGATCTTATGGCCGAGATGTTTGAATCCAATATCGACCTGGGGCTAATCAGTCGTTTGTTGGATTAAATAGTCAGGATCAGTTAACTAGATGTATTTCATGCAGTTAGTTCAGCGGTTTTGGCCGTGTTAGAGGGAACTAACTGCAGAACCTACATTTAGTTTTAAGTTTTTTCGACGAATGAGCTCCATTCAGGCAAACTAACTGCATGTTTTACATTAAGCGCATGTATTTTTTATAAAAGAGCTTAACTAGATGTATAAAATACATTCCGAATTTTAAATGATCAAAAATATTTATCAACTACCTATTCTCAAAGGCATAGTGTGCCGCAAGCTTCATCTCCTAAATCGCATCCAGCTACCGTAGATTCCCCAGCTTCCCCCATCCTAGCAATATTCACACCCCCCTTGTTTCTTCTCCATGGCTATATCCCCAAGGCATCCAAGGCACTCCCTCTCCCCAAAGTTGCTTCACCCCAAATAAGTTTGATTTTTATAAAAAGAGTAGGTTTATTGTAAATACGAAAGCGGCCTCTCCTTGCTATACTTTCCTCTGAAAGCGGATTCATAGCAAATTTCAATTTATAAACAGGGGGTAAGCGGGAATGAAAAAAGCGACATTATTGCTGCTGACGTTCGTACTGGCAATAACTTTGACGGCTTGCGGAAGCAAGGATAGCAGCGGCGGATCAACGAAAGGCGAGAAAGGCACAGTCGGGATTGCCATGCCAACGAAATCATCGGAGCGCTGGGTGAATGACGGCAACAACATGGTGAAGGAGTTCCAGAAACAAGGCTACGGCACGGATCTGCAATACGGCGAGGACGTCGTAGAGAACCAGGTATCCCAAATCGAGAACATGATTACCAAAGGCGTGGATCTGCTCGTCATCGCTTCAATCGACGGCGCGGCCATAACCGAAGTGCTGCAAAAAGCACATGATCAAGGCATCAAGGTCATCGCCTATGACCGCCTGATCATGAACAGCGAATACGTGGACTACTATGCTACCTTCGACAACTTCAAGGTTGGCGTACAGCAGGCCTCTTATATCGAAGAGAAGCTTGGTCTGAAGGAAGGCAAAGGGCCGTTCAATATCGAGCTGTTCGGCGGCTCGCCAGACGATAACAACGCTTATTTCTTCTATAACGGCGCGATGTCCGTTCTTCAGCCGTATATCGATTCCGGCAAGTTGGTCGTGCGCAGCAATCAGACGAAAATGGAGCAAATCGCCACCCTGCGCTGGGACGGCGCAACAGCCCAAGCACGCATGGATAACCTGCTGAGCGCCCACTATGCAGCAGAGAACGTCGATGCGGTCCTCTCCCCTTATGATGGCATCAGCATCGGCATTCTTTCTTCCCTGAAAGGCGTCGGTTACGGCTCGGGCAATAAACCAATGCCAATTGTTACTGGGCAGGATGCCGAACTCGCTTCGATAAAATCGATCCTAATTGGCGAGCAAACGCAAACGGTCTTCAAGGATACGCGCGAACTGGCGAAAAAAGCCGTCGGCATGGCCCTCAGCATTCTCGAAGGCACGGAAGCCGAAGTTAACGATACGAAAACCTATGACAACGGAGTCAAAGTCGTTCCTTCCTATCTGCTGGAGCCAAAATCGGTAGACAAGGACAACATTGAGCAGGAATTGGTAGAGACCGGCTACTATACGAAAGAGGAAGTGGGACTGTAACACGCAAACGGCACATATAGCGGTGGCCTTTCCGGCCTCCGCTATCCTTTGTACTCGAATGGAGACGAAAGGCTTGGTGAGAACAGTGAGTGACTTCATTTTGGAGATGAGAGGAATTACGAAGACATTTCCGGGCGTCAAGGCGCTGGAAAATGTGAACTTGAAAGTAAGAGAAGGCGAAATTCACGCCCTCTGCGGGGAGAACGGCGCCGGCAAATCCACGCTAATGAAGGTGCTTAGCGGCGTCTATCCACATGCCTCCTATGAGGGAGATATTTTGTTCCGAGGCGAGGTTTGCGAATTCAAAGATATTAAGCAGAGTGAGAGCCTGGGCATCGTCATCATTCACCAGGAGCTGGCTTTGATCCCCTATTTATCGATCGCGGAAAATATTTTTCTCGGCAACGAGCAAACCAGGCGCGGCATCATCAACTGGCACGAGACGACCGTCAAAACGAAAGAGCTGCTGGCCACGGTAGGGCTCAAGGAATCCCCCAATACCCATGTCATCCAGATCGGCGTCGGCAAGCAGCAGCTCGTAGAAATCGCCAAAGCGCTCTCCAAGAAGGTCAAGCTGCTCATCCTCGATGAACCGACGGCTGCCCTCAACGAGGACGACAGCGAGAACCTGCTGAATCTAATTCTGGAGCTGAAGAAGCAGGGTATTTCCTCGATTATTATTTCTCACAAGCTGAATGAAATCGAGAAAGTCGCAGATTCAATTACGATCTTGCGGGATGGGAAGACGATTCAGACGCTGGATATGCATGAGGATCAGGTGACCGAGGATGTCATTATCAAAGGGATGGTCGGCCGGGATCTAACCCACCGTTATCCGGAGCGTGTACCGAACATTGGGGAGAAATTGTTTGAAGTGCAAAACTGGCAGGTGGATCACCCCGAGCAGCAGGACCGCAAAATGCTGGATAACATCAACATCCATATTCGGCGGGGCGAAATTGTCGGCGTGGCCGGACTCATGGGGGCAGGAAGAACGGAGCTGGCGATGAGCATTTTCGGCAAATCCTATGGGGAGAACATCCAGGGCAAGCTGCTGCTGCATGGAAAGGAGATCCGGCTGAACGATATCAGCACCGCGATACAGCATGGCATCGCCTACGTGACCGAGGACCGCAAGGACTATGGGCTCGTGTTGATCGACGATATCAAGCGGAACATTTCTCTCGCCAATTTGGGCAAGCTGTCCCGCCACGGTGTAATCAATGAGAGCGAAGAAGTGCTTGTAGCCGAGGAATACCGGCAGAAGCTAAAGATCAAGACGCCGAGCATTTTGCAAAAAACGGTCAACTTAAGCGGAGGCAACCAGCAAAAGGTCGTGCTCAGCAAATGGATTTACGCGCAGCCGGAAATTCTCATCCTGGACGAACCTACCCGCGGCATTGATGTAGGCGCCAAATACGAAATTTACTCGATTGTCAATCAACTGGCAGACGAAGGGAAAGGCATCCTGTTCATTTCCTCGGAGCTTCCGGAGCTTCTCGGCATGTGCGACCGCATCTATGTCATGAGCGAAGGGCGCATTACCGGCGAGGTCAACCGCGAAGACGCCACCCAGGAAGTACTAATGAAATCCATGACTCGAGGCAGGGGGTAAGGAAATGCAAATGATTAGCGAGCTTTTCAAAAAAAACATCCGCCAGTACGGCATGATTATCGCGCTAGTCTTCATTACGATCTTATTTCAAATTTTAACTGACGGCATTCTGCTGAAGCCGCTCAATGTGACGAACTTGATTTTGCAAAACAGCTATATTCTCGTATTAGCCATCGGAATGGTGCTGGTCATCATCACGGGACATATCGACCTATCGGTCGGCTCCATCGCGGCGTTCATCGGTGCGCTGTCGGCCATTATGATGGTCGAAATGCAGCTTCCTCCCTTCCTCGCTGTCATCATTGCGCTCGGGGTCGGGGCACTGATCGGCGCGTGGCAGGGCTTCTGGATCGCTTATGTGAGGATTCCCGCTTTCATCGTCACCTTGGCGGGGATGCTGCTGTTCCGCGGCCTTACGATGATCATTCTGGGCGGCCAGTCGATCGCGCCGTTTCCGACGTCTTTCCAGAAGATCAGCTCCGGCTTCCTGCCTGACTGGTTCGGAGGCGAGGGCATTCACATCCTGACGATCGTCCTCGGCATCCTTCTCTCCCTGCTCGTCATTTGGCAGGAATGGAAAGATCGAAAGACCCAGATCAAGTACAATTTCCAAACCGCGCCGATTTGGGTATTCATCGCCAAGGTCGCCTCGCTCGTCGCGGTCGTTAACGTGTTTACCTATGTGCTAGCTACGCATAAAGGAATTCCGAACATACTCGTCATTCTGTTCGTGCTCATCGTCATCTATTCCTTCGTCATGAACCGGATGATTGCCGGGCGGCATATTTACGCGCTGGGCGGCAACGAAAAAGCTGCCAAGCTGTCCGGGGTCAAGACGAAGAAGGTCACCTTCTGGGTCTTCGTCAATATGGGTGCGATGGCCGCGTTATCGGGCCTCATCTTCGCTGCACGCCTGAACTCGGCGACGCCTAAAGCCGGCACGAACTTCGAGCTCGATGCGATCGCGGCCTGCTTCATTGGCGGCGCTTCCGCTTCCGGCGGCATTGGCACCGTCATCGGCGCGATTATCGGCGGCTTGGTCATGGGCGTCATGAACAACGGCATGTCCCTGATCGGCCTTGGGGTTGATTGGCAGCAAGGCATCAAAGGGCTTGTCCTGCTCCTGGCCGTGGCCTTTGACATTTATAACAAATCGAAAACAAATTAAGTTCCACTTGTAGCCTGCCGGTGGGCAGTATTCTGAAAAAGCTTCACTCTTTGTTAAAGAGTGGGGCCTTTTTTTTTGTGATACTATTGGATATATATGGTTAACTATTATGGGATAGCAGGTGATTTTTTTGTCCAATTCGACCATCACCAAGAAGGCCTTGGCCCACGCCTTGAAGCAAACGATGCAGGAGCTTCCCTTAAACAAGATCACTGTTAAACAGATCGTAAATCGCTGCGGGGTGAATCGGCAAACGTTTTACTACCATTTTCAAGATATCTACGACTTGCTCGGCTGGGTATTTGAAACAGAGGCCGTCGGCGACATTGCCGAATATCGCAGTTACGATACGTGGACGTACGGTCTATATACGATTTTCGCCTATATCGAGAGCAATAAATCCTTCTGCCTGAACACCCTTCATTCCTTGGCCCGGAGTCACTTGGACTCCTACCTGTATGCTGTCACCTATGACCTGATGATCGGCGTCGTGGACGAGGTCAGCCACGGCATGCACGTTGCCGAAGAGAATAAGAAGTTTCTCGCCAACTTCTATACGCTGGCCTTTACCGGGCTTGTCATTCAATGGATGCAGGATGGCATGAAGGAAGAGCCCGCGCCCATCGTGGAGCGGCTAAGCGGACTTATGAAAGGCAATTTCGAACGAGCCTTGCACCGCTATGAGCAGAAAGTTTAGACAAATATATGAAAGTGTCCAAAATTGATACAGTAATCGCCTATTGTCGATTTTCTATAAAAAGGAAATCTCGTACATTTAAGTTGTCTCTACTCTATATGTTTCGAGGTTTCGCAAAAATCTACGAAGGCGAGGATGAAGGCTATGGGCACTTACAGTAACCAGGTGTATTTTGTCGGAGGAGGAATCGCCTCACTGGCAGGCGCGGCATTTCTTATTAGAGATTGTGATTTTCCAGGACAGCAGATTCATATCATTGAAGAGTTAAAAGTACTTGGAGGCAGTAACGACGGTGCTGGAGATCGCGAGCACGGCTATGTGATCCGGGGCGGAAGGATGCTGAACGATGAAACATATGAAAATTTATGGGACCTGCTGGGCTCTATCCCCTCTCTCGATGATCCGGGCCAATCGGTGAGGGAGGAGATTAAAGCCTTTGATACGGCGCATCCTACGCATTCCCGGGCAAGGCTTGTGAACAAGGATGGTGAAGTGGAGGATGTGACCTCCATGGGCTTTGACATGGGTGATCGTATTGCCATGGCCAAGCTCATCATCACACCAGAGGAGCAGTTAGGCCGGCTGCGGATTAACGAATGGTTTGGGCCTCATTTTTTCCAGACGAATTTCTGGTATATGTGGGCGACAACCTTCGCCTTCCAGCCCTGGCACAGCGCAGTCGAGTTCAAAAGGTACATGCTCCGCTTCATGCATGAGTTTCCGAGAATTCATACGCTTGCAGGCGTCACGCGCACGCCTTATAACCAGTACGATTCGATCATTCTTCCGCTTCACCAGTATTTGCAGGAGCATGGCGTTGATTTTGAAATGAAATGTACGGTAACAGATTTGGATTTCAAAGAGGGCGATGGAATCACGGTGACTCGCATGCATTATGTGAAGATTGGAGTGGAAAAAACGCTGGATTTGGCGGACGAGGATTTGGTCATTGTAACGAACGGCTCGATGACGGAAAGCTCCAGCTTAGGCTCGATGACGACCCCTCCACAGCTAAACGGCAAAGGCAGCTCATGGCAGCTGTGGGATCGGATCGCGGCGAAGAAGCCAGGACTGCTTGGCAATCCCTCTTCCTTTGATGATCATATCGACGAGTCCAAATGGGAATCTTTCACCGTCACCTGCGAGGGCTCCCGTTTCTTTGATCTGATGGAGAACTTCTCCCGCAACAAGGCCGGAACCGGCGCTCTCGTCACCTTTAAAGACTCCAGCTGGTTCATGTCCATCGTGTTGGCGCACCAGCCGCACTTCCGCAACCAGCCTGACGATGTGAAAGTGTTCTGGGGTTACGGCTTGTACCCGGATCATGTGGGGGATTATGTAAACAAGAGAATGTGCGATTGTACCGGGGAAGAGATTTTAACGGAGCTGCTGCATCATTTGAAATTCGAACAGGAGTTGGATGACATTATCCGCTCGGCAAACTGCATCCCCTGCATGATGCCGTATATTACGGCGCAATTCATGCCGAGAACGCTCGGCGACCGCCCTCAGGTCGTTCCAGAAGGCTCAACGAACCTAGCTTTCATCGGTCAATTTTGCGAAATTCCCGATGACGTTGTTTTTACAGAGGAGTACTCCGTCAGAGCAGCTAGAATTGCCGTCTATCAGCTGCTGGGAGTGAACAAGCCCATTGCCCCGATGAACCAGTATCAATACGACGTGCGCACCTTGCTCCAAAGTGTAGCTACCTCTTTCCGTTAAGAGCCAAAGAGCAGCCCGTGTCAAACCTCAAGAAGCCGATTGCTTTAGGCAATCGGCTCTCTTCTGCGCAAATAATCGTACATGACTTCGTTATAGTGATTGATCAGCCGGTCAAGCTCCATGGACTGCCTCAGCACCCGCGTATCCCGCAAGCCGTATTGTTCAGCCAACTGCCCAAGCCGCCGCCGCTCTTCTTCAATTCTATGTTTAATATAATTGGATTTTAGTTTCTGCACAAAAAACACCACCTAATGAATATATTAGTCTAGGTTGACAAATATACCCATTATACGATTTTCGATAACTTTTATTAAATGTACAGGCAATCCACACATGGAAATAAAGACGCTGAGCAACCACTGCATAGAAAAGAGCCCGAAGCCTGTAAGGCCTCGGACTCTCTCTGATTCCATTTTTAAACCATATGTATGGACATCTTAATTCTCAAGCTTAGGGTTTGAACCAAATTTATTGTCGCCTGGCTCGCTATCTTGGCACATGAACACAATTAGAATAATAGTACCTACTAAAGGAATTAAGCTTAGCAGAAGCATCCAGCCGCTTCTTCCTGTATCGTGTAATCTGCGCGCACCAACTGCCAAACTTGGCAAAAAAACAGCCAGCATATAAATGTAATATAGTATTGTATCCAGACCTATAAGTCCACCGATAAAGCTAAGGACAAACGCAGCAATCATGTTGAAGAGCACAAACATCCAATATTCTTTACGCCTTGCTCTCCCTTCAAATCCGACATAGTTTTTGAGTACCTTCAAATACCAGCTCATTAACGTCACCTCTATAAAATTATTTTACTGCGACAATTCGCACAAGTTTATATCGGTTTAACATTTTAATTTCTTTATAGAATAGATCATATTTTTACAATAATAATGAAAAAGTAGTTCATACAAAAAGATTGCTTGGCCTGAATCCAAGCCAAGCAATCCTTCGCCGTCCATAATATGAATCAGTTAATTATGCCTCGTTCAGCGCACGCAACAAGGTGTGTCGGTTGTAGCGAACAAGATGCGCCTCGCGAAGACTTTCCGTAAATAAATCTTCATCGACTCCAAGCTCTTCTAGCGTGGATGGGCCACCGGCCAGAACCAGCAGCTCCCGAATCCTTGACGCAGATGGTACCTGGGCCAGCCATTCCCGGATCTCGTTACCGTGCTCGAGCAGCGCTTTCGGCTGTCGCCCCGGGAATTTGCCTTGATCCACGGCCGCGTGATATATATTGGAGATTTCAGCACACGCGACGCCAACCTTGGCTCCGTGCAGCAGCGCCCGGTTGCCGCGGCGCAAATATTCCATCTCCCAGTAGTGAGACAGATGATGCTCTGCGCCCGAAGCCGGATGAGACTGCCCGAACAGCAGCATCGCGATGCCCGATTCGATCAAAGCCGTCATCAAGATGCGAATACCGTCCTCTGTTCGTTCCCCGATCTCCTCAGCATGCTGAACGCAGGATTTAAGCGCCTGCTCCGTGATGACTGCTGCCTGTTCGCTGTATGGTTCTCCCCCTGTCAGACGGGACACCTTCCAATCGAACAAGGATGTATATTTGCCGAGCATATCCCCGAATCCAGCCGCGACCAGCGGCTGCGGTGCCTTCATAAGAACTTGCACATCGGCAAATATTGCGATCGGCGGAACTGCCGCCACTGTCTTCTTAATCCCGCGGATAATCAGCGGCGCTCCCGCCGAAGTAAAACCGTCCACGGAAGGAGCCGTAGGAACCGAGATAAACGGAATTCCCGTCTTATGGCTCACAAAGCGGACGATATCATGGATCGTTCCGGCGCCGACAGCAATGAGCCCATCCGTGGTGCCGGCTTCTACTTCAAGCAGCAGTTGCATAACGGCTTGCTCATCGGCGACGACATCGCCAGCCGCGTTTGGCTCCAGAAGACATAGCTCTGCCTTTAAGCCTTGGGAATGAAGGTTCTCTTCCAAGGCCTTCCCTGCCGCATTATAAGTATTCTGGTCGGCTACAATCACACAGCGATGCAGGATGCGGTCTCTTAGAAAAGGAGCTACCTTATGAATTGCGCCGGTCTCCAGAACGATCTTCTCCAAAAGGTCTATTTCCCGGGAATTATCCATGCCGAATCACCTCCAGTCGGACAGCGTTACTCCGTAGATTTCTTGATGCTCTTAAGCCGCTTCATCACGTCGTTCTCGCCGCGGCCGAAATAATCATGCAGCTTGCTGTATTCCTGGAATAGGCGGTCATAGATTTCCACGTTTTCGGGAATCGGCTTGAACGTCTCTTCCTTCACGCGGGCCATGCGCTCGGCAGCATCAAGGATTGTGTCATAACCGCCAGCCTCTTCCCCGGCAGCTACCGCTGCAAACATCGCTGCACCGAGTGCCGGCGTCTGCTTCGAATCGGCAACGAAGATTTCGCGGTTCGTAACGTCAGCGTAAATCTGCATCAGCAGACGGTTCTTCTGCGGCAAGCCGCCACAGGCGTACAGCGCATCGACCGCAACTCCATTGTTGTGGAAAGCGTCGACGATTTTACGGGTACCGAAGGCCGTGGATTCCAGCAGGGTACGGTAAATTTCCTGCGGCTTCGTGAGCAGCGTCATTCCCAGAATCAGGCCGGTCAAGTCCGTATCGACGAGAACCGAACGGTTGCCGTTCCACCAATCCAGCGCAAGCAATCCGGTTTGTCCCGGTTTATAGGCTGCAGCTTCTTTCTCAAGCCACTGATGGACGCCGATGCCTTCCTTGGACGCCGCTTCTCTAACGTATCCCGGAACAGCCTCTTCCACGTACCATTCAAAAATATCGCCTACCGCAGACTGGCCCGCCTCATATCCGTACAATCCTGGAATAATACCGTCCTCGACGACGCCGCACATGCCTTCCACCTGCTTCTCTTCCGTGCCCAGCAGCATATGGCAAATGGAGGTGCCCATCGCCATTACGAGCTTGCCCGGCGTTACAACGCCTACAGCTGGAACAGCAGCATGAGCGTCTACGTTCCCCACGGCTACCGCAATGCCCGGCTTGAGACCCATCATTTGCGCCATTTGTTCGGTCAACCCGCCAGCGTTCGTGCCAAGCGGGATCACATCGCCGCGCAGCTTCGTGTCTGTGAGGTTTTCCAACCTTGGATCAAGCGCTTTGAAATATTCTTTGCTTGGGTAGCCGTCCTGTTTATGCCAAATCGCTTTATAACCGGCCGTACAGCTATTGCGGACGATGGTACCTGTCATTTGCGAAATGACCCAGTCCGTCGCCTCCAGGAACATGTCTGCGCGGTCGTAGATTTCAGGAGCTTCATCGAGAATTTGCCATATCTTAGCAATCATCCATTCGGATGAAATTTTGCCGCCGTAACGCGGGAGAAACGCTTCTCCGCGCTCCGCCGCGATTTCGTTGATTTTATCCGCTTCCGGCTGGGCGGCGTGATGCTTCCACAGCTTAACCCAACTGTGCGGCTGGTCGATGTATTTGGCATCGAAGCAAAGCGGCTGGCCCTGCTCGTCAATCGGCAGCATCGTGCAAGCTGTAAAATCGATTCCGATTCCGATCACATCAGCCGGGTCAATCCCGGACTCACGGATAACCGCCGGCACAGATTTCCGCAGCACTTCCAGGTAATCGTCAGGATGCTGAAGCGCCCAATCATGCTCGAGCTTGATGCCGGATCCTGGCAGCTGCTCATCGATGACGTGGTGGGGATACGGGGTTACGTGATCCGCCACTTCACGGCCATTCGATAAATCGACCAGGACCGCACGCCCCGATTGCGTACCGTAATCCACCCCAATGGTATACTTGTTTGCCATATGAAAAACCTCCCGTTCTATACCGCATTATTTTTGTCCGTAATATGCCTTGGCTCCATGCTTGCGCAGAAAATGACGATCCAGCAGCGTCTGATCCATCGGAGCCGCCTCCGGATTTAGCCTCAGCATGCGTGCCGCAATCTTTGCTACTTCTTCGAGAACGACCGCATTATGAACCGCATTATGGGCATCCTTGCCCCATACGAAAGGTGCGTGGGCATGCACCAATACACCCGGCACCTGGTTTGGGTCGATATCGGCGAACCGCTCAACGATCACGTTGCCCGTCTCCAGCTCATAGGCACCTTCGATTTCTTCCTTTGTCATCGGCCTAGTCACAGGAATCTCTCCGTAGAAATAATCCGCATGCGTCGTACCGTAAGCGGGCAGCGCCTTTCCGGCCTGCGCCCAGCTCGTTCCCCAAGGGGAATGGGTATGCACAACCCCGCCGATATCTGGAAAAGACCGGTACAATACCATATGGGTTGGGGTGTCTGATGATGGACGCAGCTTGCCCTCAACCACATTCCCCTCCAGGTCAACGACAACCATATCTTCCGCCTTCAACTCCTCGTAAGGCACACCGCTTGGCTTAATGACAAACAATCCGCTTTCACGGTCAATTCCGCTGACATTTCCCCATGTAAATGTAACCAGTCCGTGCTTTGGCAGCTCTAAATTGGCCTCTAGAACCTGCTGTTTAAGCGCCTCCAACATACGCGGTCACTCCCTTCTCTCTCATCGTAATCCTTTACGTTATATATCACCATTTCATAGTACAAAGTTTCTTCTATAGAACTATCTATTGTTGCAGATACCCTGTCCTGATCAGAAGGCAGATGCAGATCTACAACCTAGATCTATAAGCCAAGTATCCAATCGATCAAACTGCAAATATCTAGTGTTAGATCAAACTACAAGATCAGTCAAATCAAGTTGCAAATATCTAACTAAGATGAACTCGACTCAAAAATTTGGGATGCAGTCAAGGGAAAATATCCCATGAACCTATACCATCCAAGGAATTTAGGAGATACGACATCGTAGGAACAGTTTACGTACTTGCTGACAACCATTCTTATCATTCTACTTAAAATAAATGGATTTATAGCCGTTAGTTTCTACGGTAAGAAAGGGAACATAGATTTAAATGGATTTCATGTAGTTATAAGATGGAACATCGCCAATGATCGGACAGGATCCTTGATCTAAGGTGTATAAATCCATCTAATTCCCTAAAACAATTGTTTAGGGCCTAATTAGATACCTGCATTCCATCTAATACAGCACAGTTTGGTTGATATATGCATAAATACAAGCTCAATCAAAACGTGTTGTACGTACAAGTTACACTCTAGAGTCCGGTATCCGGACCCTAGCTGTGTAATTCTACTTCCTGATTCGCCTGTTCTCTTCGTTGCACGGATTCCCGTTCAACGATTTCGGGCTTGAAAACCGTGTCTTCAAACACCAGCCCCTGCTCGATCATGCCAATGAGCTGCCGGGCTGCCAGTTCGCCCATCTCCGTCTTCGGATGCTTCAACGTCGTCAGCTTCGTTCCGGAAGCAAGCGCAAGGGAGGAATCGTCGAAACCGATGACTGAAACATCCTCAGGAACCCGCAGGCCGCACTGCTGAATGGCCTCCATCAGAACGACCGCCAATTGATCGTTGTAGCATACGAAAGCGGTCGGCCGGCCTTCCTCTTCCTGCTGCAGCAGCCGCACAGCTTGACTGTACGGGGCTTGGTCCTTCTCCTCCGTCGTGTAAGTTACGACGCGCTGGGGAGATACACTAGTCCCGAACTCCCGGTGCGCCGCCAGAAAACCTTTAAGGCGATTTACCCCTTGCAGGTCATCCCGCTTGAAGAACCCGACGATAGAGGTATGTCCCTTCTCCAGCAGATGCCGTGCAGCCAAATAGCCGCCAAGCTCATCATCCACCTTCAGGCAAGGACATTCCAGCTCGCGATATTTCTCATTGATCATCAAGTACGGAATGCCCTTCTCCTGCAGCGACAGAAAGTAGCTTAAGTTCGGATTGCCTTCCGCGCTCTTCGTCGGCTCGATGATAAGCCCGCTCAGCGGCTGGCTGGTCATCAGCTGAAGACTTTCCATTTCCTTCTCTTTATTGTTATCCGTGCTCGAGAGAAGAAGCCGGTATCCTTTGCTTCGCAGCTCCGCCTCGGCACCGCGGACGATATGCGGAAAAATATAATCCGAAATATATGTCGTGATGATCCCGATCGTCTTGACCTGCTCACTCTCTCGGCGAAGTGGATTTCTCGCGAAGGTGCCTTTGCCTTGAATCCGCTCCAGCCACCCTTCCTTCTCCAATTCACCGAACGTCTGACGCACCGTTTGCCGGCTTATGCCGAACTGCTCGGATATCTCATTCTCCGATGGAACCTGTTGTCCGGGCTGCAGCTTTCCTGTTTCAAACCATGACAACAGTTCGTTTTTGAGCTGCAAATATTTAGGAATCCGCCGATTACTCATCATTCACCTCAGCCAAATACTCTTGTTCTACCCGCTATTGTATCATAGGCCGGGGAACGCGCGGAAACGGGATCTCTCTGGCCATTAACGCAGACGATATGCCATGTCGCTCCAACGGAGCTCGTTCTTGAACCGGCGCAGCGAAGTATCCTTGTCGATAAAGACAGCCTCGATTCCGGCCATTTCCGCCCAATCCGACAAATTATCGGCTGTAATGTTATAGGACAACACCGTATGGTGAGCTCCCCCTGCCAAGATCCAGGCTTCCGCGGCTTCTCTCAGCGACGGCTGCGGCTTCCAGAGTACGCGGGCAACCGGCAGCTTCGGCATCGGCTTCTCCACTTTTACTCCGTCTACGACGTTGACAATCAGGCGGAAACGGTTGCCCAAGTCCACGAGAGAAGCGTTGACCGCCGGACCGTCTTGACCGTCGAAGACGATGCGCGCCGGATCTTCCTTGCCGCCGATGCCCAGCGGATGAACCTCGATCGACGGCTTTGTCGCGGCTATCGTCGGACAAACCTCAAGCATATGCGCGCCGAGGATCATATGGTTGCCCGGCTCGAAATGATACGTATAGTCCTCCATGAAGGAAGTATTCTTGTTGTCGGCAAGCACTTTAAGCACGCGGGTCAATGCAGCGGTTTTCCAGTCGCCTTCGCCCCCGAAGCCATAACCGGCTTCCATCAGGCGCTGTACGGCCAGACCCGGAAGCTGCTTCAGACCATGCAAGTCTTCAAATGTCGTAGTGAACGCACCAAAGTCGCCCGCTTCAAGGAATCGCTTCATTGCGATTTCGAGGCGCGCCTGATAAGCGATCGAGTCGCGAACCGGACCAGCGCTCAGGCCTTCTTTGGTAATCGTATATTTCTCGGCATATTCATCGAGAAGCGCCTTCACTTCCGCGTCGCTTACTTCGTTTACCAGCTGTACAAGATCGCCGATACCATACCCGTTTACCGACCAGCCAAGCTGAATTTGCGCTTCGACCTTGTCGCCTTCGGTTACCGCTACCTCGCGCATGTTGTCTCCGAAACGCGCTACCTTCAGGCTGCGGCTCTCTGCATACGAAACGGCTGTCCGCATCCACCCGGCGATATCCTGACGGACCTCCGCATCCTCCCAGTGGCCAACGACGATTTTGCGGGCAATGCCAAGACGGGCTCCGATATGGCCGTATTCCCGGTCGCCATGCGCAGATTGGTTCAGGTTCATGAAATCCATGTCGATCGTTTCCCACGGAATGTCGCGGTTGAATTGCGTATGGAAATGAAGCAGCGGCTTCTGCAATTGAGACAGGCCGCGGATCCACATTTTGGCCGGGGAGAACGTGTGCATCCACGTAATGATCCCCGCGCAGGATGAATCGCTGTTCGCTTCAACAATCAATTTATAAATTTCATCTGGTGTGGTTACGATCGGCTTAAATACGATGGATTGTGCAAACACAGGATCTTTGTCCAGCTGCCCGGCAATGATGCGGGAATGCTCGGCTACCTCTTCCAACGTCTCAGGCCCGTACAAATGCTGACTTCCTGTTACAAACCAAAATGAATACGGTTTCAAATTCATTGCGTTAACGCCTCCCAGAGTGATTAGTCTCTTAAGTAATGATCTGCCAACTTGTATATACAATATCGACATAATTCAAATTAGGTAATTAATTGTACGTACAAGTTCTTACCTAGATTCTATAGCCGCTACTCTGAAAAGGCAAGCGTTTTTTATCCTCAACGATTCCATTCCTTATGTAATCTTCAATAATTCGTCCAGTATTCAATATCGCTGCGCAATCCCCGCCGTGGCCTAGCCTTAGCGGGTTCCTCCGCCTCCGGGACATTTAGCAGCCTCAATGTGTTTAGCGTGGATTTGTCCGGCCAATTCAGGAAGCCGTCTCCCTCCAACCGTCTCAAAGCTGCTAGGATATCCCGCTCCGTCCTGCCAGTTGTACGTTCAAGTTCCTTCATGCTCGGAATACGGCGGCGCTGTGACCAAAAATTATAAATGATCCGCAGCAGCTTGCGTTCCAGATCAGGAAGCATAATGACTGCCCCCTTTCACAATTTGTTGCATAGATGGTTGTACAGCTGGTTGTATAGGTTGTTTCATGGAAGGCATCATGGATTGTTTTGCAGGTTGTTTCACGGATGGTAATATGGATTGTTTTGCGGACTGTTTGGCAAAGTGTTTCACAGATGGCTTCACAGGTTGTTTCACAGGATGAAGAGCGAGTATTTGCTCAGTTCTAAAGGCTCTCGGCGCTCCTGTTTGCAGGCACGTTGCTCGCACCAACCCACTACGAATGGCATGAATGTGAATGGGACGCTGTGTAATTCTGCCGCTGCGATCCATGTATATAATCTCGACCACTTGGTTAATGTATTTTTTCACCAAAATCATCTCCGATAAGAACATTTGTTTGTATTATATACGAACAAACGTTCTTTAACAAGTGGAAAATGACGCCTGGTTGTCCTTATTTTTTTGGATACCGGCGGTTTAGTTCATATTCGGCAATGTTAAGGAATAATAAACGGGTAAAGGGAAGAGATGCTTGGCGAAATGAAAAGAGAATCGATTATGTGGAATGAAAGGAGACTAGTATCATGTGGATTACTGGCGAAAGATATTGAGGTAAAGGAAAGGAGGGGCTGTGGATTATTGCGTTTTGAATACTGCTGGGGTGCGCGTATGTGGTGTATATCCTGTTTAGCGTGTATTGATCATAAAAAAGAATCTGACAGGGAGTCTGCCTGCTTCTGTGGCCAGTTGGGTTGTTAATTGGGTTGCGATTCCCCTTGCTTCTTTAGATTCAGCGTAATCATTGCGTCTAATTATCTACAACTCGCCTCTAAGAGGGTAATTCGGTACCGGAGGATGTCGCTAGATGTATTTCCTACATTTATTTTATGCCTATAAGGGCAAATTTTGCGAAATAAATGTAATTCCTACATCTAGTTTACGGTATTTTGCCTGAGCAGCCTCCATATCTCATTTCTAAATGTAAGAAATGCAACTAGTTTGTGTTGCCATCGATAGACGGTAGCTATTAAATGTAACAAATGCAGTTAGTGCGACTAACTAGCTAGCTAGCTAAACAGCGAATAGCTGGTAGTGATTAGAAGGCAGTGGATAGTAAAGTAGCAGATACCAAATAATAGATAGCGAATAACGGAGTAACAATTGAGAAGTATCGAATAGAAGAAGCTACGAATAGAGAACCAATAGCAAAATCACAAATCCTACAATGAAGCAGCAATTACGCAGAGAAAACTCCCGGCGCCATGGGAATTTACTTCTGCAATCTGCTGAGGATCGTGCCAAGCGTTCCGATATCAATCGGGTCGGTTGCTTTCCAGTCCGGACTGATTCCTGCGTGCGTAATAAGCCATTCGCGACCGCTCTCTTTCCAAGTCTGATTTGCCCCTGAATCGGCGGGTTCCGGTTGTTGTTTTACCCCTTTCGGCTTCAATCCGAGGAACTGGGCCACGCCGCGCACATGCCCTTGCGCAATCGCTTCATTAACCTCCTGCTGTTTCAGCTTGTTCGCATCGTTAACTACATCAACAAACAAATTCTCCGTCAGCACCGCAGGCATTTTGCTCTCTCTAACCATATGGAGGTTCTTCGTCTTCTCCCCCCTGTCCTTGATGCCGTAAGGCTTGAGCTCCGTCATGACGGCGTTATGCAAAACGTCCTGCAAGGACCTAGAAGCCGCGGATGCCGCAGTATAGCAGTACGATTCGAAGCCTCCCGCCCCACCCCCGGCGTTACAGTGAACGGAGATAAGAATATCGGCATTCACCTGATTGGCTTTGTCGGTTCGGTCTTTTAAAGTCATATCGGCATCCGAACTGCGGGAGAGCAGCACCTTAACATCCTCATATTGCGATTCAAGCCGCCGTTTTATGGCCAGAGATAATTGGAGGGTAATGTCCTTTTCTTTCAATCCATTTCCGGTTGCCCCCGGATCTTTACCTCCGTGGCCTGCATCAATCCATACCGTTTTCATGATCATCCGCCCCTTTCAATGCTTGCTTCACAAACTGATTGCCGTACACTGCAAACGCCCCGGTAAGGATGCCCTGAATCAGCGAATCCGGCCCCCAGCCGAGCAGCCAAATAGTCAGCAGTACTGATACGACGGTAACAATATAGATGATGCTCCAATCGGGAACCTTGGGCGTCTTTTTGAGGATATAGCCAATCACCCAACACACCGCCACAACTCCGAATAAATACGGATGAATGAGATCAAAAATAACGTTCCAGTCCATAACTATCTTCCTTTCCAGCATTTAATATAGTTTATTCTTCCAGGCGGTCCAGCCGCTTGTGTGCTTGCTTAGTCGACTCCTCCACCCGCGTCACGCGTTCGGATATTCCATCCAAGCGCTGGCTTTGAATCCGCATATCCACCCTTATGTCATCGACGCCGCGTTTGATATATTCCACGTCCGTCTGCAGGGTCGCTCCTGCCTCTGCGTCTTTCGCTGCATCTTGGCGTATGGTCCGCGTGCGCCCTAACCAGCCTAGCAAAATTCCACTAACGGCTGTCGCAATGGAGATAAGTATCGTAATTTCCATCCTGCTCCCTCCGTTTCAAAAAGAAATAGCCCCCGGGAATCGGGGGCAAAATAAAAAACGCCTTATAGGGCGTCAGAATTTAGAAACTCTTGCACTTGAGCCTGCCACCGAAGCGGCACATCGTTAATAGCTTTTAAATTTGCCATGATTAGATCATAGTATATTTTAGCCAACAGTCTCACCCCCTGTAATAATTTCGGCAAGTTCTGCAAGCGCTAGCTGCATTTCGAGTTTATCAGCTTCCTGCGATTCAGCTAGTTCAACGAGAGCCAGTTTAAGCTCGGTGTTCTCTGTCTGGAGACGTTCAAGTTCGGTTAGCTCTTGTGATTGTGGACAAGTAAGCTCCTCGATCTCTTCGGGTGATAAGCCCTCGCTCCACAACGTCGGCTGCTCTGGAAGTGTATAAACAGGGAGTTGCCCGCGCTCTTCTTCGGGCTCAGTAGCCCATTCCGCATACATAGTTTGGTATTCATTCTCTGCCGCAGTCAGAGCATCCTGGTATTTCCGCCATGCTGCTATGTCAAATCGAGGACAGAATAAACCAGGCGGTACGGGGACACCAACAATGTAACCAACTGGCTGCTGCTTCTCTTCTGACAGCTCGTCTTCAACGCCAGTATTGGTTTCAAGCTGCGTCACCAAATCCTGGTAATAGGTAGGAACGACTCCGTTAAAGGCATCATTCACTAATTCGTCCTCCAGATAAACGCCGTCTGCATTTACTTTAGGTACTGCTTTCACGGTAATTCCTCCTTATTGTTCAGCTAGAAATGACATGTTAAGTGTTAAATGGTTACTTTGAGTTGGAAAAACGGCTAATATGTCGCCACTAGCTTTTACATCAAGATAAGCAATATAGACATTCACCCCAGACATGATTATTGAGGGTATTCTATTTGTTATTCTTGGTCTGTAGCCACTTGGAAGCTTAAATACGACAGTTTCTGTCACCCCACCTGTTACGATACCTTTAACATGGACAATCCCCATACTGTCTTTGAAATATTGAGCCGGAAATACACCGCTGCTCGATAATGTCCACCCATTCAACAACGTCGGCGTAATCCAACCTGGTGCATCCTTCTCCGCTTTCTTCTGCTCAACGACGCTTACCCGATGCAGGGCTTCGGACACGCCTGCGGTCAAGTCGTTAAGTTGAGACTTTTCGTTTGTAGCCAGGCTTCCGCTTATCGGAACAATAGGTGATTTATCGAGTTTGAGATAGGTGACGCTGTAAGCTGCTGATTGGTCATAGTCTGCGGTAGGTAAATAGGCTCGTTGTATACCGTAAGCATTGACACTGTTGACAATATTCCACTTAAAATCCGCCATGGAATTCTTATATACACCTAGAACTACATTGTTTTTATACCTTAGCTCTGAGGCAGAGCTTGGGATTTTGGTGCCGTCTATTGCAATCCAATACCCTGTTCCATCAAGTTTAGGTTTCACGCTCTCCCTTAACACAATCCCCGTACCGAATTCGACCATGTTATCGCCTTCGGCTATTGTCAAGCAACCTTCTGAAACGACTGGCTCAACGGTTTCTTTGGCGAGGCGGTACAGGAGCTGATAAGGTGTTCTGTTAGGAGCTTGGGCTGTTGGCAAGGTAGATGTATCAGCTACGCCAGTCTTACCAACAGTTTTCCAATATTTTGTCCCCGTACCCGCATAAGGTACTGATCCATCCTGGATGCACATTGTCCAACCCCAAAAATACGCCTTAATTTCGTCTGCTGTTGGATTATATCCATCCGGCCACCCGCTATCGTCGTTAGGAATAGAAACATAAAAGTATCTATTTGATGAGATCAACTGGAAAGTATCGGGAATGTTACTCGAATCTCCAAAGGCAAGTTTAGATCCGTTAAATTTCGTTACTGCACAGTTAGTAGAGTTTGATGAAACTCCGTCAAAAACAGGAAATCTAACCTGTTTAAACCCCGTCTTCCCTACGTTTAACGTCCATTCTAGCATCCCATCCAGTACAATCTTTCTCCACTTAGCCAGCTTATAATATTGCCCGTCCTGCTCAAACAACACGTCAGGATCGCTGCCATTCGTTGGATTTGCATGTAACTCGGTCTGGAAAGCGAGCATCGAGCTACGCTGCGGCTCGAACGATTTGGCTTCGGAGCCTGCGTTTAGCATTATATTACTAAATATAGATTCGGTGGTTGCTGTATCTGTATAACACCTGATGCGTAGAACTTTAACCGTACTCGGTATTGCAAATGTTGCTTTGTAAAAACCGTTGGTTTTATCTTGGTTCATATTTTGCACAGGGTTCCCATTTATAGCATCAAAGCCGTATACCTGGATGCTACCATTTTGCAAAATGCGGCTAAAACTATACGTAGCCCCAGAGATAACAGGTAGCCAATATTCTGCTAGTTGTGTAACTGTCCCATTTGTCGAAGCTCTTATTTGATAAGCACCATCCGAGGTTGGGGAGTTAATCAATGCCCACCCATAAAATACTGGCAGCAGATTTCCGCTTGTAGTAATCGCATAAGGATTTTCAATGCCTATAATGCCTGTCGGTACAAACGGATATCTGGCGCCAACTTCCTCGTTGGTCATCCCGTCCAGCGCCGCGTACTCGGTATCCGAAAGTTTATAAATGCTCACTTCGTCGATATTACAACCTTCGGCTCCGGTTCCTGTAAAGTTTTCATATCCATTTTGGTCAACAAGAGCAATCCGCGGAACTACATAACGAGCACCAGCAGGAACTTTTGCTTTAACATACCCGTAAGCAAACTTCGAAGCGTCACCGTAAATAACGCTCCCCCCAATTATTCCACTTACATTCTCCGTACCGGTATCATTCCAAAAAAACAAGGTCATGTGTGCCCCGCCAACAGATTGTGGCTTTATCCAAGCTCCAAAAAGGATGTTTTCTCCTTCTGAAACCTTGTAGCAGTCTTCTACTACACTTCCCGCGAATCTATAATAATGAGTAGTATCAACTGAGGTATCCGCCACAACTTTTAAAGAAGCACTTCCAGACTTTTTGATGGTTGTGTCTATACTGGCAGTTACTCTATTGTAAAAATATCGAGGATTTAGACTTTCACATCCTCCCCAGCTACCGAGTAGATTAATCAGCGTTCGTCCCCGTACTTCGCCAAGCTTAAAGCGTGCGTCGCGCTTAGCGTTGATCGTTTGTAATCCTGGTTGTAGTGTAATAGACTCGGTGCTGGATCTATTTAGACGATTTTGGACATAACCAACGGCCTCGTCAATCTTATCCCAGTTCTCATTTAACATCGTCTCAATATTAAAATACTCATTCCCATCGGCTACCGGATCCTTCTTCAGCAAATTCAAATGCTCTGTTTTACTTGCCAACTGAACCACCTCCTGCAAATTTTGATAGCGGCACCTGCTCCAATTCGCCAAGCGTCATAACGGCATGGATGTCTTGGATCAGCAAATAGCTGAACTCGTACTCGACCGCCAAATGAGCCGGTTTAAGCTCCTCGATGACAGCTTTCAGATCATCCAAATTCGGTGGAACACCGATTGTATCGATGAACTTCACCGTGAAACTCCATTCATCCGGATGAAAAGATACATCGACCGCACCGCCGTCATACGCTTCGGCCACATTTTTGACCAACTGGCCCGTAAATTGCCCGGCCCCCCGCAGCTTGGACTCCACGACGGCACGCCGCTGTGCCAGTGGCTTGACCAGGTCTGTTTCAATCCCCAGCTCCTGCTCCCAGCGATCCAATCCCCATGTGGCCGTCTTTACAAAAAATTGCTCCAAGGTCTCATCCAGTGCCTGGTGGAGCATATCCAGCTCTGCACCTTTTGCATTCATATCCCCTCGCATGACGCGAGAGGTTTCATAATAAGCCGGCAGGTACGAAAAAAGCTCGCGCCCTCTTGGGCTTGTCATCATTTGGGTACTCATGGACTATCACCGTTTCCCGCATTCAATATCGTTTTATAATTCATAATCTAAACACCATCCTCAACAACATCGCCGACTCCTGCTTGCACTAGCCAACGAACGCTCTGTCACCACACTACGCATTCACTTCCACCGCCCCTAACACGGCGACCTGACCGGGCTGAATTTGGATGTTCGTCTCCGCGTTGCCATTCACCGTTAGCATCGCATAATCGATAATCGGCGGAATATCCAGCAGGACTGAGGCAATGCGCGTTACCCGAACGAGCGGATCTGCGAAAGCAAGCTGCTTCAAATACGCCCGTACTCCCTTTTCGATCAGCGCCTTCACTTCGGGCAAAGTAGCGCCGTCCGCCAAGGTCAGCTTAACGCTGACGTTAACCGGCACTTCCTCAGCCGCCATCACCGTCACGATCGGACCGGCCGGGGCCATACCTTCTCCTTGCCCATCCTGCGTCGGATCGATATACTGCTGAGCGGCCGCAACAATATCCTCGTTCGCCGCGCGTTTGTCCGTATCGAGCAAATAAATGCCGACCGTTCCCGCTCCGTTCCATAACGGATGAACCTGTACGCCGCCAACGCCCGGCACCTCTCCCGCCCATTTCATATACTGGGCTTTGTTGCCGCTCGTCCCCTGGCTTCGCACCTGATTCAAAAAACGTTCCAGCAGCGATTCATCAGACTCTACATCCGTGCCGCCCCGCGTCTCCTCAAGATTCGTTACGGCCACAATCCCGTTCACCGAAGCAGACATCACCGTAATCACGCCCGCAGGGACCGTGCCATTGCGGCCTGGTTCTACGGCACGAACGTTCACTAATTCCACACCTGTCTCACCCAGCGTCACGGCTGCCGTCGTCGCATACTCAATAGAAGCTTCCCCCGTAATTTCGTCTGCCGGAGTAGCTACCAGCGTGCCCGCAGGCACCGTCGTGCCAGGCGTTCCGGTAAACTGAACCTGTCCGGCTGCCGCCGTCGCCGCACGCCGCGCAACGCCATGCTCTGCCGCTCGCATGTCCAGGTACGGCCCATAAGACGAGCTGGCAAAACCCCATTCCAGCACCTGTCTGGCCCTAAGCGCCGCTTCCGACAGCATAAATGCCACGGGAGCTTGCGCATCCCAAATAAATGAGCCCTCCGATTTATCGATATCGTCAGGCACCCGATTCAGCATCCGCTGCATAATCTGTTCTTCCGTCTGTTCTTGCAAATATACTGGCAATCCAGCCATTACACGGTCACGCTCCCTTCTAAGACCGCAGTCTCTTCTCTTACATTCATCACGCGGCAGGAAAACAAGCAGGCATCCCCCGACCAGCGAAAAGAAAACTGATCCACCCGCTCCGTACGCGGATCTGTCATCAATGCCTCCGTCGTCATGCGCTGAATCTCCGATTCTAGCGCCCCGCGGCTCATCCCCCGGCCGATCAGGCCTTCGTATTCCTGCCCATAATCGCGAGAATAAATCAAGTGATGGTATCTTGCCGTTCGCACGGCCTTCTCACACCACATGATCCAAGCTGCGGTCTCGTCGGCGGACACTATTTTTCGCGTAGGGGTCATCCGAAACTCGCCTGCCTCAAAATCAAACAGCCAGCTCCGCCCAAACATTCCCCCAGTTCCCGCACGCTGCCCCCCCAGCACGTTCAGCTCATCCAACTCAGCTGCGCCTGAACCGGCAACCCATTCCTGCTCCTCTGGAAATAAATTAGCCACCTTGGCTCACCACCCTGCACATGACGACCACCTCATGGCCGCCATTCAAATTAACGGCGACGACACGATCTCCCGGCCGAAGGCCGTCGGCCAAATTTACGCGAACATCCTTGATCTCGGCAGCCTCAAACTCAAAACGCGTTCGCGGGCCCGGCACTCCAAGCGGGTATCCCTCCTGATCGACGGGCGTCATCATCGTGCCTACCATATGAAAAGCCGGAATTTCCAGAGTAACCGGAAAATCCGCAACCCAATAACTTTTGATTTCGTGTTTGAAATTATCCAATTTCAGCCCCGACGCCGTTATCGTTCCGAGCTCCGTGGACATGCCGGACAGCATATCTTTGGCATACCCCGTCATCTGATCCCGGAATGCAGCTGCCAATGTTTTATAAGGATCAGCCATGGTTGAGATAATACCTCCTTTTCACGTAGTCGTATGACCCCAGCTCCAGCGACATGCGTCCCGGATCACCTAGCTCATGCGATACAGACATGACGATCAGTTCCAGACCGTTTAGCTCCACCTTATCACCAGCGCGCAGTGTGTTAATGTCGAGCCCGTTCACCGTGAAGGTCTCCTGGAGGCCGGTCAGCATGCTTTTGGCTAGTGTTTTGGCATCCGCCGGCGTCTTTACATCCTCGTCCTGCACAATCCGCTGTAAAGTCCCGAATTTACTGACTTCCCCCGTCTCGACAGCTAAAAATTGCGATGGCGGATCGGCTTTGTTCTTGTCGCTGCCGGTTCTCGGACTCGCTGGTTTGCTGCTATCTGTGCTGCCAATCACCTTTACCTTAGTGACCGTTCCCTCCAGTGTCCGATGCTGGTCAATGCCCTCCAGAGCTTCGAGCTTCCATACGGTTTTGTTGCTGCCGATTTTGAACAGCTCGAGGCCAGCAGGCGTCATCCGGGGCATGTATGCATCCCCGCCAAGCTTCACCGTCTCCCTTAAGTCCGTCACGATCATGTTATAGATCGGTTGAGAGCGGTAGGTCGCCTTGCTCAACGCCTTCCCTGTGTCTGGAATGGAAGCCAGTTTGATTTGCCAATCCTGCGCATATTTCTTCAGCCGCTGGCTGGCCGTACCTCCCGAAGCGAACAAATACTCATCCTCCGATTTCGCGAGGTAAATTGTCCGGTCGTACACCACAAGGCTGAGACTCTTGCTGCCACGATTGCTGCTGATGCATTCCCACACTACGCCGGGATTTAGCAAATAGACCATTTCCTTGCCCCCATAGGGCACTCCGCTTACGCGAATCGACTGCCCCGGTGCGATCGCCAATCCAGACGCAGGCATCCGCAGCATGATGCGGGCCTCATACGAAATTTGATCCAGCGAATCGGTCAAGGAGACACTTTCGATCAACTCCCGCAAATAATGCTTATCCTCCAGAACTACCTCATAACTCATGACGGCATCACCAGCTTTTGCCCTGGTTTGATCAAATTGGGGTTAGGGCCAATCGTTTTTTTGTTCAAATTGTAAATAGCCGACCATTTGGAGCTGTCGCCGAGCTCCAGCTTGGCAATTTTGGAGAGGCTGTCGCCGGACTTGACGGTGTAGGCTTTTGGCGTTTTTTTCAAATCAGGACGATTCGATCCACCACCGCTATTCCCGTTGCTTGCAGCACTCCCCGCCTTCGTATGAACCTTTGGCTGCCTCCACATCCGGGCCGTCAGATCGAAGTAAATATCGTCGGGCTCCCCGCCCTTAAACGTAGTGTCATGCACCGTGATAAAGACGAGCAAGTTCACCAAATTCTCAATAATCAGTCGAACGGGGCCCTTGCTGTTCATCATCTCCGTCAGCAGGTGCATGGCTTCCTTTGGCGCAGGCTGCGTCTCTTGGTCTCCCCACCATGCGGGAAAAAAAGAAGAGAAGGTGATTTCCCTCACCCTCTCTGCCGTTGCCATATCAAATTCCCCGTAAGATAGCATATTCAAGGTCTCGTAGCCTTTGCCCCGAGTGATTCTCACCTCTTCCGGATTGACGGGGAACACGAAATCGGTGCCTGCGGCTTCATCTATTAACCTGATTTCCACTCTTTGCTCCCCCCTTATTTGGTCATATTTATAAGTACTCTGCTTATATTATGAGTCACATGCCAGCCAACCTGCTTGGAAATACTATCAATATCGATTTCCTGTTGCTGCTGATGAATTTGAACCATCCCTGGAGGCATATTTACTATAATCTCAGGGGCTGGCTGAGGTGCAGCCGCCTGGGGAACAGGGGGATTTGGAGCAGGGAGCGGTCCATTTAATGATTTGAAATACTCAGCTGCACTCAAAATCTCTTCATCCGTTAACGGGGTCCCAGAAGGCTTATTGCCAGTACCGAAAATAATCTCGTGCTTGAGTTGCTCTATATAGGTAGTTGGGTGCGATTTCCTTCCGCCACCACTTAAGTAGGCATCAGCTATAGTCGTTCCAGGAGGGTAAGGTGGGTCATGGAATGTGCGTTTTCCTTTTTCACTAAATAAGTCATATATGCCTACCCCGATTTTTTCACCAATCATATCACTTACTGTATTTCCAACCACTGTTGCTATATAGTTTTTAGTAAAAAAGCCAGTTACTGCCGTTCCAATCAGGCCGCCCACAAAACCCCCTATTTTCCCTGCTCTCTCTCTATCAGTCTTGGCAGTAAATATCTCATAGGCTGATTGGATTTGTGAAATACCCGGTATTTTTATTATCTTTTTACCCTTGCCTATAAACTCCGTTACCTTCTTCACCCAAGGTTTATCCATAAAGCCCTTTACTTTACTGTTATTCCATAAGTCTTTGGCCTTGGGAATCCACTCGTTCTTTACCTTGCTGTTGTCCCACGCTTGTTTTACTTTGCTATTCTGCCAGGAATCCTTGATCTTCGGAAGCCATTTATTACTCCACTGATCTTTAAGCTCCTTTTGCGCTCCATCGGCTATATCAGATTTTATTGACTCTATTAATTTATTTCCGAATTCCTTCAAAGCATTCCCGGCATCTGAAATCATCGTATCCCACGGAATATTCGAGAATTTTTCAACAATACGTTGAGGATCAATGAGCTCCAGGAATGCTTCAAAGAATATCTGACCGAGCGTCTTGCCCGATGCTTCGCATAGCGGCTGGCTCTCTTGCGTGCTGCACCCCGACGATTCTCCGCATTTACACTCTCCTGCCGCTTCTGCCGGACATTCAGCAATTTCCAGCGCGTCAAAAATACACTCTAAAGCTTTCTGAAAAGTCACCGAAATACGCTGCAATAAACTTTGCCCCTCCTCGCAGATCTGCTTAGCAACAGAGCCGCCAATCGCAGCTCCAAAGCCACCTGCATCCACCACAACCCACCATCGGGTACGGCTCAGCTCCTGCAGCGCGCTCCTGATCTTATCGATCTTCGGCGTCGCCAGGTCGATCAGTTCGGCCACCGGACGGGCCGCGGCCTGATTAAGCCGCTTCATCGTTGCGCTCAGCCGGATGGCCGTTTCCGTGAAACGGTCCTCTAACGTAATGCTCGGCCGCATTCTCGTGTTGCCAAGAGCGAGGGCACGCCTCTGGGTGTGCAGCAGCATGCGGTCGAGGCTTCGCAGCTTCCTCTCCGCAATATCGATATCTCGGGAATCGATAATGATGTCCATTGAACGAAGTTCTTGATTCGCCACTTTTTACCTCCTTTCTGCCGTATTTCAGCCATCAAGGCTGCTTCCGCCCGGAGCCGGACGGCGAGGCTGAAGATGACATCATCTCCAGCTCCATCTCCGTAAAAGCCCGCAGCAGCATGCGCTCTCCCTTCGGGAGAGACCAGAACTCTCCGGGGCGCAGACTATGCCTGCTCCACATATGGAACAAGAGAGTCGTGGTGCCGCCGGAGTTTGCTAGTTTTTTAGGTCGGCAATATCCACCCCGAAGCCGGACAGCTCCAGCACCTTATCGCCTACGGCATCAAGCTCCCCGGCGAGCAGCATGCGGCGCACCGCTTCGTCTCCGCCCGACAGCCGGAGCCGGCTCGTAATGCGCTCGTCGCCCCAGCCGCTCAGCTTCACACTTTGCTCTTGGCCGTCGCCCTGCTTGCGCACAACCTCTAGGGCAGAGGTCGCTTCTTTAATCAGCGTCGCATTAAACAGCTCGCTGTCGATCTTTTCCGAGACATGGCCTTTCGTCGTTTTACGGACCGTGCAGCGCTCGCGGATTGAATCCACCTTGCTTGATGTCAAGCCGCGCAGCGTTACACGCAGGTTCAGCCGGGAAATAAAAACGGTCTCTTCCGGCAGATTCGCTGCCGTCTCGAAGAGACCGTCGAGAATATCCTGTTCATTCCACTCTTTTACATCACTCATGTTCGTTTTCTCCTTTCAATCCCAAGAATAATTAAGGTCCTGTGATCGGATCAAGCAGTTCATAGCCTTCGAAGGTGAACGGCGTTTCCTCGGCGACCTCTTCGCCTGCCGTCCAGTTTGCCAGCTGAATTCTGTCGACCATGCAGTTTTTCAACTCAATGCGCTCAAAACCATACGCCTCCGGGTCATCCAACTTCTGAATAATATTGAACTTCTGGAAGCCCCTCTGAATCATGTCAGAGGTGACCTTGTAGCCGCTCATCGTGCCGGTGCCTTTTTTGCGCCCTAGCTTGAAGACGGTGTATTCCGTGCCAACCAGGTTAAGCTCTCTTTTATCCGCCTCTACATTGGCCTCCAAATGATTCAGGTTAGACTGCCATACGCCATCGATAAAAATCTGCCCGAACGTCCCCATAATGACGCGGCTTGGATCGAGATATTGTGCCATCTTATATATTCCCCCTCAAAATTATTGCACGTAAAACGTGCCGAAAATTTGTTCCATCACGTCGGTATCATCCGCCTGCCAGGTCAGGAACACCTGATCATCCTCAGGCTGCATGACCGCGCCGTCCCCATAAAATCTTGGATCCAGCATTACGTCGTACCCCGTTGCTTCGATAACACTCTCCGCAGCTAAAGCCTGCAAATACTGCTGGCCTGCGCTGATCAGTGCCTGACGGCCTTCTACCGTGTTGTTGACCTTGCCGATGTAATGATCCTCCGCCTGCCGCTGCAGATCAGCGTTAATCTGGTCGATGACGCGGATTTTGCGGATTTTCTTCCAGCCCCTGTTCTGGCCCTGCTGTAAAGTAATCAGACTGTTCACCCCGCGCAGCACCTTGACCCGGCGGCCGTCATGCACCAGCAGGAATACGCCGTTCTGCACCGCCTGCTCCTGCTCCGAACGCGTCCAACGGCGGGTCACGTCCTCAAATGGAGACGCGGCATACGTCGTGGACTCTTTCAATGCCTGCCCAGCAATCAACCCTGCAACCCAAGAAGCGACCTGTCCGGAAGAATATGATTTTCCATTCAAAACTGCCCCCGTTCCCACGTTGACGACTCCTTCAAAATCGGCTGCGATACTGCGAGCGATCGCTTTATTTACGGCATCTGCGCCCGTATCCTCCGCGAACGTTCCGCCAAGTGCAGCCATAATGCCTTTGCCCTCGCTGCGCACCCGTTTGATCCAGGCGACAAGACTTGTACGAAGCGCCGCATCCGTCGTCCCGTCGAGCGTCAGCACATGAAAATCCTGCGTCTCAAAAGCTTCCGTAGCCGCGATATAATCCGCGTTCGTAATCCCGGAAATCCCACTGGCTCCCCCTTCGAGAGCCAAGCCGGACACATCGGCGAGCACGCCGCCGCCAGACAGCTTCTCCGCCACGATCCACTTGTTCCCCGCATCTTCATTGATCGCAGTAAAAGCAGCATCCACATCGCCACTGCCCAGCGTAATCGTACGGAGCAGCGCGTTGCCTTCATAGAGCTTAAGCTCCTTCACGTCCGGTACAGCCAGACTCGGCTGAACCGTCACCTTAAAAGCATTGCCGCGTTCGCCGCTGTATTTCGCGCTTAGCTTCAATGCGTCCACCGCGCTCGACCCACTGTTCTTCAGTACGAGCTCGGCCGGCACAGCGGAGCTGTCTGCAATCCGGTAGGCCAGCAGCTTCTTCGCGCCACCAAGCAATGACAAGAACAGCGTCGTGTAAGCCGTTGCCCCGCCGGACTCATCGGCCGAGAACAGCTCCTTGATGGCATTCTCACTCGTTACCTCCACAAATTGGCCGATCGGCCCCCAATGCGCCTTGACCGGCGCAACCACTACGCCGCGCGCGCCCGGCGCGATCGCCGACCCCGCCGCACTTACAAAGTTCATGAACAGCCCCGGCAATACCGGCTGACTCGTCAAATTCCAATTTCCTGCTGCCATAATTACTTCACCTTCCTATTCAAAAATAGTTGTACCTGCTTCTTCGCTTCCTGTACCGTCAAGCTGCCGCCAGATAGCGAATGGAACGCCCCGGCCAGCACTTCCGGCTTCACACCCATCAACGCTTCCGATTGCTGCATAATTTCATCGAGCGGATATACCGGCTCGGCAGCCGCAGATGCTTTGGCAGCTTTGGCTGCTTTGGCTACTTTACCCGCATTAGCTGCTACGGCTGTTTGAACCGCTTGAGCTGCTTTCTTTTTTTGTGCCATTGCTTTTCACCTCAAATTTATGTTCGTTTGTGTTGAATAAACTGCATCAGCGGCCCTTCATCCACGGAGTCTGCGATGCGTCGGCTAAATGTCACCGACAGTGGCCCCTCGGTTACGCCATTCGCATTCAAATTCACCTTCGGCTCCTGGACGGTTAAATATGTCTTAACACCAGACTGCAGCGGAATCTTCACTGCTTTACCCAGAGCTTCGATCAGGGAGAGAATCGCCTGATGCTCTTGATCTGCATCTGTCCCGGCAATAAAGGCGGTAAATTTCTTCCGCAGCTCCCAAGACGTTTTCCCATGCGGCGTCGTTTCCATATCGATAATCCGCCACATCACGGCTGGCGGCTCATAGCCTAACGGCCAGCTGCCGCTATGAATCTGCCAGTCCGGGCCGAGTACGCCCTGCGTCCATGCCTGGATCGCATTAAGCCAAGGGTCGCTGCTAATTTGCACCGCTCGGGTTAAAGATTGCGGCACGATCAAGTCAAACCGCAAACCGCGCTTCACGGCATCTCGGGCTTCATCCGGCGTATCTGGCCCGAGGCTTCCCTCGAATAGGCACAGAAATCTCTCCCCCGTCTCCGCCGTCAGCAGCTGCTTGTCCAATGCAGTGACCGTTTGCTCACTCAACCCATCCAATCCGGCTGGGCTTAAGCGGGGCGCGTAAAGCCATAGCTCGATGCTTTGCCTCAACCCAGTCCAGACGCCGCTTGCTTCCACCTCGCCCTGCAAATATAACGCACAAGGCAGCAAAGCTTCTTCTCCCATCCCGCCAGCAGAGCTATAGACCGCATTCAACCCGGGCACCGCCTCCAGCAACCTTGCTGTCACTGCGCTTCTCATAAAGCACACCATCCCAGCAATTCTAATTTACCGGCTCCGACATTGCGCAATGGTATCACCTCCCTCCTAAGGCTGCTATTTTTGCTACCGTGGCATCGCCTAAAGACGACAAAAGCCGCTGATGGCGTCAGCGGCTTTCGTCCGTCTCTATTCATTTCCACAATACAAATTTAACACGTCTAAAGTACAGCGCACGGACAGCCCGTGGTCATAAACCGGACATCTAGCGGACAGCCCATCGAACAGCGCCTCCAAAATGCAACCTATTCCCAGCTTCAGCCGCTTATTAAGACCGGCAAGAGTCTAGGATAGAGCATCGAGCATTGTAAGCCTGTTAGAGCTCCACCGGGAACCAGCCGAGACTGACGCATTTTCCCAAATCCCAGCTGTCCCAGCCAATCCAGCCCGGCTCATTTACCGTATCCAATAACAATTTATAATTCCAATAAAAATAACCGCTGCCTTTGCTCCACGCCTCCAATTGTGCTTTCGCCAGCTGGCTGTATAATTCCTTTCTGCTGCTTGCGCTTAATGTATCTTCATTGGATTTGACTCCATTGACCGGAGATAATCCCCCTGCTGTATCGATACCGCAGCCATAGGAGTTAAACAAGCTCCATTCCCCGCAGATCACAGGGAAATACTTCTGCATTTCGGCAATATCCTTTGCAAAATATTCCTGAACATAGTTTACATACCCCTCCACCGTCTGTTCACAGCCAGACACCTCAGCCATCATAAGGTATTGGTGCGTATCGAGCACCACATTTATAAATTCACTTTCCCTCATGAAATCCTTCCACGCTTTTAGCTCAAATCCATCATGGAATACAATATACTTGTCCTCCGGAAGATAACGGCGCATTCTGCGATAGGCTTCCACATAGAACGTGCGCAAAAATTCCAGTGAAATAGGCCCGCTGCCCGCTGCCATCTCCAAGTCCACCGGTTTATACCGATTTTGAACATCTATCGCATTCCACAAGCGCTCCGTAATCGGTTCATTGAGTATTTGAATGCCCCAGAGATTCGGCTTCTCTCCATAGCGTTCAGATAACTTTTCCAGAAGCTTTAGAGTAAATTCTACGCTTTCCGGCTGCTGCGCCCATTTGCATACACCGGAAATTCCTCCGTTATCAAATCCATTCTGACTTCCCGGTACGGTATGAAGATCAATTAACACCTGCAGCCCGTACTTTTCCGCCCATAAAAAAGCTTTATCCAACTCGTCCACACAACCGATGAAAGGAGGACAGTCTCCCATAATAAAATAGGGAACAGGTATGCGAACGGCATTAAGCCCGTACGATTTGATCGCGGCAAAATCGCGTTCCGTAATATATTCCTGGCGATGTACTCTGATACGTGCCTCATAAACTTCTTTAGAGAGCTGAGTCGGTAAATAGTACTCATCCTCTGCCGTCGTACCTTCAAAAAGCCCGGGACTCATCCACTTTTCCAGTACCAGCCAATTCCCTAGATTTACACCTTTGATATACATATTTCCTTGCTCCTCTCTGGCTGCATATTTTTATAGATCATCTTTTTATAAATATTGTATTGAAAAGAATATGCATCTTATATCATATATCCCTGTTTTATAGCAGAAAGTTCGGCATTTGTATTTTAGTGCGTGATTTGCTTTGCTATACTATTTTTAGCGGGGGAGGGAATGATCTATCATGAATACGACTTATTTAATGCAGCATATCGCTGCTCATTTGCAAACCAGCATCCATAAATACACGTTGAATGGTTATTTTCTCAAGAAGACTTGCTCCATACCTGGTGTACTTGATCATTTGGCTATGCATCCTGAGTTGAAGCATTTTGTATTACGGGCATCCTCCAGCGAGATCCCCATCATCGCTCTTGATCAACATCATTTTGTATATTCCGTAGTTACAACTCCAAAATATATTTTTCTAGTTGGACCTTTGCTCGTAGAGAATCCCCTAAGGTTTCTGCACCATCTCCCGGATTGTAGTACCGTTTCAGAAGGTGCTTCTATTCCATTTTGTGATATGAATACATTGATTCAGAATCTATTGTTGCTCCGCAATTTATTTTATGAGGTTCCCATAAATGAAAGCGCATTACTATATCAGAATTTTGAAGAGGCTCAGGTAGAGCAACACGTAAAAAGACATTTTTCCAATATTCTGTTTCAAAATCAGGAAGCCGGAAAAATGCATAATCCATATGACCAGGAAGTACGGGAATTCAGCAGCATTCGGAATGGCGATTTGCAGCAATTGGAGCAGAGTTTATCCGAAAGTTTCAATGGCGATTATGGCGTTCTTGCCAAAGATAAGCTGCGCTCACTGAAAAATATCTGTATCGTGGTAATCACATTGGCAAGCCGGGCCGCAATCGAAGGCGGCTTATCTCCCGAGATCGCATACTCTCTGAGTGACAGCTATATTTATACAATAGAAGAAGTATCAGACCCTGAGACAATAATTTATTTATGCCGCGAAGCTGAATACGAGTATACGCAGAAGGTTCATGACATTAAAATACAGAAACATAGCAAACCGAGTAAACAAAGCACTAATCCCCGGATCAATCAGTGTAAAGATTATATTTTCAAACATCTTCATGAGAAAATTTATATTAAAGATATCGCGAGGGAATTGAAGACGAATGCCAATTATTTAACGGAACTATTTAGCCAAAGCGAAGGGATAAGCATCGGGGATTTTATTATTCAGGAGAAAGTTAATTTGGCTAGGAATCTGCTGATTTATTCAAAATATTCCTACAGCGAAATAGCAGCTAATTTAGCTTTTTGTTCGCAAAGTCATTTCGGTAAAATTTTCAAACAAGCGACTAATTTCACACCCAAACAATATCGTGAAGCTTACGGTGTCAAAGATTTTACTGAATGACTATTTGTATATCTATTAACAAAAAAGATGCCCGTCTCATCCATTCCAGAACGAGACAAGCATCTAACACAGGCCCTACATCGATTCCATGCCGGGAGCTTGCTGCTCCTCAGACGTTAAATGAAGCTCACGGTACTTTCCGGGCGTGATCCCTTCCTTCTTGCGGAACGTGGCGACAAAGTGGCTGACATCGTTAAAGCCCGTCTGCTCAGCAACTTCCCGCAGCGCCCGCTCCGGATGGTGAAGAATAATCCGCTTCGCCTCGCGAATGCGCAGCTGAATCAAATACGAATACGGACTTAAGTCAAACGCCTGCTGAAACAGCTCATGCAGCGTGTTTATGCTCATATTGGCATGATCTGCAATTTCCTGCAGGCCAACATTGCCCGATATATGCTGCTCCATCCAAGATACGATGGGCGCAAGCTTCCGATAGTACTGAGAAAGCGAAGGCTGATTGTTCAGCATGCCGAACTTGCGCAGCTGCATAAGGAAAGCGTACAGCTCCGAAGACACCTCGATATTGGAGTGAGACACGGCCTGGGCTATTCTATGAAACAAGTCACTAAACAGCTTGCCGAAAGACTGGTCGTCCCCCTCTTCATAAAAAGTAGAAGAGTCCATCCCCAGCGCCTCCATAATCGCTCCCGCCGCTGCCCCGCCAAACGTGATATAGATCGTTGACCAGCGCTCCGAGGCAGGATAGTAGCTGTGCGGCGTAAACGGCGTCAGCAGTACGCCCGTTCCCTTCGTCAGCTTGACGGATTCCCCCAGAAGCTCGAAGCATCCTTCACCATCAAGCGTATGCAGCCAATGATAGTACAGATAGCCTTCTGGACGATGAAAAATCCGTTCCCATGCACTGTAGCCGATCGATTCCAGATACAGCGGAAGCGAACGTTCTAGCGAAGAAAATACATATCGCATATTTTCATTGCCCCAGTCCAAGAGGTATCACCACCTAAGCGTTAGATACCTCCCATTATGCATGATAGTCATAAATTCAATCAAGGCGCCTGCTATTTTTCAAGAAAGGCATTTAGCGAATCGAGCTTATTGCCGCTATAATCAAACAGGGTCAGATTCGACCAGTTGTTGTCATGTCCGACGGACCAGGCCGGCTTGGAAGGGATCCAGCATGGTTCCCAATAATACAGACCTAGGCCTAGGCCATTCGGAATATTTTTTATGCGCTTCATAAGCTCCTGCAACCACAATGCCTGTCCTTCGACGGTGGCCGGAAAACCGGGAGAGATCCAATCCTCGCGGTTGAAAATGAGCGGCTTCTCATCCGGCGGCGTCATCGTCCACGGGTACGCCACCTCGACGATCACAATCGGTTTCTGATAACGATACGCCAGGTCATTAATATTATCTGTGAACTCCTCAAGCGTTCCATGCCACCACGAATAATAGGACAGGCCGATAATATCGTAATCGATGTTCAATTGAGCCAGCCTGTCATAGAACGAACGGCTGTCTGCATTGTCTCCGCCGCGATCGATATGGATCATGATCGGAATTGGAGCCATACCTTCCGTCGCTGCGCGAACCCCGCGTATACCTGCCGCGATGAGCTTGCCAAGCTTCTCCCACTGCTCTGGCGTATTATGCTCCCCATCGACTTTTCCTTCGCCCCAGATCATGCCGTTCGTAATTTCATTACCGATCTGTACCATATCAGGCAGGGTGCCTTGCTCCTTCAACTCGGTAACAAAGGTTGCCGTAAACTCCTCGACAGCGTCAACCAATTCATCAAAGCTCAAACTCTCCCACGCCTTCGGCATATATTGCTTGGACGGATCAGCCCAATAATCGGAGTAATGAAAATCCAGCAAAAAATGCATTCCCTTCTCCTTGATCCGTTTCGCCATCTTCAGCGTCTTCTTCGGATTACAATAATCAAACTCCGGGTTGTTCCAAATGCGCAACCGCGCCGAGTTCACGCCGCTATCCTTCAGTATATCAAGCACATCACGCCTCTGCCCGTGCTCAAAAAACGCGCCGCCTTCACTTTCGATCTCATCCACAAATGAAATATCCGCACCCTTTATAAAGTCGATGTTCATATTGCTATCGCTCCTTTTAGTTCATCAATACAGCCTTGTACTCAAATTATAAAACGCTTCCAAAAAGGTGGATATATAATAAAACTTTCAACCCCATATAAAATTCTTGGCCCATCGTTTTCACAAAAAAAAGCCGGCATCAGCCGACTCCATGCACGGATAAGGTTGTTCGCATCTCCTCCGGTTCAACAAAGACTTCAAGCTTCATAGCTATGGCGAGCAGTTTAAGCGCGTTGGCTTTGATGCGCCGGTACGTCCGATCGCTAATGCCCATCTCCCCGCAGCTGATGAAGTCGTATTCACGCTCACCCGCCAAATAGCTGCGTTCAATGACCTCGCGCTGGATACCGGTCAGCCCGCCCATGGCCTGATCCAGCAGCTCCGATTTTCCATGCAGCTCCGCCTCCCGGTCGATATTGCGCAGCGCGACCTGTTCGGTCGGTTTGTGAATCGCATGGGTAGCCCCATGATATCTCTGTGAATAGCTGTGCGTCACGCCCGCCAATTCACGAATGTAGCCAATCTGCCGATACTGCCGCACTTCTTCAAGAAAACGGATGACCGCCGCCCGGGTTGCGGCCTCGTCCACCGGCAAACTATGAAAAATCGTAAATGAATTAATATGTCGTTTGCTCATTGCAAATCCCTCCATGAAAATCATCATTCCGCAATCCCATTGCCAATACGGCAATATGCGTCCATGCACTAACGAGAGAACAGTTCATGTTTTTCTTAAACAAATTACGTCTGAAAGTGTTGATTTCCCTCATGAATCAAGGTAAAATATAAATATATCGTTCTAATCTATTTCAAAGTTACCATTTCGGTAACATTAATTCCATTATATATTACCATTTTGGTAATGTCAACATCTTACATCATCGATTTTTCATTTAAATATTTTCATGCCATTATGGTAATGATATATTGTTTTAAGAGTTCATTTAAAAGAGGGAGTGTCTATGCATACACTGGGCGATCGGATCAAGCATCTTCGAGAACTGAAAAACTTAACGCAAAAAGACCTCGCATCCAGAGCAGGCTTAACGACTGTCCAGTTGTCGAGATATGAGACGAACGACCGGAAGCCGGATCCCGAATCGTTAAGAAGGATTGTTGATGCGCTGGATACCAACGGGGATTATTTGCTGGGCCGTACTTCAGACCCTTCGCCGATGGAGGAAGTGCAGGCGAGCATGTCATTTTACGGCGGTCCGGAAGCTTACACTGCGGATGAGATCGCCATGATGGAAGCTGCTTTGAAGGCTTACCGCGAGCAGAAGAAAAAGCTTCTGGACAACCAATCCAATAAATGACTATAATGAAGGCATTACCCTGCAATCTCATTTATTCTCATTCAGGTCCTTAACCAGGACCTTTATTTACACCCTCATACCGAACATACATTCCCATACGAGGTGATCTCCATGTTATTTTGTTATTATCAAGAGACCCATCTGGAGCAGTGGATTAACTCAAAATATCGAAGCAGCGGCCTGCTTGATGCCGAGCAGCATGATATCGAGCGGATTGCCGAAGCTTTTGACATAGAATTGATATATGCAGCTTGTCCGTCTTTTTCGGATAATGAGGAACGGGTTATTTTCCTGAATAAGCATACTGATGATGTTATGGCCCGAGTCATTTTCTTCCATGAATTATGCCATGTGCTAAGGCATGCAGGTGATCAGCGCGTCATGCCCAGCCTGTTCAAGGATGCCCAGGAAGCGGAGGCGGACCAATTTGTACTGTATGCTGCGGTACCTTTCTACATGTTCGAGAAATTACCTATCCCGGATCAGCGGAGTGAAGCCATACCTTTCATCGCCGATGTATTCCATATTCCGCTTGAGCTGGCTGAGCAGCGCCTGGATCAAATTCAGCGCCGGGTACTGCATGGCAGTCTGATGGCAGCAGCTCAAGAGAGCGAGAGGAAACAGAAGGAGTCCGTGGTCAAATGGTCCGCCGAAACGCAGCGGATTCTTTCCCAGTTGGAGAAGCAGCTTTGGGAGAAGAGGTGAAGTCATGCGAATCAGAGCATTTTGCGATTTCTATAACGAAGCCTATAGGCCATTGCAGCTTGTAATCAAGAGTGAGCCCGGCGAGCTGGACTGGTCGAAGACATTATACATATCCCTGCCGTCCCCCCTTGAGCCGCTGGAGGCCGAGGATTACGGCAATGATCGAGGCGTGTCCGTGTTCATGGAGGATTTGGTGAGTCAGGCTGACGACGGCAACCGTCTTGGTATTTTGCTCCCGCAAATCTACGCCCGCCACGGAGAGACGTTTGAACTGCTCATTGTCCAAATGGACGACGTTGAGGAAATCCTCCAATTGGACAGGTATTACTGAACAGCGTTTTAATTTTCCAATCGATTCCTAAATATTTAAATACTAAGAGCCCCGGTTCCCCGGAGCTCTTCAGTAATACATAGGATAGGGATGAAATCATCGTCCCTCTTATTTCACCTGCTCAAATTCGAATACATACGACCCGGAGCCGATAGTAACCCGAATTCCCTGCTCCACTGCTTCGACCTTCTCGATGCCTTCCGCTTCGCTCAGCGGTTTTCCGTTTTCGGTAATCTGACCTTCGTGAAATGCGTTCGGCAGCAGAACTTCAGCCGTGGCGTTAACCGGCACCGTAACCTCAAGGCGCAGCTTGCCATCATCCAGCTTATGCCATGCGCTGCGGATCATGCCGTACATGCTCTCCAAGCGGCCATCGGCCCAGTCGAGGCCTTCCCCCGGCTGCGGCTTAATCGCAATCCGCTTGTAGGCTGGAACCGTCTCGTCCAGATCGATGCCTGCCACAACCCGGTACAGCCAATCACCGATCGCTCCATAGGCGTAATGATTGAAGGAGTTCATATCATCGCTCCAGAAATTGCCGTCCTCCTTGATGCCGTCCCAGTGCTCCCAGATCGTCGTAGCGCCCTTCGTAATCTGGTACAGCCAGGAAGGATAATCCTGCTGGAACAACAACTTATATGCGATATCATTATGCCCGTTATCGCTCAGCACGAAGTTCAAATACGGCGTGCCGACAAAGCCGGTCGTCAAATGATAATTGCTCTCCTTCAGCAGCTCCATCAGCTTCTGGGTGGCACGTTCCTTCGCCTGGCCCTCTACCAGCCCGAACATTAGAGCCAGTACCTGCGCGGTCTGCGTACCCACGGCTAGTCTTCCCGACGGGGTAATGAATTCATCCTGGAAAGCCTTCCGCACATTGCGGTACAACTCGGCATATTTCACGGCGTCGTCCGCCTTATTCAACACTTCTGCCGCCTTCAACACTAAGGATACCGAGTACGCATAGAATGCCGTGGCGATATATTCGCGGTCGGTCGCGCCAACATAGCTGTCTTCCTTGGCATCCAGCGCCAGCCAGTCCCCGAAATGGAAGCCGGTATTCCATAGAAATTCGTGCTCTCCCTGGCTGCGGATATATTCCACCCAGGCTTTCATGCTGTCATACTGCTCGGCCAAGAGACGCTTGTCGCCGTAAACCAAATAGATCGTCCACGGGTTAATGACCGCCGCATCTCCCCAGGCCGCCGAGCTGTGCTGATCCTTGAACTCCTCGCCGCCTTTCTTGCCAAGCACGTTTGGAATGACGAATGGCACGCCGCCGTTATCGAGCTGATCAGCAGCTAAATCCCGCAGCCATTTCGTAAAAAAGTCGGCAGTACCATGCAAATACGCCGCCGTACGGATGAACATCTGCGCATCCCCCGTCCAGCCGAGCCGTTCATCGCGCTGCGGACAATCGGTGGGGACGTCCAGGAAGTTGCCTTTGAGTCCCCATTCGATATTGTGCTGCAGCTGATTCACGAGCGGGTCCGAACATTCGAAGAAGCCCGTACGCTCCATATCAGAATGCAGCACCATGCCCTTGAATTGCTCCAGGCGTACCTTGCTTTCGTCAAAACCGATCAGCTTCACATAGCGGAAACCCTGGAACGTAAAATGGGGCTCATAGGTTTCAACGCCATTTCCTTTCAATGTATAACGTATCGTTTGCTTCGCTTTACGCAGATTGCCGATGTAGAAATTGCCCTCGCGGTCCAGTACCTCAGCGTGCTGCAGCATGATTTCCTTCCCGGCTTCTCCCTCTACCTCGAAGCGCACCCAGCCGACCATATTTTGCCCCATATCGATGACGAGCTCACCCTTTGGCGTCTTCATGATTTCCACGGGTTCAAGCTCATTGACAATCCGGACAGGGTCGCTCTCCTGAGCGACGAGTACGTCTTTGGAGTGAGGCAGAATCTGTACCGGATGCCAGCCATCCCGATCATTGAAGCCGGCTTCCGACCAGCCCGCCTGCTCCAGCCTGGCGTCATAGGTCTCCCCATGATAAATTTCCGACATCAGGATCGGGCTGCCCGCCGCCTTCCACTCGCCGTTGGACACGATTGTCAGCTGTTCTCCATTTTCCAGCTCAACATGCATTTGCAGCAGCAAAGCCAACTGGTCGCCGTAAATGGAATGCAGTCCTTCCCAGGCGAGATGGCCTTTGTACCACCCTGTGCCGAGAAGGGCTCCGATGACGTTGTCGCCAGATTGCAGCATGCCTGTGACATCATAGGTCTGATACTGCAGCCGCTCATTGTAACTCGTCCAGCCCGGATTAAAGTAGCTGTCGCCCACTTTCTGGCCATTCAGCTTCAATTCGTACAGACCAAGCGCCGTCGCATAAATCCGCGCCGCTTTCACCTTGCCCTCGATCCGGAAGCTTCTGCGCAGCATAGGACACTGCTCGGCGCGATCTGCAACGTGGCTAGCCTGAATCCACTCCCCTTCCCACTCCTGCGGAGTCAACAGACCCATTTCCCAATAAGCTGTGTCCGACCAACCGGTGCACTCCTCCTGCTCGTTCCAGGCGCGGACACGGTAGTAGTAACGCTTGCCGGACTCGCACGCCATGCTGTCCAGCTCGATCTGGATCGAAACATCCGATGTCACTTTGCCAGAATCCCAGAGCATCTCGTTCCCCGGCTCATCCGCCGATACGGCGATTTGATAAGCCAACTGCCTTACTCCCCGCCTATCCGATTCCAGCTTCCAGCTAATCCGTGGATGCGGTACAGCCAGACCAACCGGGTTGACCTTATATTCGCACCTAACGTCAGTGATCTTAAACATAGCCATCCTCCTCATTTAAAGATTGATTATCCTTTAACCGCGCCAGCCGTCATTCCCGCTACGATCCGCTTATTGAAGATGAGGAACAGAATCAACGGCGGAATGGTCAGCAGAACGACATCGGCAAACAGCAGATTGTATGACGTGTTATACAAGCTCATGAAGTTGTACAAAGTCAGCTGCGCCGTTGCGTTCTCTGCACCCGGCAGGAAATACAGCGGGTTGACGAAATCATTGAACACGTTGACCGAGGTCAGCACGATAATCGTGGATGTGACCGGTTTAAGCAGCGGCAAAATCATGCCAAAGAAAAAATTCAGGCTCCCTGCGCCGTCCACGAGTGCTGCTTCATCGATTTCCCGCGGAATCGTAGCGACAAAGCCGGAATACAAAATAATCGCAAACGGGATATTGATCGCAACCTCAATCAGAATGAGCCCGGCCATCGTTTTGAACATGCCGATTCCGTTCAAGACCCAGATGGTCGGCACAACCGCAGGCGGAATCATCAGCCCGGCCAGGAATAGAAAGTGAACGATTGTGAGCGGCTTGCTCTTTCTGCGCTGCATAATAAATCCCGCCATCGCGCAAACGAAAACCAGAATGACGATCGAAGCGACCGTAATAAATGCGCTGTTGCCAAAAGCGCGAATCAGCATGTAATCCTGGGCCTGAATCACTTCGCGGTAATTTTCTAGGATTTGAAATACGTTCGGCCATTGCAGATTCATCTTGGAAGCTTCCTTGCTGTTCTTGAAGGAATTGATCAGGATGAAATAAAACGGAATGACGAACAAAATCACTGTAAGCAAAATAGCGAAAATCTCCGCCATGATTTTTCCAAGTTTGCGCATTACAGATCGACCTCCCTTTTCGTCAGGAACCGGTAGAGCGGGAAGGCCAGCACGGCGACGATCACGAATAAAATGACGTTGCCCGCCGTTGATAATCCGTAAAATCCGCCTTGATATTGCTTGTATATGATCGATGCGATCAGATCAGAACTGAAGCCAGGTCCCCCCTTGGTCATCGTCCAGACCAAATCGAAGGTTCGCAATCCGCCTATAAACGATAAGATAATAACGGAATTCATCGCCGGCCGGATCAGCGGCAGCGTAATATGCCAAAATTTGCGAAAGGCGTTCCCGCCATCGATATCGACCGCCTCGTAATAATCGGCCGGGATCGACATCATCCCTGCAATATAAATAACGGTAGCAAAGCCGACGCCTTTCCAAATATCCACAAGTCCGACCGAATAAATCGCGAGCGCCGGATTCCCGAGCCAATTCGGCCCCTGAATGCCAACCGCCGCCAATACCGTATTAATTAAGCCCCGTGACGGGTGCATCAAGTAACTGAATGTAATCCCGACCGCAATCGTACTGATCAGAGTTGGAAAAAAAACGACCGATCTCAAAAAATCCTTGGATCGAATGCCAGAGGTCAACAGCACCGCCAGCAGCAGGCCAAGTACCACCTTCATCCCGCTGGTCATGACGGCATAAATAAACGTATTGCGAAACCCGATGTTCAGCGAAGACTCCTTAAAGAACATAATGAAGTTGTCAAAGCCGATGAATTCCCAATCGGTGAGCGTCCAGCGCGTCATACTGAAGAAGAAGGACACGATCGTCGGCAGCAAGAAAAAAATAAAGAAGATGATGCCCGCGGGAAGCAAAAATCCATAGCTGTACAAAGACTTCGTTGATTTCATATAGGCTTCACTCCTTCCTCGGAATTGCCGGCCCCGCAGCAACTGCCGCAGGGCCGATTGTTATCAAACAGCCGTTACCAGCCTTCAAGACCGAGTTGGAGCGCTTGCTTCTCAACGTCGCTGTCGTACTTCGCCGCGCCTTCAGCTGCGGTCGAAATTCCGGTAGCTACTTCGACGGTTATCTGCTCCAGAGAAGGTCCCTTGATCGGGGAATAGAACTCCAGCGCGGGAGCCGTATTGCCGGACTCGAAATAAGGCAGCATTTCTTTTACAGCGGCGTAGGTATCGTCGGGCAATTCTACGCCCTTGATCGGCATCGGCCCTTCCGGCTTCATAGCCGTCAAATAGGCCTTAACGCCTTCTGGTGAGACGAAGAACTCCATCCACTTCTTGGCGGCATCTATATTAGAGCCCTCTTTGTTCACATAAATGCCGCCCGGCATCCAAATCGTCAAGCCGTTGACGTCCGCCGAATCGCTCGGCTGGGCGAACACGCCAATATCATCCATAACCTCAGGGTAATTCGCATTAATATTTGTCAGTACAAAAGTTAACATCGGATAATGCGCCGCTTTTCCCTCAGCGATCATACCGAGCGCATCCGCCAGTGTCGTTGCCGTAGCATCATCATTGAAATGCTTCTTATCGCGAAGCGACTGCAGTTTCTCGAAGCTGCGAAGCGCTTCAGGCGTCGTGGCGTATTTGGCTTTGTTATAGGTATAATCATCCGCAAAATTCGGAGCCAGGGAATGCACGTTATAATAATCAGCCAGCACGGCCAACTGGGAGGTCCAGGAATCGCTGAAGGAACCAATGACCGGCGTATATCCGGCTTCTTTGATTTTGTCGTTATTCGCCAGCAGCTCATCCCAGGTCTTCGGCACAGACAGCCCTAGTTCATTGTAGAGTTTCTTGTTGTACAGCCATGCTCCGCCAACTGTTGAGCCGCCTGGAATGCCGTACACCTTACCGTCCACCGAAACCGTGTCCTTAAAGGAATCCAGCACATTGTCCATAAACGGCTCGTTCGTCAGATCTACGAAATACTCCTGCGGATTCAATGCTTTGAACAAGGAGCCGGAATTGTAAAACATCAAGTCGGCCATATCGCTCGTGGCTAGGCGGGTTTTTACAACGTTATCTCCCTCTGTGCCGCCGGGACGCAGCTCGATCTTGGTCTCAATGTTCAATTGCCGCTCGATTTCATCGGCTACCGCCTTAATGCCATCTACGGCAGTCTGGTTGTCGATAAGCAGCGTGAGCGTCGTTTTCACAGGCGTGTTCGAGCTTGACTTCGCCGGATCGCTGCCGGCATTTCCGCTGTTTGCGCCTTTGCCGCAAGCCGAAAGTACAAGCAGCATCAAAACCAGAGTTAGGCTTAACCATGTTGATTTTCTTGTGAACATCTTGTACGAACCCTCCTTTAGGTCATGTTGCCCCCATCTTATTTGCACCCATTTCCCGCCCAAGAGCCCGGGATCTCTTAGGCAAAGCGTCCGTTAAACGCTTACATGTATAGTTTAATTTTAAAATGAACGAAGCACAGCTGTGGATTTTTCGCATTTAGGGGGAGTGATTTTCCTTTAGACAAAAAAGCCAGGCGAACCCCTGCCTGACTTCATTTAACTTGCAGCTGTTTCTGATATTCTGTCGGCGTAACGCCCACAGTCCGCTTGAACAGGTGACTGAAGTATTTAACGTCCTCATAACCGACCATATGGCAGACATCTTGAATACGCTCAATTCCGCCGACCAAGAACTCCTTCGCCTTCTCCATCCGATATGTCGCCAAATAGTCCGAGAAGGACTGCCCTGTCTGAGCCTTGAAGAGACGGGACAAGTATCCGATACTCACATGATGCTCGCTTGCGAACTGCTGTAGATAAATGTTCTGGTGATAATTCTGATGGATCCATTTCAGGAGCACAGGGATCAACTCTTTAGGCAGGGTATCCTGTGAGACTGTCTGGGCACAGAGGCTTAAAGCGAAATGCTCCAGATGCCGGCCGAGCTCTATGAATGTGGATGCCCCCTCGAACACTCCTTGCAGCTCGCTATCCGCCTGCCACCTTTCCACGGATTCCTGCTGCAACTTATATTTTAGTGAATAGGCCATGTCATTCAGGAAAATCATCAGCTGGCGGCGGGGCACTCGCTTCCCGGCAATCTTGGCGACGATTGTGGCGGCGGTTTCTTTGATTTTGGCCATTTGGCCTTTCTTGATAAAGGCTTCCAGCACTCTGATGTCGTCCCATAGGTCGCTAAGATTCGCCTCGCAATCATTTTCATTTGGACTGATCCAGGTCGACAGAGCGAAGCTCCGATTCGCTTCCATACTGCTGTCCAGCAGCCTATACGCAGCATGCAGCAAAGTCTTCGCCTGCTTCAGTCCCCAGCCGACGTGCATCACTCCATCCCGCTTCGCTTCGTGGAACCATTGGTGCAGCCCGGTTTCATACCGCTGCAATACTCCAGGTTCGGTTAACGGATACAGCAATATTTTACGCTGCCCATCCAGCTCCACCATGTAGCCGCCGCCGGCCGCATAATTCATGAATTCACGGAGGCTATCATCTACAGCAGGCGGCATATTGACCATACCTTGCTCTGCCATAACCAGGACCATGAAATAGGGCTGCTCGAATATCTCATCAAAAAGCGGAGAATCGACAGGCTCCGGATGAAGCAGCATTTGCGACAGCAGCCATTTGTCCTTGGCGCTCCTCAGCTTCTCGTCGCTTTGGATGCGCTCGATGGCGTGATCAATCGTTTCGTAGAGCGCTTCTCTTTTGACGGGCTTCAGCAAATAATCGATGACTCCGAGCTTCAAGCCTTGCTGGGCGTAAGAGAACTGATCGTGCACGCTCAGAATGACCGACCTGATCGCCGGATCCAATGCTGAAAGCCTCTCGACTAATTCCAAACCGCTCATACCGGGCATCGTAATATCCGTGACAACCAGCTCTGGCCTGATTCTCTCAGCCGCTTCAAGCGCATCATCCCCGTTGTCATAGCTGTAAACCCGGTGCTGCGGCTCATAAGCCTTGAACAGCTCCGCCAGTTCGGCAAGCGCCCAGCGCTCATCCTCGACTAAAAAAATATTCATTCTTTCGTCACCTCTGCCAGCAATGGTGTAAAAATTTTGTAAGGAAAGGTCAGCGTTACCGTAGTCCCCGCTCCCCAGGAGCTCGCTAACTTTACGCCATACATTTCACCGTACAGCAGTTGGATGCGTTGATGGATATTGCTAAGCCCAATTCCTTCGGTATCTTCCTGCATTAGATGCTTACTGCGCTTATTGTAATCAGCAAGACGCCGCTCCAGCTTCCGGAGCTCCTGCTCCTGGATGCCCAGGCCGTTATCGCTGACCGAGATCAGAAGGAGTTCCCCTTCCGTGTATATCTTGAGATCGATCCGAGCGTCCGATTTCTTTCGGCTAAAGCCATGGATAATCGCGTTCTCCACCAGCGGCTGTACCGTAAGCTTGAGGACGGAGGCGTTCATTAGTTCCTCAGGGACTTCCATTCTAAGCTCGAACCGGTCACCGAAGCGATGCTTCTGAATGTTCATATAATTATCCACGTGCTCCAGCTCCTGCCGCAGCGATACGGGAAGCTGCAAATTCTTCATTGTGTATTTGAATAAATCGGCTAGTGATTCCGACATTTCCGCAACCTCTTCAACACCCTTTAAACGGCTGATGGACTTCATGATATTCAGCGTATTGTAGAGAAAATGCGGATTGATTTGCGCTTGCAGCGCAGACAGCCTGGCATTGTTCTCGGCAAGCTTGGATTCGTATACCTCTGTAATTAGGCGCGATATACTGTTTAGCATATTGTTGTACACGCGGCTGAGCACTCCGAGCTCGCCCCTGTTTTTCATGTCCATCCTTCCGCTTAAGTCACCCCGTTCAACCCGGTTCATCTCGGTAATAAGCTCCCTTAAGGGCTTGGTCACATGGCGGGCAATCATGTATGCGACTATAGATGCAAGTACGGCTGCGATTAATCCGACAATGATAAGGATGATCTGTGCCTCCTGCTGTTTGGCGACCAGGAATTCATTAGACAGCAGGATCAGGATATTCCAATCGGTGTAGCCCGATTTCTCGGAGGTGTACAAATACTTCTTATCTTGCCAAACAATTTCCCCCCTATCGTCTGCATTTAGCGCATGAGCGAAGGCTGCGACGCGCTGGCCCGTATAGGCATCATCATTGTCGTAAATGACAGCGCCTTCATCTGTGACGATGAATACGCGCATCTGCTCGCCGAGCGGGTCGGAGCCGGAGTAGACGAGCAAGCGTCCCATTTCATGGGCATTGATATCTATTTTGAGCGAACCGATTTTATCCCTCTTCGGTATCCGGTAGATATGGCGCACAAGGGAAAGGTTTTTCTCCCTGTAACCTTCTTTGCTTGAGGAGGAAGGCGGGAGCAGCAAATAACCGCTTTTGGATATGGCGTCAAGCCGGGTCTGCCAAGGCTCCTCCAAATATACTTCGGCGTTCAAGGTTGACCCAGAGTCATAATTATAGGAAATATGGTCCGTCGTATAAAGGCGGATTCCCGCAATTTCCGGACGGGGATGGGCATAGTTAAAGAGCAGGGCAAAGAGCTCGTTCCTTATCTTCAAGCCTTCTTCTGGCTTGATAGTCGCATGTTTCGCCAGAATTCCTTGGATCGCTGGATCGCTGAATATGGATAGTGAAATCTTCTCAATGTCATCCATAAAAAAGTCGACCGTTCTGCTATACTGCTTGCTAAGCGTGTTTAGCATCGAATAAGTGTGCGTCTTTGTATCCCTCGTATTTTCGTAATAGAAAATCATGCAGGTCAAGCCGATGACCACGAATAAAACAAAAATGAAGGCGATCAAAATTTTCGTCTGCAGCATGAGATTGCGCCAGGTTCTCAGTGGAATCATCTCTTTTCCTCGATGTCTAGTAGAAAGCGTATCGCTTTGCATCTATTATAACCATGAGTATTTTTATAACAACTAGAATTTTAAGGCCGCGGTCATTAAACAGCAAAGGTCTAAACTCGGTATTCTACCGGGTTCAGACCTTTTAAAATAACCCTGCCTATTATCCTTTTACCGCAGAACCCATAGTCATCGCCCTTTCTACCTGTTCACTGAAGAACAGATAGATGATAACCATCGGAAGGCTGGCAATTGTCATCACAGCCCCCATTCCGCCCCAATCCGTACTATATTGACCCTGAAAGAACAATAGTCCCAAGGGTAGTGTTTTCATCGATTCATCGGAAATAAGAATGTTCGCTAGCATGAACTCATTCCAGTTGTTCAAGAATTGAAATATAACCACCGTCGCGATCGCAGGTACGACTACGGGGACTATAATTTTAGTGAACAGCCGATAAACACTCGCTCCGTCCATACATGCCGCTTCTTCAATTTCAGAAGGGATATCGCGCATAAAGCCATAGAAAATAAGCGATGAAAATGGTAATCCAATGACGATATAAGGAATAATGAGTGCTCCATACGTATTCGCCAAGTGAAAGTCCTTTACGAGAATAGCAAGTGGTATCATGATTACCTGCAACGGCATGAACATGCCAACCAGCATATAGAGCCGGACCGTTTCCCGGAACTTCCAGCGTAACCGGGCGATAGCGAACGAGAACATTAACGCTAAAATGACGATAAATAACGTTGCCACCGTAGAAACGACCACACTGTTCATAAAATACTGCGGGAGATTAAATTGAGTCCAAGCATTAACGTAGTTTTCATAACGGAATTGGGTCGGCAGCCCAAATGGATTGGTAACAAATATTTCATTGTTATCCTTGAGCGAATAGGAAATCATCCAGAACAGCGGATAAACGGAAATGATGAAATACAGCCATAAAGGAACCTGTATGAAGAATGATTTAACTCGTTGCATAACGATCTCTCCTTCTAAGATGCATGTTAATCATCTTTACGATCAAACACCTTGTTGATAATCATCGTCGCTACTAGTGAAATGGCGACCAATAATACAGATATGGCTGAGGCATAACCATACTTATTCTCCAGGAAGGCGTAACGGTAAATCATGAAGGTTAAAGTATAATTGCTAGTGCCCGGTCCGCCATTCGTCATAATGAGCATTTGTACAAAAGCGCCGATTCCTGATGTGATCGCAATGATAAAACAGAACTTAAAAGTTTCTTTCATCAAAGGGAGCGTTACTTTACGATGAGCCATCCATTTGCTGCAGCCGTCGATGGTTGCTGCTTCATAGTATTGCTCGGGGATCGATTTCACTCCTGCGTAGAGGAGGCTGAATTGATAGCCCATGAACTGCCAGGCGTTAACAAAAGCAATGGCAATAATCGATACCGTCGGCGAAGTCAGCCAATTTTGTTGATAAGAGATGCCCATGATCTGAAAAAGCTTATTAATCAAACCGTTCGTCGGATCATACATCGCAATCCAGAGCTGGCATACTACTGTCACAGACAAGATTACAGGTACAAAATAAGCCGTCTTCAGCATTTTTCTAAATTTGACTCGCGGATCGGCACAAGCAAGCGCTAGAATCGTGCCGAGGCCAATTTGAAAAACGACCAGAACAACTGCAAAAATCAAGCCATTGCGCAAGGCTGTCATTAAAAGGGGATCCTGAAACATTTCTTTATAATTATCAAGACCGTTAAATACGGCTGTACCTAATCCATCCCATTCAAAAAAACTGCGATACATCGTTTGCAGCACCGGGGAGATGAGAACGATCGTATAGGCGAGCAATGCCGGCAGCAGAAAAATCAGTATCGCTTTCTTGTTGCTTAAATATCTATCCATGGTGTAACCCCACTCCTTTCCTGGAAGCAATCCCCCCTGATTTAACTAATGCATCAAGGGGGATTGCCTGGGTCTCTTTTTCTCAGTTGTTCTCTTTAGCCAATACCGCATTCAGATTTTTAATGAACTGCTCCACGGAGTAACCGTCAATCAGCATACTTTGTGTGTTGTCATCCAGCACATTTCTGATCGAAACATTGTTCAGAGCGACCGCATAATTCGTAGCATTTGGAAGCACCTCATCGGCGATGCGCTGCATCATCGGCGGAATTTCGGCAGTGATTTCTTTATCCACTTTTACGGATACGATAGGACTGCCAAGCTGGGCGTATTTATACTCGGCTGCCTTTTGGGCAAGAAAGCTGGCTACTTTCACTGTCAGCTCCGGATCTTTCGTCGATTGAGATACGGCGAAGCCGCCGGGGGATGGAGATCCATTGACCGCATATTTTGTTTTTTCATAGGTTTCTTCATCCTTCGCCGGCCAGTACATCCAGTCCACTTTATCGCCGAGCTTCTCTTGAGAGCTATAGATTTCCCATTGTCCGTTTACGAACATAGCAGCCTTACCCGTGTAAAATAAGGATGAAGCTTGGTCATAGTTCGTATTTGTAGCGTTTACATCAAATAAGCCAGCTTCTTGCAATGTTCTCAGTTGATGAGCTGCAGTGATGAAGGACTCGGGCAGTTCGGTGACACCGGCTTCATCCAGCTTTCCGTAGCCCATGGCTTCCTCGCGCGTGACAAGGCCTTGATAAAGCGCTGTGGAGATCCACTTCTCTTTTGCAAAAATGGAAAGCGGAACATATCCAGTTTCCTTCAGTTTTTTGGCAGCCTCCGCTAATTGATCAACAGTCTTAATCGGCACTTCAATACCGGCCTCTTCAAATATTTCTTTGTTGTAATAGAGAATTTGGAATTCGATCCCGGTAAATGGAAATGCGTAAATATGACCGTCTGGTGCAATTAGCCTTCCTTCAACCCCGGGATTCAGTTTATCCTTAAAAGTTGTAGTTTCTTCAAACTCATCTAACAAGAGGACGTTTTTAGATTTAGCGAACGTTTGCAAAGTTACCCAGTCCGTTTCGAATATATCTGGCATATTCCCTGTAGCGGCATAGGTTTTTAGTTTCTGATATCCATCTTGCACCGCAGGATCCAACACAATTTCAACATTCGGCATTTCCTTCTTCAGTTCTTCTACCGCATAGTCAAACGGTTTGGAGGTATCGTCGTCAAAATGCTGGGCATACACCTTCAGTTTAACCTTCTCTTCCCCTGAACTGCCGCTTGAGCTTGTAGAACTCTGACTCGAATTTCCCCCTGAGCAAGCAGCTAGTAACAAAGATAACATGGCGATGGTGACTAGAACTGTTAAAGACTTGAACCTCATTTTTTTCATGCTGTACCCCTCTTTTCTGGATTTAACTTGATGCCCACCTTGTCCTTGGCAGCGTTTTCAAAGTGTATTTTTATTATAAAATTGTTCAGCGTTTTGATTAATGCAATAATCGAGCACGATAAGGAATAAACAGGACAAAAAAGACGAATCTATTCAGGATTCGCCTTATTTGCATGAAGCTGCTCGAATTCGGAAGGGGTTAGACCAAATCTCTTTTTAAAGCATTTACTGAAATAATTCGGGTCATTATATCCTACCTTGTCTGCCACGGCTGACAGCTTCATGGGTCTGGTTAGCAGGATGTCCTTCGCTTCCTTCATGCGAATATAGGTAATATAATCTACGACTGAAATGTTAGCTTCCCTCTTAAACACTTTGCGCAAATAACTGGCATCTATATATAGGGCCTGTGCCACACCTTCGACGGTCAGCTCTGAATCTGAATAGTTTTGTTGAATATATGCTTTGGCAGCCGTAAATAATTGATACGATTTCGAAGGCCTAAATGATTCTCTATAGTTAACCGCTTTGCTGAACAGCTCGGCGATCCATCGCTCGGCCTCTTCCCAGGATCGCAGCGCTTGCAGCTGCTGTTCAAGTGTGCTGTCAGTTCCCCACACTTCTTCCGAGCTCAGTTCGGACTCGATGATATAAGCACGACAAAGGCTGATTAGTGCCTCCAGATAGCTCTGTCCCATAACGCTTGAAATATCCATCTTGTTAATAACCTGCCAGATTCGGCTCAGCTCTTCGTGAACTGCATCCGTCTCTCTCATCCTTAGGGTCAGAATCAGCGTCTCCTGCACATCAAATGGGAGAACTCCGGTGTTTGCCGCTTTCTGAGGAGTAGCTTTCTCCTGAAAAGCTGGCCGTGAGAGTTCATCCAAGGTACGCTTTACCCGCTGAAGCGTCGTCGAAAATTCCACCTTATTGAACGGTTTAAGCAGATAATCCTGTGCCCCGAGCCGGATAGCCTGCCTTGCATAATCAAACTCACTGTGCCCTGTCACAAAAACAACAGATATATCAGGCTGTGTCTGCTTTAATAGTTCCGCCAATTGCAGCCCGTCGATAAACGGCATGGATATATCAATGAATGCGAGATCGGGGCGATTCTCCTTGGCTTCCTCCAACGCTTCTCTTCCATTAGCCGCCTCGCAGCAAATATGGAATCCATGGCTAGCCCAGTCCAGCTTGCTTCGCATGTAGTCTCTGAATAATGGTTCATCGTCAACAATCATAACTTTATACATGATGCTCACCTTTATCATAGTTATTGGGTAGAATGAGTTTAACTGTCGTCCCCTGTCCTTCCCTGCTCTCGATGTGAATTCCATAGATGTCACCGAAATACAGCTTCAATCTCTCATGCACGCTAAATATGCCGATTGATTTTCTTTTATCCGAATCCTCTTTGAAATCAGTAATACGGGATACAAGCTGTGGAGACATTCCTACGCCATTATCCTCCACTTCAATGATCACGCGATCCCTGTCTGCATGCGCAGAAATCCGAATAAAACCGCTGCTGTCTTTCGTCTTCAATCCGTGATATATCGCATTTTCAGCCAGGGGCTGCAGCGACAATTTAGGAATGTTGATCCCCTTGAGCTCGTCAGGAATAGCAATATCGTATTGTAAAATATGAGGATAACGGACCTGCATAATCGTTAAATAATCATTTACGATTTTGACTTCTTCTTCGAGCGTAATAATTTCATAGCCTTTGCTTAGAGCGACACGATAGAAGTCCGCAAGGGCCTTGGTGGTATCCCTGGCCTCCTCCGTTCGTTCCATGTCAGTAAGCACATAAATCGTATCCAAGGTGTTGTATAGGAAATGCGGCTTTATCTGGGCATGCATAAGCGCCAGCTCGTATTCCCGCTTATGCCGCTGCTCATTCTCCACAGTGGCGATAAGCTGCTTGATTTGTTGGATCATGAGGTTAAATACGGAAGCAAGCAGCCCCGTCTCATCCTGTGTACGAATAGCCGCCGTTACGTTCAGATCCCCTTCCTTGACTCTCCGCATCGATTTAGCAAGCTGAAGCAGAGGATTCACTATAATCTTGGATAATAGACCTATCCCTAGTAATGCAAGCAATAAACAAACCATCCCGATCGCGACGGTCATCCAGACATTATGACTGATCATGCTTTTTAGTGCGGTCATCGGGTTCATGTTCACTAAGTTCCAGTTCATTCTGTCGTAGGGATATATACTGATGAATTCCTGCCCTTGGGCACTGTCCATAATCTCTGAATACGGTTCAGTAAGAAACGTCAAGGGTTGCTTAATCTTCAAGTTATCGAACGGCTCTAGAAGATATTTCGGATTGGAGCTGGAAATAATTTTCTGAGCGCTATCCACTAGCAAATAAGATTTGGTAATGTCCTGTTTTTTCTCTGTACCTAGAAATGAAGAGAATGTAGTCTCCTTCACATTGATAAAAAGAGCGCCTAATTTGTTGCCGCTATCTACATCAATTACGACCTTGCCAAGAGTAAGCACGGGAACCGCCGGGTCACTGACCAGAAAATTACGCTGCTCCATCGAAAACCAGCGATTCTTTCCATAGCTTCCCATCCGCGTCATCTGTTCAATCATTCCGCTATCAAATACCTTCTGTTCGTATTCGTTGATGCGAGAGTATGAAGTATGAATATGGTTGTTCCTATCGATAAAAATGGCAGAGTCAACATCGGGAAACAGAATGAGGTCTGTAGATAGTTTGCTCTGGATTTGTCTTCTGAACTTCAGCTCTTGTACCGAATCGCGTTGCTCCGGTGAACTGGAGATAATGCGATTAATGTCAGTAGCAATAAAGTTTGCGCTATTCTCCGCATTGTTAATAATAGAATCGATTTGGGAGACAATTAATTTTGACTCGTCCAGGGCGCCTTGCTCCATATTTTGGATGGTAGATTGACTGAAATTATAGCTAGAGAGATATCCCGATATAAAAAGAGGAATAACAATCAGAGGAAGGAATATAAAAATAATTTTGTGCATGATTTGTAATCGTCCAAACCATTGGAACATGGACTTCCATCTTTTCACTATAATACCTCCCGCGATTTCATAGCTGCTACTAATCATTCTAGAATTCAAATTGTAATTTGTATAGGAGGTCTTCTTTTTTTATATAATTATGGATATTCTGGATCAAATTTATATATTGTGATTCCAATCACTCAGTCGCCATTGCGCCTGCGTTATGCTTCTGATGAATTGATGATGTGCATGATTGCACAGGCCGCTTTCACAAATAAAAATGGGGAGGTAACATAGATGGATCAAGCTGTATTAAATAAGCCTGAACAGCAAATGCCCATGTTTTGTTTTCAATGCCAGGAGGCATCTAAAGGCACCGGTTGCACGATCGTAGGCGTATGCGGGAAAACATTCGATGTAGCAAACCTGCAAGATTTGCTCATTTTTGTTCTGAAAGGCATATCATTCTTTAGCGTAGATACAGAGCTGCCTGAAGCGCTTGAACACCAAGCATCTGTATTTATCATGGACTCGTTGTTTGCAACGATTACTAACGCTAACTTTGACAGAGAAGTGTTCGTCGCTAAAATTCGGGAAGCGCTCAAACTTCGCGATGAAGTGCGCCAACATTGGGAGCGTCAGCAACCAGCAGGCAAGACGTTGCTGCCGGATGCGGCGGTTTGGCATAGCGACGATGACAAGTCGTTTGATGCTAAAGCGGAGCAAGTCGGTGTGCTTGCCACAGAAGATGCCGACATCCGTTCGTTACGAGAATTACTCACTTACGGGCTTAAAGGAATGGCTGCATACCTGTATCATGCCTATCAATTGGATTATATCGATGCTCAAGTTGATAAATTTATGCGCCGGGCTCTCGCTGCTACTCTGGACGATACATTGACCGCAGATCAATTGGTCGCACTCGTGATGGAGACTGGCAAATTCGGCGTGGATGCGATGTCCTTGCTGGACCAGGCGAACACCAGCACATACGGTCATCCTGAGGTTACAAAGGTCAACATCGGAGTACGCAACCGTCCAGGCATTCTGATCAGCGGGCATGATCTGAAGGATCTCGAGGAGCTGCTGCAGCAAACCGAAGGTACAGGCGTAGATGTGTATACCCACAGCGAAATGCTGCCAGCCCACTACTATCCAGCCTTCAAGAAATACGAGCATTTTGTGGGGAATTACGGCAATGCGTGGTGGAAGCAAGCTAGTGAATTCGAAGACTTTAACGGCCCGATCCTGATGACGACCAACTGTATCGTACCACCCAAACCAGGTTACATGGATCGCATCTATACGACGGGTAATACCGGATATCCTGGCGTACGGCATATTCCAGATGGGATAGACGGCCAGCCTAAAGATTTCTCCGAAATCATTACCCTCGCCAAGCAGTGTCAGCCTCCGACTGAGCTGGAGACCGGAGAAATCATCGGCGGATTTGCCCATAACACCGTGACCAGCATCGCCGACCAAGTTGTCGATGCCGTTAAGACGGGTGATATCAGACGTTTCTTCGTCATGGCTGGCTGCGATGGCCGGATGAAATCCCGCAATTATTATACTGAATTTGCTCAGCAGCTTCCCCGCGATACAGTCATTCTGACTGCAGGCTGTGCGAAATACAAATATAACAAGCTCGATCTCGGAGATATCGGTGGCATCCCGCGCGTTCTAGATGCGGGCCAGTGCAACGACTCCTATTCGCTCGCCATTATTGCGCTAAAGCTTAAAGAGATACTGGGACTTGATGATATCAATGAACTACCGATTTCATATAATATCGCCTGGTATGAGCAAAAAGCGGTCATCGTGCTGTTGGCTCTGCTCTACCTCGGGGTCAAAAACATCCATCTCGGGCCGACGCTGCCTGCCTTCCTCTCTCCAAACGTTGCCAAAGTGCTGGTTGATCAATTCGGCATCGGCGGCATTACGAATGTCGAGGATGACATGGAAATGTTCCTTGGAGCTTATGCTCAATAATTAGTAAAACGCCTTGTCGGCGTAACTCCCAGGATTATACTCCATATATTAAGAGACAGGCTGCGCCCTTCGCTTGATTAGAAGTGAGCGCAGCCTGACTTTCATCATAGAACTATTTCAAAACCAATGACTTAAAATCCAGCTTTCCCGATCCCTCATAGGTAAAATAGAGCGCCTGCTTCCCATTCTCCACACTGATTTTCGTCCCATAATATGTAAAGGCACTGCTTGGCGTTATCGTTATCCTTGCGATCGGCTCTGTATGTAAATCATTCGATACGAGCATGAAACCCGAAGCACGCCCCCGAACACATACAGCGATTTCCGTTACATCCTGCATCAAAAAATATTTGAAGCCCGCCACTGCTCCATTTCTCATATTTGCAATATATTGAAAAGGATTATTTCCCCTATCTTTCCCGCTTTGCGTGAAATACGGATGATTTCTGAAAGTTATATTTCCAAAATATACACCATACCGGCCAGCGCCTTTCGCCGACATCAGGTGGCAGGCAATTCGTGCCTCATACTCTACTTTGCCAATAAGCGGACCGTTGTTCAGACCGCAGCTGCTCATCTCCACCTGAGGAATCGTCCCATCCTCCCTAATCTCGATCGGTTCGGCAAGTCCCTGTCTGGAATAATGATGCCGGTTCGTTTGCCTGTGATGAAACACATACCATTGATCTCGGACCTGAACGATACCGCCATGATTGTTGCCAATATAGTTATAGGCAAGCTGATCCGAATCGTGACCGTTCAAGTAAAGGTCGCCATTGCTTACGATCGTTCCGCCGAATTTAAACTCGCCTGTCGGGCTTTTGCTTGTGGCATAGCATAATTCATGGCCATTGATCGACGAATATATCAAATAATAAGTATCTTTTATTTTACGAATGGAGCTTGCCTCAAAAAACTCATGTCCTTCGAACCCGGTTCCGTCCGCCTCCCCCACTTTTGGCAGGATAAGCTTCGGCTCGTCGATCACGGTCTTCATATCCGGCTGTAACTGAATTACGTATCCGCCTTTGCAAGTGCGTCTCTTCCATCCGGTCATGAAAAAGGGAACCTCTTTCTTGGGAGCAAAGCCCGAATACAGATAGACGCATCCATCATCATCAACTAGGACGCCGGGGTCGAATAAAATAGGATCTCCGCTGTTATCCCACAACAAATCTCCATTCGGATGGCTTACATAACCGTAAAACTCATACTTGCCTGCTGGTGAATCACATACGGCGATGGCCATAACGCTGCGAAAAGCCAGGGTATAATACAGGTAATATCGCCCGTCAGCGCCCCTTGCCACATCGGGAGCATACATCTGATACAAGCCTAATTTATTCATAGGATCTTGAGTTTTCTTATAAATGACCCCTTCGTATCTCCAAGCGCTTAGGCCATCAATAGGGGCAGACCAGCAAACATAATCATTCATACAGAATAGCTTCCCATTAAATCTGTCGTGCGAACCAAATACATATAATCTATCTCCGAATACATAGGGTTCACCATCGGGGATGTATTCGAAGCTAGGCAAGTATGGATTCAAAGCCTGGCGCGGCATCATCTTTGACTTCATCTCCCTTTATGTTTATACAACAGTTTAAAGGAATAAATGAGTCCAGCATATCAACCAAAAGTTGCCGGAGGAAACTAATGACGGCAACTAAAAATTTCTTCTGTAATATAACGGCGCATTGCCCGTAACCTCCTTGAACACCCGGCCAAAATGCGTCACACTTCCAAAGCCTACTTTCCTGGCGATCAAGTGCACCTTCATGGAAGAGCCCTCCAGCAGCTTCTTGGCTTCCTTAATCCGGACGCTGTTCACGTACTCTACATATGTGAAACCTGTCGCTTTTTTAAAGTACCGGCTCAAATAATAAGGGCTGATATAGAACTTATCCGCCAGCAAATGCAGCGATAGTTCCTCCATGTAATATTCGTTAATAAAGCGAACGATTTCCGATATTCTTTCGTGCATGGAACTCGGCGAGGCTGGCAGCTCCATGGCGTTCTGCTTAAAATGCCTGCAGCAGATAATAAGCAGTTGCACGGCAAGCTTCTGCGCAAACAATTCGAAGCCGCTTTCCTGTTCCTTCATTTCCTGTAGAATAGCCCGAGACAGCGGCTCGATCGACAATTGGTTTCGCAAAGAACCGCTCATAATCAGATAATCCTGCTCCAGCAGAGGCCGAAGCGCTTCCTTATGGGAACCATCCGGCGAAAAATATTGCTCGTGTATATTAATAATGAGCCGCTCATGCTTCGGCTGGGCCGCATTGATCGTACGATGCAGAATATTCGGCGCAATAATGACCACATCGCCCTCGTTGATCGCTATCGTCCGGTCCTGAATAAAGATATTCCGCTGGCCGGACATCAAATAATAGATTTCGTACGTGCTGTGAAAGTGGCTGACCGGCATATGGTGGCTTAATGCTTCCCGGTGGGACACCAGAAAATTTCCTGTGCTATTTTCGAAATAAAGATCTCCCAAACTGCTCCGCTCTCCTTTCCTAGCCTAGCCGTTGTTAATGATGTTGATTTTAATATTTCATTATATCGCAAGAATTAAGAAGAACTAGCATAAATCTGCAAAACATGTACATTTTACGATGCTAAAATAGCAGTATAAACAAGAAGGAGGAAGGATATCGATGCCATCATCCACATCCCTTAAGACCCCGATTCAATGGGCGCAACAGGCCTGTGAAGCTTTAATGGCCAAATTCGAACCGGAGGATCTTCCACCGGACCGGTTCCACTATCATCAAGGCGTCTTTCTGTCCGGCATGGAAAAGTGCTGGCGGCAGACCGGAGAACAAAAATTATATGAATATATGAAACGTTGGGTGGACAGCCAAATTCTCGAGGACGGCAGCATCAAGAAATTTATGTCCAACGAGCTCGACGACATTCAGCCCGGCGTGCTTCTCTTCACTCTCTATGAGCAGACAGGAGACGAGCGATACAAAAAAGCGCTGCATACGCTAGTGCCTCTGCTGAAGTCATGGCCGACGAATCCGTCAGGCGGATTCTGGCACAAGGGACATTATCCGAATCAAATGTGGCTGGACGGCTTGTATATGGCCGGCCCGATTGCCGTACAATTTGCCAAGACTTTCGGCGACAGCGAATATTTCTCCATGATGACCTTCCAGGCTCTCCTCATGGAGAAGCATACGAAGGATTCGGCCACCGGCTTGCTGTACCACGGCTGGGACGAAACCAAAGAGGCTGAATGGGCCAATCCCGTCACGGGTGTCGCACCGGAGTTCTGGGGCCGCGCTATTGGCTGGTATCCCGTCGCTTTGCTGGAAATGTTCGAATACCTGCCGGAGGATCACCCGGATAAAGCCAAGCTCGTGACCATTCTGCAGGATCTGCTTATCGCTCTGACGAACTATCAGGATCCGGCCACCGGACTATGGTATCAAGTCGTCGACAAAGGAGATCGCCCAGATAATTGGCTGGAAAACTCCTGTACGGCGCTGTATGTGCATGCCATTGCCAAAGCGGTCCGGTTCGGATACTTGGACGCCAATTACATGGACTATGCTTGGAAAGGGTACCAAGGCGTAATCGATACACTGATGTTCGACGAGAATGGCAACGTCGTAATCGGCAACATTTGCATCGGTACCGGAATTGGCGACTATGCCCACTACATTGCCCGCCCCACCAGCGAAAACGATCTGCACGGCGCCGGCGCCTTCATTCTCATGTGCGTAGAGATGAATCTGGCGGCAGCAACGTAATACGGGATTTTATAAACAGCTAAAAAGAGCCGGCGGATGCCGGCTCTCCATAAATAAGTATTTGTACTCTGGCCCGTGTTGTCGAATTTCTTGAGGTTATGAACACGATACGATAGATTTTCCCTGCAGCTCATTCAGCACCTGCTCCAACACCTGCGATTCCTTAACCGCAAGCATTTGGATCTTGGCCACAGCCTCTTCCAGCAAGCTCGTATCTTCCTTTAAGAAGAAGGCATACTTATAAAATAACTTCCGGATCAAGAAGGCCTCTCGTTCAATCTCTTGATACTGGGCAGTCAATTTCTCGGGCGGGCTCCAATAGCGGTGCTGTTTCATATACTCCAATCGGTCGGCCATCCTTTTTTTGTGCTCCCAAAGCAGATGGACCGGAATAATGTTCCGGTATAATGCGGAATCGGATTGGAGCAAACGCAAATATTTGACGATTTCCTCGTAAACTTTAAGCCCGTACACGTGTTGATTGGGACTGGCGATCGACCTGTATCTCTCTGAACTGTTACGGGACAACACATAATCCTCCAGGCTTTCCATCACCAGCTGAGGATCAAATGAATAGGTTCGCTCTTTATTTAAACTATACAGTATAATTTCCTTCGTATAATACGCTTTGCTTCGATCGGCCTGTCGATAGCTTTCCAGAAACGGCTCATATCCGATATCCGTTTGTCCGTACTCATAATTGTGATTAAAACCGAGTGTATGAAAGACTTGCTTCTCATCATCATAGCCAAACAATAAAGTGTCATGCGCAAAATGATGCCGCCTGTACATGGCCTTTCCGGGCAAATAAAATTCATCTAGAAATAAATAGACATAGTCTCCTTGATCGATACTTCGCTTGAAAAAAGCGATCAAATCCGTTCCCATCTCCATCCGGCTGAGCAGATCTGCCGTCATGATTTTGAGATGAAGCAGCTCATTGTAGTGGTGTGTATGCATGGGCTGATAGTAGTTAACAAATATATGTTCATCTAGATGATTAAAAAACTCGGGGTCCGCGCTCCATTGAATATAATGGCTATGAAGCCAGGGGAAAAAGTGCGGATGCTCCGGCATAACGGATAATGGATACGCATGGTGCAAATAGCTGTACAACGCAGGCTGCATATGAACGGGGAGCTGTTTATGCATTATTGTATTCCCCCTCCGCAAGCAGCAACCGCCAGCTTATCCTCCATATACGCCGCCATCTTACGGATCGTATTGCATTCATGGAGATCGAAATGGTCAATGTCAAAATGCTTCTGCAGTTCTACCTCAAGCTTGAGCGCAAGTAACGAATGCCCGCCAAGCTCAACAAAATCGTCATCGATTCCGATATTGACGTTTTCAAGCACATCCGACCATACGGTGGCCAGCTTTTGCTCCAGCTCCGTTTGCGGCGCAGCGTATTCCGTCCCTGTATAGTGAGATCTTTCACTCGGCTCGGGCAGGGCTCTACGGTCTATTTTTCCGTTGGGGCTTAAAGGCATTTCATGAAGTTGAACGAACCGCGTGGGGATCATAAACCTAGGCAGAGACTGTGACAAAATATCCCGCAGTTCGCCAGCCCCAAATGTCCTGTCTGAAACGTAGTATCCGCAAAGCTGCTTCTCGCCGGCTTCGTCCTCCCGCACAACAACAACACTTTGCTTGATGGAAGGAACCTTAGCCAACTGAGCATCGATTTCGCCCAGCTCAATACGGAAACCGCGTATTTTAACCTGATGATCCATTCGCCCGACATACTCGATCGTTCCGTCAGGCAGCCATTTTGCGAGATCGCCTGTTCTGTAAATTAGTTCTCCCGCCGCGAAAGGATGATTTACAAATACCTCGTTCGTCAGATCATCTTGATTTAAATACCCCCGGGAAAGGCCGGCTCCCCCGATACAAAGCTCCCCTGGAACACCGATCGGCTGAAGCTGACGATTTCCATTTACGATATACATTTTGGTATTGCTGATCGGTGAGCCGATCGGCAGGGTTGCCGCTTCTGGATCAATGCTGTTGATTTTCCAGTACGCCGCATATACCGTACATTCGGTCGGGCCATATATATGATATAGGCGGCCTGCACCCAGCATATCCAGCGCTCTTCTCACATGGGGTACCGATGCCTGCTCTCCCCCAAAAAAGATGGCCTTCATATTTTTCAAGCTCGATAGCTCACAATCTATGAACAAATTAAATAAGGCTGTCGTCATAAAAGAAACCGTGATTTGCTCACTTTTGATCAGATCCGTAATTTGGGCAATCTCTCCCATTGTTTCCTTCGGAACGAGGACGAGTGCCGCCCCGTGCAGCAAAGCGTTGTAGATATCAAATGTGGATCCGTCGAACGCATAGCTGGACAATTGGAGAACCCGGTCCTGTTCTGTGATCTGAAACTCGGTTGCACCCTGGATCAGACTGGTTACATTGCAGTGCGTGATCAGGACCCCTTTGGGAGCGCCTGTTGTCCCTGAAGTGTACATGATGTACATCAGATCTCCGGGTTGATTCATATTCGGCAAATTGGATCTGTCTTCACAATAGGAGAGCTCTTCGTCCAACACAACTTGATGCTCCACACCCACAGCCTTGGCTGAAAGATGCTTTTGCAGCAGCATCAGCTTTATTCCGGAATCGCCGATCATGTAATTCATCCGCTCCTGCGGATATTCCGGGTCGAATGGAACATATGCACCTCCGGCTTTGAGGATCGCGAGAAGACCTGTAATCATCTCCATGGACCGTTCCGCGAGAATGCCAACAGGCTGCCCTGCCTTGACCCCTTTGTTTCGCAAGGTGTGCGCCAGTTGATTTACCCGTTCATTTAATTGGCGGTAAGTCATCGACTGATTTTGAAATGCCACCGCAGTCCGATCCGGGAACTGGTTGGCCTGCTCCTCGAACCATTGATGAACCGTCACGTCTCTGACGGGAAACGAAGTGTTGTTGAAATCCATCAGAAGCTTGTGCTTCTCTTCCTTCGTAACAATGTCGAATTCCTTAAGCATTTGCCCCGGGGATTTCATTCCCTGCTCCATGATCAACATCAGCCGATCGCAAATTTGCCGTATTTCCTCTTCCGTAAACAAGCAGATTCTATAGTCTATTTTAAGCAGCAGATTGCCGAGCATGTTATGAAAATGAAAAGCAGCGTCCAAAGTCAGATCCTCGCAGCCGTAATCTTCACTATTCCCCAATTGGGCCTCAGCTTCTTCCGCCTGCCCCATATCCAAATAATCCATACTTAGCTGAAATAAACGGTTCACATGGGGATGATTCTTCCTGATCTCGGACAGCAAAAGATCATATGGATACTTATGATGCCGCAGCGCAGACAACTGTTCCTGACCCGACTGTGAAACAAGTTCTCTGAATGTCATCTCCGGTTCAAGCGTTATTCTTAATGGTGTAGTGCTGACAAACATACCGAGCGCATGTTTATCATTCATATTTGTCCGGTTCAAATAATTGGTACCGACGACGATATCTTGGTTGGATGTTAATTTGAACAGAAGTATAGAGAGGGCGCTTAGAAGTAAGCTCGAAGGACTCACACGATGCTCTTGGCAATAGTGATTGATTTGCTCCGACAGCGGCTTTGGCAGAAAATATGAAAACCTTGCAGCATGTGTATTTAGGGCAGGTGCAAGGTTCGGTTTGATCGAAGAGGAGTCTGGAACAGTTTGAAATTTTTCGAGCCAATATTTCCGGTCTTTCGCAAACCTGCCGGACTGAAGATAATTTTTCTCTTCTTCTATATAAGCTTGGTAAGAATATGGCAGGGGTATTTGAGGGGATTCGCCATGAAGCAGCTTGTGATATAGCCTGTAAACTTCCAGTCCGCATTTACTTAGGGAGAATCCATCCTGAATGATATGATGGGATTTCATGTATACCCATGTTTCGTCCTCGCCTTTTAAAATGATGCAAAAGTAATACAACTCCGAATCGATGAGCTGAAACGGAATTTTTCCTTGTTCCCGAATCCACTCGTCAATGACGGATTGATCCGTATCCTCGCTGAAATGAACGATATCAACGGGTTTTAGCTCAGGCTGCGGCATAAACGATTGATATACTTCCCCCGAAGGTCTGACATGCAGGCGCAGCTGAAAAACATCATAGGATGCAATCAACGCTTGAACAGCCTTCTCCAGCACGGTTACATCCAGCCTTTGCTCAAACTTCAACGCTGCATTCAAATTTCCAATCGAGGTACCCGGATAGGTTGCTTCCATCATCCAGATTCTTTGCTGCGGATGTGTTAATTCATGCTCTCCATTTGTAACGACCAGTTCATTTGTAACCATCTCTCCACTCCTGTTCTCTCTATGTTTTCCATCTAATTTCCATGCGGAGAAATTATAGCATGTGGGAGTAGTGTTTTATACTTCATTATTTTACATTTATTGTTTAAATTCTTTTGATTAGAAATAGTCATTTATTCAATGCTTTTTAATGATTCAATCATATTGATTCGGGACACCTTTCTCCGAAGCAGCAGGTTAGAGAGAGTAGTGAGCAAGAAGGCAAGAATGACGGATACGAGCATAACAAACATATTAATTTGATCTGGGATTTGCTGATGGGTACTCGACAGTGCCTCTATAATAATGGAATACATGTAGCCGCTAATCGGCAGTGCTATAATGACGGCAAAGGTGGTGAGTATCATGTTCTCAAAGAAGATCAGCCTGTTTATTTTGCTTTTTTGATATCCCAATACCTTAAGCGTAGCCAGCTCGCGATTCCTTTCATAAATATTGATGGAGGATATCGTGTAGATGGCACCAAACGAAAGAATGACGGCACTAATGATAAACATGATGAAGATAAAACTGTTTTGCTTCAGAATATATTGTGCGGATTCTTTCAAATCCTCCTTGTCCACGATGGTATCTACCTGATGGTCTTGTTCGAAGGACTGGCGAACGTTAGTAAGGTCTGCGGCGCTGCTGGCTTTCACTAGAAGCGAGGTTGGGTTGTAGTCGATGCCAAAGCTATGGAGATACGCTGCCGTGCAATAAAAGGACGGATTCGAGTACTGATTGGATATTTGCGCAACCTTCATTTCGACCGCTTTATTCGCAAACGACGGATCGGTGAACTGGATTCGGATCGTATCCCCTACCGCAATCTTATAGTGATCCGCATACGATTTGGGTACCAGCACCCCGCTGTCCATAAGTGTCATCGGATTGTCGTTCTCGTCGAAAAATTGAATGAGAGCATTGTCCTGCTCCGTAACAATCAACGTGGCGTTCTCATGATCATCGCCTTTGACGAATTCCACGGGATAAGCTGATAGATGATAGCTGCTCTCAATCCCGGCAGGCAGCTGTACCTTCTGAAGCTCTGCTTCCCTCGCATATTCGATCCTCAGATCATAGGTATTTACCTCTTCGATCTGGTCAGCCACCCTTTGCAAGGACGTTTGAGTCCCAAAAGCCGTGATCAATAACACCGTACTTACCACAACACCAACGGAGCTCGCTATCGCCTTGTGCTTATTAAGAAAGATGTTTCTTAAAATAAGCTTATAGCTATAGGAAATCCGTCTCCAGATTCCCGGAAACCGTTCGATGAGCAGTCTCTTCATCTTCTTCGGCGGCTTAGGCCTCATCGCCTGCGCTGCCCGTTCTCGCAAAATGCCTGCGCCGCTCAGGTAACAAGCCAGCATGCCGAATGCGCTTGAGAAGAGGATAGGCGGAATGACCGAGAAAGAGGATAGGGAAAAGGTAATGCCCGGCAGCGAGTAGGATCTGGCATTGGACGCCTCAATCATTGGAACGAATAGAATCGCCGAAACGACGCAGCCAAGAATGGAGCCTATGATGCCGACAAGCACCGGGAATCCCATGTAATGGAACATAATGCTGCTGTTCTTCACTCCTAACGCCTTCATAATGCCTACTTGGTTCCTTTGCGAATCGATGATCCGAGACATGGTAAGGTAAAGAATGATCGCTTCGATCATAAAGAGAACCAATGGAATAACCTTACTCATCAATTTATTGTTATGGACCGTTTGCTGGAGCTGCGAATAACTGAACGTCCGCTCTTTGCTGATTTGGCTTACATAGAAAAGATTCTTGGATTGTGCTTCAATGTTCTGGCTTAACTGGTTTACATCGTACCCTTCTTCCGCATCGATCAACACTTCATTATAGAAAAGGCTGCCGGCGATTCGAGTAACTCCCGCTTCAGCCACATATGCGAATCCAGACGTTTTATGATTCTGGGTTTCGTTCTTCTTCGCATATTCCACATTCTCGCCCAAGCCGCTAATGGTGAATGCCACATCCTGATCATTGACGCTTAACTGTATTTGATCTCCGATTTTGTACTGATGTTCCGTAGCGTAATGGGAATCCAGCAAAATTTGATCCTTGCTAGACGGAATGCTGCCCTCGATCATCGCTGGCGTATTCATGCTATTGTTGGCAGGGATCGAATGGATCTTTAAGGTCGCTTTCGCATTGTCAAAAGATTGCATCGCATCAAAAGTGTACCGTCCTTCAATTTTGTTTATCCCTTCGATTTTGCCTAATTCCGCCATCTCCTGTTTGGAAATTCGGTCGTAGTAGACGTTCAAGTCGCTTAAATTATGCGCTTGAAAATAGTCCTTCGAATAAGCGCTAAGATTATCACTTAACGTAACTAGCCCCGTGTAGAAAAAAGCACCTACGGTGATAACCAACACAAAGGCAAGAAATTGGCCGATCGATTGCTTGATATCCCTTAACAATTTCTTGAATAATTTCATCACCACTCAATCCCTTCAACGCTTTGTTTGTGCTCATTGACTGTTACGCTTTCGATTTTTCCGCTTTTCACCCGAATGATTTTATCCGCCATCGGAGCGATCGCGGAGTTATGCGTGACCAACACAACGCACTTTTTCGTTTCAGTGTTCAAATCCTGAAGAAGTTTCAATACGGACTTGCCGGTCATATAATCCAACGCACCGGTTGGTTCATCGCAGAGCAATAGCGAAGGGTTTTTGGCAACGGCGCGGGCTATGGCGACTCGCTGCTGTTCTCCTCCAGAGAGCTGGGAAGGGAAGTTTTTCATCCGGTTCTTTAACCCTACTTTATTTAATATCTCCTGGGCATCCAAATGGTTTTTGCATACTTCAGTGGCGAATTCAACGTTTTCTAAAGCGTTCAAATTGGGAATTAAGTTATAGAATTGAAAGACAAATCCTACCTTCTCAGCGCGATATCCCGTGAGCTTCTTTTCGTTGAAGCTAGTTATATCCTGACTGCCCACAGTCACTTTACCCGAGGATGCCGTATCCATGCCGCCAAGTATGTTCAGAATCGTGCTTTTTCCGGCGCCGCTTGCCCCAAGAATAACGACGAACTCGCCCTCGTTGATGGAAAAGTCAACGCCGTTCAGCGCCTTGATCGGCACTTCGCCTATTTTGTATTCTTTCGATACGTTTTTGAATTCGATTAATGTTTTCATAAATCATATCTCCCCGTTATTGATTTTCGACTTCTGAAACGCTCCCTTTGGCCTTGTATATTTTAATGTATGACGGTATACTACTCATGTAGCATACTATAATACAACAATTATATTGTCAATAACTGGATCGCGTGTGAAAAGCTCCTCTTTTCCTCAAGGCCATTTGCTATTGACATCTTTTTACGCTTAAGTTATGGTTTGCTGCTAGATAGGTAACAAACTACGATGCTGAGTGGTGAGGCAATGAACGTAACTTTCGACGATAAACAGCCGATTTTTCAACAAGTAGCCCATATCATTGAGGACGATATCCTGAACGGAACCTACCGAGAGGACGAACAGATTCTTTCCGTGGCTCAGTTTTCTCAGCTGTTTCAAATCAATCCGGCTACCGTAGTGAAGGGGATCGGCTTGCTCGTAAATGAAGGTATTTTGTATAAAAAAAGAGGGCTTGGCATGTATGTCTCGACGGATGCCAAACAAAAGATTCAAAATCAGCGAAGAGACCGTTTCTATAAGGAGTTGCTGTCAGATCTACTTTGCGAAGCCGATAAACTCGAGCTGACGACCGAAGATATCATTAACATGATCAAACAATTACGGAAGGAATGAATCTATTGTGAGCATCGTATTGAGTTGCGATAAATTAAACAAAAAATACGGTCGAACCTACGCATTGCGGGATCTGGATATGCAGTTGGAGAAAAACGTGATTTACGGCTTGCTCGGGCGAAACGGTGCCGGCAAAACGACCTTGCTTAACATCATAGCAGGCGGAATTTTGGCGAACGACGGCACCATTGAGATAAGAGGACGGAAGCTTGGAAAAGGAGAATTTCCTGAGGATTTCTGTTTCGTTCGGGAGAAGAACAAGCATTTCGGAGGAGCACGAGTGATCAAGGCTTTGCAGCTTGCTGCAAATTTTCATCCCCATTGGGACTGGACGTTTGCTCATAAGCTGCTTCAAACGTTTCAGCTCGATCCAAACAAAAAAATCAAACAGCTCTCAAGAGGCACGGAATCGCTCGTAGGTATCATCATCGGTCTGGCCAGCCGGGCGGCGTTGACCTTATTCGACGAACCCGTGCTTGGACTTGATGTCTTGATGCGAGAAAAGTTCTATAAGGAGCTGTTAGAGGATTACGCCAATTACCCCCGTACGATTTTGCTTTCTACACATTTGATTGACGAAATCGCTCCAGTCGCAGAGCGGGTTTATATCATGGATCAGGGCTCGCTCCTGCTTCATGACGAGATTAATCGGTTACGCATGGCAGCTTATTTAATTCGCGGAAATTCGGATGCCGTGACATCGTTTACGGAAGGGAAGCGAGTATTACATACGGAATCTTACGGTCACGGGAAGCTTGCCGCCATTTTCGAAATGTTGAGTGATGGGGACAGGCTGCAAGCACGCCAACTTGACATTACGATTGAACATTTGACGCTTCAAAAGTTTTTCTCGTATTTGATCGAAGGGGGACACTAAATTGAGTGCATTGGCCGTTCATTTAAAGGCGACCTATTTGCAATTGAAGATTTACATTTGGATGGTCATTATTTTCATCCTCCTTGGCAGGTTGGCGGAATTCATTGTTGGTCTCTTTATAGACAGCAGCCAAAGCGCAGTACTTGCGGATGGCAACCTGCTGCTGCTCATTTTGCTATTTATCGCCATCGTGCTTCCGCTTAGTTATTACAAACGCATCGTACATTTAGGCGCAAGCCGCAAACAATATTTTTGGGGACTTCAATTCGTGTATGCCGTGTGGGCAGCAGCCATCGCATTATTCAATTGTTTATGGCCTATGGTTGAAGTTAATGTGCTCCATAAGAACACCGTTAATCTTATCGAGGCGTTCCGTTGGAATGATTTTGGCCTGGCCGGTTCTTTCCTCTACCAAACCGTTTTTTATTTGATGGTTATGGCGCTCCTAAGCACGCTGGTCTCCGGTTACTACCACTTTGTCGGTTGGCTGGTGTGGGCGCTGTTCATTGTGGCGATTCCGACTGGAACGGCGATTCCTTCCCTGCGCATTCATGTTGTTTCTTTTTTCGAAGCGTTGTTATTCAACGGCTCGCTGTTCGCGGGCGTCGGATTTAATCTTTTGCTTCTCTTCCTATTCGTAGCCGGTGGTTGGTTTTTTACCAAGAGAAGAACACACTAAATTTTGTTCTAACGGTTACCATTGCCGTTAATCCGCCGATTTTTCACTTTTTGAGAATCTAACGGTTGTATATACGGCTATTCTAACTTTTTTGATATGTTGCGACGAATTCTGCACAAACAACGTGGATTACAACCGTTAGAACATCGAAATGCTCATTTTCGACTCATTAACGGCTGTGGCAATCGTTAGAGGTTTGGAAGGGTTTCAAGCTTTCCAAATCGTCTTTGAGTCTCGTCCCCATTAGTGGACTGTTTTTGAAAAGGTTTGCAGGAGGCTGCACTCAAAATGCCCTTCATTCTAGCTCTCAGAGCTTGTTGAAGGGCATTTGTGTTACCGACCTCTTGATGATATAGACACAACCCGATGCCACCTCTGAGCTCGCTCGGACGTGATAGCAGATTGGTATGCGTCAGGGGGGAATCGGGCAACTCTCGACTATTAATAGACCTTTTTCAATATTTCTATCATCTCATCTAAGGTAAGACCGAAGGACTTGTAATAGGACACCTCGCCAGCCATTTGTTTCATAACCATTTCGTTGCGCATTCGCAGCTTCTCGTCGGGTGAGTACTCCGCCACAAAGCATCCTTTTCCTGTGATCGTATTGATCAAACCGCACCGCTCGAGTTCTTCCCATGCCTTCTTGACGGTGATGACACTAATACGCAGCTCGTGGGCTGCTTGCCTGATGGGCGGCAGACAATAGCCGCTCTCCAGCTCGCCTTTCAGAATTTGAGCGCTGATTTGCTCGAATAGCTGCTGATAAATTGGTTTCTCAGAGGTATTCGAAATAGCTACGTTCATTGGATCTCCACTTTAAGGAATCGTTTGACCCCAATTCGATAAGCAATGGCGGTAAGTGCTATAAATATCACGATCCCCCCGATCAGGATATAGGTTTGAAGCGTCCTGCTGTAAGCATTCGTGCCATAGAATATATCAGACATCATCGGACTCTGGAACCCGAGCCACTGGGCGATCCCAGCGAACAGCATGGTAGCCGTTATGGAGTAGAGCAGCGCAGCGCCGATTTTGTATGCCGTCTTGTAATATATGGGGATAAAGACAAGGTTAAAGATCGCCAGCATGGCAAAACACAAACCCCAGAAACCCAAATTTGGCGGGAAGAAAATGTAGTTCATATTCGGATATAAGCGCAACGTGATCAAACTATAGACCATGGCGATCACAATATGCAACACCTCCAAGCCGGCAACCACAATTATTCTTGCTTTTACGATATCCCGCTTGGTGACGGGCATCATCGAAGTAAACATCAAATCGTTCTGCGATCGAAATTGGTTAAACATATTCGGTACCGTGATCCAGACAAAATACAGAAGAACGATGAAATAGATCCAGCCGGGAATGAGCATTAAAGCGCCGGTCATAAAAGGCATGATAAAAAACATTGGATGTACACCTAATTTAATATCCTTCATTACCAAGTTATCCATGGGTATCCCCCTTCTTCGTGAAATATACCAAGATATCCTCAAGGCTTGGCGTGGCAGTTTTTATGCCATAGGATGGATTGAAATCGCCAACGTGAATTAATCCCGTAAAACCGAACGAATTCGTTTTATATGATATCATCTGATCCTTCACCTGCAGCAATTGGCTCTTGGTACCGTTCAGTAGGAGGAAAGATTCTTTGAATTCCTCCTTCTCGCAGCTAAGAATAATTTGCCCATCCGAGATAAAAGTAATGAAATCCGCACACTTCTCCAAGTCGGAGGTAATATGGGTCGAGAACAAAATGCTAACTTCGCCGCCTACGATAAGCTCTTGGAAAATATCCAGCAGATCGTCTCTCGAGGCCGGATCAAGCCCGCTTGTCGGTTCATCGAGGATGAGAAGCTTCGCCCCATGGGATAAGGCAAGGGCAAGGCTGTATTTCACCTTCATTCCCGTCGACAGGTCGGCGATTTTTTTGTTTTCATCCAATTTGAACCTTCGCAGGTAGTTGTAGTAAGTCACATCGTCCCAATTCTGATAGAACTTTTTAATCGTATTGGTCAACGTCTTTATTTTGCTCCGCCTATAAAAATCGGTGCCTCCGAAGGCGAATCCTATGTCCTGCTTCAACTCAAGTTCGTGTTCGGCCATGTTTCTGCCCAGAATATGAACCTCGCCGCTATCGATATGGGTCATATTCAAAATCGATCTGATCGTGGTTGTTTTACCTGCACCGTTAACACCGATAAACCCCATAATGTAGCCCTTCTCCAGCTGGAACGAAACATCTTTGAGTTCAAAATTCGGGTATTTCTTATTTATATCTCGAATATCTAGCGCCAGCATTCTTTACCTCCTCGAAAATTGTGTTTACCGTACATGCACAATATATCACCAAAAGTTGGGAACGTCAACGACCCCAAGCCTTTGGAGTAAAAATTATTTTAAAACACCCGTCAGACTTTAAAGTCGGCGGGCTTATTAGGTATCTAGTAACCTCCTGCTCCCAAAATATCTATGAGCGTAATCTCATTCCCCTTTTTATCCGTTCCTATCGGATCGTGTAACGACACATCTTTACGGGTTTTCTTCAATGACCTAAAATGCATCAGTATCTCGTTCTCGATACAACGTGCGGCAAAGCGGAGAACTCAAGATCAATTTAAACTAACCTTCCCGTTAGTTTAATGAACAAGATATACTATAATACTATGTATTCTACTTTATGGCCCCTTTTATATTTGCTCATCAACGTCCTTCTTTTCCAGGTTAGACGTTATGTATACAAAAACTTAAACAGACTGCTCAGCTATTGACTGTGCAGTCTGCATAATGAGTATACCTCACTTCTTCTTATAAAACTCATGATACAGCTTCATCAATGCCCGCTTCTCAATCCGCGATACATAGCTCCGGCTAATGCCCAGTTCCTTGGCGATTTCACGCTGCGTCCGCTCCTCGCCCCCATGTTCAAGACCAAAGCGACCCTTAATAACCTCCTGCTCCCTTGCTTCGAGAATATCTAGGTTTTGGTAGATTTTGCTCTTCTCCATCTTCAGTTGAACCCGGTCCACCACATCGTCGGCTTCCGTTCCCAAAATATCTATAAGCGTGATCTCATTACCCTCTTTATCCGTTCCAATCGGATCGTGCAGCGACACATCTTTACGCGTCTTCTTCAGTGACCGAAGATGCATCAGTATTTCGTTCTCAATACAGCGAGCCGCAAACGTCGCCAGCTTCGTCCCTTTGTTCGGCCGGAAGCTCTCGATCGCTTTAATCAAACCGATCGTTCCGATCGAGATGAGATCCTCCAGGTCTTCGCCCGTGTTATCGAATTTTTTTACTATATGCGCGACCAACCTAAGGTTATGTTCAATCAACAGGTTACGGCTCACGGGATCACCTTCGGCCATACGCTGAAGATGTAGTGTTTCCTCTGCTTCTGTCAGAGGTTGGGGAAAAGCGTTATTTTTGACATAGGAAACGAGCAGACTAAGCTGCTGAATAAATAAAGCAATCATACTGAACATCCCTGGCATAGATGACAACACCTCCTGAGGAATGAGTGCTTTCTCTGTGGTCTGTTCATTGTATGTAGGCTGGAGCCCAGTCGTGCCTGTACAGTGGAAAAAGAAATAACCCTTCTACAATATCTTCCCAGAACCTATTCCATCAGTACTTCATGTGTTAATGAACCATCTCAAACACATCCTGCTTAATGAGATAAGCAAACATCCGCTTACATGGAAAGGTTCCTAATAAGAATCAAAGGGACCCCTTTGTCCATTCTTCGTCTTGCGTTTCGGTTAGCTCACCTAAGCTTCCAATAATACACACCATATACTTTCGGAAAAACATTGGGACAGCGGTAGCACCTGTACCTTAATCGAGCACCAGTTTCTTTATTTAGTCGGCCCGAATAGGTTGTACACCCCCACTTGCGGCCGCAATGGCCGTAGCGTATTAATGATTTCAGCAAATAATTATAGTGTACATTTATTTACATTATTTAGCTGTTTTTCTTGGTTGGCTATCTCGGTTGTGTTAATTAGTATAATTTTTGTTCTCCAAAATTTCTTGGGGTATAAAAAAATAGTGTACAAAGGAGGTTTTATATTAATAGATGATTTTCTTATGCATAGATACTGACAACTAATTGATAAAAAGGCATGAAAGTGCGATTTAATGAAGAAATTAAACATCTGCATGATTATAAGGTTTCACATTACAAATATTAATCGAGAGTTTTAGTGATGGAAGGCGTCATTTCTAAGAAAAATTAAGGGGTTATGAACGAAGTCCGCTTTAGTAAGCTAACGCATCTTGAAAGTAATCAGATTTATTTTTTGATTTTAGATTCTGACAAAATGCACTTTTCCTAGTGTCACCTGTTTCGTGTATATTTTTACTTCCTTCATAATTGGGTTGGTTTAGAGGAATTAAAAGTCGTAAATATGCCTACAACAATAGTTCTCCAAGTTTAAAACTGATTATTTAAGTTAGATCCTTGATTTTTATAACGTAAAAACGCCCATCGGCATGTGATGGGCGCTAAAATAAATCTATTGATTTAAAAAACTATCAATTAGTTCTCAGAAAAAAGACAAATATAACAACTTAAAAGATTAAAGTATATATTAGGTTACCTGGAAATTGAAAAGAAAATCCCAGTGAGAATGTGTGCCACGTTGTAATGTTGCCGTAATGTTGATACCACAAGTATAAGCAAGACCATTTTTCAGAACTGCATCCCAACCCCAGTTTCTGACAAGTATTGTATCAGAATCATATGCATTTAGGGTGTCTTTTTGATTAGTTATAGCCTTGCCTCCATTTGAATAACCAACTCCATTTTGTGATACTAAAATCCGTTTATTAGATACTGTTACAGAACGATCTTGTAGATCGAATCTATAATCAATTTTATCTATTCCAACGTAAGTGAAATTATTCTTCGAATAAGAAGTATAATAAATTGTTGCATAAACCGTAAGTGAAAGACTGTCATCGCTCTTGCTACCAGATTGTGTATGGGTTGTTGTTGCATTTATTACAGCTTCCGCCTTATATTGTGTCGCATTTTCGTTAGTCTGGATTCGTATAAATTCATCTAGCTTTTGCACTTGAACTCCTTCTACTTCAAGTTCATAAATTTCGCCTGTTTCCAGGTTTTTAAGTTGTCCATTTGCATCGAGTATATTTTTTACCACAACTCCCTCACTTTTATATTTGCTTCAATGTACTATTGAACCACGAAATTCTAATGAATTAATTTTTGATGTCGCTTATAATATAGCTAGTCCTGGTAACGTTTCTCAACTTAGTGGAACTATAACTTCTGATACTGATAGTTACCTTAGGGATAATGTAATTTCTCCTTCAATTGACACCAACTTTTTGCCAAAGCAAGGTGAGGATATAATCATTACAATTAAATGGAATAAGAAGTTTGAAGAGGAAATTGTCCTCACGCCTTAATGAGATAAAATTTATCTCAACACACTAAACCCGGTCAAGATTGGCAATTATAGTTATAATATTGGCTATTAACTTTTCGTATTTCTCTTAATAAGGAGATTGATAAGATCCTTGTGCAATATATGTAGTTCATACTGAATAAAAATCAGCCCTTTACCTAGGCTGATTTTTATTATTTTTAATCTTGGATGGAACTTTTCATAGTAATATCTACCGAGAACTTACTGACAGGTTTCAACATTTCTGAAATAAGAGCCGCTCCGTTAAAGGATCGATGTGTTCTTCTACGAAGTTGTTACAAAAAAAACTGAATGACATCGCTATATACGCTTTTCATGATGATTACCTCATTTATTTTTCGATGAAGAGCCGTGTCACGTTACTTCTTCGTACAAACCGTATCGCTCAATTTCGCTAACAATGTATCCACACTTGCTTTACCCAAGGTCAAATCCAAAAATTCGATCCGAACCTCCACTCCATCCCTGCTATCATAAACTATAGGCTGCTTAATATCCGAAAGGCGAGGGTTCCAGGGATAGAGAAGATAGACCTCACTGGCACTATATTTTTTACCATAAGCGTATGCCTGATACATATCTGCTTGTGATATGCCGTAATCTGGAGTATGTGTTCAAATGATCTGGCGCAGATTTTGAAATTGACCCACTTTCCAGCTCCTTCAGAAAATCCTCGTAGTACGCAAGACTGTACTGGAATGCCTTGTTGCCGGCCTTTACATTTACCTCATCAAAGTTCTGCGCCTGCTCCATCACTTTTCTCATGCCCCAAAGAAACATCACTGCAGAGCCCGGCCAAATCGGATATAATAAGTAATCCAGTCTTTATTCCGCTATCGGAGGAATGAAGCAATATATCATCTTGTGGAGGCTTTTAAGAAACCATGCAAACTGTAAATTCTACTCATGTAAAAATCATAACGGCTGATCCCAGCGGAATCGGCCTATTCGGACTGGCGATCGTCACTCTGGTCGCTTCCTCTCAGAAGCTAGGGCTGACGGACGGCTTAAGCTATGTCCTTCCCTGGGCAATATTCCTTGGGGCATTCGCCCAGTTGTTCGCCTGCATCCAGGATGCGAAGCATAATAACACTTTTGGGATGACGGCTTTCGGCGCCTATGCCTTTTTCTGGTTCGGCATGGGTGCTAGCTGGTTGATCAAGCTGGGCGCATTCGGGCCGGAGCTGGCAGCTGGCATAGACGGCAAGCAGCTTGGTTTTGCGTTTGCCGGATACCTCATCTTTACTATATTTATGACCATCGGTGCCATGGAGACGCATAAAGTGCTCTTTTTCATCTTCGTACTGATTGATCTTCTTTTTCTCGGTCTTTCTTTGGATGCTTTTGGCGTTGCCCCGGGAGTGTTCCATGCCCTGGCTGCTTACGCGGAAATGGGCATTGCCCTGCTCTCGTTATATGGTGCCGGTGCAGCAGTGCTCAATGTTCATTTTGGCCGGATTTTTCTGCCTGTAGGGCGCCCGTTCGGCATCTTCAAACCCCGGGCCTAACCCGCTGCTAACTTTGCTAACTACAAAAACAAAGCCGCCCTTCGCGCTCCGATACGCGATAGGCGGCTTTTTCATATATTGCAATTTAGTCACCGGGCTTTCCAGGCACGTCGGCGGGAAATCGCATCCGTCGCCAGAAACAGGATTCCTCCCACGAGGGAAGCAATGCTTGCAAACAAATACATGCTTGATCCCCCGAACAGGTCGGATAGTCTACCGCCCACAATCCCGCCAGTCATTCCGGCCAGACCAAGGTAGACCATGCTCAACAGTGAAAAACCTGTAGCCCCTAACTGCGGAGGAAGAATCCGTGCAACATAATGCATAACCACGATCCAGAACACCGCAAAGGTAATAGCAGCACCCGCTTGCAGCGCCAGCAGCACCCACGGATCGTCCGACACATAATACATGAACCAGCGAATCGTGTATAATAGGCCGACAATGCCAATCAGCACATATTCATGGATTCGGTTTAGATATTTACCGAGCAAAGCGAATACGGGGATTTCCATGGCAGCGGCCAAAGCCCAGGCCCATCCGACCATGGCATCGGTAGCGCCCAGTTCCTTCATGTACAAGCCAAGCATCACATCATTCATCCGATGAGGAACCGAAATGACGAATACAAGGAACAGAAACCATAGGAATGATTTGTTCGTGAACAGTTCTTTTAAGGCTGTTAAGGTTATGCCTTCCCCTTCGGCAGGCTCGTCCCGCAGAAAGATCAGCAGCACAAACGGTACGATCCAGGCCCCCCACAGCAAATACGGCAGCCCAGTAATCCCGCCCAATGCTGCCAGCAGCAGTCCCCCCGACAGGGATACTACGGTGTAACCCAAAGAACCAAACAGCCGCAGCGAACCGTAGGATTTCCCTCTGCGCGCCGCCGCCTGGACCGAAATGCTATCCAGCAAAGGCATGGAAGGCTGATAGAAGAAATACAACGATAATACGAAACACAGGGTCAGCACGTAGCTCCCCCCAGAGTTAAACAACGCGACACTGCTGACAATCGCCAAAATCCACAGCCAAAAAATCATCATCTTCACCGTCTGCAGCCTGTCGCTTAAATACCCCCAAAACGGCTGTATCATGCTTGCCACGAACGGTCCAATCATCATAAGAAAGCCGATTTGCGAGGACGAATAGCCCAAGTTCGCAAAATACAACGGTAAAAATGGCGCAAGCACTGCTAAAATGGCATACTGCCAGAAGTTTATTCCACGAAGGATCAACATCTGTCTGTCTTTTCGTGCTGCAGCTCTATTGTTCATTGTTGTCAAAATTGATCTCTCCGCTTCATGATGCTATACATGCGTTAATTGTAATAGTCAGGTACTTAAGCTCGTGATTATGATATAACAGTTGCATATCCGCTTCAAGTCAACTTTGTCCAGTTTCGGCCGCATAATTGAAAAATTAAGTACATTGTAACCTAATTGACTATGGAGACTCATCTACGGCCCATCTCCCACAAAAGGAAACAGCAGCTTCTGATGCTCCTGGAAATACATATTTTGCTTCGTGATCACGACTGAACCCGTATCGATTACCTTATCCACTTTGCGGCCTTGGACGACATCAACAGCGGTTTTCACAGCTAAATATCCCATATTAAACGGCCTTTGGACAACCGTCGCCTGGAGCACACCCTTTTCTAAAAAGATGACTTCATCCCTAGAGCTGTCAAAACCGATCAGTTTCACCTGCCGGTCGCCCTCCAGCTCGGCGATCGCCTGCGCAGCTCCGACAGCCGAAGGCTCGTTAAGGGCCACGATGCCGCTCAGCTCCGGCTCCGTTTGCAGCAATTCCCGCGCGATTTCATACGCGCGTTCTCTCAGTGAGCCGCTATAACTGCTCGCCAGCACGGATACCTGGGGATAGCCTTGCAGCGTATTACGGACTCCCCGTTCGCGGTCCCACGCCGCTTCCGAGCCGCGGACGGTATTAATTATCCCTATGCGGCCTTCCCCGCTGATCGCCTTAGCCATCATGACGCCTGCCTGCTCGCCCGCCGCATAATTGTCCGTCCCGATAAAGCTTGCGGACTGTCCTCCCACAAGCCCCGAGTCGACGGTTACCAGCTTGATTCCTGCGTCCTTCAGTTCTCCCGCTGCTGGCAGAAGCAGCTGCTGGTCGGTAGCAGCCAGAATGACCGCATCCGGCTTCTCAACGAGTGCTTCGTGCAGGATCGCGATCTGTCCTTCGCTATCGCTTTCCGTCGTGGTGCCCTTCACGACAATCCGAACGCCGTATTCCTCCGCTGCCGCTGCGGCGCCCTGCTGAGCCGCTACCCAAAATTCAACGGTGGAATCCAGCGACTTCGGCACATACCAGACCGTCATCGTACGGGGAGACATATAACGGTTCATGTAGCTAAACGCTCCAAACAGCACAGCAGCCAGCATGGCACAGTTAACCACAATCCATATCCGTCCCCGCATGGGATTCCCTCCTTTCATTCAATTCCGGAATACGAAGCGACACCGTCGTACCCTCCTCAAGCTCGCTCTCCACCGAGAGCCCGTATTTACGGCCAAAATGCAGCTGCACGCGGTGATTCACATTGAACAGCCCGACGCCACCAGCACTGTGACCTTGCTCTTGTTCCTTCAGCAGTGCTGCAAGTTCCATTCCTCCCTGAAATGCATCCGGCATGTCATTTGCAAACTGATGCTGGAATTGCGTCTGAGACTGAGATTGAAGCTTCATCACTAATCGCTTCTGCTGCTCCGGGGTCATCCCCAGCCCGTTATCGCTGACGGCCAGATCGATTCCATCTGCCGTTCGCCGCCCACGAACGGTAATGTGACCCCGATCTTCCATACTCCGGATGCCGTGGTAAATCGCATTCTCTACCAGCGGCTGAAGCACAAGCTTAATCGTCAGGCAACCGAGAATCGCCGGATCGATGTCAAGGGAATAAGTAAACTTGTCCCGATAACGGATCGTCTGGATCGTCAGGTAATTTTGCACATGCTCCAGCTCCGCGCGGATCGAAACAAGCTCCTCTCCGCGGCTGATGCTGGAACGCAGCAGCTTGGAGAGCGCCGAGGTCATGGTGACTACCTCTGCTGATTTATCCATTTCCGCCATCCAAATAATCGAATCGAGCGTATTGTACAGGAAATGTGGCTGAATCTGCGCCTGAAGCGCTTTGAGCTCGCTGACCCGCTTCTCCTCCTGCTCCTGCATAAGCTGGTTCACGAGCTGCTTGATCTTCGCGGCCATCAGGTTGAAAGTTCTGGCCAGACGGCCGATCTCGTTGATGCCGGTAATCTCGACCCTCACGTCGAAGTTGCCTGTCTCCAGCTTTTTCATCTGCCGGCCCAGATTTTTCACCGGTTCCGTCAATTTCAGCGACAACAGCAGCGATACGCCTAGAGCAAAAACTAAGGATATGCCGCCCCATAAAAAAGAGGTGTTCTGAATCTGCCCCTTGTTTCCCGCCAGCTCTTCAGGGTCGTTGACGCCGACGATTTTCCAGCCGAATACGGAGTTCCGCACCGTATACAACTTGGCAACTCCGTCGTTCTCCGCCTCGAAGGCAGCGTCCCCGGACGCGAGAATCGCCTCGATCGGCTCAGATTTTAGTCCCGAGTAAATCAGCTGCTGCTGCGGATGATAGACGAAGCTTCCGTCCGGCGCTACAATGAACACGTAACCGCGGCTGCCCATTTGCAGCGATTTCCCAAGGTCGTTGATGACATTGTAGTTCAAATCGACGAGCAATACGCCCCCGGCTGTTTGGCCTGCCGTATCGGGTCCGATTTGCCGGCAAATCGAAACGACCCAGCGGTATTCCCCCTGAAACAGATGCTGCACCCGAGAGGAAGTGATGACCTCGCGTCCTTTCGCCTCCTGGGCCGACGCATACCATTCCTGGCGGGTCAGCTCTCCATAATCCTTCAGCCCAGGCCGATTCCGGTCGGACACTACAGCACCGTTGCTGCCGACAAACAAGATCGCGGCGATATCCTGCCTCGATTCCGCGACCACCCGAAAAAAATCGGCCGTGCGCGCAGCATAATCCCGCCCCTCTTCTCCATCCGGATCGCTTGAGTACATCAGAGCCTGCAGATCGCCATTTTGTCTCGCCATGTCGGAAATACTGGTCATATTCCCTACATAAGTTGTTATATTCGTATTGACCTGCTCGATCAGCTTGGCCGAGTAACGGCTGGAATTTTGCTTCACTGCTTCCGAAGACAGCAGGAACGTATTAAGCGTCAGCACCGCCGTCGTGCACACGATCAAGCAGGAAAACGCCACCGCGATTTCGGTGCGAATGCTCCTGAACCGGAATCCTCCCCATTTCGCCATCTAAGCTCTCCCCTTCAGCGAAGCCCGATATTCCTTCGAAGTAAGACCAGTCATCCGCTTAAAAATGACGCTGAAATACTGCGGGTCCGCGTAACCGACTTTTGCTGCGATGTCATACGTTTTATGGCGGGTCAGAGCCAGCAGCTCCTTAGCCTTGTCGATGCGCAGGCGGGTAACGTACTCCACAAATGTACAGCCGGCATGCTGCTTGAACAAGGCGCTGAAATAGCTGGTACTGAGAAACACGTGCTGGCATACCTGAGCCAGAGAAAGCTCCGGGTCGCTGAAATGGTCGTGAATGTAAGATACCGCCCGGCTCATTTGCTGCTGGCTGAGGCCTTCGCGCCGCTCGGATAGAAACTGGATTACCTGGCGGCAGTTATGATCCAGCCAGCCCTGCAAATCGTCCAAGGTTTGAAGCGGCGGTATTTTGGAAAACGGATCCTCCCCGAACAGCTCCTCGTCATCGAACCCGGCATCCGAAATCATATTGATCAGCACCGCGAGGAGGCGATGTGCGGAGGCATAACAGCGACGTGGCGGCGAGGCGGCAAGCCTTAATTGGTTAAAACCTTCCTCCAGCGTTTCGGACACGAGATCGGCATTGCCCGTCTTGAGGGCGGCGGTGAGCTTTTTTTCAAATTCGCTGTATTCCGGACGTCTCTCCGGCTTGCCATACTCAACATCCTGAATCGACAGCACCCGGCCTCGCCCATGTAAAAAGCGGTACTCTAGCGCCGAGGAAGCCTCCTTATAGGATTGCTTCAGCTCGCTTCTAAGGTGACAAATTCGTCCGATCCCAATCGAAACAGAGCTTCTTAAATAATTCTCAGCCGCATATCTCGCCTGCTCTGCTGCCGACTGTGCCGCCGTTTCCAGCTCATCCAGCTCCCCGCAGAGCACTAGCCCGATTTTGTCGTCACGGGTTCGAAACGCCGCTCCGCCCCTTTCCTTGGCAAAGATCTCCTCGAAAATGTTGAAAATCGCAAACCGATTCAACTCCCCGTAATCCGGGTCTTCAGCTATAGCTTCGGCAGAGGTCCGATCTCCGTTCTCGTCGAGGTCGGCGACCAAGGAAATATACGCCGGACCGGCCAGGCCGAGCTGAAAATAATGCAGCTTGTTCATGATCTCCGTCTCACTCAGCGAGGAGGTAACCATCCTCTCCAGAAACCGCTCCCGCAGCAGCGGCAGGCTCTCGTTCAGCCGCAGACGCAGCAGGCTCAAATCTTCCCGTTTGGCCCGCTCCTCATCCAGCTCTCGCTTCATTTTCCGCAAAAAGCCGGTAAGTTCGCTGAGGTTGACTGGTTTTAGCAAATAATCATGCACTTTCAGCTTGATTGCCTGCTGGGCGTACTCGAAGTGCTCATGCCCCGTCACAATCACGATGCGGATATCCCGATAACGGGAAACCACGTTTCGCGCCAACTGCAGCCCATCCATGAACGGCATGCAAATGTCGGTGATAATGACATCAGGGCGCAGCAGCTCCACCGCCTCCAAGGCGTCTCTACCGTTGCAATAGTCTCCCGCCAGCTCAAAACCGCAGGTGCTCCAGTCCGTCTTCAGCCGAATTCCTTCCCTGACTTCATCTTCATCATCCACAACGATCAGTTTGTACACGTCGCTTCCCTCCTTGGCCTATTTGCACGGAAGATGCATCCGGCTCGCTTCCACTGATATTCGGCAGCGCTTACAATTCTCCCTGTTCCAGTCAGAGCGCAAACGGGATATAACCTCACATAGGAGGCCATATCCCGTATGGTTGCATCCGCAAAAAAAATATTTCTGCCTAATCGTACAAGAGAGGCTTGATCTCCTCCGCGTCGATGTTCGATTGATCGTACCAATGATATCCCGTATCAATGTTTTGCTCTACCGTTTCGCCGCGAATAGCCATGACCGCTACCTTCACGGTCCAGTAACCGATCCCGATCGGATCCTGGGTTACCGCCCCGGCCATTGTTCCCTCCCGTACGGCGTCCGTCTGCAGCTTGCCGGAATCAAAGCCGACGATCGTGATTTTGCCGCCCTTTCCTAGCTCGTTAACCGCATTTACGATGCCGATCGCAGAACCCTCGTTTGAACCGAAAATCCCCTTCAGGCCGGGATGAGCTTGCATGACGGCCTTCGCCAGGTCGGTCGATTTCAACTGATCCCCGCCGCCGTACTGCACATCGACGATCGTAATCTTCGGGTACTTCTCCTTGATCCGTTCCATGAATCCATCACGGCGATCCACACCGGTACGGCTCGTTTGGTCGTGAACGATGAGGGCAATCTCTCCTTCTTCCCCGATCAGTTCGGCCATTTTGTCCGCGGCCAGCCCGGCTGCCGCTTTATTGTCAGTAGCCGCCGTCGCTACAGGAACATCGCTGTCGACCCCGGAGTCAAAGCCGATGACCGGAATGCCTGCCGACTTGGCTTTCTCCAGCAGTTGGAAGGCCGCTTGGCTGTCCAGTGCCGCGAGGCCGATCGCATCAGGCTTCTTGTCCAGCGCGGCCTGCAGCATTTCGATCTGCTTATCGACCTGCGATTCATTCTCCGGTCCCTCGAACGTGATCTGCACGTCGAACTCCGCCGCTGCCTTCTCCGCCCCCTGCTTCACCGCCTGCCAGAACTGGTGCTGAAACCCTTTGGATATGAGCGGAATGTACAATTTGCCGGCCGTGCTGGCTTTGCCGTCGGAGCCTGGAGAACTGCCTAAGTTCCCGCCGCCTGCATTTCCTCCCGTACTGCTTGCGTTCCCTCCACTGCCGCTATGTTTACCTACCTCGCCGCAAGCGCTGAGCACCATGACTGTCACTACCAGCATAACGATCGCCATCACCCAATTGCGTCTTTTCATTTCCTTTCTCCCCTTTGCTTCATTTATAGAAAATGAACTATTTTTTGCGCCGCCTTAAAATATCGGCGTAGACCGCCATAATAACGACCGCGCCTACGATGACGGTCTGCCACTCCTGCGGCACGGATAAGATGCGCAGCCCATTCGTCAATACGCTCATAATAAGCGCTCCGATGACAGTGCCCAGAATCGAGCCCTGCCCGCCGCTAAGCGAGGTTCCCCCAATCACGACTGCGGCGATCGCTTCCAGCTCGTAGCCTGAGCCAAGCGAAGGCTGGGCGGAGCTCAGCCGCGAAGCCATCATGATACCGGCAATCCCGGCAAAGAGCCCTGTAATTACATAAATGACGATTTTCCAGAAAACCACGTTGACCCCAGAAAGGCGAGTTGCCTCTTCATTGCTGCCAAGCGCAAAATTATACCGGCCGATAATCGTCTTGGAGAGCACAATGCTCGCGAGTACAGCCAAGCCAAAAAAGATAAATACCGCTGACGGGATGCCGAATAGCGTTGCCATGGAAATCCGGGAGAACCCGGGAGTATCATTGAAATAGATCGGTTTGGCCCCGGATACGACCAGCGACAGCCCTTTGGTAACCATCATCATCCCGAGCGTAGCGATAAACGGCGGAATGCTCATTTTCGTAACGAGCCAGCCGCTGATGAAGCCGCAGGCCGCGCCAGTCAAAATCCCGCCCAGAATCCCTAAAGGGATCGGCAGGTTCCAGAAAGTGACGATCACCCCGACCATCACGGAAGAGAACGTCATCACCGTACCGACAGAAAGGTCGATTCCTCCGGTAATAATGACAAAGGTAGAGCCGAGCGCCAGCACGCCGATGACCGCAGTCGAGAGCATGATTCCGATCAGATTGTCAAAACGGAAGAAATTATCGGATGATAACGAAAATACGACAACGAGCAAAATCAGACTGGCGAAGGCCAGTATTTTTTGCGCGGCTCCGGCCTTGAGCAGCGCCGGCTTTGGCCTCGCCGCCCGGATCGCCGTTTCTTCAAGTTCAGCCATGGTTTGAGCCCTCCCAAAAGTTTTGCGGAGCATTACTTCTTCGAATTTACTTCGTAACAAAACTTGCATCGGAAGCATACGCTTAGTTTTGTGGAGCATTACTTCTTCGAATTTATATCGCAACAAAACTTGCTTCGGAAGCATGCGCTTAGTTTTGTGATCCCCCCCGCATCGTGGCGAATTTCATGATCGCCTCTTGCGTCGCCTCCTCCCGGGTGAGTTCCCCGGTAATTCGGCCTTCGCACATGACCAGCACGCGATGGCTCATCCGCAGCACCTCCGGCAGCTCCGACGAAATCATGATGATCGACTTCCCCTGCTGTGCCAAATCATCCAGCAGCTTGTAAATCTCGGCTTTCGCCCCGACGTCGATGCCGCGTGTAGGTTCGTCGATCATCAGAATGTCGCAGTCGCGCGTCAGCCATTTGGCGATGACTACCTTTTGCTGGTTTCCCCCCGACAGGAACTTCACGATTTGGCTCACTCCGGGAGTCTTAATCTTCAGCTCAGCGGAGCGGGCCTCCGCATCTTTACGGATCGCTTCCCTCTTCATCCAGCCGAAGCCTCTTCGATATTTCCGCAGTGCAGCGATGGCTATATTGCTCTTTACATCCATATCGACCAACAGCCCATAGCGCTTGCGGTCCTCGGACAAATAACCGATGCCTTGCTTAACAGCATCTGCCGGACTTTTTAACCGCACTCTTTTCCCATGTACATAAATCTCTCCCCCTTCTGGCGTCTCTGCACCAAAAATAGCCCGGGCCACCTCGGTTCTCCCCGCTCCCATCAAACCCGCAAAGCCGAGTATCTCCCCCTTCTTCAAATGAAAGCTAATGTTCCTTACGGCTTTGCCGCGGCTGAGATTTTTCACTTCCAAAACCTTCTCGCTGCTCACTTGAGCGATGTTATCCGGTTGGGATGTCACATAAATTTGTCTGCCTACCATCATCGCGATAATGTCGTCGATTTCGACCTCGGATGTGGTTACGGTATCTACGTAACAACCGTCGCGCATCACGGTGATTCTGTCGGTAATTTCCTTTAATTCGTCCATCCGGTGCGAAATGTAGACGATACCCACCCCTCTAGCCCGCAGCCGCCGAATCGTGTGGAACAGATCCTCGATCTCCCGATCCGTTAAAGCTGCCGTAGGTTCATCCATAATTAGCACCTCTGAATGATAGGAAAGCGCTTTCGAAATTTCTACCATTTGCTGCATGGCCACCGTCAATCCAGCCACCTTCGCCGCGGGTTCAAGCTTGACGTTCAATTGTGCAAACAAGGCGCTGGCCCGTTCGTTCAGCATCCGCTCGTTTAAGAGCAATCCCCGATATTTCCTCGGCTCACGCCCGATGAATATATTTTGCGCGACCGTCAGATCGGGCATCAGCTGCAGCTCCTGATGAATGATGCTGATGCCTAGCTCACGAGCCGTCCTCGTATCTGGGATGTCTGTGCTGCTTCCTTTATAGAGAATAGTACCCGCGTCTTTTTGGTAAACGCCTGTCAGAATTTTCATCAGCGTCGACTTGCCCGCCCCGTTCTCGCCAACCAGCGCATGAACCTCTCCAGCCCTCAGTTCGAAATGGCATTGGTTCAATGCCCGAACGCCTGGGAACTGCTTATCAATCTCTTTCATCGAGACCAGAACATTCTCCACCCGCTTCACCTCGCTTGAATTGTTGTCACGAACAGTTTATATGCAGCCGCCGTGAATTAGAGTGGAATAATCTACTGAAAAACATTTAAAATTTTATGATTCAAAAATTGGGGGTTTGCCCCAAAAGTGCTATTTGCAGTATGATGATTTTATTCACGGATACATGAACTTTTTTTAAGGATACGATGATTAAAATCAATGGATCGGAGGCTTTAATATGAGAGATTTTCGGTATCTGGACGCATTGCTGAACGGCTTCACGAAGAAGAATCTTGCTGGCTGTGCCTGCGCTGTAGCAAGACATGGGGAAATTTTGTATGAAGGCTATCACGGTTACGCCAATGTAAGCAAGGAAATCCCGATATCTGACGAAACGGTGTTCCGGTTGTTCTCCATGACAAAAGTCGTCGTATGTACCGCAGCCATGATGCTCTTTGAAAGAGGACATTTTCTCCTGAATGAGCCGCTGCATGAATACATTCCCGAATATAAAAATCCGCAGGTCGTCAAAACCAATCCGAATGGCGAAATCTATATTGAGGCCGCCAAAAACCCGATTCTGATCAAAGACGCGTTCTGCATGACCGCAGGAATTCCTTACCCCATCGGGGAATCCGAATCGGCTAGGCAGCTAAGAGATCTGCAGCAGAAACTAAAGGATGAGCATGGAAAATACAGCTTGCTCACCGAGGCTAAATCAGTGGCCCAGGTTCCGCTGGCCTTCGAGCCGGGCACGCAGTGGCTTTACGGATATGGGCACGACTTGGTTGGCGCCTTGATCGAAGTCATCTCCGGTAAGAAGCTGGGGCAATTTTTGCAGGAAGAGCTGTTCGAGCCGCTGGGAATGGCCAGCACCGGATACCGTTACCGCGATGACATCGAGGAGCGGATGGCCTCCTGTTATAGCCCCACGGCAGAGGGAACTCTGCAGGAGGTTTCCGGCTGGCTCGATGATCGGCATCAGGCAGACGCGGTTTATGAAGGCGGTGGGGTCGGACTCTATTCCACCCTGAAAGACTATCTGGCCTTCACACAAATGCTAGCCAACGGCGGGGTTTGGAACGGGGAGCGAATCATTGGGCGGAAGACGATCGACTTGATGCGCACCAATCACTTGAACGACAAGCAGTTAGCTGATTTCCGCAATTCCTATCATGCCGGTTATGGCTACGGGCTTGGCGTCAGAACGATGATGGATCCGGCAGCCGGCCATTCCAACAGCTCCATCGGTGAATTCGGCTGGACCGGTGCCGCGGGTACCTGGACGTCCATCGATCCGAGCGAAGGCTTCTCGGTAGTGTACATGCATCAATTGTTCCCTAACATGGAGGAGCATCACCACCTTCGCGTCCGCGCAGCGGCTTATGGCAGCTTGTAACCCAATACAGCAGCAGAATAGAGCGTAATGATAGATTATTTTAAATGCATAAAGCCAATCTACAGGGTTGAGAAGACCGTAGATTGGCTTTTTCCAGTTTCGCTATGAACGATATCTGAAAGGCACGAAAGGCTACTTGCCCGAATGAACCTTCAATTGAACGCTATAGCCGTTGTAGATCGCCTGAGCTTTATAGCCACTCGGCAAACCGGCGGTTTCTACCGATGCAAACTCTCCATTTTTATCCGGACTACCGTCCGTAATGATCGTGATGACGCCCTTAGGCACGTATCCATTCGCAAAATTTACACGCAGCTTTCCTCCGTACGACGCGCTTCCCTTAATCCGCAACCCGTCATTTGGGCCGTCGAGGTGAAGCTCCAGTGTTCCTTGCTCAGACTGCTTGAAGCTTCCCCCGATCGTCAGCTTACCAGAAGCATTAGCAACGACGAGATTGCCTCCCTGATTCAGAACGTCCCCGATACCGAAGGCCGTTTCCGATTCGCCAACGAGCGTCCCTCCGTCGATCCGTGTTCCTCCAGAATAGACATTTCTGCCATCCAGCTTTAATGTGCCTGTCCCTTTCTTGATCAGCCTGCCTGTGCCAGAGATGTCATTGCGCCAGCGATCTTCTGCGTGAAAACCGCCTTGCGTGGAATCCATTGTTACCGTAACGTCTCCTGTAAATGCGCCGTATCCATCCGCAGCCGCAAAGAGATTGAGACGTCCCCAGCCTTCTTCGTCATCCAGCACGGGATAGCCGGAAGGGAGTACCGTCGTAGCCAGCACCCAGCGGCGCTGTATATCATCAAGGTATGGCAATCGCGTCTCAAGCAGCACCTCCGCTCCTTTCGGAACGACGGCCGGTTTGTCCGTTGACCCTGCCTGTGGAAAATCATAAGTCAACCGCTTCGTAAAATCCTGCTTGTTCGCGGCATAATCGCTGAAATGATCTGCGGCGGCCCCCGTATGAGCGAGCAAAATATTGTGCGCCTCCTCGTAGGCCGCCTTCTTCAGGCTGCTGTTGGACGGATCATTCAGAATCGCGGCGGCCAGCGCCGTCGCCATAACCCGCCCTCCCATTACATCGAACGGCGAGTGCATGCCCGCGACAATGCGATTGTGCCCAAGCTCCGAAGCGCGGGTAAGCAGCTCCTGGTAACGCTCCGGCACAGCATACGCCATCGCAAACGCCGTCAAGTACGCGGCATTGGTATGTCCGCTAGGATACCCGCCATCATTGCTGGGATCGGAATTTTGGGCAGGCACAAGAGTCGGCAGGACGGATACCCCATCGCTCCAGCGGAAAGGCCGGGCGTAATTGTAGAAGCTCTTGGACGGATTCGTCGATGAGTAAGTGCCGCGCAATGTATTCACCAAGTTAACCATGTTGCCCAGGGATGATTCAGCGTTGCCTGAATTCGTCCCTTCGTCTTCGTATTTTTTCGTCGTAGCATCAGCCGGAATATTTTTAATGGTCGTTGTAGCCCCCGCTTTAACGCGATAAATATCGGTAAGGGGGCCCAACCCTTCAATGACGCTGTAGCTTTGCTTGCGGCGGTCATCATAATAGGCGGCTTCCGCCTCTTCAGCCGTCCGGTTGGCAGTAATTTCGACGACCTTTTGGATATTGGCGTCCAACAGCGCATCGTTCAATTTGCTTCCCGTATCCCAGTTGTCCCCGGGAGCCCAAAGCTTATGATATTCCGACAGCACCCCGATCGCGGGGTTTGAAACGGCCGATAAATGATCTTTATCATTATTTTTGTAATGGTCCACGAAGTAACCCCATGACGGCTTCGGGGGGGATACCGATTCCGGGATTACAGCGGCGGTTGCTGCTGCTCCTCCGCCAAGACTCCCTGAGAGCATACATACGGCCAAGGACACAATGATTCGTTTTTTGTTCGACGGCATCAACTTGAACATAATTCTCCTCCTGCTGGCATGAATTCAAGATTTATACAAAAATATGTATATATCAACCGTAACTTACGATTGTCATGGTAGAGTCCCAGATATGTCATTAAACTATTAAATTTATTCCGAAATCAAGACAGCATTTCTGTTTAAACATCCTCTTCTTTCCTTTAATATTAAAGGTGGGCCAACTGCTTCGCCTTGTTCGGCAGCTGCCCATTTTGAACTTAACAACCCACCCTACTAGCTGATGAAAAGGACGTAATAAACCATGCTGCATTCCATCAACCGACGGCTGAACCGCTTGATGCCTTTAATCACTCCGGTGAGCATCATCATTGGTCTCATTTGCGGCAGCCGCCTATCTTCATTTACTTATTTATCCCCATGGCTGTTCGCATTCATGACATTTGCCGGAAGCATCAGCCTTGGTTTTAAAGATTTTATGAATGTACTCAAGAAGCCCCTGCCATTGATCGTATGCCTGTTCATCCTGCATCTGGCAATGCCTTTAATTGCGATGGGCTTCGGCCATTTTTTATATCCGGGAGACATTCATATGATAACCGGTCTTATACTCGCTGCCAGCATTCCGACAGGGGTCAGCAGTTTTGTATGGGTCAGCATGTATAAAGGAAACATAGCCCTGACGCTATCGATTATTTTGATCGACACGATGCTGGCTCCCTTCCTTGTTCCCGGCATTCTATCTCTCCTCGTTGGCACAGATGTGCAATTGGATGTGTTCGACATGATGAGCAGCCTGTTCTGGATGATCGTCGTCCCTTCGCTAATTGGCATGATTCTTAATGAATGGAGCAAAGGAGCGGTCGCTCCAGTATGGGGACCAAGGTTGAACCCGTTCTCCAAACTCACGATGGCCGCCATTGTGGCCATTAACGGCTCAGTCGTCGCTCCCTATCTCACGGATATCAGCCTGCATTTAGCAGGTCTGGCCATCGTCATCGTGGTCCTTGCTTCTACCGGCTATTTGCTCGGACTAGGCTTCTCCAGGCTGATGGGCTGGAATTATGCCGACAAAGTCGCGCTCATCTTCAATGGCGGCATGCGCAATATTAGTGCGGGAGCCGTGCTGGCTGTTACCTACTTCCCCGCCCCCGTTGCCGTTCCGGTCGTACTTGGCATGGTATTCCAGCAAATGCTCGCATCGCTCGTCGGCTACTTGCTGGGCCGCCGCGTCCCGATAGATCAACAGCAATCGAACGCAGCTTCAACCTCTTAAACATCCGTACCGAATTCAGTTTCCTTACGCTTGACCGCTAAACCAGCCTTTGTAAAAACATATAAGAACCCGCGCGATTGCACGGGTTCTTATATTGTGAAGTCAACGGACAGACGATCCGCTATTTGCTGTTGTTGCGCGAAATTAGCTAGGCAACGGACACAGAATGCGCTATTTGAGCAAATTGGGCATCGAACTCTTTGATTTTACGCGAATAAGGCCCGCTATGTCCGTTAGCTGCGGATAAAACAGCTTTTTTGCGAAATAACGGAACTAAGGTCCGTAAGAGAATTCATTTGAAACAAAATTACTTTTTTGATATCGAAATCCGGCGTAGACTAACCGGCTCAGCACCTCAATCCCAACTTAGAGTTCAATCACATTACTAGACAATCCGCCCAACGACTATCGATACGTCGGCATAACGATGCCGATGCTGCTCACCGTCTCGAAGCCGCCTCCCGTAAATGCTTGCTGTTCATTCCCCTTAACCGCAATCGGGTAAGCTTTTCCTTCGACTCGCACCATACCCTCTACCGAAGCCACGCTCATTCCAATAACCTTCATCAACTGACCATTACGATCGGTCACAATTCTCGTGCCATATGGGAATCGAATATAGGCTTCCCCGTCCCGGTATATAGCCGAGCCCTCGCGCGTATTGACCAGCTCGAACCTCGTACCGTCAACGATTCGCGAATAAGCCGTCTCGTTCGAGACTTCCTCCCCATGATCCATCGGGTACGGAACAAGCCCCGTAAACCACAGTTCATCATCTGCTGTCGGCAGGATTCCGCACATGCGTTCCACGAAGTCAAGCACGCATAAAATCGACGGAGAGTAAGTATCCGTATAACCCTCCGCACCTGTCCACGGACTTAAAGTTTGCGGGAAACGCGTCATTCTTGCCATCGCCGACATAATCGGCTGCATCATCCAAATCAATTCCACGTATCGCTCGTGGTACTCAAACGCATGCGCTGTACGAATCAGCGTCAGGAAATTCGTCGTCCCGGCCCAGCTGTTATAGGCGGAGGACGGATCGAACCGGGGATCATCCATCGCTACCGAGGTTAGAGGATATTTGGCGAAAAATTTGCCCGTGTTCAGTAAATAACGCCTCAGCGCCTTATCGAACAGCGCTCGATCCCCTGTCTCGCAGGCCAATACCCTCAGCAATACATCGGACTGAACGCGGACGAACTCCCCGTTCCGATCCACATCATAGAAGAATTCGTCCATTTCGTCGAAGCAGTGCCCGAACAAGCTTTGCTCGCTCTGCTTCGCCTTCGCTTCCCATGCCACCCCCTCCGCATCCGCTCTCAATTCCCGCGCCATCCTGGCCAAATATTTACGCTGACAATATACGTTGGCCGTCAAATCAGGCGCCAGGAATGGAAGGATGGGCGAGTCTGGGTTATACTGCCGGGCATCGTCCAAATGAGCGGAATCCGGAACATGCCAGAAGCGCGGGGACAGATCATGGCCGGTATCAAACGTGCAGAATGCTTCCACGCAACCGGTGCCCCGAGTGTTCCGATACCGAACGAGCCATTCGTCAAAACGGGCCATGGCGGTGTACATTTCCTTCAGGAAAGCTTGATCTGTTTTATCCCGCTTATTCAGCATATTGTGATTCCATACGCTTCTGGCCAGCGGAGTTACCATCTGAATTTGCCTGTAGGCCGGCCCCTGCTCTGTTATTTTATAGGGCATTTGGCCGTCGTCTCTTTGATATTCGGCGAACAAGCGGAACGTAGCCTCTGCCACACCAGGCACGAACCGCGACAGCAGCTCAGCATTGATCGTTCCCGTGCTCTCCAGCCAAGTTCCCGGGTAGGCCCCGCCTTCATGCAGGACAGGAGCGCCCCCGCGGGACGCGACAATGCAATCCAGCAGCTTGCGGACTGCGGAGTAATAGACACCCTCGAATCGTTCCGAGGAGGACGCAAACTTGACACCCGAGCGCTGCCATTCCTCAAGCACCGAACCGTGAGAATTTTGCTTCGCCTCCCCGATCAGCGTCACTGCGTCCATATCCCGCAGCTTTGTCAATAAGCTTTCGTTCAATCTTATCAGCCTCTTTGCAATGTAGTCATAGAATTAAGCGCTGTGTACTCCCTTACCCGCTTACGCCCACGGGCCATCGTGCTCGTAGCGGAAACCTTGAAAGTCGGCTCTGCCGCCTTTCTCTCCGGTCGTATAACTAAACAATGCGACTCTCGCTCCCTTCCAGAAACCTGCGCCCATGCGGCACTCGCCGCCTAACGGCATGAACGTTATCCCATCCAGACTGAAGAAGAAATTGGTCTCGCCCGTTAAATCGATATGACTCTTCAACCAGACCGTCTCGCCCGCAAGCTTCGGACCGTGGAACACCGTTCCGCCTGTAACGGCTTGAAGATAATTGCCGCCTTCCTCTGTCATGATGCCGATCCAGTTCTCTTCCCGGGCGCAGAGGAAGGCCAATCCTGCCCGCTGTCCCGGATTCATATGCAGGACGCTAAGCTCGGTACATACAATGCCTTTGCTTCCGATCAGCTTCTGGGTCAAAGTATTCCTCGCCTGCAGAAGCTCCGGCGCCTGCATCGCCTTCAGCCGCAAATAACCCGGCCTTTCTCGCAATGACCAGCCGTCATTAACCGGATTATGATTCCACTGCCACTGCAGGCCGAGCTCCGGCCCCGCAAACGTATCCGAGGTCTGCGGCAGCCGCACCGGATGGCGCCCGGCAACGGACGGCTTCGCATACACGGTTACAGGCTCTCCGGCCGCGCCGATGACGGGCCAGTCGTCCACCCACTCCACCGGTTGCAGGTGACACACCCTTCCGATCACACCCGCGCTCTGGAAGTGCATGAACCACGATTCCCCGCTGTCCAATTCCACCAATGCCCCCTGATGCGGGCCGTTGATATCGGTAGCCCCCTTCTGGAGGACGACCCGGCGTTCATACGGTCCGTAGATATCCCTGGCCCGAAGCACAGTTTGCCAGCCTGTCTCTACACCGCCCTCGGGAATAACCAAATAATAATACCCGTTTCTCTTATATATTTTCGTTCCTTCGGCAATTTTCCCTACATAGACAATCACGCCGTCATCCAGCAGCATCCTGCCGTCCGCACTCATGCGGTGAATAATAATCGGGCCGGCGCCAACGGTGCTGTGACCCAGATAGGCATTGCCGTCGTCGTCCCAGAACGGGCAGGGATCCTCCCAGCCGGCGACGCGTTTCACCTCATGAAGCGGGCTCCAGGGACCGGCCGGATCCTCGGCCGTGCTCATGTACAGCCCTTCATCCGGCGTACAGAAATATACATAGAACAGCCCGTCATGATAGCGGAGCGCAGGCGCCCAGCTCCCTTTGGCATAAGCCCGCATTTCGTCATACGCCGGATCGATATCCAGCCGTTCGTATACTTTGCCGATGATCGACCAGTTGACTAGATCCTTCGAATGCAGCACCGGCATGCCCATAAAATGAAAATCCGAGCACACCATATAGAAATCATCGCCCACGCGGATGGCGTCCGGATCGGAGAAATCCGCATTAAGCACAGGATTGCGATAATAGCCGTTGCCAAGATCTCCCCACGTAGGCATTGTCATCGTTCGGTTCATATCCACCCTTTTTCCACTCCTTTATTTTAAAAGCCTTATCCTTATCCCTTCACACTTCCAAACACAAGCCCCTTCATGAAATACTTCTGCAGGAACGGATAAATGATCAGAACCGGGAAGGCAGCCAAAAATACCTGAGCCGATTTAAACGTCCGGTTCGAAATCTCCGACATATCTAGCAGCTCATTTGAGCTAACGATGCTCGGATCCACCTCGATGATGATCGTCTGCAAATAGCTCTGCAGCGGATAATTGGAAGGCGAGTTCATATAGATCAAGCCGTCAAACCAAGAGTTCCAGTGTCCTACCAGGACAAACAGCGAAATGGTCGCTAAAGCAGGCTTGGACAGCGGACAATAGATGCTCCACAGTACGCGCCAATGCCCGGCCCCGTCGATATAAGCCGCCTCCTCAATTTCTTTGGGCAGATTGCGGAAGAAATTCATCAGCAGGATGACATTGAAGACGGGTACAGCTCCAGGCAGTACAAGCGCCCAGACTGTATCCAGCAGCCCCAAGGACTTGATCGTCATGTAAGTCGGAATCAGCCCGCCGTGGAACAACATCGTAATGATGAAAAACCAGGCGTACACGTTCCGCATTCCGAGCGCCTTTTTCTCCTTAGAGAGCGGATAGGCGATCGAAATGGTAATGAGCATGTTGACGATATAGCCGAGCAGCACTCGTTTGCCTGAAACGAAAAAGCCGGTCAGAAATTCACTTTTATTCAGCGCATATTTATATGAGGCGACCGTAAAATCAACGGGCCACAGTTTAACATATCCGGCAGCGGCGGCGCTGCTGGAGCTGAAGGATATGGCGAGCACGTTGATTAACGGCAGTATGCATACAATGGCGGTAACGGTTAACAGGATATAGTTGAACGTCAGAAATATTTTTCGGCTGATTGATGGTTTATGCATGCTTCTCCCTCCTAGAAAACCCTGTATCCGGCGTACTTGTTAGCCAGCTTGTTGGACAGGACAATCAAGACGAAGGAGATGAGCGATTTGAACAAGCCAACCGCCGTCGCCACGCCGTATTGCGCGTCCACGAGACCGATCCGGTACACTAGTGTATCGATGATGTCCCCCGTGCTGTAGACCATAGGGCTGTACAGGTTGAACACCTGTTCAAAGCCCGCATTGAGCACATTCCCCAAGCTCAGCACGGTCATCAGCGTGATGATCGGCAGCATGCCAGGCAGCGTGATGTGGATCGTCTGCTTCCAGCGGTTCGCGCCGTCCATGGTAGCCGCTTCATACAGGCTCTGATCAATTCCCGTCAAAGCGGCCAAATATACGATCGTGCCGTAGCCAAAGGTTTTCCAGGTATCGGTCAGGACAAGCGTATAAGGGAACCACTTATCATCCCCTAGGAAAAAGATCGGCTTAATGCCGAACACACCCAGGAATTCATTCACGATCCCGCTCGAAGGAGATAATATATCGATCAGAATCCCGCCCAGGATAACCCAGGACAAGAAGTAAGGAAAATAAATAATCGTTTGGATCGTGCGTTTGAAAAAGGCTCCGGCCAGCTCATTGAGCAGCAGCGCAAATATAATCGGGACAATCAGTCCCGCGATAATTTTCAAAATAGCGATAAATACGGTATTCCACAGTACACTCGTAAAGTTCGGCATATCCAGCATGTAGCGGAAGTTGTCCAGACCGATCCATTTCGAGTTGAAGATCCCTTTGGAGGGAACGAACTTCTGAAAAGCGATCACCGTCCCCAAAATCGGGACATAGCTAAAAATTACAGTTAAAATAATGCCGGGTAAAATCATCAAATGCAGAGGAATTTCCTGCAGTTTCTTCTTCAATCCCATCGCGGCTCCTCCATTCATATCCATGCTGACAATAAAAAGGGAAAATAGAGTTGCCCCTTTCTTCCCTTTTCATCGTCCTCTTATCCAATCCGTGCCCGACTTCTATTTGTTTTTCTCAGCCCATTCATTGACTTCCTTCGTAATTTGCTCTCCGCCAAGCTTCTTCCAGTCCTCCACGAACTTGTCGAAGTTGTCGAGCGACTGCCCCATGATGATTTTGGTGAATACCTCTTCCTCCATCTTATCCAGCGTAGCAAGCTTCTCGACCATCGTCGGCGTTGGCGCCCCGTAGAAGGCATCGAAAATATAGTTGTCCCCTTGGACGTAATGATCGATCACGTCGAAGCTGCTTGGCGAGCCGAATACGCGTTCCGTTCCCCAGTTGGCTTTGTTGCCGCCCCGGTAGTCGACGATTCTATCGTAGTAGCCCTTTTCCTCTACAGACAGCTCGGACGGGTCATTCGCCTCCAGAGCCTTCATCGTATTCAAATGCGCGTTCAGGTTTTTCTTGGCCGGGTCGGCGCTGATCAAGCTGTACAGATAGACCGGAATGTTCGTATCGGTAATCCCGAATTTGCTGTTCTCTTGGGCCACTTCCGGGTCATAGCCCTGCATGCTGAAGTTCAGCAGCTTGATAATCGCTTCCGGATGCTTGCTGTCCTTGCTCACCCCGTAATATCTCGTAATCGGCATTTTGCCAATCGGAGTAGCCTTCTTGTCATCCACGGATACAAGCGGCAAAGCCTTCCACTCAGCCTTCGGATCATTGTCGACATTCTGCTGGATGATGGACAGCGGAGCGGACATGGAACCGTAGAACATGCCTACCTTGCCGCTTGCCACAGATTCGGTAACCTTGGCGCGATCCTTCACGCCAAACTCTCTATCCAGTATGCCTTTGGCGTACAAATCCTGAAGCTGCTGGAGCGCGTCCTTCACACCGGGCTGAATGCTGCCGTACACGAGCTGACCGGAATCGTCCTTCACCCATTTGCCCGGATTCACGTGGTAACCAGAGAAATATCCCGACGTACCGAAATGAGCATCCGTCAAAAATGTTTTGGTGAAGGCAAGGCCAAACGTATCGTCTTTGCTGTTGCCATCCGGGTCATTCTTTGTAAATGCTTCCGCAATCGCAAGCACATCCTGCATCGTCTGTGGCTCAGGCAGCCCGAGCTTCTCCAGCCAGTCGGTACGGACATACAAGATTGGCAATCCGTCTACTGCGGAGGAAGTATGAGGGATGGCCATCAATTTGCCGCCGATCTTCGCGGTGTTGAAGCTGGCTTCATCCTGCAGCATGATTTCCTTCGTGATTGGCGATGCGTATTTCTCGAACAAGTCCGTCAAATCGTACAGCATGTCGTTCTCCGCCAGATCGGTCAGCTGCTTATTCTTCAGCCACATAATATCGGGCAAGTCCCCGGAGGCGATCGACACGTTCATCTTCTGATCGAACTGCTCGACGGGAACCGTCCAGACATATTTCAAATTGATGCCAAGATCGCTTAAATAAGTGCGGGTATAAATATTGTCTTCGATCGTATCATTGTTTTCGTACTTGTAAGTTGACTCGGTATAACGCCATGCCGTAATGTCTGCGGGCGGATCATATTTCGCCATCAAATCTACATCCGTCTTGGCCGGATCAGGAGCGGCTGCGGGCGAGTTCGCTTCCTTTGCGCCTCCGCAGGCCGTGAGCAGCACGAAGCCTGCCAAGCATAGAATTGCCGATTTTTTCATTGTTCTTCTCTTTGTCATATGAACCTCCCTGAAAGTTTTAAGTTGTTTAGGGCCCTTATATCTACAATGTTAGATTTGAAACCGCTCTCATTCAATATTCATCTCTTGACATTTGAATCAGCTGTTTACCTGTTGAATATGGTGGCTCGATATTCCTGAGGCGTCATATGCGTCGCCTTGCGGAAGGAACGCGTAAAGTTCGTGGCCGTCCCGTATCCGACAAGCTCCGCCACATCCTGGATCTTTACGTCCGGATTTTCCAGCAGCCGCTTGGCCCTCGTCATTCGGCACGCCGAGATGTATTCGGATAAATTCGTGCCAGTCACCTGTTTGAACAGCCGGGACAGGTAGGACGGGTTGAAATAAACCAACTCCGCCAGCCGGACCAGCGATATCTCATCGGGATCATGCAAATGGTCCTGCACATGCTTCTGAATGACGGTAATGACGTCCCTTGCCCGTCTCTCCTCCTCCTGACTCTGGAGGTCGAACAGCATGTCCCCGACATGAAGCAAATAGTCAAAAGCGTGCCGCCAAGACTCATGCTCCCCCGGCTGCATCAGCTTGTGCAGGCCGATTCGGCCCGCTGCTGTCTCTACCAGCTTCCAGCGATTCATGTAAGAGAGGAATACCAGTCCAATGGAATAGTACAGCTCTTGGGCCGGAACATGATGCATACTGTCGATGTCGGCCAGCGTTGCCGCGCAATCGAGCAGGATAGCTCTGAATTCAACTCGCTGCCCGTGCTCCAATTGATCGGCAAGCACAGTCAGCTTGGCATGACGCAGAAGCGGCTTCTCGCGTTGTCCGTCCCCCGGCAGTCGGAGCTCCTGCTCAATCATCTGCTTATCAAGAAGCAGCATGCCGCAGCCTTGCCCGATCCGGTAATTCATCAGCATATTCAGCGTGGAGAAGCGCTCCGCCGCATTCTCCCACATCACCGGGCTATCGTCGAGCACGAACGACAGCACTTCGCCGAGGGACTCGCGGCACGCCGACTGGATCAGCTCCAGATTGCCCTTCATAAACGTCAATGCCCGTTCCCAGCCCTCGGCTTCGCCGCTTTCTTGAAGCGGCTGAATAAGCCAAACCGGATCCATGCTCTCACTGACCACATCGATGAACGAGACGCGGGCGGACAAATACTGATTGGCTATGAGCCTGATTCTATAGAGCTGCCTGGATTTCGTCGCATAGGTTAGCCCGCTGGCGAAGCTGTTGACCCTGCCCAGCATGATGAGAACAGGACGGTCCGCGCGCAGCGGAATCGCCAATTCATCGAACTGCTTCTGGTGGATCTCCTGCACGCCGATCTGCTCGTTCAAAATTCCTTTGACGTAATCTTTTTGCAGCAATTCCCTTGTCGCATCAAGCTGCTCCTGCGCCTTCTGGAGCAACGCCTCCGCCTTCAGCTCCGTCTCAATATCCACAGCCGCCTGCTCGACCATTTGGATCACTTTCTCATAGCCTTCGGTCTTCAATAAATAGCTGACCCCTTCATACTGGAAGGCCGAGTAAATATAAGAAAACTCATTATGTCCCGTCAGGAAAATAACCCTGCAGCTAGGCCATCTCTCTCTGATCTTGTCCAGCAGCTCAAGTCCGCTAAGGCCCGGCATCCGGATATCCGTAAGCACGATATCAAACCGCGTCCGGTCGAACAGCCGCACCGCCTCATCTCCGGAATAGGCTTTGTACACATCCAGCTCCAGCTGAGGCAGATTCGACAGAACCTCATATAGCCCGTCCGCTATAATCATTTCGTCATCAACAACCAAAAGTCTGTACATATTACATTCCTCCATCTGAAATCACGATCCGAATCGTCGCCTTCAATCCACCCAATTTGCTTCGCTCCATATATAATCCGCTGTTCTGCCCGAACTTCAGGCGGATTCTCTGATGTATGTTGAGCAGCCCCGTTGTCTCCGTCTCATCCGGACGGGACAGACATTCGTTCAAAGAGCGGATTTGCTCATCATCCAGCTCCTCGCCGTTATCCTCTACGATCAGCAAAAGCTCGTTTTCAGTTCTGACAAAATGCACGCTTAAAATTCCGTTCGCGCTTCTTTTCTCCAGAGCGTATTTGAATGCGTTCTCAATAATCGGCTGCAAAATCAGCCTTGGCACCATAATATGTCCCACATTCTCCGGCAGCTCGCCAAATTCAATCCGGTTGCGCTTCGCGAACCGCATCGCCTGGATTTCGGAGTACACCTTGGCGTGATTGATTTCCCTTCCCAACAGCACCTCATCGGAATCGCCCCGCGTAATGAATTGGAAATACTCTCCGAGCTGATTCGTGAACCGCTCTAGATTGTCGTAATCGCCCAGCCGCGTCATTGTGTTAAGAATGAAGAAGCTGTTGTACAGGAAATGCGGGTTGATTTGGGACTGCAGTTGCTTCAGTTCGGCCTTATGCGTCAATAGCTGCTGTTTGTACACCTGGTCGATCAGGGACTTTAAATTTTCCAGCATGGCGTTAAAACGCGTATAAATATATTGGAACTCATCATTGAAATCATGGTCGATCTGCTCGTTGAAATCGCCGTGCTCGACTTTGCGGAAAGCCTTAACCAGCTTGTACAGCGGCTTGTGAATGTACTTGTAGACGTAAAGGGAATAAACGACGATAATGGCGAAGGACACGAGCAGCAGCAAAACGAACCAGCTCCGGTACTTTTCGAGCGGTTGGAATACGGCATGGACCGGAACGTATTTGCTGAGCACCGCCCCGAAGAAATGCGAGTAGCTGTATACGGCCAAATACTGCTTATCCGTAATCGTCACGGTCTGCGCCGTGTTGGGATCGACATCGCTTAACATTTGCGATGCGGCCGCAAGGTCGAAGTGGGCGTCATGGCTGGTCGTGATTTCAAACTGCGAGCTTTTAAAAACCAGTCCCTCCCCCGGGGAGTTGACCATCTTCTTCAAATTTTCCTTTAGCTTATCTTTAGAAATTTCGATGACCACGATAAAGATCGGCCACTTCTTGCTCTCCGGCGTAACGAAAGGATACGAGGCGATCAAATAGGTTTTACCGTTCATATTGATCAGCTTCGAATCCAGAGATAGCGGAATATTCTTAAAATCGTTATATTCCTCCGGATTGAGCGAGGAAATCGTTAGAGCAGATACATTTTTTTGGATCGCCGGAATATGGGCATACACATCGACGATATAGGCGCTGCTGTTCCGTATGGCGTTAAGCCGCTGCTGCAAGCGCAATATGCTCTGCATTTTCTCGATATCATTCATCGATTCCGGGATAGCGCCCAGCGCGTTCAGATTATCATCGCTCAAGACATCATACTGCAGCGTTTGAATTCTTTTGAACTCCTCCTCCAGGCCGCTGTAATATTGCGATACTTGGGAAATCATCGATTTAGAGATTTCGTCCTTCAATGTGCGAACTCCCCAGTTATAGATGATCATGCTGAGAAGATAGAGCGGAAGAAGAATGCAAATAAACGAGAGGATCAGTCTTTTAAGCACGTTTTTTTTCCATGGATGATTCAGGTTCATATTCTCCCTCCCCCATTTAAATAGAAAAGAGCCTTCGCCGTAGGGCAGTGTTCCCTACCGAAGGCCGATGAACTTGTAACGTCAATCATTACGCCTGCTTTTCCGCCGCAGCCTCTTCAAGCCACAATATGGCCGTTACGCCCCGCGGATAATATTTGCTGCCCGTAATTTGCCCCGAGATGATTTGATCGCTCCAGCTCCAGACGGAGAGCTCCGGATGCGTTAGCCATTCCACATGGGCTCTGTCGGCATGGCGGCCCTGTTCATCCCAAGTTAGCCCGAGAATTTGCCGGGCGATGAACTGGCAGAGGTAGATTTTGCTAAGCCAGCTATTGTTGCTCGTCGAGGACAGCTTCCAGCCCCCGTCTTCAAACAGGCAGATGCCGTCCTGCAGCACGCTGCGCAGATGTGTATCCAGCACCCCGATATATTCTCCAAAACGGCCGCTGCGCTCCAATGCATCCGGGCAGCCCGTCACATATGGGAATATCAGTCCTTCAACGGCCGGAATGATTTTGGAATCATTTCCCTCCCCGATAACCGCCGGAATATAACCTTGCTCGGTGACGCTGGCTACTAGCGTTGCTGCACATTTTACAGCCTGTTCCCCTGCGGTCTGAGCTCTCTCAACCATTCCAAACTCGGCAAACAGCTTCTCCATCGCTACATAAGCCGCCCAGCTTTTGCCCGCCAAATAAATATTGTTGCGCGCTTGGCCAAGGGATACGTCCAGGCTGTCATACGTAGTAATTTCCGCACCGCCTTTCGTTCGGGTGCTGTCTAGACCCATCATGCCGTTTCGCTGCGCTGGATCGGGATGATCCCGGTTCAGCATGCTGTCGAGACAGCGCTCCATAATGCCGATGTTGTGCGTCATCCATGCAGAGTCCTTCGTCTTGTCGTAATACGCTGCAGCGCAAAGTATCCAATTCACCAGCTGCTCATGAGTCATATGCGAAAAGCAGCCGTCCAGGCCGTATATTTCGTAGGAGGAATGACCCGGACGGGAGACGGAATTATTGACGCCCATGTCATGCGTAAAGCTGATTCCTCCCGGATACTCGGTGTGATCGCCCGGAAATGTTACGGTATCCTCGTAGCTGAAGCGCCCCACGAACATGTCCAGCTCATTGCGCACCGTCCAGGGGTTCATTCGCAGCTCATAAAACAATTGATCCACCGTCAAATCGAAGGTGTTCATCATCCGGTACTCGCCTTCATTGACAATCCAGAAGGGCTCGCCGTTGTAATCAAGCAGCTGCGTGGAGCCGTAATAGCTGCGAATGGCATGGGCCAGCATAAAGGCCTGATCCTCGTTTAAGGAGGATTTATCGATTAAATCATTTGCCTGCTCTGCCTCCTCCTTCAGAACATCAAACCTGGACAAGGCATATTCGGCGACTGATTCGATATTCGGGAAGTAGCGGTTATAGTAATAACTCGCATCGATTCCGGTAGTTACATATCCGGCGCGGTGGAAGCAAACGGCAAAACGATAGGTCTGCTTCGTCCCGGCCGGAACGTCCATCAGCATAGCCCCGGACGAGCCGAGCCCGAAGCCCCAGTTCTCTTCATGCGCCGGTCTGAGAATTTCCTCTATATTGAAGTAGAGCCCGGACTGCGCCGTCCCGCGCTCGGCCGCAATCGCGATGAATCGGCCCTGTCCTATCCCGGACAGCCGATCCGATACATCGTCCAGTCTGCGCATGGAGCCTGCAGGGTCGTTCTTCCGAAAGCCAAAGAAGGCTCGTCTTGACCGGCTGCATCCCGTATTATCCACTTCCATCTCGATGAGAACCGCGGGGACAAGCACATCCTTCAATTCCTGCTCGGTAGCGGTCTCCGGATCGGGAACGGAGCGTACCTGAGAGATAATGCGGAAGGTCAAGCCGCCTGCACTCCAACTGTCGGTCGCGAGCCGGAAATCCCGCTTGATCTCTTCCCGAGGGAAATGATGGATAATTCTCCGTTTCTTTTTGACAGCAGGGTCGTCTTCTTTCTCTACGTCATAACGCTTGCGGTCATCCTCTCCCGTCATTTCATGGAACGGTAACGAATCGTATCCGCTGCCATCCTCCCGTTCAAGGCCAATGTACACATTTTGCATAGGCGACTGGCCCAGCTCCAAATCAAATCCTCCGCCTGCCTCGGGAAAACCTAAGGTAAAACTGGCAAAAGCTCCGATCGGCGAATGATGAGCATTAAAAAACTGGTTTTTTGGCGTCATGCTTCGGACACTCCTTTAATGCGATTCTCCTAAAATCCATAGGGTTCAAAAACTATGGTAAGGCTTACATTCAAGGAGGAACAGGGTCAAACCTTACGACAAAATGGGCAAAACGGACGTCCTCCGTCCAGATTGCCTAATTCCGTATGATATAATAAAGCCACCAATTCAAAGTAGACGAGGTTCCGATCGTGATGGATTATACCGGCATACCTAACACCATGGACAGCATCATGTCCCCGGATATTCAGGCCGCCTTCCGCATCTATGCCACCCACTGGCGCAAAGTCAACGCCGCATGGCGTTATCCCGAGCATCAGCACCGCGCGTTTGAAATCAATATCGTGTTGGAAGGCGAGCAGCATATGACTGTTGCCGGCCGCCCCTTCCTGCAGCAAACCGGAGACATCCTGTTCATCCGCCCCGGCGTAGAGCATTCCAGTCAGGGCTCCGGCGGGCCGGAAGGAATGACGTATTACGCCCTTAATTTCGATATCGATGATTCATCCCTAAGGCGCTCCCTGATGATGGCGGATTCGGTCATTCTTACGGGAAATACCGCGGAAATATTGGGCGTTCGGCAGGCGCTCGACGATTTCATCCGTTCGACGATTTCCGGGGAGGCGGATACGCACCGTCAGCGTTTAAATGCGCTTCGCGCCTCCCTCCGGCTGCTCACCGCACTTAGCGGCTGGGCATTATCGGAACTGCCCGATGACCCGCCGGCGTACGAGCCAAGCCCGCCCGAGAACGCGATTCTGCTCGCCAATGCCATTGAAGAGCATCTTGAGGGGCTAGTCTCTGCTTCGGCAGCCGGCGGCGAAGGAAGAGCCGGCATTGAGGACATTGCCGCGAAACTAGGATACAGCCCTGCCCACTGCAACCGCGTATTCCGGCAAGTCTACGGCAAATCGCCGCGCCAGTACTTATCGGGGCTAATTATCCGCCAGGCCAAGCTGCTGCTGCTGAATTACAGCCTGTCCGTGGAGAAAATCGCCCTGCGGCTCGGCTACCGGGATGCCTCCCATTTCAGCAAGCAGTTTAAACGCTGGACAGGCCTTTCTCCGCAGGGCTATCGCAAGCTCAATCATCCCGATCGCCGGGAGATCGATGCCGAGCGACATTATCGCGACAATCCGTTTGTTTAAAAATAAGTGTTCAAAAAGTAAGTCTTTCAGCACCGAAGCGTATGCTTCCGATGTGCGTTTTTTCAAAACGCCTTAGGTTGGATGAAGCTAGAGGCTGAGGAGCGGAGCTGCACGTTTTCGAAGAAAACGACTCCGAAAACATATGCTTGGCGAAACCTACGTGAGCACCTAAAATGTTTCCGTAGGAAACATACTTCGAAAGCATTAGCTTGTCTCGGCTGAATTCAAGATTCGATGTCGAATACACTCCCTGTTTTACTTCGTGATCAAAGATTGACTTTTTGACAACTTCTTAAAGAGTGGAAAATAATAACGATCTACGGGCCGCTGTTATCCGCTATTTGCCTTGATTAGATTTTGATGTAACAAATGGCTCCTAAAGGCGGACGCAAACTCCCTACGACTCGTTATTCTTTTCCTGGAGGCAGGAAGAAAGTAAGATAATAAATGGATTTCATGTATCTAATTATGCTCTAAACGAATGCTTAAGGGGATTAGATGGATTTTATGCAGCTATAATCAAGAATCCATTCCATGATTGGCAATTTTCCTAATTCTAACGACATGAAATCCATTTAAATTTACATTTTCTTCTTGACCGTAGAAACTAACTACTATAAATCCATTTAAACAAGGGTTGAACTATTAAAAGGGTGCAGGATAAGCAGTAAGTGGATACGATGTAAAGCCTTCGCCATTATAAAAGTGCAAATCGAGGATATCGGCGCTTCCTGTTACGCGGCCTGCCCAAAGTAAACCTAGAGGTCGGGCGGTATTCACTTGCCCATAATAATGCTCAAATGGGCCACCATGAAGCAAAAAGCGCAAATTCAGGGGCTGGTATAGCCCGAGAACTTGCGCCTTTTTTCGTAAAAGTGAAATAGTGTTTCTCGCTACAACTGTTCCTGCTTTGAGAAAACTACTAATAGAACAGTCCCTTGCATCTTCCTATTGGATTAATCGATTTTAATCACGATTTTTACGACATCGTTTTTCCGGTTGATATTGACGTCAAACGCCTCGGCAATTTCACCGAAGCTGTACTCGTGGGTAACGATGCCGGACACGTCGATGAGCCCTTCGGCCATCGCCTTGATCGCCTGCGGATAGATGTTCCGGTAGCGGAACACGGTTTTGATTTCCGCCTCCTTGCCCAGCAGCTTGGCGAAGTTGTATTCAATGGTATCCTGCGGAGCCATGCCGACCAGGACGACGGTACCGCCCCGCTTGACCATATACGCTGTCTGCTGAACGGTTTTTACCGCTCCAGCGGTCTCCATCACGATATCTACGCCTTCGCTGTCCGTCAGCTCGTCAATCAGCTTGACCGCATCCCTCTCGGCCGCGTTGATGACTCGCGTTGCGCCAAGCTCCAGCGCTTTATCCAGCCGCTTCGGAATGACGTCCACGACGGTAATGTCGATGGCGCCAAACGCTTTGGAAGCCAACAATGTCGTCAGCCCAATGCAGCCTGCGCCAAGAATGACCACGGAACTGCCGAGCGTGACGCCGCCCTGCTTGGCGGCATGCATGCCGACCGAAAGCGGCTCGACGAGTGCGCCCTCTCTGGTCGTAATGTGATCAGGAAGCTTGAACGCCATGTTCTCCGGAAATGCAATGTAGTTTTCAAAGCAGCCATGGTAGGGCGGCGTAGCGAGAAATTCAACGTCAGGACAAAGATTGTAGCGCCCGCTTTTGCAAAATTCGCATTGCCCGCAGGTCACGCCCGGCTCCAGAGCTACACGGTCTCCTACCTGCAGCTGCTTGACGTCCTTACCGATAGCGACGACCGTGCCTGCGCACTCGTGCCCGAGAATAAAATCGCCGTTGACAATAAAGTCGCCGATTTTGCCATGCTCGTAATAATGCACGTCCGATCCGCAAATGCCGACGTATTCAAGCTTGACGAGCACTTCCTTCTCTTTCGGCTCGGGCACCGGAATATCGCGGATTTCCATTTGCTTCAGGCCGGTCATAAATGCTGCGCGATTGTTCAACAGAAACGCCTCCATCTTGCGTTATTATTTCAATTCATCAGTCCTCGATGCGAGGAATCCGGTCAATGCGGGGATCGGCAAAAATATCGTATTCGTCAAGGCTCCTGGTGCTGAATTCGGAAACGACCGCACCTGCCGGGCCTGCCTGAAACCAGTGCTTCGTATTCGGGTAAATCGTGTATTGCTCGCCCTCGTTCAACACGATTTCATGGAATACGGAATAGTGCTCTTTACCGCTCTCCGGCAGAATGCCGTGAATATTCGAGCTGGGCTCACCTTCCACATACAGGTACACCGTGCCATATCGGCAGCGGAAGGTCTCTTCCTTGCCCGGATAATTCAGTTCAGGAATCGCCGGGTGCCTGTGCTCGGGACAGGTCTGTCCCGGCAGAAGCACCATCTCCTTCGCGCAGCAGCGGTCGGTATTGATTAGGGTGACGATGGAGAGCCCCACCTGCGCGAATTGATCCAGCCCGAAGTCGGCGATCTCCAAATTCTCTTTCTCCTGTTCGGTCAGCACGATATGGGCCTTGTCGTAATAATCCAGAATAAGCGGCTTAAACTGCTGATATACTGATTTTTTCATAACGGCCGCACCCTCCTTATCTCCTATTATCTAACAGAAGCAAACTTGAGCGATTCGCCGCCCGCGGAATAGACAGTTATCGTCTTCACCTCACCCGGCAGCAGATCGAAGTAGAGGTCAGAGCAATCATAACCGCCCGCAACGTATACGCCATGCGCATAACCTTTGCTGGTCAGCGTAATTTTGCGATCCGTTCCTACCTGCTCATCACTCACCATTTCAAGCGGTGATGGATCGAATACCATCGTTTTCATATCGCCCGTCCGCAGGGATATCGAGTTCACCGTATCGGAATCTGGAATCAGCATAATGCTGCCCTTGGTATAATCCTGATCCGGCAGTTTCTCCGTGAGGAGGTAAACCCGGCTATGCGGCTCAAGAGAAATTTCCAGCGTTCTCGTCTGCCGAACTGTTCCATCGAACGAAATATAGCCGTATTCCGCCTGAAAACTCACCTTTTCTGCCGTATCATTCATCCCTTGAACAACGACGTTTCCGTCCACCACGCGCATCGACAGCTTCGTATGAGCCAGAGCGCGTTTTACGCCATAGTACGGGATTTTGCGGTTCAGATAATAATCGATGATCGTCCAGCCGACCTCGCCCCAGGCATCGTTGTACATCCAGAATAACGCGCCGCCGCAATCCTCCTTGAATCGTATCGCTTCCAGTGAATACTCAAGCATCAGCGAGTGCACCATGCCGCCGTAAAGCAGATAGTCCTCGATAGACAAATTGTCCGTGCGGTCAAGGTAGTTTTTAGCGATACCCGTTACGACAGTGCCTTTTTCAAACACATTGCAGTGCATTTGCCACACTTCGCTGTTGAAGTCGATTTCTTCCCCGCCCAAATATTTCTTCGTGCTCTCCAGAGAACAAGGGCCGACGAAGCCATATTCGCTTACGAATTTGGAATTCACCGTATCGAAGTCCATCGGCTCGATGCGCTCGTCCATATTGAGGCTCATGAAGGCGTTATGCCAGCGATGGACATCTCCGACCGTATCGTCGTTCGGAAGCGCCCCGCCGTACGGCGAGCTGTTCCAGTAAGGTATATGGGAGCAGTTGTTGTACATGATCTCTTTGGCGAGAATGTTCGCGATGTACATGCCGTACTGCTTCTCATGCTTGAACTCAATCTGCCATCTCGGATTGTCATATTTGTTAAAGATCCAGTGCACCTCGTTGGTTCCGCAAAACAATGCAATGGATGCCCGGTTACGGAGGCGCTTGGTCTGATAGTCCATCTCAGCCCGCATCTCATCGCGGAATTCCCGTTTGTGGTCAGGATAAGTGGAGCATGCCATCATGAAATCCTGCCACACCAGCAGGCCGTTCCGGTCGCACAGATCGTAGAAAATATCCCGCTCAAACAGCCCGCCGCCCCAGACGCGCAGCATGTTGAAGTTCGCTTCCACCGCCTCGCGGATCAAGGTCTCGTACTTCTCGTCGGTAACACGCGCATGGATGAAATCAGCCGGAACCCAGTTGCCCCCTTTGCTGAAAATAGGAACGCCGTTGACGATCAGCCGGAAATTGCGCTCTTCGCCGCGCAGAATTGACGTGTCCAGCTCGACCGTCCGGATGCCAAATTGGAATGCGGGATATTCGGTCTTCGCATTCGCGCTCGCTGCGGATACCCGCACATCGTACAGCGGATGATCCCCATGCCCCGCAGGCCACCACAATCGGGCATTTTCCACCTCAAGATCCACGTCAAAGTAGTTCGTGCCAGAGGTCAGGAGCTGGTTCTCGAGCTTCTTCGTCACGCAGGATTGCCCGTCATAGGAAATGTCGATCTGCAGATCGCAGTTTATCGTCCCGATGATGTCCAGGTTCTCGATGTTAACGGTCGCTTTAAGCCGGGCAGTTGGGGCGGCACTGACGGTAACAAGCTTCACCTCGCGAATCGCGATCTCTTTCTCGCAGCGCAGATATGCGTTTCCGCCAAGTCCGCAGGTAACGACGCGCGGTCCCCAGTCCCAGCCTACCGTATATTGCGGACGCCTTACGTAGGAACGGCGATAGTCGCCGCGGTCTTTGCCGCCGTTGTCGTATTCGCGGCAGGTCGCCCAGTTGAGCTCCGACAGATCGTTGTCGGTAACGTCCTCCAGCCCGGTAGTGACGCGCACCGTAAGTGTGTTTTTCCCGGCGGTCAGAATGTCCTTTATATTGCGGACGAACGGATAATGTACGTTGCGGTGGCTGCCAACATATTGATCGTTTACGAAAATATCGCTGTTCGTGTCGATCGTTTCGATGACGAGCTCGATAATGTCATTGTCAAAGTCAATACCTGCGCCATCGAATTCTTTGGTGTACCACCAGGAACGCTGTTCGATCCATTCGCTGGCGAGCGCATGATCGGACTCAAGCGGCTCCTGGATGATGCCATGCTCAATTAGAGGAATGCGGACATCCGTCGGAAGCGCGCAAGGATACCAGCCTTCCTTCAAAGCCTTCACAGCGGCCAAGCTGTCTCTGCCCCAGTGCAGCGGCGCCTCATGAAGAAGCCATGCATCGTTTAAGTCAAATCTTTTCATAAGTCTCCCCATCCTTGTTGTGTAGTTGTTGTGTAATTATTGATGTGAATCAACCCTTGACCGAACCAGCGACCATACCCTTGATGATCTGCTTGGAGAACGCGAAATATAAAGCCATGGCGGGAAAAATAGCGATCAGCATCGATGCCATCATTTTCGGATAATCGGTGACAAACTGTCCTTTGAACAATGTAATGCCGACGGGCACAGTCATCAGTGTCTCTTTGCTGATCAAGATCAGCGCGAACGTAAATTCATTCCATACGATAAAAAATTGAATGATGCCGACAGTGAAGAGGATCGGCTGGCACATCGGAAGCACGATGCTGAACAAGGTGCGATGGAAGCTGCAGCCATCGATGTTGGCAGCCTCCTCCACTTCAATGGGAATGCTTCGCACATAACTCTCTACCAGGAAAATCGCAATCGGCAAACCAAAAGCCGCATAAGGCAAAATCAGCGTGTACCATTGATCGCCCATCCCGGTTTTCGTAAACAGCACGTACATCGGAACCATTAAAGCATGAATCGGAACAAGCATCCCGAGCAGGTAGTAGTTGTAAAGCGCATTTTTTCCTTTAAACCGGAAGCGGGAAAGAAAGTAACCGATAATAAAGCCAAGAATCAGGATGATAGCCAGCGACAGCACGCTATTCCGGATGGTGTTGCCCATCCATAGCAAAATTTTGCTCTTGGTCAGAATCGCAATGTACTGCTGAAAGTTCGGGTTATGCGGTAATGAAATCGGGTTGGCGTAAAACTCGGCCTTCCCTTTCAGCGATGAATAGAATAGCCATATCGCCGGAAAAATGCAGGTAATGGAGAAAACGGCCAAAACCAGATTAGGGACCAACCCGGACAAAAAACGGCGTTTACTGCTCTCCCCCATCACTCCACCTCCTTGTCCTTCGTAAAGCTCAGCAGCAGCCATCTCGTTCCGGCGATAAATATCAGGCTCAGAATCAGAATGCCAATCGACATCGCGCTGCCGTAACCCATCTTATAGCTGAGGAAGGACGTCTTATAAGCGTTTAGCGCCATCACGTTGCTTGAAGTCCCCGGCCCTCCGCCAGTCATCACATAGATGTGATCGAAGACCTTCATCGTCCCTGCGATACAGAGCGTCACACAGACGACCAGCGTATTCTTTACGAGAGGAAGTGTAATATGGACCGCCTTCTTCCAGCCGTTCGCCCCGTCGATCTCTGCCATTTCCAGCACCTGCGGGTCAATGGCTGCTAGAGCGGAGAGGATAATGATCATGTAGTAACCGATATATTGCCAAATCAAAGGGATGGCGACCAACGTTAGCGAAAGGCTCTCATTGTTCAGCCATGGCTGAATCCATTCCGCTTTTCCGATTTGTTTAAGAAAAATATTGATCAGCCCGTAATTGTAGTCATAGAGCATCGTCCAAATAAAACCGATCACGACCGCCGATAATACCGACGGAAAGTAAGACATCGTTCTGTGAAAAGCCTTGAATCGGACGCCTCTTGTATTCAGCAGTATAGCGAACAGGAAGGCGAAGCCGATTTGTCCGACAATGCACAGCACCGTAAGATAGATGTTGTTAACAAAAGATTGGATGAAAATGTCGTCCTTAGCCAGAGCCATAAAGTTATCCAAACCGATATAAGTCATTTTCGTCCCGCCCGACCAGTCAAAGAACCCGTAATAAAATGCCAGCACGATCGGAACGAATACGATAAAGGTGTACAGGATAAAGCCCGGCAGCATGTACAATATGAAAGCCTTCCTTGACGGACGAATTGCCTGGTTCATGTCGCTGCTTCCTCCTTCATTAACGCATGGATGCAAACTGCTGGCACGCCGGTGGTGCCAGCAGCTTGAACCATCACGGCGGTTACAAGCCTTCCTGCCCGGATTGAAGCTGCGCGGCCAGATCTTGGCCTGTTTTCGTACCGTTCAGCACTTCCTGCAAACCTGTATTCATGCTTTCAATAATCGAGCCTTCCATCAGCATGTCGTAAATCGGTGTGAACGTCAGGAAGCCGGTCAATGCGGCAAAATCCTGCGTCAATTGCGGGAACTGCGTCAAATCGGTGCCTTCAATCAGGCTTGGGCCAGTCATGCCGTATTTTTCAGCATAAACTCTGGAAAAGTCATAACCTGCCGTGCTGAATAAGAAGTCCATAGCCGCATCAAGCTTCGCGCCTTCCAGATTTTTGTTGATCGCAACATACCAGCCGGCTCCGCCGGAGATCGTATTACTATCGCCCTTTCCACCATCAACTGGCGGCAGGATCGCAACCTTGGTCTGACTCAGTACTTCCTCCGAGGCATTGGACAGCAGGTAGCTAAGCGCCCAATGACCGTCAATTGTAGCAGCCGCCCTGCCCTGTGCGTAATATTCCTCAGCCTGCGCATTGGAGATGATATTGAAATCAGGGTTAAACACCTTGTTAGCCGCAATATTCCGCATCTGATCGAGTGCGCTTACAAACTCAGGATCGGTAAACTTCGCATTGCCATCGCGGCCTATAATAGAATTCGTCCAATCTGTACCTGTGAAACGGTCGCCGATAGTCGATAGGATGCTGGATTCTGCCGGCCATTTGTCTTTGTTGCCAAGTGCGATGGCCGAGATTCCTTTTTCATTAAATTTCTCGGCGGCCTTGTAAATGTCTTCCCAATTGTCTGGAAAACGGTCATAGCCGATTTCTTTCCACATTTGTTCGTTATAAAAAACAACCGAGGTGATCGACAACTGATTCGGAATACCATAAATGTTACCGTCGCGGGTAGCTGCATCAAACACGCCTTTGCGGAACTGGTCTTTGTGCTCGTACTTGTCTAAATAATCGTTGATTGGCATCAACAGATTGTTATTGGCAAAGTTGCTCACCCAGGAGCCTTTTAAGAAGAAGATGTCCGGTATTTCGTTGACGGCGGCCTGCGCCTGGATTTTTGTCGAATAATCCGCCTGCGACATGACCGACTGAACCAGATTGACATTCGGATTGTTCGCTTCCCACTCTTCAACAAGTGTCATGTAGCTGTCCATTTCTGCGCTAGTTGGGCGTTCCTCCTCCAAATAATAATGTGAGAAGGTCAATTGGATCTGTTCTCCCTTTGCGCCGCTCGCGCCGGAGTTTCCAGGGGTCGTGCTGCCATTGCCGCTTCCACCGCTGCCGCTGCCGCAGGCGGAAAGGATCAGCGAAAGAGCTGCCAGAAATGAGATGATTTGCATGATCTTTTTCTTGTTCATGTTGCCCCTCCAAAATGTATATTTGATTTCATAACCTAACTATAAAAGACGTGAGATTTATTTTGTATCCGCTTTCTTGTCTTCATTATCCTCGTATTTTGTCATAATCAAAAGAAAAATCGGAGCAAGCTCTGCTTTTGTTGCGAACTATATCCTTAAAATTTGATATATATCTCAAAACATGACCATCTCATTAAATTAGCATAGGACAATTGACACCTGTCCGGCGCAATGACAGAATAAATTCATAACATCAAGAGGGGGAGGCTGCGCCTGTGACCATGCGTAAGAAGCTCATGCTGTTCTTCATCTGCCTCGTGATGATCCCGATTCTCACGATTTATGCTGTAGCGATCAATATCTTTTATGAAAGCACGAAAAATGATTTGCAAGCGCTTTTTTCGAACCATATCCATGGAATCGGGAAAAGCGCGGATCAATTTTTTACCGATGCGCTGGACCTTACGACCTATCCATTAATGGAAACGAATCTGAAAGCCTTCTTAAGCAAGCCGAAGGATGATGAGAACTATTTCACGCTGACCAGCAACGCCAATAGCATTTTGCTCTCCATGCCCTACGGTTTTTCCAACGGCATTCGCGGCATTTCTCTCCTTTCACAGGATCAAGCCTTCATTAATGTAGGCATTTCGCTAAAAATATCGAAAGAAGAGCTGGAAGCCGCACGAGCCGGTGAATCGAGGCCCTATTGGGATTATCGCGACAACCATATTACGCTAACCCGTCTGCTGAGAAATCCGAGCAATTTGTCCGAGGAAATCGGCTTTATCAAAATCGCCATGAGCAGGAAGCAGCTTATCGATACCCTGATGTCGGATCGGATCAATCACGATATTTCCTATTTTATAATTGATGAAAATAACAAGATCCTCGCAGATACGAGTTCCGGTCAGAGCTACGCCAATTTGAAAGAAGATATTTCCTATCAGCATCTTCTCCAGTTGGCCTCAAGCTCGGCCAACACGCAAATCAACGGGCAATACTTCATTTCTGCCCACAAAATAGAACGAACCCCGTTCGTTCTATACAGCATCGTAAAACCGAATATTCTGACTATTATTAAGGAAACTCTGCTTAAGGGCTTGTCGCTGACCGTGGTGCTTGTACTCCTGTTTACACTGCTATTGTCCTTCACTTTTTCCCAGATCATCACGGCCCCGCTTGTCAAGTTAGGCAAGCGCATGAAATCGATCACAAACGAGGATTTCTCCGTGCGCATCGATGTGAAGAGAAATGATGAAATTTCGGTGCTGGCCAACAATTTCAACCGTATGGCGCAGCGGCTGGACTTTCTGTATAAGGAAGTCTACATGGGGAATTTGAAATTACAGCAAGCACAGCTAAGCGCCCTGCAAACACAGATCAACCCCCATTTTTTATATAACACGCTGGACACGATCTACTGGATGTCGGAGATGGGCGATACCAAAAATGTCAGCTCCATGGTTTCAAATATGTCGAAAATGATGCGCATGACGCTCTCCCCCAACAATAGTGACATGGTGACGCTGGCGGAAGAGCTGGAGCATCTAAGCTGCTACATCCATATCCAACGAATCCGCTACGGCGACCAGTTCGTGTTCGAAATCGATTGTCCGGAGCATTTGAAGTCTTATTACGTTCTGCGCCTTCTGCTGCAGCCGCTGGTGGAAAATGCATTGCTCCACGGTCTGAAGAACAGCACCCATGGCATCGTAAAGGTGCGAATTTATGAAAACGAAAATACGCTCGTTTACGAGGTGATGAACAATGGCACACCGGTGGACGTCACTGAAATTAACCGTCTGCTGGAGGAAGAGGGCAGCGGCATGCGTGGATTTGCTTTACGGAACATTAAGGAACGAATCGCTCTGAAAAATGGAAAGGGCTTTCATCTCGGTTGTTTTTTGCATGACGGATTCAGCGTCTTCCAAATTACGCAAAAGCTAAGGATTGAAGATGCCGATTCCAGTGAAATTACGCCTTCGGACTACAACAATGAAAAATAAGGATAAGGGGCTGAAGACATGATAAAAATCCTGCTCGTTGACGACGAGGCATTTATCCGTCAGGGAATCCGCTATACGATTCCGTGGGAAGAGAACGGGATGGAAATTGTCGGAGAAGCAGCTAACGGAGAAGATGGCTTGAAGCTGGCCATTCAGCTCTCCCCCGATATCGTTTTTGCAGACATCCAGATGCCGATGATGAGCGGAATTGAGCTGGCCAGAAAATTAAACGAGTATTTGCCGCGCACGAAGGTGATCATCCTCTCCGCATATGGCAATACCGAAAACTTTACCCGTGCGATTGAAGTGAAGGTAAGCTCCTTTGTTCTGAAAAATGCCGATTCCGGCAAAATATTAGAGGCCGCCCTCCGGGCAAAGGACGCAATTTCGGAAGAAAAGGCCACGTTTGGACGCCAGGCGCTTATGCAGACGATTTATAAGGAAAATCAGCATTTGATTAAGTCCGCCTTGTTTGCGAAATTTTTAAAAAGCGAAACCCCGTTGAACACTTTTCAAAAAAAGGCCGAAAAACTGGATCTGCCGCTGCTGGGCCCCTGCTATTCAATATTGCTCGCCCGCTGTGTTGCGAACGATGACTGGCTAGTGTACAACCATTTTGCACAAGCTTTTCAGGAGCTCGAGCCCTTCGTATTCTTTATTGACGACGGCAAGCTTGTGACGGTGTTGAATGTCGATGCACAGGGTGTTTCGGAGGAGGTTATGGACAAAGCGCTCGCCAATCTCAAACCTTATATTTTTGGCAACAGTATGGTGTTAATGAACCGCATCGAGTCGCTGGACAAGTTCTCTGGCTCCTATGCGCTGCTGGACAGTGCGTTGGATGCTTGCTTCTGGAACACGGAGCAGGAATATATGGAGGTTACGCCAAAAGATATATTTCCTAACGTTGGGCTAAGTGAAGTCCGCAATAGCGAGAGCAAGGTCATCTCTGCGGTATTGTCCAAAAATGCTGCCCTTATTGAAAACGCTATCCAAGAATACGCCGAGTTTATGCGCCAAAATGCCGTCTCGCGATCGCGCTTTTTGGAATCGGTGAACCGGATTATCGTGCTGATGGAAGCGGTAATGGAAAGGCAAAACGACGCCCGCAAAACGGCGGAAATTATTGCCGAAACCGAAACGCCAGAGGAAATTATTGAGCTGATGCTAAGTCTGGCCAAACCGAACATGGAGACGGATTATAAAAATGTGCAGTTTGCAGCCGCACTGGATTATATCAGCCAGAATTATAACAAAGATCTTAAACTAACTGATGTCGCAAAGGCTGTTTACATTTCCACCGGTTATTTGAGCAGGATCTTCAAAAGCGAAACCGGTTATTCCTTTAAAGAGTGGGTGAACCGTATCCGCATCGAAAAAGCGAAGGAACTTATTCTTAACAGCGATTTGAAATATTACGAAATCGCCGAACTCGTAGGGTACAACGATTACAAGTATTTCTCCGCCTATTTCAGCAAATTATGCGGGATCAGCGCCAAGGAATATAAAGTGCTGAACAGCCCGATGCTTCATCGTTGAATCAGCTCCTATTGGGACTTTAAAAAAACAGGGCTTCCCGCAGTCGTTCATGACTGATGGGAAAGCCCTGTTTTTTCGTCCGCTATTTCACCGAACCCAGCATACCCTGTACAAATTGCTTCTGCAGCAGGAAGAATATCAGCACCGTCGGCAGCGTCGTAATGACGATGGCCACCATAATGATTCCGTAGTCCGGATTATAGGAGGAAGCCAGCGACGATACGACCAGCGGCAGCGTCTTCTTGTCTTGCGTCTGCAATGCGATCAGCGGCCAGAGGAAGCTGTTCCAGTAGTTCATGAACGTAATGATGGCCGCGGCTGCATAGGTCGGTTTCATCGTCGGGACATAGACTTGGGCGAACAAGCGCCACTCGCCTAATCCGTCGACCCGCCCAGCCTGCAGCAGCTCGCGCGGAAATGACTTCGTATTCTGCATGAAGAAGAAGATCATGAACGCCGTCGTGATCGAAGGCAGGATGACCGCCGTCGGCGTATTCAGCATGCCCATGTTGCTGAACATGCGGAACAACGGAATCATGACGGCCGCAAACGGCATCATCATGGAGAGTATGAGCACGCCGAACAGCCTGTCTTTACCTTTGGAGCGGTAAATTTCAAAGCCGTATCCGGCCATGGAGCTCAAGACCAGCGTTCCAATCGTGCCAATGACTGCGATCAGCGCGGAGTTCCCGAAGGCAGCCCCCAAATTCGTCATATCCAGCAGCTTGGTCAAGTTGCTCTGCAGCATCGAGCCGAAGCTGAACTTGCCTTTCACGATATCCGAAGATGTGTTGGTCATCCCAATCAGCATCCAGACGAAGGGAAACAGAGAAATGACGGACGCGATAATCAGGAACAAATGAATGCCCAGCGAGCTTAATTTTCTCATTGTTTCTCACCCCCGACTTTGAGCTGAAGGAAGGCCAGCACAGCTACCATAATTACGATCGCATAGGACACCGTTGCCGCATAACCGAAGTTAGGCGTATAAACGAAGGAAAGATTGTAGATGTACTGGGAAATCGTCATCGTCGAGTTGCCCGGACCGCCGTTCGTAATGTTGACGACCTCATCGAACAACTGCAGTGTCCCGTTCGTAGAAATAATCGCCGTAAACAAAATAATCGGCTTTAACATCGGAACGGTAATGCTGAAAAATTGCCGCGTCTTCGACGCTCCGTCAATCGAAGCAGCCTCATAGACGCTTGGATCGATGTTTTGCATCGCTGACAGATAGAAAATCATGTTATAGCCCGTCCAGCGCCAGGTAATCGCCGCAATGATGACGATTTTCGCCCATACCGGATCCATGAGCCAGGCAACCGGCTCTTGGATCAGATGGATGGACATCAGCATCCGGTTCAGGATGCCGTCGACGGCAAAGATACTCTTGAACAGCACCGCATAAGATACAAGCGATGTTACGCAGGGCAGAAATATGGCCGTACGATAAAACCCTTTGAAGCGGAGCTTCGGCATGTTCAGAAAATAAGCGATCACCAGCCCGAGCATCAGCATGATCGGCACTTGGACAATCAGGTATAACAGCGTATTAAGCACCGCTTGCTTGAACATCGGATCCGAAAACAAGCGCACATAGTTGGCCAATCCTACATATTGATACACCGATCCTTTGCCGGACTGAAACGACAAGAGCAAGGATTGCAGCATGGGATAGAAGCTGAACAACAGAATAAGCGCTGAAGGCAGGAGCACAAACTGCCATCCCATCAAAGAAGATTTATTCCATTTACTGCCCATTGGTTACCACCCGCTAACTTAGTATTTATTGCACCTGCTGTCCAAAATGTTTCTGGATGTTAGCCAAGCTTTGGGTCAGGTCCGCGCCGTTCAGAATGTTAGGCAGCTCGTTCTTAAGGGCATCCTTGGCTTCTTGCGTGTACATTCCCAAAGAAATACCTGGAACCTCTGTGGACCATCTCGTAAAGTCGCTATAGATCGCCTGACCTCCGAAGAACTCCGGCTGTTGGTTGTATACTTCGCTGGAGAAGGCCGGGATATAAGAGCCTACTCCTCCGTTTTCCGTCAGGAAGCGCTCATAGAATTCCGTATTGCCGCCAATCGTGGAAGCCAGGAAGTCAATCGCCAGATCTTTATTCTGGGAGCCGTCAAGCACGAACCAGCTGGAGCCGCCCTCGTTGGAAGCATTTACGCCACCTTCCACGTTCAATCTTGGAATCGGTGCAACTCTCCATTTGCCGCTTTGATCCTGGGCATCCATGATCGATGCGATTTGCCATACCCCGGATACAACCGTAGCGACGTCGCCGGCATTGAAGCTGCCCACAAATTCGCTCCAGCCGGTTACTGGCTTAGCGATTCCGGAATCAGCGATCGCTTTGTACACGCGAAGCGTCTCTGCCATGGCCGGATTGTCTACGAAGTTTCCTTGGTTATCCGGCGTAATGTACCAGGATCCAGCGGATTGAAGCAGGATCGAAGTCAAGGCTTCATCGTTCGGGTTGATGGTAGCCATGTATTTGCCCGTTTTTTCCTTTACAACTTTACCGATTTCAATATATTCATCCCAAGTAATGTTCTCGAGATCATCCGCCTTATAGCCGGCTTCCTCCAAATAATCGACGCGGTAGAACATACCCGTTACACCGATATCGAACGGAACGCCGTAAATCTTGTCGTCGATACGCAGTGCGTCCACTTTATAAGGAGAGAATTGCGTAAAATCAACGTGTTCTTTAAAATCAGCAAACGTTCCCGGATAAGCGGTAACGTATTTTTGAATGTTCGGATCGTTAACCAGAATGATGTCCGGCAGTCCGTCTTTAACGCCTGCAGCCAAGTTCGTGTTCAGCTTTTGCTCCAGATCCGCTTTCGCCATATCGATAACTTCCAGCTGGAAATCCGGATGATCTTTCTTGTACAGATCCTCTGCAATTTTCAGTGCCGCTCCGTTAAAGGAAGGATCCCACGCCCAGGCAACGACTTTCTTTGTTCCGCTGGCTTCATTGCCGCCCTTCTCCGCAGAGTTCGAATTCGAAGAACCGCACGCCGCTAGCAGTGACGCTGTCATGGAGACCAGCAGCAACATGGATAACCATTTTTTCAATCTTTACAACCCCTTTTAATGTGTTTTTGTAAGCGTTTCATGTAATTCGTTATCTATTTTAGAAAATTAAAAATGCGAAGTATAATCAAAATTAGCTCTATGTTAGCAGTAATTATTGCTCTCTAGCTTATTGTAAGTATTTACCTAGTAAAAATTATGGATAGTAGCAGTTATTTTGTATTTTCTAGTTTTCCCCTGTCCAATCATACCTTTATCACAGGGATTGGTATATGATGAGGACAAAAGACTATGCAGGTGAGGTGTGATCATGGAAGAACGTCCCGCGAACTATCGGGTCATGATCGTGGACGATGAAGCGATCCTGCGCACAGGTATGCTGCATTTATGCAATTGGAGCGAGTATGGAATCGAAATCGTTGCCCAGGCCTCCAATGGCCTGGAGGCACTCCAGTATATAGAAGTCGTTCATCCCCATGTCGTGATTACCGATATTGTTATGCCGATTATGGACGGAGTCGAATTCGCCAAAATCATGGGCAAAGAACATCCTGAAATCAAAATTGTAGTTCTGAGCTCCTACAGCGAATTCAATTACGTGCGTGAAGTTTTCAAATACGGTGTCACCGACTATTTGCTTAAGCCTAAAGTCTCCGCATCCGAACTGATATCGTTGATTCAATCGCTCTGCAGCGGCATCGATTTAAGCGAACAGAGCCAGCCTTCTGCTAAAAATGATCCTGCCCTGCTGCTGGGTCAGTGGCTTGGCAGCCATATAGAGGAAGACAAACAAAATGAAGCTCTGCTTCAGGAGCTTGATCGGCAATTCGAATCCGAGCTCTTCATCATCGCCAAGGCCAGTACAAGCCTACTTCTCTCCAGGACCAATTATACGCAGAGCCAACTGGAGCAAGTCCTGCTCGATCTGGCAGCTAAGCATTTGACCGGGATGAATTATGCCCTCGTTTTTTTGAAAAATGAATGCCTTCTGCTTATGAACTATGAGTCACATCGGTCCGTTGAGGTGTTATCCGCCATGAAGCGGTTTGCGGACTCGGCCTCCGAAAGTCTATCCTACCTGTCATTCGTTCTCTCGAATGCCTTTAAGGACCTTCGGCAAATGAAGGCAGAGCATATCAGGCTGACTCCCTATCTCGGGAAGCTGCTATACTTTAACGAACAGGCACTCGTTCCTGAAGACGATATCCTGTTGCAGAGCGAGAGATCAGATTTCAATCAGGAGCATTTTACGGCGGCGCTGCGCAGTTTCTCCATCGATGAAGCAGGCTTGCAATTGGAAACGCTTTTTGCGGAGATCACAGGCAGCATGGCCTATGACGAATACAGCTTGAAGCGCCTATGTCAGAACCTCATTTATACGGCAATGAGCACACTTGAGCAAATGAAGCAGCCCGTAGGGGAGCTAGGCTCGTCCAAGCTGAAGCTGTTCAAAAGAATAGATCTGGCCTATGATATCGAAGAGCTTGAAGCCATCATGCAGCAGTTCCTGCAGGATCTAAGAAGCATACTTCCCGGCGCAGATCAGCAGCAATCGCAAATACTCCAGCAAATTTACGCTTATGTCCACGACAACTATGCGAACGAAATATCGCTGTCCGAAATGGCCGACAGCCTGCACTTGAATTACAGTTATTTGTCCTCGTATTTCAAGCAGCGCACGCGCGAGAACCTGACTTCTTACATTAATCGGGTGCGGACGGACAAGGCGAAGGAGCTGCTCCTCGACCACAGGCTGTCGGTATCGGAAATCAGCCGTTTGACAGGATTTTCGGATCATAATTATTTTTCCAAAGTATTCAAGAAAATGACCGGGATGACCCCCGTGGAATATCGCAATCAAATCTCTTCATAAAGATAGGTGTTTAAATGTGCTGCGCAAGAACAGCATCTTTATAAAAATTCTCGCCCTGATGCTCTCGGGCATTCTGATTATTTCATTGCTGCTGACGCTGGCCTCTTCAACGATCTCGGAGCGGATTTTGCTGAACCAGGTCGTTAAAAATGCGTCCGCCAACATGAATCACATTAGGGACGAGCTGTTGAATTACAACGATCAAGTCGTCAATACGATGCTGCAAATCAATAGCAGCAGTGAATTCAGAAACTATATTACGAAGCCGGCGAATACGCCGCAGGAACAAATCAATCTGGTGATGACCCTGGGCAAATACATCGACTTGTACAAGGATTATTTAAGCCCGGACAAATCGCATATTATCGTGTCGGCGCTTCCCGGAGAGGGCGGACGCCACTATTCCAGCAACGCTTTGAAGTGGGATAAAATCCCGCAGGATATCGTCTCGACCTACATGACCGTGGACGGAACGATTCCCAACCGGATCCGCTACAACAGCAGCCCGGATTTATTCGCGGAGTCCGTTCCGTACGACAACTATATTTTTGCCACCAAGCCTCTTGTCGACAGCGGGTCAGGCTGGATATACGGATATGCCGCTGTCGTGATGGACGAGCTGAATATTTACCGCAAATACAGTCCCTATATTTCCGAAGGCATCCATATTTCATTGATCTCGTCAGATGGTACGATACTATCCAGCAGCCGCAAAGATTCCACCAGCAAGAAGAGTATGTCCCTGCTATCCACGGCCAATCACGTCTCGCAGCAGGGCGGTGTATGGTCGGATTCGGAAGACAAGCAGACTTACATCTCTTACTATTTGCCGGAGTTCAACGCGTATTTACTTGAGGAAATCGATCAGTTGACGGCCTTTGCGCCCTTATACCGCATTTCCATCGAAATCCTTACCGTCATCAGCGTCGTGCTGCTCGTCACCATGCCGTTCGTCTATTCCCTGAGCCGGCGGATTACCCGTCCTCTAAGCCAGCTGGTGACAACGATGCAGACAAGCAAAGGGGATAATTTGAAATTTCATCCCCTGAAGGAAGGCGACAGCTATGAGACTAATGTGTTGACCAAGTCGTACAATCGGATGATCCGTGAGATTGATCAGTATACGGATAAGCTGGTGTACGAGCAGCAGGAACGCAGAAAGGCCGACCTCAATGCGCTGCAAATGCAAATTAACCCGCATTTTCTTTATAACACGCTCAGCTCGATCAAGTATTTAGCGAAAATGCACCGCACGGATGAGGTGGACCAAACCATCGATAGCTTGATCTCCATGCTGCAGAGCACCCTGGGTTCGACCGAGGATATGGTCACGGTGGAGACAGAAATTGCAACTCTAAAGCATTACGTATTCATTAACCAGATTAGATACGGCGAGCAGATCGGAGTTCATTATGAGATCGCGGAGGACTGCTCTGAGCTGCTCGTTCCGAAGCTGATCATTCAACCCTTTGTGGAGAATGCCTTCTTTCATGCTTTTCCGGGAATCGCGAGCGGGAATATTCATATTTTTATCCGCAGGCTGGAAGAGAAACTCATGATCGAGATCATGGATGATGGGGTCGGTATGACCTCTACGGCAGAGCAGATCAAAGAGAAGAAGAGACACCACTTGTCCGGGATCGGGATCAACAATGTCCATGCGAGGATTCAATTGTTATTCGGTGCCGATTACGGCGTTCAAATCGAAAGCGAAGCAGGCTACGGAACAGCAATCAAGATTACGCTTCCGGTTACTGAAGCTGTGGAGCGGACGAATAATGGAGACGAACACAATAAAGAAGCTAGCCGGCCGTAAAGCCGCTAGCTTCTTCTTCATTGTTATCAATTCAAGCGTTCAAATATCCACTGCTGGATCGTGTTGTTCAAGTCCTCCCACTGCTGCACATTAACGCCGTCAGCCGTCCCGCCATTGGTCACATCAAGCACTTTGCCGCTATTTCGGTTGTGGATCTCGAAAAATTGATTGTTGGTGGAGACGAACCGCCATTGCTGGCTGGTCAATCCGCTCGAAGTATACTGTGCAACATTAGCGCCATTGGCGGTGCCCCACACGTTGCCGGAGTAACAATTCGAGCCTGTGCAATAAGCCGATGATTTCGTGAACACCGTCTTTCTTTCTCCGCTGCCAATTCCCGATAATGAGGAGGAGCGGACGATATCGATCTTGTCCCAATTTTGGGAAGTATGGACGAAATAATAATAACCGTCCGTATGCTTCATCACATGCGGGTCAGCCGAGGAATAAGGCGCGACCGGGTTGATGAATGTAGTAGAGGCCGCGCTGGCTTGCAAAGGAAAGGAGGCGAAAATTAGAATGCAAGCCAGCAGGAACCCGGCAAGTCTTTTATTTTGAATTTCCATAAAACAAACCCTCCCTCAATCTACTTCAATGCAGACTATACGCGATGGATAAACCTCTGCCTTAATACGTCGGCCAGCCGCTGGAATCCCAGTTCAAATCGCTGATGAGCAGCTTCGGATTGCCGTTGTCGTTCCGGTCATACGCGTGTCTTGCAATCACGTTGTTATACACATGCTGTCCGCCAGGTCCGGCCCAACGCGTATTGCCTGCATCGAATACCGTGCCCCCGCCGCTCATCATGTCCACCCCGCTCTTATCCTTGTAAGGCCCGGTAATGCTGCTTGATCTTCCAACGACGATTTTATAGTTGCTGTTTGAGCCCTGGCAGCAATTATCGATGGAAGCGAACATGTAATAATAGCCGTTGCGGTAAACGATGGACACGCCCTCGATGCCGTTGCTCCGCTTAGCGATCGAATAAAGGCTGCCCGTCGGCTTCATCGTCGTTTTGTCCAGCTTCGTGATCTTGATGCCGCTGAACCAGGAGCCGAAGGCCAGCCAAGGATTTCCGGAGGCGTCAATGACGAGATTCGGATCGATCGCATTGTAATCCACCGAAGTATCTGATTTAATGACAAGCCCGTCATCCCGCCAGCTGCCCGCCCCTACGCTCGTCGCCGAAGCCAGGCCGATCGCTGAAGTGTTCTTGCCGAAGGTCGAGATCGAATAATATAGCCAGACCCGGCCATTATACAGCTGAACATCCGGTGCCCACACATCGTTTGTGGTCATATTCGGCACATAGGTCTTCCACCAGGATGGCGGGCTCAGGAAAATTTGGGGAACACGGTACCAATTGGTGCCGTTATCCGACCTCAGCACTTGAATGCCCTGCCCCGTCGAGAACGTATACCAAGCCGATCCTTCCTTGATGATGGATGGATCATGAACGGCGACATCTCCGGTCAAGTTCCAATGCGCCGCTAGCGCCGTACCTACGGCTGCACCAAGAATAGCCACACTGCAGACGATCGACAAAAGCAATTTCCGATAACGCATTTGACATTCCTCCATTAAATTAAATTTGGAGAGAAATATGATAGCGCTTTCTTTCTCTCAACTACAATATACTAGAAAAGTAAATATTTTGGAATATAAAATTTAAAACGATATACATTTTTATGAAATAGTCTTTATAAAAAAGCAGCTACCCCTGATAATATTTGGGGAAAATCAACAAAAAAAAACGGCGGCTATCGGAAATTCTCCCAATAGCCGCCGTTAATCGCAATTTTACTGTTGCCCTTTACTCAAGCCTAGCCTTACAAATCCAAACAGATGGCTCCTTGCTCCCGGACATTGATAATGAATGTCGAGGTACCGATCGTATCCTTGATGAACTCGGCGTACTTGGCCGCCTCTTCATTTGGAAGAATCGTCAGGATTACTCCAGCGAAGCCGCCGCCATGCACCCGGCAGGCTCCTTTGCCGATCGACTTCAAATATGATTCCGTCAGCGCCAGCGTAACCGTAATGCCTTGATGGCGAACGTCGGTCTCCTGGTAACAGTTCTGCAGCCATTTCCAGGAGGAGTTTCCGGAATCCGTGATCAGCTCTAGAAATCTGTCCAATTGTCCGGCCTGCAAGGCTTCAACCTGGGCATCCACCCGGTCATTCTCTGCAAAAAAGTGCAGCGCCCGCAGTACCGCCCGATCACCGCATTGTTCGCGTAGGGAATTCAGGTTGCGATAAATGTCCTCCGTCGTCAAATCGCGGCAGACCTCTGCACCTAGCGCCTTGGCTACGGCCCGCATTTCATTTGGCACCGCGGCGTAATCCTCTGTCAAATCGGCGTGGTTGCCGCCGGTATTGACGATAACCAATGAGTAGCCGCTATTCTGGAAGTCATAGCTTACGGGTTGAACGACAGGCTGATCCGGGTCAGCGAAATCGATCGTGATGAGTCCACCGTATGCGCAGGCCATTTGATCGAGCAATCCGGAGGGCTTGTTCCAGTACTTGTTCTCGGCATATTTGCCGATTTTGGACAAGGCCACGGCATCCAATTTCGATTCGTTATAGAACGTATTCAGAATGCTGCCGATCAGCATTTCGAACGAAGCCGAGGAACTTAGGCCGGATGCGGGAATAACAGTAGTCGAAATATAGGCTTTAAAGCCGCCGACCTCACAGTCAATCTCCTTGAAGCCCGCTACGATACCGCGAACCAGCGACAAGGTTGCGGCTTCGTCCGCAACCGGCTCCTGCTGCGTCAAATCAACTTCGAACTTCCCCGCATAACCTTCCGAAATGAAGGTAATAATCGGCTCGTCCACCTTCACGGCAGCAGCAATTGTATCGAGATTAATGCTGCCTGCCAACACTTTTCCATAGTTATGATCCGTATGATTTCCGCCGATTTCGCAGCGGCCGGGCGCGCTGAACAAAGCCAGCTCGCCGTCTCCGAAATTCTCCTTATAGGATTGCACCAAAGCACTGTAACGGGCAATCTGGTCCGTTAGCTGCCCTTCCCCGTACATTTTAGACAGTAATGCTTTGGCCTTGCCGCTTTGCAGCTTTTCCATTGTTTGCTCTGCGTTTTGCATATTTAAGTCCTCCTGTCTCCTTACAACTGTTTCATCTTCCTGCTCGCTACCGCGACCCGGTACACCGGCTCAGCCGATACCTCGTGAAACTCTGCAATCTGCTCTCCCACGAACAACTGCTCCACCGCCATGGCGGCGTCTTGCGCCACATTCATGACGCCCTTGCGCAGCGGCGTCGTTTCCAATACGATTTCCCCGCCTTGAATAGCCTCCTGGAATCGCGACAAGCCCATCTCCCACGGAGCACCATTATAGAAATGGTCGTGGAACAGCCTGCCCTCTGAAAAGGCATAACCGACATTCCCCGTATAATCGATTTTGAGAAGAACATCATGAGCATCCTTCAGGATGCGTTGGTCGAGGGAAACCAGCACCTTATGATCATGGATGCGTTTAACTTCCATTTTAATCGGTTTGGCCGGAATCTGTATATGACAGGTTTCGAACCAGCCTTCCCGCTTGGCCGAAATCCGGCAGTCTATTCCATCGGCCAGCCACTCCTGCTCGTTCCTTTCATCCGTATATTCCCGGAATGAAAATTCATGCGCACCATAACTGAAAAATTCCAATCCTTGCGCCGTCCCGGCAAGCGGGGTTTCCGAGAACAGAATGCGTCTTCCTGCTGCCGAGGTTAAAACTGAGGCCGATTCATCCTCGCCTCTTCCTGTGCCCGTTTCCACTTCCGACAGCATGGAAGCTTCGTCGGATGCCATCGCATAAATGCGGGTCTCGCTGCCGTCCGTGCGGTGAATACGAATCATTGCCGATTCATGATGAGGCACGACGATACAGTAGCTTCCGTCCGCTTCTCTCCCCACCGTACCAGCATCGGCCTCAACGCTCCCAATGCCATCTGCTGCCAGCATAAACTCTCCGTCGATCCCTTCCGGCATGGCGAAGAAATAAGTGCTCCTTTGCCCGGAACCCGCAACCGTTACCGGTTGTGCCGTGGCATAACGCAATAACAAGCCTGACAAGTCGAATTGGAACGGCAGTATGAACGAAGCGTTTTTGCGAATCGTCAATGTATTATTCAGTGGCAAGCGAATGCTGCCCTCCCGCAGTTGAATGTCAAATTGAACGCTCCGATGCTCCTTCATTTCGACATGGTCCTGGTAATTGTTCACGAAGACGAATCCCGAATTCCCGTCGGTACGCAAGGCATACCGAAGGATCTCCGTATTGTCCGGCGCAAGCCCGATTGCTCCTTCCGGCAGAACTGTCGAAGTCGGAGCCAATCGATCCCCGAAGGCCCGCAGGAAATAGTGCAGCTGGCGAAGCAGATGGTTCGATTCCCGGATTTGACCGAATTCCCCGATCGGAGCCTGAAAATCATAGGTAATCCGCGGAGTCGTGCTCTCGTTCAAATAACCACTCTGCCCCACAGGGTTCGTTCCGCCATGAAACATGTAATACCCGATAAAGTTGCAGCCGCCCGCAATTTTCATCAGGCTCATCGCGGATACGCTCTCCGGCTCCACCTGGAAGCGGGACAAATACCACGTCTGCATCCCCCCGCCCATTTCGCAACAGGCAAACGGATATTTCTCCTTCGGGTACGGCGGCGCAAATTCCCCGGCTACCCCTCCGTCATGATAGCTGTCAAATAAATACTCCCGTGTCGGCTGCTGCAGCGGATTTCGCGCGCTTATGCTCCACGGCGTATAGGCATAGCCTCCATAGAGCGGCAGCACTTCATCCTCCAGCACCGGAGCTCCGCCCCAGCCTGTGCTCGTATAAATCGGCGCTTCAAGGCCAGCTTCGATCGCCAGCTCCTTCAGTTGACGCATATGTTTAATTCCTTCGCTGCCCCGGCTGCCTCCACTTAAATACTCGTCTCCCTGCTTTGCTGTCATCTCCCAGATTGCCGCAGCAGCGTTAAGCTCGTTCTCCAGCTGAATTCCAACGACAGGTCCGCCGTCCTTGAACATGAGCCCGGACGCCTCCCGGCCAATCTCCGCGTACAAGCGCCGCACATAATGCAAATATCCCTCGTCATTGGAGCGCACGTCGAACGTCCGGCCAAATAGCCAGTCCGGCAGCCCGCCGTTGCGTACCTCCCCATGACAAAACGGCCCGATGCGCAGAATCACGTAAAGGCCGCTGCGCTGGCACAGCTCGATGAACTTCCGCAAATTGCGGTTTCCCCGCCAGTCGTACAGCCCTTCGATCTCCTCATGATGGTTCCAAAAAATATAAGTCGCGAGAATGTTGATGCCTGATGCTTTCATCTTGTTGATTTCCGCTTCCCAATTCGCTTCCGGATAGCGGGAATAGTGAAATTCACCGCAGATTGCAAAATACGGCTTTCCATTCAGCTCCATATAGTAGTTCGTGAAGCTGATTTCGTCTCCATCCGGATTTCGTCCGCCGAGCCGCAAGGTTGAAGCGGATATTTCTTTAGGCATAATATTGGCTTGAATGGAATATTGCATCGTCAAAACTCCTCTCACAGGGCATTTTTGGCAAAACAATCAGAGAAGACAAGCCGGGCATTCGCTCCGGCTTGTGATTAGGCTAACATGCAAATATCATATATTATTGGCGGTTCTCGTCTTATGCCGGCCGTTTTATTACGACTACTCCATGAACAGGCAAGATAAACTCGCCACTCAACGCTTCGCCCGTTTCCATATTCGCATATTGACGATCGTCCAGTTTTACGCGCTGCTCCTGTCCGCTGAAGTTCATCACGAACACATAGTCGGATTCTCCATCCGTCCGAACCTGGGCGGTCACGCCGGCAGGCAGTTCTGTATGAATAACCCGCTCAACGCCTGCGACATCAACGATCTGCTTATAGAACTCACCTAAGAAATCGTCCTTCAGACGCGTTGCCATATGATAAGCGCGGCCTTGTCCGAAGCGGTTCACAGTCAATGCCGGTCTGCCCGCATAGAAGCTGTCCGTATAGGTTCCCAGCACCTCAGCGCCTTCCGTATGAATCAGCTCGCAGATTTCATGGGACTCGAAGCTGCCCGTGAAGCCTAGTTCATTGCCTTCAGCCATCGCTACACCGTTCCGGTCATGATCGTATAATCCTTCGATCTCCTCCGCCCAGATGCCAAGCGTCTTGCGCAGCGGCCCCGGGAACCCGCCGAGATGGCACAGATCATGCTCATCGACGATGCCAGACCAATAGGTCGTAACCAAAGTTCCGCCATTCTCGACGAACTTCTCCAGCTTGCGGCCCGTCTCCTCACGGCATAGGTACAGCATTGGAGCAACGATCAGCTTATATCCGCTAAAGTCATCTTCCGAGCCGATAATATCCGTCGGGACGCCCTGTCCCCAAATCGCCCGGTGATGCGCAATGACCGTTTCCTCGTAATGGATGCCCGAATTGCGCGGACCCTGTGCATCCTGTACAGCCCAGCGATTATCCCAATCGAAGAGAATCGCCGTCTTTGCCGGGGTCGGTGTGCCCGCAATCTCCGAAATATCGGCAAGCGTACGTCCCAAATCCGAGACATCCTTAAATACTCTCGTATGCTCATGCCCAACGTGATCCACAACTGCTCCGTGGAATTTCTCGCTGGAGCCTCTGCTCTTGCGCCACTGGAAATATTGCACGGAATCCGAACCGTGGGCGACCGCCTGCAGCGAGGACAGCTTATGCATGCCCGGCTGCTTCAGCTTGCTAATCGGCTGCCAGTTCGTCAGGCTTGGCGTGCTCTCCATCAGCAGGAATGGCTTCTGCTGCAGCGAACGGTACAGATCGTGCCAGAACGAGACTGAAGCGCCCAGCTCGATATCATTTTTATAATCATGCCAGGTCGGATACACATCCCAGGAAATGACGTCAAGAATTTTGGCCAATTTCCGGTAGTCCAGCCCTTCGGTCATATGCATATTCGTCGTCGCCGGCAAGGCTGGATTCGCCTTCTTCACGGACTGGATTTCGTGGTCGCAGAAATCTGTCATTTGATCTGAAACAAAACGGCGCCAGTCCAGGTTTTGACCGTGAACCATGTTCTCTCCGTGGGGAGCAGGAGATTCGACTTGGCTCCAATCGGTGTACGTATGTGCCCAGAAGGATGTCCACCAGGCAAAATTAAGCTTCTCAAGCGTGCCGTATTTTTCCTTCAGCCATGCCCGGAACGCATCCTGGCAATAGTCGCAATGGCAGTCCCCGCCCAGCTCGTTCGAAATATGCCAGCCGATGACGGCAGGATGGTTTCCGTAGCGCTCCGCCAACTTGCCGTTGATGATAGCTGTCTTCTCCCGGTAAACCGGGGATGTGTAGCAATGATTATGTCTCATGCCGTGCAAATTGCGGACGCGGTTCTTCTCTACTCGCAGCACTTCGGTATATTTCGCCGACATCCAGGCCGGGCGTGCGCCGCTTGGCGTGGATAGCCAGGCATAGATGCCGTTCGCCGCGAACGAATCAAGTACCTGATCCAGCCATTCAAACGTAAATACCCCTTCCTCAGGCTCAAGGGCAGCCCAAGAGAACATGCCGAGCGCCATTACGTTGCAGTTGGCGAGCTTCATCATACGGATATCCTCTTCCAGCACCTTAGGATCATGCAGCCATTGATCCGGGTTATAGTCCGCTCCGTGCATCAATACGGGAAGCCTGTCACTGATCGGTGGAAATTTCTTCGTCATTGCTGTATCTCTCCTTATAAAATCGTCATATTCACTTATCTACCTTTGATAATAGACTAAAATCCCCTTATAATCATAGAACATATACATCTAATAATCGTCCTATCTTAACATTGGATTATTTTTTCGATTTGGAGGTCACTCAAAACCATGATGCCTTTCCTGCTTGCGGAATTCACCAATTTAGAGCAAATACTCCCGCTCTACGTTTACTGCGTCGGGAGCCATGAACAGAAGCACCTCGAACGGCCCGAGGGCTACCCGGCCCATCAGCTCTTCTTGTCGCGAAGCGGCCAGGGGATCTTCCGCATCCCAGGCCATGCCGATATTCTCTTGACTCCCGGTACCGCACTGCTTCTGCCGGCCAATTACCCGCACGCCTATTTCCCCCATGAATCCACAGAGAATTGGGATCTGGGCTTCGTCGCCTTCGACGGCCATGCAGCCAAGCCGCTGCTGGAGCAGATGAGCGAGCTTATGCTGACAGCGCTGCAGGTGCCTAACTTCGAATTGCTCTGGAGCCAACTGGAATCGCTTTGGCACCTCATCAGTCTGAACGGGGAACAATCGTACTGGGAAGCCTCCAAGCGCATTTACGGTATGACCATCTCCCTGCTTGAGGGACAGACGAGCGACAAAAAGGCGCCCAAGGGCGTCACCGCTCCCGGCAGCCCGCTGCCTGCCTTGCAAGCCGCGGTAAAGCTCATTCACGACCACTACAACGAAAGACTGCTGCTGACGAACGTAGCCCGGGCCGCCGGATATTCACCCCAGCACTTTCACCGTTTGTTCGTGACCAGCTACGGCTTGACGCCTCAGCAGTATATTTTGCAGCTCCGAATGCGCCGGGCGACCCAACTCCTTCAGGAGAATCCCGACATTACGGTGGAAAGCGTGGCTGAGAAGCTGGGCATGGAGACGAGCTATTTTATCCGCATGTTCAAACGCACTTACGGCCTGACACCCAAAAAATACAAAGAACAATTTTAATTTCATTTAAAAAGCTGCCCCAAACTCAGCGTTTGGGACAGCTTGAACCTGCTTTTATTTCTGCGCTGCCAGGAATGCATCGACTTGGCTTTGCATCTCGATGCCTACTTTATCAATGCCTGCCGCTTGCAGTTGCTTGATCAGTTCTGCCTGGCCTTTATCGATATCCTGAATCAGGCCGTATTCCAATGGAATCGCATAGCGCAGCATAACGTTCCCCAGGTTCGATACTTCGTTCTTCACCTGACTGTCGTCGAAAACGAAGGTTTCAAGAGGGTAATGGTATACATGCTCCTGCCACCCATTAAGCATTTCGTCAGCTTCCTTAGGATACGTCGTATCCGTACGGTTCAGCAGGGAGTTCCATCCCCAGTTCGAGAAGCCGGTGTAGTTCGTGGAGCTCGGCCCAGGCGTAAATTGGTCGTCGCCTACCGGCTCATAGTGCTTGCCGACAATGCCGTACATCGTCAAATCGTGAATTTCCTTGTCGTTTTGCAGCAGATCGATCAGCATCAGCGCACGCTCCGGATTTTTGGAGGTGGCATGAATCGCCATGCCGTTTTGGGTCGAAACCGCAGCGGATTTCATTTTATCCGGCGTCAAATCGACAACCGCCATATTATATTCCGGTTTATCCCGGCGCGCTTCTGCCACGTTGAACGCAAGCGTACCCAGGTTCTGCGCACGGGATGCGAATTTACCGGCTTTCATGTCCTGCCATACATCGTTTTTATAGCTGATGACGTTTTTCGACCATACCCCGTTATCAACGAGATCTTTATAATATTTCAGCAATTCCGTAAATTCAGGCGTATCGTAAACGTTAAACACTTTTCCAGACGGATCGTCCATTTTGAACGCGAACGGTACGTTCGGATCAACGACCTTCCAGTTGTTTTGCTGCTCCAGCAGCACCTCGTCGAGCTCATGCCATTTCCAGCCGTCGCCCGGCTTGGCACCGAACGCATTCATTCCTTTTTCGTTGGCTGCAATCGTTTTAAGATATGCTGCATACGTCTCCGGGCTGTTTACCGGCTCAAGATTGTATTTCTCGCGCAAATCCTCGCGGATCATTACCACTTTGTCAACGACTTCATTACTGTTTTGCGGTACCATGTATACTTTGCCGGATACCTTTGCCTGGTCCCACGCAGCCGCTGGCAGCGCCTCCCACGTTTTCGGCGTGTACTTCGCAAGCATATCCTCCGTCAGCTCCAGGAAGCCGCCGCGAATCGCCTGATCATTGTAGAATGCCCAGTTTGCCGTATAAGCGATGTCGAAGTCTTCGTTCGCAGCGAACTTCAGCGGATATTTCTGCGTCCAGTCGGACCAGTCGAGGAATTCCGCTTCCACCGTAGCGTTGATTTTCTCTTTCAACAGCTTGTTCAGCTCGCCAAAAACCTCATCATAGTCCACCGGCTTGCCGCCGACCAGAAGCATTTTCAGTTTGACTTCCTTGGATATATCGATCGTATCTGTGGATTCTGTGCTGTTTGCTCCACTATTTCCTTTTCCTGCGTTCGCAGATCCGCCATTCTCTGCTGCATTTTTCCCTCCGCCGCAAGCGCTCAACAGCGTTGCCAGCACCAGAAAAACAGTCAGCAGAAGTGTTACCGTTTTTTTAGTCTGTTTCATGGCATGTTTCCCCCAATCAATTAATGTAATCAATAGTAGCTATATATTGATAACCAGGTTTCCCTGAGGTCATCCTTTGACAGCCCCGATCGTCAGCCCTTGCACGAAGAAGCGCTGGATGAACGGGTAAGCGATTAGGATCGGCCCAGTTGCCACGATGGTCATGGCCATCTTCAAGCTCTCCGTCGGAATGTCGATATTCATGGCCACCCCGGATTGCATCATCGCCTTCCTCATGCCGTCCATGTTGCCTAACAGCCTATAGAGATAGTACTGGAGCGGCATCAGCTCGGATTTCGAAATAAAGAGCAGCGCGTGGTACCAATCGTTCCAGTAAGCCAAGGCGATGAACAGGCCTATCGTCGCCAGCGCCGGCTTGGAAAGCGGAATGATCAGCTTCAGGAAAATCAAGATATCGCTGGCCCCGTCAATTTTCGCCGATTCCGTGATCGCCTCCGGAATGCTGCTCATGAACGACTTCATGACGATAATATAGAACACGTTCATCAGCATCGGCACGATCAGCACGACCAATGTGTCCTTCAGATGCAGGTAGTTGACGATCATCAAATACCACGGAACGAGCCCGCCGCTGAACAAAGTCGTAAAGAAGAAGAAGAAGGAAAAGTGGTTGCGCCACTTGAAGTCCTTTCTGGACAGCACATAAGCCGTCATCGAGGTCAGGAATAATCCGACCGCCGTTCCGATCAATGTCACGCTGATCGTCACCCCGTAAGCTTTTAGCATATCCGCGGGATACTTGAACAGGATGCTGTAGGCTTCCAAGGAAAATTTGGTCGGGATGATTTGGAAGCCATGCTCGATAATCGTGCTTTCCTCGGTCAGTGAGGATGAAATAACCAGTATGAACGGAAAGATGCAAAATAACGCTAAAATCGTTAGTAATGTATACCCGATAACCGCGAGCAGTAGACGGTCCGAAGATTTCCCCTTGCCTTGCCCGGCCCGGATTTCTGGATCGAAACGCCCGGGATTTGCTGTTGTTGCACTCATAGCCTCAGGCCTCCCTTTCTAGAACAAGGCGCGATCCTTGTCGTATTTGCGCACCGCGTAGTTGGCGAACATAATCGTCGCGAATCCAAGGATGGATTGATAGAACCCTGCCGCCGCAGACATGCCGATCTCATTGGAGGTCGTTAACGAACGGAACACATAAGTGTCGATGACGTCCGTGGACGAGAAGAGAAGTCCGTTATTGCCCACCATATTGTAGAACATGCCGAAGTCTCCGCGGAAGATATTGCCGATCGCCAGCAGGAACAAAATGATGATGGTCGGCATGAGATTCGGTATCGTAATTTTGAAGATTCGCTGAAAAATATTCGCACCGTCGATTTCCGCCGCTTCGTACATTTCCGTGTCAATGCCCGTAATCGCCGCCAGATACATAATGGAGCCGTATCCCAGCGCCTTCCATGCCGATACCACGATGAGGATCAGCGGCCAGTAGGCAGCCGTGTTATAGATATCGATGGGACCGAGACCGATCGTTTTCAACATGACGTTCAGGGTACCTACGTCGTAGTTGAACAAGTTATAAGCGATCGCCCCGACGACTACCCAGGAAATGAAGTACGGCAGGAATAATACCGTCTGAGTCACCTTGCGGAACCATTTTCCCGCTACCTCGAACAGCAGGATCGCCGTAACGATCTGCAGCAGATTGTTAATGATGATGAACGCGATGTTATATAGTGCCGTATTGCGGGTTACGCGCCAGGCGTCTCCCGATTCCAAGAAAAACCGAAAATTTTCCAAGCCGTTCCACGGGCTTCCGAATATGCCCCCTTGATAATTGAACTGCTTGAAGGCAAGAACGATGCCGGCCATCGGTATATAGGCAAACAGCAGGAAAAACAACACAGCGGGGGTGAGCATCAGCAGCAATGCTCTATATTTCTTTAGATCGCTGAAAAAGCCCTGATTTTTCATGTCTACTCCCCTCTCGAAATCTCTTTATACTCTCTAGTGCCCTTACTTTTCATTATAAGGAGGCGCTTCCCGCGTGAGGATTCAGGCAAACAACAAAAACTAATACTAATTCACCGATTCATCGAAAATTAGATAATTCAGACATCTTAAAAAAGCCCCCGGCCTATTGCCAGGGGCAGCTTGCTTTCAATCATTAGCTTTCTTTCCAATGCTAGATCTTGTTCTTTTTTCTGTATTCCCCGGGCGTCATTCCCATACTCGCTTTAAATTGCCGATTGAAATAAATGATGTTTTTGTAGCCCATCAATTCGGCCACCTCGTACACCTTGAGGGTCGGATCGCGCAGAAGCTGACAGACGCGGTTCATCTTGCATTCGTTCAGATATTCGCTAAACAGCATGCCTGTCTCTTCCTTAAACAGATGCCCAAGGTAGTTCGGCGTGAAATCAAAATGCGCCGCCACTTCCTTCAAAGTGATTTTCTTCTCCAAATGTTCCTCAACATAGCCCATGATTTCGTCGATCAGCTTGCGCTTCTGCCGCTGCCGCTTTACATACAGCTTCTCCGACAGCTCGAAAAACCTCCGTCTCAGCCAGGACAAGACGTCATGCACCGTCTCGAACTGAAACAGAACATCGGGCTGATGCGATTCCCACTCCAAGAGCTCATACAAATTCTCGCTGCGCTGCAGCAACTCGGCATGCAGGCTCGACGTGATGCGGATAATGAGCTCATATACATCCTTCTTGCTGGCCAGCGGCATGTCTTTATAGAGCAGATCAAGCAAGCAGTCATCGATGACGACGAGATCATAGTCAATGATGGCTTTTAGCATAACAGTGATGGTGCCGTCAATCGGCGTGCCGGGCGCGCCCTGCCTCGCCGGTTCCGTCGTGTCGCGCAGCAAGCGGTTCTTGCCGAGCAGCCATTTCGCGCTGAGCGCAGCTTGTGCCTGCTGAAAAGACTCATGCAGAGCTTGGGCATCATTCGCGTATTTCCCTACGCCGACCGTAACCGTGTAGGCGGTCGTCTGGGCGACTTCATGAATGAGCTCGTTCAGCCGTTTCACGAACAGCTCCTCGGGTGCTGCCGACAGAATAATCAACCGGGTCTGCCGAGCTATGATCAAGTTGCCAAGCTCCGTATCCATCGCCAGCGACTTTATCCCTTGGACAATGGCGCGCGTTTCCGCCCGGCGGATATCCTCGGATAAATCCCGCAGTTTCCACTCCAAATCATCGATCTCAATGAACGCGGCGGCGCAGCCGGACGACAATAACGGATGAAGAATGGTCTGTAAATGCGGTTCGGGAAAACTGGAATCATCGTGCTCCAGCCATCGAATCAGCAGCTCCTCGCTGACCAGCGACAGCGTCTCAGAGAAGGAGCGCGCCTGTTCCTTCTCTTCCTCCACCTCTTTGCAAAGCTTGCTCAGCAAGGTGTATAGCTCATTGTCTTCTACTGGCTTCAGCAAATAATCACATGCATTGATTTCTATCGCTTCCCTGGCGTAATTAAAATCCTCGTGGCCGCTAATAAACACCACCTTGACCTCGGGATTGATCGCTTTGGCTTTGCGCGCAAACTCCGTTCCAGACATGATCGGCATCCTAATGTCCGACAAAATCAAGTCGATCCGCTGTTCCTCCATTACTTTAAGGGCCAGAAAACCGCTGTTGGCTGTACCGGCTACATGGATGTCCAACCCGCTCGTCAGCACTCTGCGGCGCAGCCACTCCAAATCGACGGCCTCATCGTCTACTAGCAATACATTTACGCTCATCTTCCGCGACTCCTCTCTAAGAAGCAATCTCATGTTCTGATTATAAATACGGCGCCTCCGGCAATTCAGGCGTATCGTCATCCTCCCCGCGATCGACCGGCAGCAGAAGCCGAACCGACGTGCCCCCGCCATAAATACTGGCAATGCGGACGCCATAGCCTTCACCGTACCTAAGCTTGATTCGTTCGTCCACATTTTTCACCCCGTATCCCCCGGCTTGGCTGGGCCCCGTCATAAGCCGGCTGACCTGCTCGGGACGCATGCCTACTCCATTGTCGATAATTTTCAGCTCGATGTTGTTGTTGATACGCCGGCCCGTAATTCGAATCGCGATCGTTTCCCCGAACCAGGCATGCTTGAATACATTCTCAACGAAAGGCTGCAAAATCAGCTTAATGACTTGATAGTTCAGTATCTCAGATTCGACATCGACATGCACGGTAAACGCGTCGGCGTACTTTACGCGCTGAATTTCCAGATACGTCTCGACCTGCTCCAATTCTTTTCCCAAATGGATATTCACATTTCCTTGATTCAGCGTTAATCGGTAAAAACGGGATAGACCCTGAACCATCTCTGTGACTTTGCTGATTTCTCCGAGGTTCGCCAAACTATTGATCGTGGACAGAGTATTATAGAGAAAATGGGGATTGATCTGCGCCTGCAGCGCTTCCAGCTCGGCCTGCTTCTTCTGAATCCCTTGCAAATACACGCTATCGATCAATTCCTGGATGTTCATCGCCATCATGTTGAAAGCTTCGGCAATCCGGACGAACTCGTCATTACCGGAGAAGCGGATGCGTTTCTGGAAATTTCCTTCCTGAAAAGAGCGGACAAGCATGACGATTCGCGTCATTTTTCGTCCATTGAGCCTTGCTACCATGAACCCAATCAAGGTCATCCCAATAAAGCTGATAGCGCACACCCCGAGAATCACCTGCTGCAGCTTCCCGGCGTCTTTCGTCAGATATGCCCTGGGAACGAGCGTTTCGATGGCAAAATCGGTTCCTGGGATAGGCTCATGAAGACGGAGAAAAGCATCGCTGCCGCCCTTCTGTTTCCCCAGTTCAGCTTGCTCGGCTAATTCCGCCGGGCCGCGTTGATAAACCCGCTCCCCCGTCAACTGATGGATCAATCGGACTGTAATCCCTTCTTCCACCGGAAAGGTTGCGAAATTACCGAACAGGGCATCGAGAGGGACGGTAATTCGCACATAGCCGATGATCGCCCCGTAATCGCTGTACGACACGAGCTTGCGGATATGAGATATATTATCCAGTTTTTTATCCGTATCGATTTGCACCCAAAGGTTGTTGCGCTCCGAATTTTTGTACATTTGGTACCAATCGGTTGAATCGATGTCCTGTAAAGGAAGAATGTAATAATCGCTTTGCTTGATCGGTTCGTCCAAATTATCGCCGTTGATAATGATCATGTCGCTGTTTGGAGTGTACAGCATAAAGCGAATGTTGTTGCCGAACAACTGCAGCGGCGATACGATTTGAGGAATCACCTCGTCCATCATCGTCAAATAGATGTCCAGCGGCTCCCCTTTCTTTTGCAATGCTCTTTGAAAAGCCACGCTGCCGAACAGCGTATCCGACATACGCTGAATCTCATCCATTTGGTACTGAATATTGTTCCTGGCCTGCTCCATGCCTGTACGTATGTTCGTTTCCGCCATTTCCGTCCGCGACTCCGTCAGCATCGTATAGGAGATATAACCGATGAGCACGTCGGTCAGCAGTACTAGGAGCAAATAAGGGATCATCATTTTATAGGTAAACGGCACGTAGCGCTTCTTCATGTTGGGCATGCTATGACTTCCCCTTTTAATCTGTAATCTAGCATGAGCTGGTATAATTATCTTATCGTGATCCTCTACGCTTTATTGAATATCAGTTTAACAGGAATAATTGAAATATGTGCGATAAAAAAGACACCGCGGATTCTACAGCCATGAATCGCAGTGCCTCTTTTCGTATTCATTCGAACGTTTCCTTTAACATAACTTCGCCGTTACGCCAATTAATCTTCGGATGGAAATAACGCTTCACGTGCAGGACAAGGCTGCTCGTCCAAAAATTGTTTTAGCGCCGTCGGCATGTCGGTATAGATATCGCGCAGCGAAGTACCCTTATGAATATTGCCAATAATGACGGGATGGCAAAGCTCCGAAATAAGTATATCGCCGTTGCCATGCAGGTGAAGCTGCTTCTTCCCTTCGATACAGTGCGGGAAATATACGCCGGGCTGCTCCTCGAAGCCAAGCTCCGCCATAAACCGGTCCATGCAGGTGAAGTACAATGTCATGTCTTCTTTTCTATGGGCAATGAGCTCGTAAACTGCCTGCTTTAACGTGTCCCGGGCCGCAATGGCTTTCCAACCGCTATGGTTCATGATGATGCTGTTCTGTATCTCATGCGTGCGAACGCCCATATCGTAGACGTGGTTATGAATTTCCTTCATATGACGCTCGTTTTCGCTGAACAGAAGTGTCTCTAACACGGTATCCACCCTAGTTGAAGCAAACATGGTGATGTTATTTCTAATTTTGTGATATATGCTGGGGTGGATATGATAATATCGGGAAAACTCCTCCGCCGTCGTAAAATTGAAGGAAATATGGATCGTCGTTAATCCTGCGCCAACCAGCCGTTCAATCCGCTCCTCATTCAACAGGCTGCCATTGGAATTCAGCTGGGTTTGAACTCCACGGGCCGCGCAGTAGCTTACGACCTCGACGCAGTCCTCATACTTTAAAGTCACTTCCCCGCCGGATAACCTGACTCTCTTCAGGGACGGCAGCTGCTCCAGCAAGGGAATGATTTCCTTCGCGCTGATGCTGCTTCCATCGTTTCTCTGATAAGCGCAGCAATAATCGCAGCGAAAGTTGCAATTAGACGTAACGCCGATTTCTAACCCTTCCAACTCATACTTCAGAGGTTTCTCCAGCTCCAAAGATTTATATTTCATCTTCTGACTCCTTTAATGAAAAATTGGCCAGCTTAATTTTAAAATAACTGCTCCGCGCCGTCTGTGACCCTTCTTACTACGATAACGAAGATAACGGCGTGCTCCAATCAGACAAAAAAACGCGTGACCCTAACGGGTACACGCGTTTAAATAATTCATTCCTTTATTTTCCCACGTTAATCTTGCCCACGCCTGCGTTCGCGATAACATGGCTCTTCACCGTGTTTACCGCATCCAGCGTATAGCTGTATGGTGGAGTATAGCTCGTCGTTGAAGTCGTAGGCATGCTGCCCGTGCTGTTCACGAACAAATTATTTTTCACATCCCAAAATCCTTGCTCCGCGCTATACAGCGAGATGATCGGATCTTTGGAGTTTTCGAATACGTTATGCTCGATGCGGAGCTTGGCTCCCATTCTGGAGTTGATGCCCGTATCGATAATATTGTTGTAATAGTTATTGAACAGATGGCCCTGGCCGAAGCGGAACAGCGGTCCACGAGAATTAATATTCTCAAAGCGGTTATGATGATAAGTGATTTTCCGGTCGTAATTGTCGCTGTCGGACGAGCCGATGAGTGATGTTTTCCAGCTGTCATGGATGTAGTTGTAGGAGATCGTGATATATTGAGCATTTTTCTTCACGTCGATCAGACCGTCGTAATAATCCTTATCGGAATTGAGGGTAGCGTACAACTCGTTGTGGTCAACCCACACGTTATTCGCCGGGCCTTCGATGCTGATCGCGTCTTTGTCGCCAATATTGACATGGTGGATTTTCAAATTGCGGATAATGATATTGTTCGCACGGGTCACTTTAATGCCAATGCCTTCAAATTCAGCACCGGCGCCTGCGCCGAGAATCGAGACATCATTGACGTCTTTGATGCTGATTTTGTCATCCGAGGAGTTGGCCGCCGTAATTTTGCCCGACACATAAATGGTCAGCGGCTGGCTGCCTTTGTTCTTGAGTGCGGTTTGAAGCGCTGCCCCAGTGGTGACGGTGACGGAAGTGCCGCCTGCACCGCCGGTTGTTCCACCGTTCATGGTTGCAAATCCAACATATCCGGGATCGGCCGCTTTCGAAGATGGAAGAGAGAACATGCTTATCATTACTGTCAGTGCCAACAATAAAGCTAATCTTTGTTTCATACTATTCACATCCCTTTTAAATTTATAGTAAGTACAAAAACTAGTAAGCGTTTTCAATTTCCTGGCTGATGGATTGGCCTTGCAACCTCCTTCCCCCTCTTATTCTCCTCATTATCACCTCCTATTTTTCAATTTTACCATAATTTATATATTTTTCTATAATTTATTTAAAAAATTCCTAAAAAACGGGACTATTCTACAAACTGAGCCAGTTGCAGAAATAGTCCCTGTCGATTTTATGTTGTTTAATAGATGCTAGCGCTTAGATGGCGGCTCCTGTCACCGAATTAAACTGCTCCGTGAAATGATGCGTCGTCTGGATGTAACTGATCGTTCTATTCTCGGAACCCATAATAACGGAATGCGTCTCGGCTTTATGCTTCGGCAGGTAGCGTACCCCGTGCAGGAAATCACCAGAGGTGACGCCGGTAGCGACGAACAAGACGTTGTCATGACCGATCATATCCTCCATCCGGAGCAGCTGATCCGGCTTGGATAGCCCCATGCGGATGCAGCGGTTGTATTCCTCGAGGCCGCTTGGAAGCAATCTCCCCTGCATTTCCCCGCCAAGGCATTTCAACGCGGCTGCAGCGAGCACTCCTTCCGGAGCTCCGCCAGAGCCTACATACATATCGACTTCCTTCTCCATGGCGGCTTCAATGGCTCCCATTACATCGCCATGGCTCAGCAGCTTGATCCGGACGCCGGATTTGCGCAGCGCGTCGATCAAAGCCGAATGCCGCTCCCGATCCAGGATCGATACCGTCATATCCGCTAGCGGCTTATCCAATATTCGGGAGGCTTTTGAAAGCGTCGTCTCGATCGGATCATCAAGCGAAAGCTGTCCAGCAAGCGCCGGGCCAACGGCCAGCTTCTCCATATAAATATCTGGGGCATGAAGCAAGCTGCCCTGGGGAGCTGCGGCGATGACGGAGATAGCGTTGTTCAGCCCGTTAGCTACCGTCTCGGTTCCCTCCAAAGGATCGACGGCAATGTCGACTCTCGGTCCGCGGCGGTTGCCGATTCTTTCGCCGATGTAAAGCATCGGTGCTTCGTCCATCTCCCCCTCGCCGATAACTACCGTCCCGTCAATAGCAACGGAATTGAATTTGCTGCGTATTGCCATCGTTGCCGCCTCATCTGCGCTATTCTTATCGCCCCGACCTGTCCAACGCGCCGCCTCAAGGGCAGCCGCTTCCGTAATGCGTGCTAATTCCAGTGCTATGTGACGTTCCATTGTTTCTCCCTCCACCCAATTTTTTTTAAAGGTAATTCAAAAACTCCCCTTTTGATCACAAGTGCTTCATAATCAACCCTGCTGTTTCTTCGATCGCCTTATCGGTGACATCGATCACCGGGCAGCCTAGCGAAGCAAACAATGACTGGGCATATTTCAGTTCATATTCCACTCGCTCAAAAGATGCGTATTCGGCATCATCCGGCAGGCCCAACGCCTTTAACCGTTCTGATCGAATCTTCACTAAATGCTGCGCGTCAATCGTTAATCCGATAATTTTATGGCTGCTGACCTCTCTCAGTTGGCCAGGGGGTGTTAATTCAGGTACAACGGGATAGTTGACGACCTTTCTCCCCTTGTGTGCTAAAAACATGGACAGCGGCGTTTTGGAAATACGCGAAACCCCTAAAATCACGATATCTGCCTTAAGTATTGCGCCTACGTCTTTGCCGTCGTCGTTATTCACGGCGAATTCGATAGCATCTACCCGCTGGTAATAATCCTCATCGAGCTTATGGCCGGGCGTACGCTTCGGCGTATCATTGAATGTATCAACAAAAGCCTGTATCATCGGCCCCATAATATCTACGGCACGAACGTTTAAGCGAACCGCTTCCTCCCTCATTGCTTCCCGCAGCTCGGGCTGAACTAACGTGTATACAACGAAACCTCCGCGTTCAGATACTTCCTCCATCAACCGACTTAACTCTTCTTCATTGCGAACGTTCATGAATCTCTTGATCTCGGTGTTGGGTAATTCGAACTGCTCAAGAGTGGCCCGGACAACCGCTTCCGCAGTCTCCCCGATGGAATCTGAACAGATTGCTATAAAATGAGCTGGAGCCTGATTCATCCCATTCCTCCCACTAATCCTCAGCTATCGTATCTAGCAGCATTTTTATAATATTTGTCTTAGAAATTCGCCCGACCACTTTTACGTCTCCCTCTTCGCCGGTCTCCGCCGGGACGACTACAGGCAAGCTGTCGATTTGATGAGCGATGATTTTCCTTGCCGCCTCGAGCACCGAGTCTTCCGGCGAGACGGTAATGATATTAGGCCGCCGAGTCATGATGAAACTTACCGGCATCGAGGATGCAGTGGCGTTGCCTAGCGTAACCTTGAGCAAGTCCTTGCGGGATACGATTCCCGCCAGCTTTCCCTGCTCATCCGTAACAATCAAATGGCCTACGTTTTCTAGAAAAAGCGAGACGACCGCTTCTTGAATCGTCGTCGTTTCGCGAACGATAACCGGTACGCCGTGAAGATCCCCGACCTTCATATCGAGCAGCCTAAGCTTGCTCTCGTCTTCCGGCGTTCTTCTCTTGCCCAAAAAATATCCTACTTTCGGTTTCGCATCGATATAATCGAGCATGACGAGAATGGACAAATCTGAACGGATTGTCGGGCGAGTCAAATTCAGCATTTCTGCTATGAGATCTCCGGTAATCGGAGCATGCTTCTTTACAATGTCGATAATTTCCAATTGACGGGATGTAAGTTTGATAATAAATCCCTCCGCTTCAGATAGGTTCGCTCCTAGTATAACATTCCTCCATCGTTCATTAGAATGTCATATTGGCGAAATTTGATTCCTCCTTCCCGTAAGAAAAGTTTTATTGTGTATATAATACGTCATATTTAATTATTATTCAATATATAATACGCACTATTTATTGATTTGAATCGATTAATGTGTAAATAAGGAATAGCCAGGATAAGAACGGCCTCTGTTTCCCTCTAGCATACTGCTTCTCAAGGGCGTCTGATCGTTTTTTTCGATTCGGCCAACCCTAACATGCAGTATCAGTGCTGCTGCGTTCCCTCGCTTAATAAACTGGTTTGCTCTTTCATATTTAAAATCTAAATGTATTTTGTACAACTAGTTAGGCTCTTTTATAAAAAATACATGCGTTAAATGTAAAACATACAGTTAGTTTTCCTGGATTAAGCTATTTCGTTGAAAAAGCTTAAAACTAAATGTAGGCTTTGCAGTTAGTTCCCTCTAACACGGCCAATGCTGATGAACTAATTGTATGAAATACATCTAGTTACCTATCCTGATCATCTTGGAATAGTTGGTGGGTGGCGGCCATCCTGCTCCTGGTTTTACTAGGTTATTTGAAATCTAAATGTATTTAATGCAGAATAGGCCGACGCCTTGATGGCCCGGCCATGTTCTTTTATGAAAATAACAAGCTTCATATTTATGATTGCCAAACCAACTGCTGAGCGAGCAATCGCTTCAGAAACAAGGCCACTTGCTCGAAATGCTCATGCAAATAAAAATGACCGCCCGGGAACTGATGCTGCCAAAGCTGTCCTTCGCAGTAACGTCCCCATTCTTCCATCTCCTTTAAATCGACGAAACCATCCTCCGTGCCATTCAGCACGCAAATACTTGTATGCAGCTTAGGCCTTCCGGCCTGCAGGCGGTACGTTTCCACCAGCTTGAAATCGGAGCGGGCAATCGGTATGAAATATTCGGCAAATGACGGATCTCCCAGCAATTCGGGAGGCGTCCCGCCCAAGGAGACTAGCTCCTTGCGAAATTCCGCCTCGGGCAGCAAATGGCGATTGGCTCGCACTTGCATATGGGGCGGATTTTTCCCGGATAAGATCAATATAGCAGGGGCAGGCAACCAAGCCCGTTGAAGCGCACAAGAGAGCTCGTAAGCAACCAGCGCCCCAAGGCTATGCCCGAATAGGGCATACGGAATGCCGTCAGCCAGCTGCGGCTTCAGCATACCCGTAAGATCCGCCACGGCCTCGTCCATATTTTCATATAATGAGTCGTTCGTTCTGCCCCCGCGTCCTGCATACTCGAGAGGAATCAGCTTAAGGCTTGAATCAAAGCACCTGTTCCAACGCAAATAAGATGATGCACTGCCGCCCGCATGCGCAAGGCAGATCAATTTACCGATAGACATAGACTCTCCTTCCGATCCCCACGCGGGAATATTCCATATTTTCCTTATAATAGATTTATTATACTTCAATGTTTTAAAGAGTAACAGGGCAACCTCGATTAGACATTAATTGTACTTCTCGATATGATAAAAGCATGCAATGTTCTAAGCACGGGAGTGAGAGCATGAAATCTTTCTATCAAAATTGGAAGCTCGATTATGAGCTGCCATTAGTTATCCACCACGGGCATAACTTGACGTTCTATGCGCACTATCATTCCGAAATTGAGTTCATTTATGTCGAATCGGGCAGCATTCTCGTCGGCGTAAACGAGGAGAAGCGCCTGCTTACTCAGGACGATATGGTCATTTGCTGCAGCAACGACATTCATTATTTCGAGAGCAAGGATAATTCGCAGGTGATCATTCTCATATTCAAGCCGGAAATGATCAGCCTCTCCGTGAACTGGCCCAATGATTTCAGCTTCGTTTCCCCCTTCATTTCAGGAGGAGACCCGTCATTTAAGCATATCAAGCGGCTGCTTTACGACATGATGGAGGAAAAAGAGAAGGCCAAGCCGGGGTACCAAATGTTCATCAAAGCAGGTCTGCTCGAATTATGCGGGACGCTGCAGAGGCACTCGCCGAGTCAAAGCTTGAACCGCAGCTCGCGGAGCAAACTTGAGTCAAAGCGGGCCAGAATCCAGCAAATTTTATCCTTCATTGAAGAGAACTATCAGGACGACCTATCGGTGGAAATGATCTCGACCCATTTTCAAATGGAGCCGTCTTATTTCTGCCGCACCTTCAAACGCGCTGTGGGTATGAATTTCAAAACTTATCTCAACACGATTCGCGTGCTCAAGGCGGAACGCAAGCTGATCAGCAGCGATGCCAGCATCATGGATATTGCGCTGGAATGCGGCTTCAACAGCATCCGTACGTTCAACCGGGTCTACAAGGAACTAAAAGGCTGTGTTCCTTCCAGCTCGCGCTACGGCGCCTCTTAATTTGAATATCCCTGCAGCGCAGCTTCAGGAATGTAAATGCACTTTATTTTAAAGTGCATTTTTTGTCTATCAATAAGCATAAACTGGCGAGAGATTCATCCAAGTAATTTCTATAATAATAGTGAATTCAATTTATTATCGATGGAGGGATACAATGAAGCAGCTGCGCGTCGGAATGATTGGCTACAAATTTATGGGAAAAGCACACAGCAACGCTTACCGGACTCTGCCGATGTTTTTTCCTGAGGCTATGAAGCCTGAAATGACCGCTCTATGCGGAAGAAACAAAGAAGCCGTAACCGAGGCTGCGGCACAATTGGGCTGGTCTGATGTCGTAACGGACTGGAAGGATCTGATCGCGCGTGACGACATTGACTTGATTGATATCAATGCCCCTAGCGATGCACATAAAGAAATCGCGCTCGCCGCGGCTAAAGCGGGAAAACATATTTTCTGCGAAAAACCACTCGCGCTGACGTTAAGCGACGCCCGCGAAATGCTGCAGGCGGCGGAGGAAGCCAAGGTCGCCCATATGATCGGCTTCAATTACCGCTTTTCGCCGGCGGTCAAGCTGGCCAAAAAGCTCGTGGAGAGCGGCAGACTCGGCAAAATTTATCATTTCAGAGCCTGGTTTCTGCAGGACTGGATCATGGATCCGGAATTCCCGCTCGTCTGGCGGTTGCAGAAGGAAATTGCCGGCTCGGGCTCACATGGCGATCTCGGCGCCCATTTGATCGATCTCGCCCACTACTTGGTCGGAGACATTCACGAAGTCATCGGGATGAGTGAGACTTTCATTAAAGAACGCCCGATCGCCGAGGAAATGACGGGATTAAGCGCCAAAGGCAGCAAGGATGCTCCGAGGGGCCCAGTCACTGTCGATGATGCTACGCTCTTCCTGGCGCGGTTCGCCAACGGCGCACTCGGCAGCTTCGAAGCAACCCGCTTCGCGGCAGGACACCGGTCGACCAATTCATTTGAAATTAACGGCAGTCTGGGCAGCGTAAAATTCGACTTTGAACGGATGAACGAGCTGGAAGTGTATTTTACCTCTGATGAAGAGGATGTCCAAGGGTTCCGGAGAGTATTGGCTACGGATCCGGCCCATGAATATGCTGAGGCTTGGTGGCCGCCTGGACATACGATCGGCTTCGAGCATACATTCATTCATGAAATATTGGAACTAACGAACGCTCTTCGGGAAGAGAGGCTGCCGCAGCCGAATTTCCGCGATGGCGTGAAATGCCAGGCTGTCCTGGAGGCCGTGGATCGCTCCATCGACGAGCGCCGCTGGGTCGAAATCTCGGATATGTAAAGGAGACATAGAGATATGAAAAAGGCATTAATCGTCTGGGGCGGCTGGGACGGACACGAGCCGGAGCAAGTCGCAGGCATCTTCGCAAACATCTTGCGAAATCATCAATTCGACGTGGAAGTCGCAGATACATTGGAAGCGTATGCAGATGCAGAGAAGCTGATGGGTCTTGACCTGATCGTGCCCGTATGGACGATGGGAGAAATCCCGCAGGCATACGTCAACAACGTATCGGCGGCCGTGCAGAACGGAACTGGACTCGCCGGCTGCCACGGCGGCATGTGTGACTCCTTCCGCCACAACGTAGACTGGCAGTTCATGACGGGTGGACAATGGGTAGCCCATCCGGGGAACGACGGTGTGGAGTATATGGTAGAAATCAAACAGTCCTCCAGCCCGCTTGTCACTGGAATGCAAGATTTTAAAGTGGTCAGCGAACAGTATTACCTGCATGTGGACCCGGCGGTCGAGGTGCTGGCAACAACCCGTTTCCCTGTGGCGGACGGCCCTCACCGGTTGAACAAAGCCGTCGATATGCCGGTCGTCTGGACGAAGCACTGGGGAATCGGACGCGTATACTACAATTCCCTTGGCCATCACGCAGACATCGTTGCGATGCCCCAGGTTACCGAGCTGATGACCCGCGGTCTGCTCTGGGCAGCGGAAGGCAAGCAGCTCGCTAAAGGGATGTATGACGACCAAGCACTCAAGCAGCAAAATCACTATACCGGCATGGGCGACAGCCAATAAACCGCCAGCTGCACGGAAGAGGAGATGCGTATCATGGACAGTATGAAGGTAGGCATTATCGGCTGCGGTAAAATCAGCAGCATTTACATGGAGAACTGCAAGAAATTCAGCGTCCTGGAGCTCGCAGCCTGCGCTGACCTGGACCTGAGCCGGGCCCGGGAGCAAGCGGAGAAATACGGCATTCCCCGCGCCTGTTCCGCCGATGAGCTGCTTGGAGACCCGGAGATCGACATCGTTATCAACCTGACGATTCCAGCCGTGCACGCCGAGGTAAGCCTCAAAGCTCTAGAAGCCGGCAAACATGTGTATGTGGAGAAGCCGCTTACCGCTACGCTCGAGGAAGGCAGGCTCGTGCTGGATACGGCGAAGAGGCTCGGCCTTATCGTCGGCAGCGCTCCTGAGACCTTCCTCGGTGCCGGCATTCAAACCGCCCTCAAATTGATCGAGGACGGCGTGATCGGCCGCCCAGTGTCGGCGACAGCCTTCATGATGAGCCGTGGGCACGAGTTCTGGCATCCGGATCCGGAGTTTTACTATGCGCAAGGCGGAGGCCCAATGTTCGATATGGGACCATACTATTTGACCGCCCTGGTGCAATTGCTTGGACCGATTCATTCCATTGCCGGGATGACGGGTAAAGCGAAGGAAGAGCGAATCATTACGAGCGAGAAAAAATATGGAAAAATGATTCCCGTCGAAATTCCGACCCATGTTGCCGGCACGCTCCGTTTCGAGAACGGCGCCATCGGTACCCTGATTACGAGCTTCGATATCTTTGGCGGCAGCAGCCTTCCGCCAATCGAAATCCACGGGACGGAAGGAACGCTGCTCGTGCCTGATCCGAACACGTTCGGCGGGCCGGTGAAATACCGCAAAATCGGAGAAGCCGAATGGACAGAGCAGCCGCTTCTTCCAGGCTATACGGAGAACAGCCGCGGAATTGGCCCGGCAGACATGGCCTATTCCCTGCTTCGAGGCCGTCCGCACCGGGCGAGTGGAGAACTTGCTTACCATGTGCTCGAGGCGATGTGGGCGTTCCATGAGTCGTCCGATTCAGGCCGTTATTACGAGATGCACAGCCGTTGCGAGCGCCCCGCAGCTCTTCCGGCCGATCTTGCGCCTTATACGCTGGATTAACTTATAAATTAAACGACAAAGGAACAACAAAATCGGGCAAGGGATGCGTTTATCCCCTGCCCGATTTTTGGCTGCTGCCTTATTTTCTTCGTACGCCTATCTTATGATTGGATCTCCCGGAACTTGGCCACGTATTTGGCCGCCAGCTCGGCGATCAAATCGTAACGCCCTTCCTTAGCAGGTGCCGTCAAGTTCCCGCCGATTCCCACGGCAACGCACCCGCTGCGTACCCACTGCTCCATGTTGTCGAGGTCGACTCCGCCGGTCGGCATAATGTTCACATGCGGCATCGGGCCTTTGACGGCTTTGATATAACCCGGATCGAAGTTATTGCCTGGGAACAGCTTCAGTACGTCTACACCAAGCTTCAAAGCTTCCTTCATTTCATTGAGCGTCATGCAGCCAGGCATATAAGGTATGCCGTACAGATTGCACAACTTGCCCGTCTCCTCATCAAAAGAAGGGCTCACGACGAACTCGGCTCCCGCCAATATGGCGATTCTCGCAGTGATCGGATCCAGCACCGTTCCCGCACCGATCACGGCCTGCCCTCCGTATTCCTTAATCAGCCGTTTGATCACCTCGTCGGCGTCCGGCGTCGTAAAAGTAACCTCAATATTGTTCAAGCCGCCTTCGATACAAGCCTTGGACATTTGGTAGGCTGACTCCGCGTCGTCACCGCGGATTACCGCTACTACGCCCAGCTCCGTAATATTTTGCAGCACTTTTATTTTCTTCATCGCCATCTTCCTCTCGACTAAACTTTTTTATCTTATTTATCTTGCCATTTACTATTATCTACATCATATTAAACAACAATCCTGCTGTAAATGCACTATATTTCTCGAATAATTATCGTTTTTACGCTAATACTCACGTTTTTTATGGAATTTCTGTGTCGAGGGATGATTCAACAATTCCTTTATTGTACAAAACCGATTTATGTGTTAATTTCAAGATAACCGATATTCTTGATTTACGCCAAATAATTTCTTCATCTCACAATTAGGTTTAGGAGGAAGCACAAATGAACAAAAAGCTTGACGTAGTCACTTTTGGCGAACCGATGGCCATGTTTTACGCCAATGAACCCGGGGAATTGCATAAAGCGCTTTCTTTCTCCAAGGGAATGGCCGGCGCCGAATGCAACGTCTCCGTCGGATTATCCCGTTTGGGCCATTCCGTAGGTCTAGTCACCAAGCTCGGGGAGGACAACTTCGGCCGTTTCATTACCGATACCCTGAACAAGGAGAACATCGATACCTCCAACGTAAAATTTACGAATGAATATAGAACGGGTATGCTGGTCAAATCGAAAGTACTGACGGGAGATCCCGTCGTGGAATATTTCCGCAAAAATTCAGCTGCCTCCACAATCAGCTTGTCCGATTTTAACAGTGATTACTTCGCATCCGCCAAGCATATGCATGTGACCGGCATTTTCCCGGCCGTATCGAAATCTTGTCATGAATTCGCCCTTCACGCCATTGATTTCATGCGTGCCCAGGGAAATACCGTATCCTTCGATCCGAATCTGCGCCCTTCTCTATGGCCGGATACCGAGACGATGGTGCAAGCCATTAACGACTTGGCCGCCCGCTCCAACTGGGTGTTCCCGGGCGTTAGCGAGGGCAAGCTGCTGACGGGTCATGATAAGCCGGAGGATATTGCCGATTTCTACCTGGAGCGTGGTGTTTCGCTCGTCGTAATCAAGCTTGGACCAGAAGGCGCTTATTTCAAATCTGTGGACGGAGAAGGGTACGTTTCGGGCTTCAAGGTCGAGGAAGTCGTGGATACCGTCGGAGCGGGAGACGGCTTTGCTGTCGGCGTCATCAGCGGATTGCTGGAGCAGCTGCCGCTGCAGGAAGCCGTCCGGCGCGGCAATGCGATCGGTGCCATTAACGTCATGTCTCCAGGAGACATGGACGGTCTGCCTGACCGGGAGAAGCTGCAGAAATTCATGGAGCAATAATTTCCGATCATATAAAAGAAGAACATGCCCCTCGTTAAAGGGCGCATGTTCTTTTTTATTTATATTTTTAGCACGGATTGCCCCTGCTGCAGCACCGGCGGGAAACGGTAGGTAATCGGCAGCTCCGTCCCCTTCTGCTCGATCGAAGAGAGCAAAATTCTCGCTGCCTGCGAGCCCATGTCGTAAGCCGGCTGGGATATCGTCGTAATGACCGGATTGTAGATATGCGCAAATTCCGCATCATCGATACCGATCACGGACAGCTGGCCGGGAATCCGCAGGCCCGTCTGATTGGCGAACTTCAAAATTTCGGCCAAGACAATATCATTGCCTGCCAGCAGCGCTGTAGGCGGTTTAGGCAGCGCCAGCAGCTCTTCAAGCACCGCGGCTATATTTTCTTTTGGGGCATGGCAAATATAAGCTTCATCAACCGGAAGGCCGAGCTCCTCCATCGCTTTTTTATATCCGCTGATCCGCTCCTTGCGAGGTGTGATAGCGTATTCGCCAAGCGGAAGTGACAGGATCGCAATCCGTTCATGCCCATGGCTAGCCAGTTCCTGTATCGCGATTTTCGCCGCAGCTTCGTTATCAAGCAGCAAGCTTTGCGTCGTAATGCCCTCAACGAGCCGATCCAGAAATACAAGCGGGAGCTTCATGTCCATCACTCTGCGATAGGAGCTATTGCCGTTGCCGGTCGGGAACACGATCAGGCCATCGACCTGGCGCGCGGCCAGCATCTCGATATATTCGCGCTCTTTTTCCGGGCTTTCGTCGGCGTTGCAAATGATCACTTGCGTTTTATGCTGCTGCAGCTCATTTTCGATGGCGCGTATGCATTTGATCGATAGCGAGTAATCGATATTAGCCACGATGATGCCGACCATGAAGGTCCGATTCTGCTTTAGGCTTCGGGCAAGCCCGTTAGGCTGGTACTTGAGATCTTCAATAACCTCGCTAATCCGCCTTCTCGTATCCTCGCTCATATATTGATATCGTTCGTTCAAATACTGGGAAACCGTGCTTTTAGAAACCCCGGCTCTTTTGGCCACATCTTCGATTGTCGGCTTTTTCATCAACCTTCTCCGCTCCTTGTCCAACCAGCTGAGGAACAATACTCATCGGATATCGTCACTCAATTCATCCATGTTACTAAAAAAGTATACCTATCTTTTAGTAAATAATCTATAGCTATAGTTCGTTTATGTCTAAATCCCTTGCCTAGCTACCATAGAATCGCCAAAAAGCCAACCAGAGCAAAAAAAGGACATCTGCTTCCAGATGTCCTTCTCGACTCATTCCCTTATGTCCTAGTATCCCAATCGTATACGTTAGCTCAGACCGCCTACGGCGATCCATGTCACGAATCCGTAATTTTTCGAACTGGACTTCAATCTCGAGATTTCAAGAATCGCTGAATCAGGCGCTTGCGATTTCAATGAAACGCAATACCCTGGGTTATTAGACATCGCCACGATGACATAATGGGCATGGGCAAAGGGTTCCTCAAACAATACCATCACTTCCGTGGACTCTTCGTGATTCTGAAGAAGAAATGCAGCCATTCCAAACTGCTGTACCGTCGGTTGATTACGTGTGGAAATCACGGGCGAAACCGACATATGCTCCAGTTGAACCGCACCCTGCTTAATATGCTGGCCCTCGATCGCACCTGTGGACAAATGTTGGCTTTGAACCAGCTCATCAGCCAAGTGATAGCTCTGGACGGCTCCTGTCTGCAAATGCGACGTCCCCACGGATTCTCCTTGCAGCACAGCCCCGTCTACCGCACTGAGCTGCAAATGTGCGCGGCTGATCGAACCAGCAGCCAGATCACTTCCCTTCACGCCGCCCTCCGGAAGCAATCCTTCCTGCTGCAGTTCAGCGGACAAGTGCTCCACTTTCACCGCGCCAACACCGATATGATGGGAGACTACCGCTCCTTCCGCGATGTGGCTGTCTGACACGATGCCTTCACCCAGATGGTAGGACTCCACCTGACCAGCAGCCAGATGATGACTTTGGACCAGTTCGTCAGCCAAGTGATAGCTCTGGACGACTCCTGCCTGCAGATGTGCTTCCCCCACGGACTCTTCCTGCAGTACCTCACCGTCTACTGTGCCTGGCTGC
>NZ_BAABMC010000009.1:0-202664 GCF_054767475.1 Paenibacillus sp. YSY-4.3 | reverse complement strand
CTAGATTCGTTATTTTGCCAAAAGCTTGAAAAAACTAAAGCTTACGGACCCAGCAGCCCTTATTGTACAAGTTTCTAGGGAAAACACGATGTTTTGCACCCAATAGCGGAACCAGAGTCCGTTAGCCAATAGAATTCGCCCGATATCGAGTAATAGCGGATCTCATGTCCGTTAGCGACAGGTTCAACCAAAAGCCTCAAAAGCCTCAAGTGCCTCAAGTGCCTCAAGTGCCTCAAGTGCTTCAACCAAAATGTGTGAAGTAGATGCGCTTAATCTCCTATGATTTTGTAGGCAGTGGCCTCATCCGTGACAAGCATCTTGATATAGCCGCCGGTTAAAGCGGCTTTGATACTTTCGATCTTGTGCAGTCCGAAGGCTAGGCCTACTACGTTATCGACCTGCTTCAATTGCTCCAGCCCGATGCCGATGACCCTATTGTTGATCGGATGATCGACGATTTCCCCGTTCTGGTTAATGAATCTTGAGTTGATGTCGGCTACGGTATCCAGGTCCTTCAGTTCGCGCAGCACAGTTTCGTTTAAATAGCCGTACCGTTCCATGGTGGACATGGAGTAGGGGTTGCCGATCCCCACGATCGCCAAGTCTATTTGCTCTCCTTCTTGGAGGACGGACGCTATATTCGGCAGCTTGACGATTTGTTCGTGCAGTTCTTCCGTCTCGACAATCGACGGCGCGTACAGCGATTCGCATTTCCCGCCAAGCCTCTTAGACAACTCGTAGGCGATTTGGTTAGAGTGTACCTCGGTCCGTTCGTTGCCCGTTCCCCCGATCAGCGGAATAATTTTGACGTCATCCTTCTTATCGAGAGGGAACTCCCTGACCATATGGTATAACGAATTTCCCCAAGAGACCCCGATCCGGTCTCCGTTCTTGATCAGCTTCTGGACGAATTGAGCGGCTGCTTTGCCTACCGCGCTGGTAACGAGCTCCTTGTTTAAATCCCGCGTAGGTACAACGAGCACTTGCTGCAGCTGGTAAGCCATTTCCAACTCCTTTTCCAGCTCGGTTGTTTGCTGCGGGTCATCATGCACGATGATTTCCACGACGCCGATCTCCCGGGCTTTTTGAATCATCTTGGAGATGATCGGGCGCGATATGCCGAATTTCTCGGCAATTTTCTCCTGGGTCCAGGATTCATAATAGTAGAGTTTGCAAATTTTCGTCATCAGTTTGATGTTGTCGTTCACGTGCAAAGCCACCTTATCTTTGAAAAATCTTTCTCAAATGCAGGACACCACATAGTATACACGATTATTTAGTGCAAAAAAGCGAGGCGGAATTGCCTGCAGCAAATTTAACAATCGGATGATATAGATTTAACGTAACAAAAACAATGCCGTTTTACAATTGTATTGTGTCGGAACAAATGTAAAGATTGGAACGAAATAATACATAAGTGATTTCCGCATAAGAAGAGCTTGAGGTGAGTGGATGCAATGGATATCAAAATTTTAGGCTACTGGGGAGGTTATCCTTCGGCTGGCGGGGCAACGGCAGGGTATTTGATCGACACGGGAGAAGGCCAGATTTTGCTTGACTGCGGAAGCGGGGTAATGAGCCGCCTGGTGCAGCATACGAGCGTGGACAGGCTGGATGGGGTTATTTTGTCCCACCTTCATTATGATCATATGGCGGATATCGGCATACTGCAGTATGCGGCGGTAAACGCGATTCGCAATGGCAGAATGAAGAAGAAGCTGGTTCTGTTCGCACCGGATGAACCTGCCAACATCTTAAACACGCTGCATGGAGATCATTCAGAGATTCGGCGGATCGATCCGAACCGCGTAATCCGGCTTGCCGGGGCGGATATCGAGTTTGTTTCTGTGTCTCATACGGTTCCATGCTATGCGGTAAAGGTCACTTATCGGGACAAGGTGCTGGTCTACTCGGGCGACACCTCCTACTGCGATGCCCTGGTGGAGCTCGCGAGAGGAGCAGATATTTTTCTCTGTGAGGCGACGATTTGCGAAGGAAGCGTACATACGACCGGGGCAGGCCATATGGACGCAAGCCAGGCGGGAATGATCGCCGATCAGGCCAATGTCAAGCGGCTGGTGCTGGTTCATTTGCCGGGGGACGGCGATTTGGAGTTCATGCGCCAATCGGCCAGCGAGATTTTTAGCGGCCCCGTTGAGCTTCCGGATACCTCGGTCCTATATAGCGTATAAAGGGCCTGGCATATTCAAACTAGAAAGGAGGGATCAAACATTGCAGATGGCATCGAATAAGCAAGACCCGGGAATAGCCCGGGTGCAGGGGATATACCGGTTGCTGGCGTTGGATATGGACGGTACGCTGCTTAATTCTGACAAGATCATAACGCCAGACGTTCATGAGGCGATCAGAGTATATATGCGAAGAGGAGGACGAGTTGCTATCGCCTCTGGCCGCTTTCCGGCTTCGGTCTGGCTGCATGCCAGGGCAGCGGAAATGAACGCGCCTTTAATCGCGTTTAATGGAGCTGTGATATTGGATGAAGCGACAGGCGAACTGAAAGCAGGGACTCCGCTGCCCCCGGAGCATGTACGGGAGTTGATCCGGTTTGCGGACGAGCATGGCGCTTACATCCAACTATACGGCTATAACAAGCTCTATGTTCGCGAATTGAACGAGATGAATGCCCGCTGGCCGCTGGCGAATGTCGTCGTTTCCCCGGGCAAGGAGCTAAATGAACAAAATTACGCAGAGCAGTTGGGCATGATCGAAGTGGTGGCGGTCGGTGATTTGCAGCGGTTCGTGTCCGGTTCTTTCCTGCCGACCCCGCCGATTTATAAAGCGACGATCATCGGCCCAGTCCCGGAACTGGTCCAGGAATGGATGAGGCTACTGGGGGGCGGGCCTCAGGTCAGCTCGAAACCGCAGGAATCGCCGCAGCTAGAGCAAGCACAGCGGGCGACTCCGTTGGCGACTCCGCAGGCCAAGCCGGCATTTACGCTAACCCGGACCGGCCGGCATCGATTCGATGTGAATGCTTACGGGGTAAGCAAGCGCTCAGCATTGGAGTTGCTCTGCCGTGAGCTTTATATCGAACGTTCAGAAGTAGCGGCGGTTGGCGATTACGATAATGATGTCGACATGCTGGCCTGGGCCGGACTCGGCGTTGCCATGGGCAATGCGGAGCCGCATATCAAGCAGCTGGCCAAGGCAGTCACAAGCAGCAATGAGGAAGACGGAGTAGCGAGAGTCATTCACAAATTTCTACTTTAGGATAAGGGGAGAAACCTACGATGTACATAAACCAAGAGAGATTATTTACGTTTAAAAAGACTTCGGTCATCGCCGTCATGGCGGCAGCGATGATGATGTTCAGCGCCTGTGGTATGCCGGCCAAGCCGGCCGCTAACGGGAACACAGGCAGCCCTGCAGCAGGATCAGAGCTGTCCCAGTCTGCTGGATCAGCGCCTGCAGAGATAGCGGGACAGCTCGCATTTTACACATCCCAGCCGGAAGAGGATGCCGCGCAGCTGGTCCAAGCGTTCAACAAGAAATATCCAGACGTTAAAGTGGAGACCTTCCGTTCGGGAACGGAGGAGGTTACCGCCAAAATCCAGGCGGAGAAGCAGGCGGGCAGCGTGCAGGCTGACGTCTTGCTGCTAGCGGATGCCGTTACCTTTGAAGGGTTGAAGCAGGAGGATTTACTGTTGTCTTACAAGTCGCCGGAGGCGGAGCATATCGCCGATGAACTCGTAGACCCGGATGGCATGTACACCGGAACGAAGGTAATTGCCACGATTCTGGCGGCCAATACCGATAAGGTGCCTAATCTGCCGACATCCTGGCAGACGCTCGCTTCCGCGGACAGCAAGGATGCCGCGATCATGCCGAGTCCGCTCTATTCTGGTGCCGCGGCCTATAACATAGGCGTATTTTCGCGGACAGAAGGCTTTGGCTGGGGTTACCTCCAGGTGCTGAAGGACAACAACATGTCGGTTATTAAAGGGAATGGTGCCGTACTAAAAGCGGTTGCCAGCGGGGAGAAATCCTACGGTATGGTCGTTGACTATATGGTCGTCCGCGAGAAAGCGAAGGGCTCCCCGATCGATTTGAGCTATCCGTCTGAGGGAGTACCGATCATTACGGAGCCGATTGCAATTATGAAGGGCACGGATAATCAGGAAGCAGCGCAAGCTTTTGTCGATTTCGTCCTGTCTGAGGAAGGCCAGAAGCTGTCTGTGGAGATTGGATATACACCGATTCGCGAAGGCGTCGCACCACCGGAGGGCTTAAAGGGGATCGCCGATATTAAGATTCTCTCCGGTGACCTAAACACGCTGACCCAGGAGCGCGAAGCGGATAAGAAGAAATTTACGGAACTATTCGGTAACTAAAAAAAGGTGGCATGCAGCTTATGACGGATATCAATACTCCCGGTGCAGAGCTGAGGGCAAGTAGGGAGAAGAGGGGTTTCCCCTTTTCTCTTCCCGGCGTTACCTCAACGGGCCGGAATATGGCCACTGCTGTGGGGATCATTGCGACATTCTTCTTCTTCGTTTTGCCGATCGTCAAGCTTGTGCTGCTTAGTGTACAAGGAGAGCAGGGTTTTTCTCTTAATTATTATGCGGAGTTGCTGCAGCAGGAACGATTCTGGAGAACGATGAGGCATACCTTCGTGATCGTTACCGGTTCAACCTTGCTGTCCGTCTTACTGGGCATGACTGCGGCCTGGCTGATGGCCTACACCGATTTAGCGCACAAAAAGTTGCTGCATCTCCTGATGCTGCTTTGCTTCGTGCTGCCCTCCTATGTCCTAACTCTATCCTGGTCGTCTTTTATGAGCCCGCAGGGATGGATGGCTGTTCTGCTGCAGTGGTTCAGTCCGGGGGCCAAGCCTTGGAGCATGTATAGCGTGGGCGGCATCATATTTGTCATGGGCATTCATCATTTTCCGCTCGTGTATTTATTTACGGTCAACGTGCTGAGAAAAATCCCCCGGGATCTAGAATGGGCCGCGAGCACAGGCGGTGCCGGAAAATGGAAATCCTTTGCCCGGATCACCATGCCTCTGGCATTGCCAGGCGTCACCGCAGGCGGGCTGCTCGTCTTCCTCGCCTCCCTGGATAACTTCGGAATCCCCGCCTTTCTCGGGACGCCAGTCAACATCAGCGTACTAAGCACGCTTATTTATGAGGAGATCATAGGCTTCGGACCGTCCGCTTTTGGGCGGGGGGCTTCCTTGTCCGTCATCCTCGGCTTGATCGCAGTAGTAGGCACGCTGCTGCAGTGGCTGTCCGTTCGCAAAAGCAAACAGGCGGATTCCCTGCGGGCCGATGAGGAGCCGCGCTGTTCGCTCGGCAAGCACCGCTATTGGGTCAATCCGATTCTATGGGGCGGTCTTATGTTCATCACGATCATCCCGTTGTTTTCAATGATTACCCTTTCACTTAAAAAATCCTATGGAGGCAAGGGGTTCAGCAACTTGACCCTAAGTAATTACCGCTACATTCTGCTGGATAATCCGTCCACCTGGAAGTCGATTCTGAACAGCCTGCTGCTCTCCGTCACAACCTTGATCGTCTGCCTGATCATTGGCACCTTGTTTGCCTATTTCCGGGTGCGCAGACCTTCAAAAATCAATCGTCTGGCGGAGCTGGCGATCTCTGTCCCTTATACGCTACCGGGCATCGTCTTTGCCTTGTCCATGATTCTTGTATGGATGGAGCCGATCCCGGGCTGGAATCCGGGCATTTACGGGACGACAACGATTTTATTTATCGCTTATGTCTGCCGGTTCCTCATTTTGCAAATTCGGGCGGGGGTGACCGCGTTTGCGCAGGTCGACGCCTCCATGGAAGAAGCGGCACGTATTTCGGGGGCCGGAGCCTGGCGGCGCTGGCGGAAAATCCTGCTGCCGATGCTGCTGCCAGGGCTGCTTAGCGGAGCGCTGCTCGTCTTTCTGACGGCGCTGACCGAATTAACGGTCTCGGCGCTGCTCTACTCTTCTGGTTCCCAGACCATCGGAGTGACGATTTTCGGGTTTGAACAGGCCGGGAACACCCTTTATTCCACGGCTCTATCCAGCCTCATCGTATTCCTGATTTTCGCGGGCGCGGGATTGCTGGGACTTCTTCAGAAATTTACTTTCCGAAAAGGGGTGCAATCATGACCATTCAATTAAAACAGGTGAGTAAGACATTCGGGAGCTTTCAGGCTCTGCAATCCATCGACTTAAACATTGCGGATGGTGAATTCGTAGCGATCCTAGGTCCCTCGGGCTGCGGCAAAACTACTCTGCTGCGCATGCTCGCGGGCTTTGAACAGCCGACCTCCGGGGAGATTAACATAGGTGGCAGCGTCGTAGCTTCCGCCCGATCCAGTCTTCCCCCGGAAAAAAGACGAATCGGTATGGTGTTCCAGAATTTTGCCCTCTGGCCGCATATGAATATTTATGAGCATGTCCGGTTTCCGATTCGGACGCATAAGGAGACGCCGCGGGCGATCCGCGAGCGGGAGGACGAGCGGATTAACGAGGTGCTCCGGCTTGTGGGGCTCGAGCAGCTTGCTAAGCGGATGCCGCACGAGCTGTCCGGCGGCCAGAAGCAGCGGGTCGCCATTGCCCGAGCAATCGCTCCCCAGCCGACGCTGCTGTTGATGGACGAACCGCTAAGCAGTCTGGACGCGATGCTGCGGATGGACATGCGGCGGGAAATCCAGTCCGTGCATCGCGAGACGGGCTCCGCGATCGTTTATGTGACGCATGACCAGGGAGAAGCCTTGTCCATGGCCGACCGGATCGTCGTCATGAAGGATGGGCGAATCGAGCAGGTTGGCACGCCGCAGGAAATTTATTTGCGCCCGCAGACTGAATTTGTTGCCCGTTTCGTATCCAAGGCGAATTTAATACAGGGAAGCTGGAGCGGCAACCGCTTTATGCCGCTCGGCGCGGACCCTTCGACGTTTTGGCCTGGGGATGCGGTCGCGGACTGCTTCAAGTCGCAGGGACTGTACCCGGTGCGGCCCGATCAATTCCGGCTCGAGCCGGCCCGCGCCGGCGGGCTGTATGGGGAAATTGTGAATGTCCAGTTTCAAGGGAAAGAGTTCAATTATGATGTCCGCGCAGCAGGTCAGCAATGGGAAGTGATCTCTCCGGCTGCCTTTAAGCTCCATGACCAGGTTGCGCTGCATATTCCCGGCGTAGCGTCGAACGCTTCTTTGGATGCTTCTTCTAGCACAGGCTTGAGTTCAGCTTCTGATGCAGCTGTGCTTCAGGCTACGTCAGGGTGGTGAGTAAAGTGACGGCCCTGAATGCACCAGTGGCAGGCCGCCGGGCAATCGTGTTCTTCGATATTGACGGCACTTTGTTGGATCATCACAAGCAGCTGCCCGGTTCAGCGAAGGAAGCCATTCAGGCCTTGCAGGGCCTTGGCCACGAGGTTGCGCTGGCGACAGGCCGCTCCCCATTTATGCTGCAGCGAGTAGCCGAAGAACTGGGGATTGATTCCTACGTCGGCTTTAACGGCCAGTATGTCGTAATGAGGGGGGAGCGCATCTATACGAATCCGTTCCGGAAAGAAGATCTGGATGAATTGTCACAGTTCGCTGCGGTAAACGGACATGCGTTGGTGTACTTAAATGCAGACTCAATGCGGAGCAGCATGACGCATCACCCCTATGTCGAAGAATGTATTGCCTCGCTGGAATATGCTCATCCTCCATGCGACCCCGAATACTTCCGAGGGCGTTCCATCTATCAGACGATGCTATTCTGCAAGGAGCCGGAGGATCGGCAGTACCGGGAAAAGTTTTCGGGGCTCAGCTTTGTGCGCTGGCATCCCTTCTCACTGGACGTGCTCCCGGGCGGAGGCTCGAAAGCGAGCGGCATCGCCCAACTCATTCGCAGGCTGGGCTTCGAGCCGCAGGAAGCCTACGCGTTCGGCGACAATCTGAACGATTTAGAGATGCTGCAGTATGTGGGACACGGCATTGCGATGGGGAATGCGCCGGACTGCGTTAAGCAAGCTGCAAAATATGTGACGGCGGATGTAGACCGGCATGGAATCGCTCGCGGGCTGCAAATGGTGGGGCTGCTGTCGTGAATAACGTAAGCGCGGGCTGGTTTCGACCGGGCGAGCGCGATTCGTGGATGATCGGCGGCGGCTGGACCATTGCTGAATAACTGCTGGTCAGTGGTTAGCGATGCGGCGGAGGGATTTTGGTAAATGCAAGGGCTGGATTTATAATGTAAAGAAGTGGCGGAGCTGGGAAACGTGGGCGATGGGAGGGTCTGTTCAGAAGCTGGAAGTTGTGGTATAATAAACAGTCGTTTGCTCTTGATGTGTTGAACGTTGAGGGACGGCTATTTTCAGGAAACTTCCATGTAAAGAGAGGTGGCTTCCCTTGTTAGATCGACTTCAATCTTTGGCTGACCGCTACGAGAAGCTGAGCGAATTGCTCTGCGATCCGGATGTAGCGAATGACACGAAGAAACTAAGGGATTATTCCAAGGAACAATCGGATTTGCAGCCTGCTTATGAGGCTTATACCGAATATAAGAAAGTCATCGAAGAGCTTGAGGCGGCGAAAGCCATGCAGGCCGAGAAGCTGGACGATGAAATGCGCGAAATGGTCAAGATGGAAATCGAGGAGCTGTCCTCCCGCCAGCAGGAGCTGGAGGAGCATATTCGCATTCTCCTTTTACCTAAAGACCCGAACGATGACAAGAACGTTATCGTGGAAATCCGCGGCGCGGCCGGAGGGGATGAAGCGGCTTTGTTTGCTGCCGACTTGTACCGCATGTATACGCGTTTTGCCGATAATCAAGGCTGGAAAGTGGATGTTATGGACGTCAACGAGAGCGATCTCGGGGGCTTCAAGGAAATTATTTTCATGATTAACGGCCGCGGCGCTTACAGCAAAATGAAATACGAGAGCGGCGCGCATCGCGTGCAGCGTATCCCGGCGACGGAGTCAGGCGGACGGATTCATACTTCCACCTCAACGGTAGCGGTTATGCCGGAGGCTGAGGAAGTGGACATTGAGATTCTCGACAAGGATATCCGCGTCGATACGTTCTGCTCCAGCGGTGCTGGCGGACAGTCCGTTAACACGACGAAGTCGGCGGTGCGGGTAACGCATATCCCGACGGGGATCGTGGCGACATGCCAGGACGGCAAATCGCAGAACTCCAATAAGGAGAAGGCGCTGCAGGTGCTGCGGGCCCGGATTTCCGACATGATGCGCCAAGAGGAAGAGGCGAAGTACGCTGGCGAGCGGAAAAGTAAAGTAGGTACGGGAGACCGCAGTGAGCGGATTCGGACTTACAATTACCCGCAGAGCCGGGTAACTGACCACCGGATCGGCTTGACCGTTCATAAGCTGGACTATGTGATGAACGGGGATATCGAAGAGTTTGTATCTGCGCTGACTTTGGCAGAGCAAGCTGAAATGATGGATAAAGGAGAATAACGCTTTGAACAGAGACGGCGTAAGTTATACCCTATCTGACAAGCACAATATTTCGGAAGCCCGTAGAGAGGCTTCTTCTTTTTTAACGGCGGCGGGCGTGCAGGAGCCGGATTCCAATGCCGAGCTGCTGATCCGGCATGTGCTCGGCCTGGAGGGCGCCGCTTATTTGGCGGCGCTGCGTGATCCGTTCCCGCGCGAGATGAAGGAAGCGTGGGAGGAAGTGATCCGCCGCAAAGCGGCGGGCGAGCCAGCGCAGTACATTATCGGGGAGCAGGAATTCTATGGCTTGACCTTTCAGGTCACGCCGTCAGTGCTGATTCCCCGCCCAGAGACGGAGCTGCTCGTGGAGGCGATCGTGCAGCAAGCCGATCGCTTGCAGGCCGGCGGCGCGCTGTACGCCGCCGACATCGGCACAGGCAGCGGCGCGATTGCCGCTGCCTTGAAGCACCTGCGCCCGAACTGGCGCGTGGCGGCGAGCGATATCTCGCCGGACGCGCTGGCGGTGGCGCAGGGCAATGTCCGGCGGCTCGGCCTGGACGTGGCGTTCAAGCAGGGGAACCTGCTTGAGCCGTTTGCGGGCGAGCCGCTGGACATCGTGGTGTCCAATCCGCCGTACATTCCGGCGGATGTGATCGCGGGCCTCCAGCCAGAGGTGCGCGACTATGAGCCGCGCACCGCGCTCGACGGAGGCCCGGACGGTCTGGCGCCATACCGCGAGATGATGGCGCAGCTTGCGCTGCTTCCACAGCCTCCCCGTCTGATCGGCTTCGAGCTGGGCATGGGGCAGGCCGGCGACGTAGCTGACATGCTGCGCGCCGCCGGGTATTGGCAGGAAATCGTGACCGTTCCGGATTTGGCCGGAATTGACCGGCATGTACTGGGCTTGCGGTTCGCTGATTCGTAGTGACTATGCTGCAGTTGATCTGGCGGCTCACAGATCTACGCCGGGAATGATAAGGATGAGCATCGTGGCGACGCTGAGTTTTGTGACACTGGTGAACATCGTGACACCGAGTGCGTGACACTGGTCAGCATCGTAACAATGGTGAGTATCGCAGCAACGGCTTCCCTGGACGAGGCGGCGGAGTAAACCCGCGCTCTGTCCGGGGATTTTTTTCTAGCAGCATGCTGAAGGCTGAACCTATTCGAACGGGGCTGTCAGCAGACAAAGGTTATTTTCGGGGAATCTTTTCTGAGGCTGTCAGATAGACTTTAACCTGACTTTTACTTACAATAAATGAAGTAGCGGTTATTGCACATTCATCGTTTGGAGCAGGAGGACGGCAAATGCTTAACAAGCTTAAAAAAATTGACTTCACGATCGTATTTATTTTGCTTATCCTCATGGGGATCAGTATCGCGGTCCTTTACAGCGCAACCTCAGGCACGAAGTACAGCGGGTATCATCTTCAAATGCTGAAATATTACATTTTGGGTTTTAGCGTGTTCTTTCTTGTGTCATTTCTTGATTTCCGGCTACTGATCAAGAATGCGATATATATTTATTTGTTCGGATTATGTCTGCTGGTCGTGGTCATGTTCATTGGGAACACGTATCATAACGCGACAGGCTGGATGACGCTGCCTGGCGGAATCAGCTTTCAACCGGCGGAGTTTTTTAAGCTGATCCTCGTTATTTTCCTGGGGTTTCTGCTCGTACGCAAGCGGAAAGCGGGATTGCTCTTCTGGCGGGATGTCGTGCCGATTTGCTTATTTACCTTCATTCCGTTTGCCGCGGTGATGGCTCAGAATGACTTAGGGAATGCGCTGAGCTATATTGTAATTTTGGCGGGGATGCTCTGGATCGGAAATATTAAGTATACGCATGCACTGATTGCCTTGGCGATTTTTGGCGGCTCGCTCATCGGAGGAATCAGTGCCTACAAAATATATTATGATCATGTCTATGCTTTCTTCGAAAATATCGGCCGGGAACACTGGATCGAACGGATCGATCCTTGGCTGATGCCGGAAATGGCCACGGACAAGGCGATCTATCATACGAAAAATGCCAAGCTGGCCATTGCTACCGGCGGAATGACGGGAGAAGGGTTCATGCAGGGCGGCAACGTCCAGGCTGAGCTAGTGCCTCTAACGTATTCCGATTCGATCTTTGTCGTCATTGCCGAGGAATTTGGTTTTATTGGCTGCTCCGTTTTGCTGCTGCTATATTTTGTCTTGATTCATAGGCTGATCCTGATATCGCTGGATTGCCGGGATCGCTCTGGGCCGCTGCTCATCGTCGGCATCGTGGCGATGCTGCTGTACCAGATTTTCGAGAATATCGGGATGTTCATCGGCCTGATGCCGCTGACGGGAATTACCTTGCCCTTTATCAGTTATGGGGGAACGTCATTAATGATCAATATGGCCAGCATTGGGGTAGCGATGAGCATTATGATTCACGGCAAGGAGGCGGAAGAGGACCAGCCCTTGACCGCTTCGCGGTACGCTTCGATGAGATCGCAGCAGTAAATCGCCGCCGCACGAGGCGCATGGTGCCAGGCGCCTTTTGACGGTGGTCAAACACGTGGTGGTGGCGGGGATAGATAGGCTTGTTAGTCTCGGTTAATTCGTAGGCTGGATCGACAGACTACGATAAGACATATCGATAGACCCGATTGATAGACTGGATTGATAGAATTAAAGCTCCATAGTGGCAAATGATAGGTTTACGTTTCTCTTAAACGGACATACTGATAGACATCAGTAGTTTCGTAGAGGGGGAAGCGGCGATGAGACAGCAATTCCGTAGTATTGCACTTATTATTTGCAGTTTAATGATCTTATTTATGTCGTGGGAAGGACAAAAAAGCGATGCCGCCGCTCTTGGCGGCTCCATACCGGATGAATCGATCCGGCTGCGGATTCTGGCCAACTCAGATCGGCCGGGCGACCAGGTGGTGAAACGGCAGGTTCGCGATGCGATCGTCGAGCAGATGAATGGATGGGTTCAGCAGCTAGAAGCTCCCGTCAGCCTTGCGGATGCTCGGCGAATCATTCAAAGTAACCTGGATTTAGTTGAAGATACGGTAAAGCGCACGCTTGAAAAAAGCGGCAAAACCTATGCTTATACAGTGGAGCTTGGGGTCGTCCCTTTTCCAACGAAAATGTACGGCGGAGCTGTTTACCCGGCGGGTGATTACGAGGCACTGCGCGTGACCTTGGGAAAAGGCGAGGGCAAGAATTGGTGGTGCGTGCTGTTTCCGCCGCTATGCTTCGTAGATGCTGGCAGTGGTGAAGCGCTGGCGAAGAGCGGGGGCGAGGTTGATGCTGACATTCAAAATGCCGCCGCGGCTGGAAATAAGGCAGTTGTAGGCACATCGGATTCAGCCGGTGCTCAAGGTTCCGTCGACAGCGGTGGGGCAGTACAGGCGCATGTACAGGTACAGCAGGAGAAAGCAGAGGTTCGTTTTTTTCTGTGGGATATGCTGTCGGGACTGTGGGACTGGATTGTCGGTTTGTTTAAATAAGCGATTTTCAAATGTTTCAAAAAATGTGGAGGGCTTGTCGAGCCAAGCGTGTAACCGGGCAGATAGGGTTGCGGGGCGGGACAAGCTTTTTGCGTTGTCCATGTTAGGGTATAATTATTAACGACTATAGATGAAAGTTAGAGTGGATACGATATGAACGACTACGATGAGGTCAAACAACCGATAAAGGAAATTGAAATAGCGGAGCCGCGGGGCGAAGTTGCCAAGCAGGCAAAGCGAGCTGAGTGGTCCGGAGAGCGGGATCAGGGGCAGGGGATTGGGCAGCAAGGTACGAAAGCAGCGGAAGGGGATCGGACGCGCTGGTGGGATGTCAAAGGAGCGGGCAGCGATAAGGCAATTGTAGAGGCGGCGGCGGTGCTGGCGTCGGGAGGAACGGTCGCCTTTCCGACCGAGACAGTGTACGGCCTCGGCGCAGACGCCCGGAGCACGGCGGCGGTGGAGTCGATCTTTGCCGCCAAAGGGCGGCCATCCGACAATCCGCTGATCGTGCATATCGCCGACATGAAGCAACTGGACGGTCTCGTCACGGAGGTGAACGAGACGGCGCGCGCGCTCATGGAGGCTTATTGGCCGGGGCCGCTGACGCTGGTGCTGCCGGCGGCCCCCGGCGCCGTCTCGCCGCGCGTGACGGCGGGACTGTCCACCGTGGCCGTGCGCATGCCGGCCCACGATGTGGCGCTGCGGCTGATTGCCGCAGCGGGGTGTCCGGTGGCGGCGCCCAGCGCCAACCGGTCGGGGCGGCCGAGCCCTACGCTGGCACAGCATGTGGGCGAGGATTTGGCCGGGGCGATCGACGGCATCGTCGACGGTGGGCCCACGGGGGTGGGCGTGGAGTCGACGGTGGTGGAGGCCGGCCCAGACGGCACGGTCACCGTGCTCCGCCCTGGCGGGATCACGGCCGAGCAGCTCGCCCGCATCGCGCCGGGCGGCGTGAGCCTGGACCCGGCCCTGCAGAAGGCGGACGGGATCCAGGACATCCCGGCACCGAAGTCGCCGGGAATGAAGTACACGCACTATGCGCCGCGCGGAACGCTGCGCATCGTGCGCGGGGCCGCCCCCGAAGCTGTGGCGGCCCGGATCGCCGCCGAGCTCGAGGCGGCCGCGCGGCGCGGGGAAGTGACGGGAGTGCTCGCATTCGATGAGCACCTCCCTTACTTTCGCGCCGACTGCGTGCTCTCGCTCGGCAGCGTTAACGCGCTAGAGACGGCTGCGCATCGTCTCTACGGCGCGCTCCGCCGCTTCGATGAGCGCGGCGTCACTTACATGCTGGCCGAGGCTTGTCCCGAGGACGGCCTCGGCGCCGCCGTCATGAACCGCCTGCTTAAAGCGGCGGGACATGACGTAATAGATGTATAAAGGCTTACTGTAGAAAGGCGGTGCTGCCGTATGATATCCATCGGGCTTACCGGATGGGGGGATCATGACGACTTATATTCTCCCGGAACGCCATCAAGGCAGAAGCTGGGACTATATGCCCGTCATTTTCCTGTCGTGGAAGTCGACAGCTCGTTCTACGCCGTTTTGGGCAGGGATACGTACTCCCGCTGGCTGGAGATGACACCGCCTTCGTTCAGTTTTATTCTCAAGGCATATCAAGGAATGACCGGGCACACCCGGGGAAAGGTCCCGTTTGAGGGGCCGGGAGCCATGTTCCAGGCTTATTTGGATTCGATCGCTCCTGTCGTAGAGTCTGGCCGCCTTCGCGCGGTCATGTTCCAGTTTCCGCCCTGGTTCGACTGCAATCCCGACCATGTCCGGCAGCTACGGGCGGTAAGGAAATGGATGGGGCGTCTTCCGCTGGCTTTGGAGTTCAGGCATCAGAGCTGGTTTGCTCCAGGCATGCGTGAGCGGACGCTGGACTTTATGCGCGAGGAAGGCTGGATTCATATCGTGTGCGACGAGCCTCAGGTGGGCCAGGGCTCGGTACCGACAGTGCTTGAGCCGACGGACGAACGGTTGACGATCGTCCGGCTGCACGGCAGAAATGCCGCCGGCTGGACGCAAAGCGGTGCGCCCAATTGGCGGGAGATCCGCTATTTATATCGCTATAATCGGGAGGAATTGACGGAATGGCGAGACAAGCTTCGCGAGCTGGAGTCGAGGGGCGCAAAGGAAATATGCATGATTTTTAATAATAATTCCGGTGGAGATGCGGCTTCGAACGCCCGGGAGATGATGGAGATCCTCGGGATGGAGCCAGCGGAGCTGCCGCCTTCCCAGCTTGATTTGTTCGGCGAGTAACCGGAGGGATAAGTTGCAGCGTACCGGTCAAAAGCTTGTCATGAACCATCCCAGGTTCGCATATGGTTGTACTAAAACAACCTCGGACATGGGAGTGTGGCGTTATGGCTATAGTATACGAGCGGCTGGGTGAACTGTTAACGATTGCTTTGATGGCCGCGGCTTTGGGAATGGACGCCTTTTCCCTGGGAATCGGAATAGGCATGCGCGGTGTAAGGAGCATGGAAATGTTCCGGATCAGCTTTCTGGTTGCTTTGTTTCACTTCTTGATGCCGCTGCTGGGCATCGTAGCCGGGCAATACGCAGGGGAACTGCTGGGAGGCTTGTCGAAGTACGTATCCGGCAGTCTGCTTGTGCTTCTTGGGGGGCATATGATATGGAGCTCTCTTTTTGGCGGCAATGAGCGGATTGTGGATTACCGTTCTTTTTTTGGAATATTGCTGTTTTCCCTGAGTGTAAGCGTGGATTCGTTCTCTGTAGGCGTATCCCTGGGCATGTTCCATAGCGACCTGCTGCTGACGGTCATTGCTTTCGCTGTATTCGGCGGAATTATGTCGATCCTGGGCTTGCTGCTTGGCCGGGGCGTAGGTGACCGGTTGGGGGAATACGGGGAAGCGGCGGGCGGCGCCATATTGCTTGCGTTTGGACTAATTTTCATCTTTTGATACAATGTCACATAAGATACAACCGGATATAAGCTGGAGGTGAACAGGCTTGCGAATATTGTTTGTATGCACCGGCAATACTTGCCGCAGCCCGATGGCGGAAGGAATATTCCGCAAGCTGGCGCGGGAGCGGGGGATAGATGCGGAGGTTGCTTCGGCGGGCGTTGCTGCTGTGGCGGGGCTGCCGATTTCCCGGCATGCCGAGGGCGTGCTGAAGGATTTGGGCATTTATGACCAGATCACGTCCACCCCGCTTCATGCTCAATTGATCGAATGGGCAGATATCATACTTACGCTGACTGGGGGGCATAAGCAGCAGGCGATAGCTGCTTTCCCCGAGAAGGCGGATAAAATTTATACGTTGAAGGAATATGTAGAGGAAGATGAGGTTGTTCTGGCTGAGCAGGCCGAGCTGAGCCGGCTGATCGCTGATCTCGAGCTGAGCCGCGCACTGGGACAAGCTTTGGAACAGGCCAAGGAGCAGCGGATTCGCGAACTGCTGCAGCGGATGCCGCGATATGACATTTCCGATCCGTTCGGAGGCAGCCGTCAGGATTATGACCTTACGGCCCAAGAGATCAGCGCCGCCTTGGAGAAGCTCATTACGAAGCTCGAGAGAGAGCGTTTTCGTTAATGAAAAGGCAAAAAAGCGGGTTGCAATTGTGACGCGCATGTACTATTCTTAAGTGGAATGGAAATGGATCCGATGTAACTGGCGACGATAGTGGATCAAACCACAATGGAGCATCGGAATATACGGCCGGTCGCCTGGGCAAAGAGCACGACGCATCTGCTGCGTCATGCTCTTTTTCGTCATTTCAGACAATTCAATGCACCCGCCGCCGTCACTATCCCTCGTTGTTATTAGGTATAATATAGGCAAGCTTGTCTATGAAGGGTGGATACGATAATGGATAGAGAACTAACGGAGCAATCGCTTCGCGAGCAAGCGGCCGAGGTGTTGGAAGAACTGGTCTCAGCAGCTTCCCTCGGTTCCGGGCATCTGATCGTCATCGGAGCTAGCACAAGCGAGGTGGCGGGCCAGCGGATCGGTACGGCTGGCGCAGAGAATATAGCCGCAGAATTGTATGCCGGATTTGCCGATGTGCAGAGCAAGCATGGCTTTGAGCTAGCCTTCCAATGCTGCGAGCATTTGAACCGGGCGCTGGTTATGGAGCGGTCTATGCTGGAGCGGCTGGGTTTAACCGAAGTTGCGGCAGTGCCTGTCCCGAAGGCGGGGGGCTCGATGGCAGCTGCGGCATATCGCCAGCTGAAACAGCCTTGCCTGGCGGAGAGCATTCAGGCTCATGCTGGCCTAGATGTCGGCGAGACGCTGATCGGCATGCATCTGAAGCATGTGGCTGTTCCTTATCGCCCTGCGCGGCGGTATATCGGGCAGGCTAGGGTGACCGCAGCCTGGACGCGGCCGAAACTGATCGGCGGGGAACGAGCGGTCTACAAGCTGCCAGAGGTGCAGGATTCGCATCTGTGCGATTGATGTTTGAAGTGTCTTCACAGTTTATCATTTTTTAATATAAGGAGGATTTTGGACAATGGATCATTTGAAAAAACAAGACCCTGCAGTACTGGAAGCGATGAATCTGGAGCTTAAGCGCCAACGGAACAACATCGAGCTGATTGCTTCCGAGAACATTGTCAGCGAAGCGGTGATCGAAGCGATGGGTTCAGTGTTGACGAACAAATATGCGGAGGGATACCCGGGCAAGCGTTTTTACGGCGGCTGTGAACACGTGGATATCGTAGAGGATATCGCCCGTGACCGTGCTAAGGAATTGTTCGGAGCAGAGCATGCCAATGTTCAGCCGCACTCCGGCGCTCAAGCGAACCTTGCTGTATATCTGGCTGCACTAAAGCCTGGTGATACAGTTCTTGGCATGAACCTGGCCCATGGCGGTCACTTGACGCACGGAAGCCCGGTTAATGCCTCCGGTCTGATGTATAACTTTGTAGCTTACGGCGTACAGGAAGATACTTTCCTTATCGACTATGATGAAGTGCGCAAAGCGGCTTTCAAACACCGCCCTCGCCTGATTGTAGCTGGAGCCAGCGCTTATCCGCGTATTATTGATTTTGAAAAAATGGCTTCCATCGCCAATGATGTAGGCGCGCTCTTTATGGTAGATATGGCCCATATCGCGGGTCTGGTTGCTGCTGGCCTGCATCCAAATCCAGTTCCTCATGCGCATTTCGTTACAACAACGACGCACAAGACGCTTCGTGGTCCGCGCGGCGGCATGATTCTTTGCCGCAAGCCATGGGCAGCAGCGATCGATAAAGCGGTATTCCCGGGTACGCAAGGCGGACCGCTTATGCATGTGATTGCTTCCAAAGCGGTTGCCTTGGGAGAGGCTCTACAGCCATCGTTCAAGACTTATGCAGAGAACGTCGTCAAAAACGCGAAAGTATTGGCTGAAACACTTGTTGGCGAAGGCCTCAACCTGGTGTCCGGCGGTACGGACAACCATCTGATGCTGATCGATACCCGCAGCCTGAATATCACGGGCAAGGACGCGGAACATTTGCTTGATTCCATCGGCATTACCGTGAATAAAAACGCCATTCCTTTCGATCCGACCAGCCCGTTCGTTACTAGCGGCATTCGGATTGGTACGCCTGCAGCTACTTCCCGTGGCATGGATGAAGCGGCGATGAAAACGATCGGACAAATTATTGCTAACGTTCTTAAAAATTCCAAGGATGAATCTGTCTTGGATCAAGCCCGTAAGCAGGTTAGTGCGCTAACGGATCAATTCCCGCTGTATCCTGAACTGCGTTACGAATAATTTGGGCTGAAGAAGCCGTAAGCTGATACTAGAATGACAATGGGCGTCCCGAAACCTTAAGGTGAGGGGCGCCCTTTTTTTCTAGAAACATGGGGGCTATCTACATAGGGAATAAGTCGTTATAGGATCTTTATGTAGGCCATTCGAAGCAAGGCGGAAGTCATGTTGATACAGTTCGTAGCAATCGGAAAAAGACAGTGATATAATAAACAGGATTTGTGCATCATTTGATGTAAAGGATCGTCATCCTAAGAAGATTCAGCTATAAACCGGAGGGACAAATATGGGAAAATTGGTGGTATGTGATCACCCTTTGATTCAACACAAACTGACTTTTATTCGAGACATGCAAACGAACACGAAGGACTTTCGTGAATTGGTGGATGAAGTGGCTACGCTGATGGCCTATGAAATTACGAGAGAAGTTCCGTTGGAATCCATTAAAGTGCAGACCCCAGTCTGTGAAGCTGAGGCGAAGGTTATCTCTGGCCGGATGCTCGGATTGATTCCGATTCTTCGCGCAGGCCTTGGGATGCTCGATGGCGTGCTGAAGCTGCTCCCTGCAGCCAAGGTAGGCCATGTGGGACTGTTCCGCGATCCGCAGACGCTTCAGCCTGTGGAATATTATGTGAAGCTGCCAACGGACGTTCAGGAGCGCGAGCTTATTGTCATCGATCCGATGCTGGCTACAGGAGGATCGGCGATCGCGGCGATCGATGTGCTGAAGAAGCGCGGCTGCACGCAAATTAAAATGATGAACCTGATTGCTGCGCCTGAAGGTGTACAAGCCGTTCAGGAAGCTCACCCGGACGTAGACATTTACGTTGCCGCGCTGGATGAGCGACTGGATGAGCATGGTTACATCGTTCCGGGTTTGGGAGATGCAGGCGATCGGCTCTATGGTACAAAATAACGTATCGCAATTAAGCGATATTAATTAAGGAAAGGAATTATCATGTCTAAAATCAAGGTAATGACAATTTTTGGCGTCAGGCCTGAAGCGATCAAGATGGCTCCATTAATTCTCGAGTTGCAGAAGCATAAGGAGCATATCGAATCGGTGGTCTGCGTTACTGCCCAGCATCGCGAGATGCTGGACCAGGTGCTCGAGGTGTTCAAGATCGTTCCGGACTATGACCTGGATGTCATGAAGCCGAATCAGACCCTCAATGAAATCACGATAAGAGTTCTGGGCGGCTTGGAGAGCGTTCTGCGCGAGGCGAAGCCGGATATCGTGCTTGTCCATGGGGATACGCTGACCACTTTTTTGGCAAGCTATGCAGCGTTTCTGCAAGGTATTAAAATTGGGCATGTCGAGGCAGGACTGCGCACTTGGAATAAATGGTCGCCATATCCGGAGGAGATGAACCGCCAATTAACGGGAGTTCTGGCGGATCTGCATTTTGCCCCGACCGAGTGGTCGGCCAACAATTTGCGCAAGGAAAATAAGCCGGAGTCAAGTATATATATCACAGGCAACACGATAACCGATGTGTTTCAATATACAGTACAGCCTAATTACTGGAACTCAGCGCTGGACTTTGCCACCGGAAAACGACTGATTCTTATGACGGCTCACCGCCGGGAATCGCAAGGCGAGCCGCATATGAACATTTTCCGTGCTGTGAAGCGCATTGCTGACGAGTTCGAGGATGTCGCCATCGTCTATCCGGTGCATCCTAGTCCTCCGGTTAGAGAGCCGGCGCATGCCACATTGGGAGAACATCCGCGCATCAAACTGATCGAACCTCTTGACGTTGTGGATTTCCACAACATTTATCCGCACACTCATCTGATCGTGACGGATTCGGGCGGCATGCAGGAGGAAGCTCCTTCCTTTGGCGTCCCGGTGCTTGTGCTGCGCGATACGACGGAGCGTCCGGAAGGGATTGAAGCGGGAACGCTTGAGCTGGTCGGTACGGATGAGGAGATGGTTTATGAACGGATCAAGGCACTGCTGACGGATAGTTCGCTGTATGAATCTATGAGTCGTGCGGCAAATCCTTACGGAGACGGAAAGGCATCCGAAAGAATTGTCAATGCGATATATCACCATTTCGGTGTAATTGATCATCGTCCCGAGGATTTTCACAGAAAGTTCACAAATTCGAATGATCAATAATTGTGTTTTTGAACGAGATAGCATACAGTTATACTGTACGGTTTTGAATGCATTCGTTGACAAAAAGTAGACACATTCAGTAAAATAAGTTGGGATTGTCCGATATGAAAATTCCTGATAATAATGGTAATCCTTGGATTGCCGTCGCTGCCATTGGTGGAGCGGGCTTTTTGCTGGCTATGTATATTGTGATCGGCTTTTTGGGTGCAAGATGGTTGGTGGAGCGTTTTGGCGGTCCAAGTTATTGGGTTGCCATTGGAGCCATAATCGGTCTCTTGTCAGGAATCGTCAACATATTCGTACTTATCAAAAAGTTTTTGGGGGCGCAAAATGGATGATTTGGGTTCCATTGTTACAGCCGTATCCCGGTTAACGTTCCTGTTGCTCTCCGCAGTTCTTTTTGGATGGGCTTTTGCCCCGGAATACAGGCCGTTATTGGCCGGATTGTTTCTGGGATTAGTTGTCGGACTGCTATATGTCCGATATTTGTCCATCAAGGTACGGCAGTTGGTTGAGCTTGCAGTTAGTCAGGAACAGCGGAAATTCAACTTTGGTTTCATTACTAGAATTTGTCTGGTATTCATTACAGTCATGGTTGCGGCAAAGTTCGAACAGGTATCGCTAGTATCCGCCATTATCGGACTTTTTGTGCCGCAGCTACTGACCATCCCGGCGAGCATTGTGATCGGGCTCCGAAACAAATCTTAACAGCTTAATCGGGAAAGGGGTGAACATTAACACATGCATTCAGCACCGGTGATTAATCTTGGGGGATTCAATCTTGATCTTTCCGCAATCTTCATGCTGCTAGTCAGTTCGCTAATTGTGTTTGTATTATGCAGACTGGCCGTTAGCAATCTTTCTGTCGAAAACCCTTCCAAAATGCAAAATTTTATGGAATGGGTAGTCGAATTTGTCCAGGGGATTGTCGGAAGCGCGATGGATCTGAAGAAGGGGAAGCCTTACATATCCCTAGGGCTTACGCTTATTCTGTTCATTTTCATATCCAACCTGCTTGGATTGCCTTTCAGTATTATTACAGAGGCTCATAAAGAGGAGAGCTTTCTGGGCTTCATTATTGAAGCGACAAGAGGCCTTAGCGATGGGAATCATGTCGAACTGCTTTGGTGGAAATCGCCTACAGCGGACATATCGGTAACGGCCGGGCTTGCGATCGTCGTATTCATCTTGATGAACTACCTTGGTCTTAAGCTGAACCGCAAGCATTATCTGAAGCATTATATCGAGCCGTATCCGTTCTTCTTGCCGCTCAACATCATTGAGAACCTGGCAAAACCGGTCGCTCTTGCGATTCGTTTGTTCGCAAACATTTTTGCGGGCGAGGTTCTGATCACGGTCATTCTGAAGATGGGATTCTTAGGTATTCCATTCTTGGCCGTATGGCAAGGGTTCAGTATATTTATCGGCGCGCTTCAAGCCTTCATATTTACGATCCTTACGATGGTATACATTGCACAGACAACGATTCACGAAGAAGATCATTAATAAACTCGGAAGGCACGAGCCGCATCCGGCTCGCCCCGGAAGAGATCTATTATATTTAAAAAAATCACAATGAGAATAGTTTAAGGAGGATATTTACAATGGAATTTTTGGCAGCAGCTATCGCAGTTGGTTTGGGCGCACTTGGCGCAGGTCTTGGTAACGGTATGATCGTTAGTAGAACGGTGGAATCCATCGCTCGTCAACCAGAAGCACGTGGACCGCTTCAAACAACAATGTTTATCGGTGTTGGTATCGTCGAGGTAGTACCTCTTGCGGCTACAGTTATTGCATTCTTGATCATGTTCTCTTAATAATAGTTTCGGTTTGGCGGGGAGGGCCTATGCCATCCGCGCCTTCGTTTTAAGAGCATAGAAATAATCAGAAACTATTATTAACGGAAAGGAGTGACTTCGGTGACTGTCCTTTGGGAGAATATTGTCATTACCATAATTGCGTTTGTGATTCTTTATTGGTTGCTTAGCAAATACGCTTTCAGTAAGTTATTTGCGGTAATGGAGCAGCGCCGCGAGTTGGTGCTCGGGCAACTGGAAGAAGCGAAGCAAACGAAAGAGCAGGCAAATGTCTATGTCGAGGAGCAGAAGGCTGCTCTTAATCAGGCTCGTCAAGAAGCCTATGAAATCATCGAGCAAGCGAAACAAAGCAGCAGCAAGCAAGCGCGTGATTTGCTGGAGCAGGCGAAGCAGGACACTACTCGCATGAAGAACGAAGCGATCCGCGATATCGAGAGCGAAAGAAACAAAGCCGTCGATTCCTTGCGCGGCGAGATTGGTACTTTCTCTGTCAACATTGCCTCTAAGCTGATCGAGCGTGAGGTCGAGAACAATCCAGAAGAACAAGAGAAGCTTGTTAACCAATATCTTAAAGAGGTAGGTAGCAAATCATGAGCCGTGAAGCTGTTGTAGCGGGCAGATACGCCAAAGCCCTGTATGAAATTGCAGCGCAGGAAGGGCGTACACTGGAAGTTGAACAGGAAATCAGAGCTCTCGTACATGCTTTTAATGAGGATAAAGATATACAGAAATTTATTTCTTCCCCGAATATTTCGGAAGCAGCTAAATGGGAAGCGCTTGAGGGAGCCTTGGAGGGCAAACTGTCGAAGTCTGTTGTCTCATTGGTGAAGCTTCTCGTAGAACGGGGAAGAATCGGAATTTTGCCGGAATTGCTAGACCGCTACATCAAAATTACTGGCGAAGCATTTGGACTGGCTACCGCAACGGTCTATACGACTTACCCTCTGAATGAAGAGGAGAAGGCGGCGATCGCGGACGAATTTGGCGCTTTGGTCAACAAGAAAATTCGTGTTCTGAACGAGATTGACAAGGATCTGCTCGGCGGAATGAAAGTCAGAATCGGCGATACGCTGTATGATGGAAGTTTGGCTGGAAAGCTTGAACGGTTTGAGAAGTCTTTTCGAAGACAAGCACTGTAGATAGGGGTGAAAAACTTGAGTATCAGACCTGAAGAAATCAGTACGCTGATTAAAAGTCAGATCGAACAATATAAATCGGAAATTGAAGTGGCCGAAGTCGGCACCGTTATTCAAGTTGGTGACGGTATCGCTCGCGTCCACGGGCTTGAGAACGCCATGGCAAACGAACTACTCGAGTTTGAGAACGGCGTTTTTGGCCTTGCGCTGAACCTGGAAGAAAGCAACGTTGGGGTTGTTATTCTAGGACCATACAGCGATATTCGTGAAGGTAACCAAGTTAAACGCACCGGGCAAATCATGCAAGTACCTGTTGGAGATGCTCTGCTAGGCCGCGTCGTGAACCCGCTGGGCCAGCCGATAGATGGAAAAGGACCTATCGCAACGACGGAATTCCGTCCCGTTGAGAACAATGCGCCGGGCGTTATCGACCGGAAGTCGGTTCATGAGCCGATGCAAACCGGGATCAAAGCGATCGACTCGATGGTTCCAATTGGCCGCGGACAGCGCGAGTTGATTATCGGTGACCGTCAAACGGGTAAAACTGCTATTGCGATCGATACGATCATTAACCAAAAAGGCAATGGCGTAAAATGCGTATACGTAGCTATCGGACAGAAGCAATCGACTGTCGTTAACGTGGTTGAGACGCTTCGCCGTCATGGAGCGCTTGATTATACGATCGTTGTTACGGCATCCGCTTCGGAGCCGTCACCGCTTCTTTATATCGCACCATATGCAGGCGTTGCGATGGCCGAGTACTTCATGTACAAAGGCGAGCACGTACTGATTATTTATGACGACTTGTCCAAGCAAGCGGCTGCTTATCGTGAGTTGTCCCTCTTGCTTCGCCGTCCTCCGGGCCGTGAGGCATATCCGGGTGACGTCTTCTATCTGCATTCCCGCCTGTTGGAGCGTGCAGCGAAGCTGAGTGATGAATTGGGCGGCGGTTCGATTACCGCGCTTCCATTTATCGAGACCCAGGCTTCTGACGTATCGGCGTATATTCCGACGAACGTTATCTCCATTACGGACGGTCAGATCTTCCTGGAGTCCGACCTGTTCTACTCCGGTCAACGTCCGGCGATCAACGTCGGTATTTCGGTATCCCGGGTAGGGGGGTCCGCACAAATCAAAGCGATGAAGAAGGTTGCTGGTACGCTTCGTCTGGATTTGGCGCAATACCGCGAGCTTCAGGCATTCTCCCAATTCGGTTCTGACCTCGATAAGTCGACGCAAGCTCGTCTGACTCGTGGTTCCCGTATGATGGAAATCCTGAAACAGGGCGTAAACCAACCTCTTTCCGTTGAAAAGCAGGTTATTAGCTTGTATACGGCAGTCAAGGGATATCTTGACGATATTCCAGTTGGCGATGTGCGTCGTTTTGAAGCTGAATTCCTCTCTTTTGTGGACAGTCAGCATGAAGAAGTTCTGCAGTCGATCCGCGACACGAAAGATTTGACGGCAGAAAACGAGGAAAAACTGAAAGAAGTTATCGAGAAGTTTAAAAGAGGTTTTTCCGCATCTAACTAATACAGCTTCATGAATCGGCTGAGCTTGCCGGTTCATGATTACTTATAAGAATACTCGTTTTGGTTCTGCCAAAGCTGGATCGCGTTTAGCCTGTAGCGGGACAATGTTCTAATCAGGTCTGTAGCCTGATTAGCTTTGGCAAGAGCCGAAATTTGAGAATACGTTACGTGAAGTTAAGCGTATGCTTTTCGAAGTAACTTTGGCTTACAGCCAAAGCAAGATAATGCTTACGATGCGAGTTTTGGCTTTGCCAAAACTGAGTAATGCTTTCGAAGTAACTTTGGCCTTTAGCCAAAGTTTGAGGGTGGTGAAATCATGGCAAAAGGGATTCGCGAGATAAAACGTCAAATCAAGAGTGTTCAGAACACCCGTCAGATTACGAAGGCGATGGAAATGGTTGCTTCGGCCAAGCTTAGAAGAGCGCAAGAGAAGGCTCAATCCTCCCGCCCGTACGCAGAGAAGCTGAAAGAAGTCGTGAGCAGCATCGCTTCCAGCACTGACGGAGTTACGCATCCGATGCTCGTGACTCGCCCCGTAAAACGGACGGCCTATATTGTTATTACGGCTGACGGCGGGCTCGTTGGCGGATACAATACGAATATTCTTCGTAAAGTGATGGATGAAATCAACCAGAAGCACCAATCCCAATCCGAATACGGTCTATACGTTATCGGACGCAAAGGACGGGACTACTTCAATCGCCGGGAGCTTCCTGTGCTGAAGGATGTCGTCGAATTATCTGATTCGCCGAAATTCGCCGATATTAAGTCTTTGGCTTACGCGGCTGTTCAGGGCTTTGAAGAGGAACAATTTGACGAGGTCTATATTTGCTATAACAAATTTATAAATGCGATGAGCCAGTTGCCGACCGTAGATCGCTTGCTTCCATTCGACAGTGTCGAAACGAGCGGACCGACAGCGGAATACGAGTATGAGCCTTCACCTGAAGCTGTACTTGAAGTTCTGCTTCCAAAGTATGCTGAAACACTGATTTTCGGTGCCCTTTTGGAAGGGAAGGCGAGTGAGCTTGGAGCGAAGATGACAGCAATGAGCAGCGCAACGAAGAACGCAACGAAAATGATCAACGAATTGACCCTGACGTATAACCGTGCTCGTCAAGCGGCTATTACCCAGGAAATTACGGAAATTGTGGCGGGTGCCAACGCCCAAGGCTAGCATTTTCGTTTTCGATGATAGTTTGCGGATATGCAGGAACGCCAGGCGCTACTGTATGGCTCTCAGCCATTGTAAGGAAGTGATGTTCCTCATGCGAACGTCTTCCGGCTGCTTAGCACCGCAAAACTTTAAGGAGGGAAACAACTATAATGAACAAAGGACGCGTTGTTAGCGTAATGGGTCCGGTTGTTGACATTGAATTCGGACGCGGACAACTCCCGGATATATTCAACGCTATTAAAATTGTGAAAGAGGGCGCGCAGGATGAAGACAGCGGTCTAATCCTGGAAGCATCCAATCACTTGGGCGACAACCTTGTCCGCTGTATCGCCATGTCCTCGACCGATGGTCTTGTACGTGGTGTGGAAGCAGTAGACTTGGGCGCTCCAATTTCTGTTCCAGTAGGTGAAGTGACTCTGGGCCGCGTATTTAACGTGCTTGGAGACACGATTGATAATAAAGGACAGGTAACTTCGGGTGACAGAAATCCGATCCACCGCGACCCGCCTACATTTGAAGAGCTGTCGACACAATCGGAAATTCTTGAGACTGGTATTAAAGTTATCGATTTGCTTGCTCCATATGCCAAAGGCGGTAAGATCGGCCTGTTTGGTGGTGCGGGTGTTGGTAAGACCGTTACGATTCAAGAGCTGATCAACAACATCGCTCAAGAACACGGCGGTATTTCCGTATTTGCCGGCGTAGGCGAGCGGACGCGTGAAGGTAACGACTTGTACCATGAAATGACCGATTCCGGTGTTATCAGTAAAACGGCGATGGTATTCGGGCAAATGAACGAACCACCAGGCGCACGTCTTCGCGTAGCTTTGGCCGGCCTTACGATGGCGGAATATTTCCGCGACCAAGAGGGTCGTGACGTTCTTCTCTTTATCGATAACATTTTCCGCTTTACTCAAGCGGGTTCAGAGGTTTCCGCCCTTCTTGGACGTATGCCTTCGGCGGTAGGTTACCAACCAACGCTTGCTACAGAGATGGGTCAGCTTCAAGAGCGGATTACGTCGACGAAGAAAGGTTCCGTTACTTCCATCCAAGCGATTTACGTTCCTGCGGATGACTATACGGATCCAGCTCCTGCGACGACATTTGCTCACTTGGATGCTACGACGAACCTTGAGCGTAAAATTTCCGAGAAAGGGATTTTCCCTGCGGTTGACCCGTTGGCTTCCAGCTCCCGGATTTTGACGCCTGAAGTCGTTGGCGAAGAGCACTATAATGTGGCACAAGGCGTTAAACAGCTTTTAGCCCGTTATAAGGAATTGCAGGATATCATCGCGATCCTCGGTATGGATGAGCTGTCTGAGGACGATAAACTGATCGTATCCCGTGCACGGAAAATTGAACGCTTCTTGTCACAGCCGTTCCACGTTGCAGAGGAGTTTACCGGAATCAAAGGGAAATACGTGCCGATTGCTGAAACAGTTCGCAGCTTCAAGGAAATCCTTGAAGGCAAGCACGATTCCCTTCCAGAAGCGGCTTTCCTCTACGTTGGTACGATCGAAGAGGCTGTAGAAAAAGCAAAAACGTTGTAACACGCACCGTGAACTCGGATGCTTCAGAAATGAACTGTCCCACGAACAGGAGGGATGACTAGTGAGCACCTTTTTATTGGAAATTGTTACGCCGGAACATGTGGTGTTCTCCGAACAGGTGAATAGCCTGACCGTCCGCGGTGTCGAGGGCGAACTTGGGATTTTGCCGCATCACGTTCCGCTGGTAACACCGCTTCAAGTTGCTCCAATTGTGGCTAAATCCGGTGGAAATTCGACCACAATTGCGGTGCATGGTGGCTTTGTTGAAGTTCAGAAAGACAAGGTTATCATTCTCGCAGAAAGCGCTGAGCTTCCGGAGGAGATCGATGTCGATCGCGCGGTAGCTGCGCGAGAGCGTGCTGAGCGCAGGTTGTCTGCGGGCAGCAATCAGGATCGGATTGATCATCGTCGTGCTGAACTGGCTCTGCAAAGGGCTTCTACACGAATTAATGTGTCCGGCAACGCAAAGATCAAAAAGCATCATTAATTGCAAACCTAAAGAAAAACTGAACACCCCGGTGTTCAGTTTTTCTTTTTATGGTAGGAAACTATGGGGGCGAAGCATTGAAGGCAGTTTTGGTTTCATTAATAAGGGAAGTTGCGATCAGCCGCCTGTAATCCTCCGCCTGCAACCTTCATTAAAAAGAAGTATAAATTAGGAGGTAGTTGTAAAATGTAGTAATTAATAGTGGGTCAAAGTTGTTCCCCTAGCCCCTTTTTTGACCGACTTAAGATGCAATCTGTTTTGGGACATTGGCCTGATTCTGAATAATTTTAATGGAAGATGGTCAGCGGGGAAATGAGTGTTTTGCCATTTACTAAAGAATCAACAGTATGAAACAACGCACTGGAGCCTTGCTCTAAAACCTCTTTGCTATTCTTATGCACGAATAATGTCCCAGAACGTTTTGTGAGAGTTTTGGCAGAACTTGCCGAAGGAATTACGATAAATGCTGTATGGTTGACTTGAATGCATGAATTTGGATATAGTATCCACGGCTGCAAATTCGATGTAGCGGAATTAAACAATATTTTGTAACATAGAGCTATGTTGCTTCAAAGCAGAAAAATGTCGATTATGGGGAATGAATAAGCATCTATACGACCGAAGTGAGGCAAATATTCTGAGCGTGTTTTTGTGGATGCGGCACGGTCAAACAAGTTTTGAAAAAATATACAAATGGAAGTGCTGTGAGCGGAAAGAAAGACTGGATTATTATCACTCAGGCAAGTATGATATAAAGGGTCTATAAATTTTTTACATTATGCTTGCCGATATATATTTAGAGTGTATTAACCCTTTCCGGGGCGGTTGCATAAGTATAGAACAAGGCGGGGGGCACGGATATGAATCCCATGGATTCAGTACCGACTTCGGTTGGCATGAATGGCCTGACGGCCATTTTAATATCGCTGGCTTGCATTGTCCTGTCCTGGTGGGCATTGCAAAATCTCAAGCTGGATTTATTCATCCGGCATCCAAAGGGGCCGCAAGGCAAGCTGCTTCATTTGCTCCTGGCCATCGTGCTGGGACGGTTTGTTGCAGCCTTCATATTGGAGTACTTGGGATATACGCAGATGCTTCGCTATATGTTTTAATTCCTAAGTCTTTGGTTATAAGTGTGTTAGACTATTTGAGGTTAACGAGAATTTTTGGGGGTCTTGGGAGCCTGGATGCGTAATAATGCGCAGCGTGAAGTTTGTCGAATAACATCAAAACATTGTGTCAACAATGGTGAATAAGGATTATGCCAAGGGGAACTAGTGATTGCTTGCAAATAAGACGGAATTCTCTATGATTCGTGTTATTTCTACATGATTAGAGCCTTGTGCGCCTCAAGCTACCGATGATATGATGAAATTTAGGGAAATGAGCGGGATACCTTTATTTTGCATCGAAAATAAGGGTGAAAATGAACGCGCGGAGGGAAACAAAGATGAGCAAATTTATCGTCCGCGGCGGCAATATTTTGTCCGGGAACGTTAAAGTTAGCGGAGCTAAAAATTCAGTGCTGCCGATCATCGCAGCATCGCTATTGGGGGAAAAAGGCGTAAGCGTAATTCGTGATGCCCCGCCGCTAGATGATGTGATGACCATTATAAAAGTATTGGAATCGCTCGGAGCGGCCGTTACATATGATCGTGAAGTAGTTACGGTCAATGCGCAGAAGATCGCGAATTGTGAAGCGCCGTACGAATGGGTACGGAAAATGCGGGCATCTTTTCTCGTCATGGGGCCATTGTTGACTCGCACGGGATACACGCGAATTTCTCTCCCTGGAGGCTGTGCGATCGGTACGAGACCCATTGATCAGCATTTGAAAGGCTTTGAAGCGATGGGTGCCGAGATCAACTTGGGACAGGGCTTCATCGAAGCCAAATCGAATGGACGCCTGCGCGGAGCGAAGATTTATCTGGACGTGGCTAGCGTTGGTGCAACGGAGAATATTATGATGGCGGCTACTCTGGCCGAAGGAACGACGGTAATCGAGAATGCGGCGAAAGAGCCGGAAATCGTTGACCTCGCGAATTACTTGAACGGAATGGGCGCGATCGTCCGCGGTGCAGGAACGGGCGTCATCCGTATCGAAGGCGTGGAGAAGCTGCGCGGTGTCGAGCATACCGTGATCCCTGATCGTATTGAAGCAGGTACGTTTATGATTGCTGCGGCTACGACAGGCGGTAACGTGTTTGTAGAAGGCGCGATTGCGGATCATCTTGGACCTGTCATTGCCAAACTTGAGGAAATGGGCGCAAAGGTTGAAGTACACGAGAATGGTGTGCGGGTCATAGCGGATAAGCCGCTGAAGGCCGTAGACGTCAAAACACTGCCTTATCCAGGCTTCCCGACTGACATGCAGTCGCAAATGATGGCGGTTTTGCTTGTGTCCGAGGGAACGAGCGTCGTGACGGAAACGGTGTTTGAGAATCGTTTTATGCATGTGGAGCAATTTGCACTGATGAACGCAGAAATTAAAGTAGAAGGACGTACTTCCATCATCACGGGCGGAGCTAAGCTGAGCGGGGCCAAAGTATGCGCTACCGATTTGCGTGCCGGGGCTGCACTCATTATTGCCGGGCTCGTTGCTGATGGTACGACTGAAGTAAGCGGAACGCATCATATTGATCGCGGATACGTGAATTTGGCCGAAAAGCTATCTGGCCTAGGGGCAGACATCTGGCGGATAACTCTTGACGAGAAAGAATCCGCTGTCCAAAGCGATCGGGTTCCTGTCAATAAGAAGGATGAGCTCCCGATGCTCAAAGTACAACCGACCTGGGCATGATTGCGAATTAATTTCATAACCTATTGCTGTATTCGAAGACCGTGTTCTAGAGCATGGTCTTTTTTGCGTTTTGCGGCAAAGGGGATGGCGGGGATTTGTTCGGCTTTGCGATTGTGTAACAACGTTCATGCTGGGCGAGGCGGCCGGTGTGGGCACGGTGCGCACTTGGGCGAACAGACCGTAGATCCGTTATTTTACATAAAAGCTGCAAAATCTGGTGCGTATGGACCGTGGTTGCGTTATTCTGCAAAATGACCTCCTATTTATAAGAAAAGAGTGCAAATAAGGGCTTCAGGGTCCGTTAAGTATTTCAAATCAGTCAAATAAGCAGAAATAGTCCGTTAGCAAGGGGTCGCTGTGTTGAGTAGTGCTGAATCAATGCATTGAGTACATGTGCAGTGCATTGATTCAGCACAAATCCAGTCTACTGAGGAGTAAGCACAGAATATTGAGCGACAAGTACAGTTTAATGAGGAGCAGATATTTTAGGTTATGCTGGTGATCATATCAAAACTATGCGTTTCTCATATATTCGGGCAGAGCATCTGCTTCTTCCGGTTCTAGCAGGCGCGTGCGGATCATATCTATAAGTATAGCGAACAAAAAGTATAACGAATTCAATCGCTAGGGTCGCTTTAATTCCTTGCATAGGGAAGCCAGGCGACTGCAGCATGAATCGGGATGGAGGTTGCTTGCTTTGGATATTGATTCTCATAAGGAACCAATGATCGTCAATCTATCGGCTCGTAAAAATAAAAGAGAACGAAGCTGTGCGTCGATCGGGGATAGCTTGGAAAGCAGCAGGGGGCAGAAAGCGGCAGCTGGACAAGAGCAATTTATAGCTGGTGCAGGCGGTTATACGTCCTTGGCGGGAAGGCAGGGAGCGAAACAGATATCGTTGGGAGTGAAGGGTACACCGCATGCAGAAGATGGTGTGAATATGGCGGGAGCGGAGCTTGTATCGGAGCTGCGTAGCGTGCCGGGCGGCATGACGGGCGCAGCGCGGCCTAACGTGCTAGGCGGCCCAGGCCCAGCGCACCAGCTGCTCAACGCGGCATCGGTGCCCGCGCATGGCGCGTCCGGGCCAGGCCGCGTGCCCAGCGCGCCGCGCGCGCTGCGCCCGGTACGCGTGCGCGTCCCTGCCGGCACGCGCGCGTACCGTTCCTTCCGCTACGCCGGAAGGAACGGCGCCAAGCTCGGCGCAGCGCTGGCCTCGCTGGCCGCGGCGGCCGTGCTGCTGGCTGCCCTTGTCGGCAGCCGCAGCGGCGCTGGGCCCGCTCCAGCGCCGCTGCCCAGCGTTTCCGGCCAGCCCGCTGCGCCCGAGCTGGCCAGCGGCGCTGTGGCGGTGCCGCCCGCGGCCCAGATTCCGGCTGTGCCGGCCGCCAGTGAGCTGCCCCCGGTCAGCGTCTACCTGACCAAGACCGGGGGCATCGAGACGCTGCCGCTCGAGCAGTACGTGACCGGTGTACTGGCAGCGGAAATGCCGGCCGACTTCGAGCTCGAGGCGCTGAAGGCGCAGGCGATCGCCGCGCGGACATTCATCGTACGCCGCCTGGCGGAAGCGGATCGCAGCGGCGTACCGGTGCAAGGGGCGGACGTCGTTGATTCGATCGATCATCAAGCCTATCTGTCCAGCAAAGAACTGGACAAGTGGACTGAGCTTCGCAAGAGCGAGCAGCTGGCCAAGCTGCGCCGTGCGGTGGAGCAGACGAAGGGGATTATTATGACCTATAAAGGCAAGCCGATCACCGCTACCTTCTTCTCTGCCAGCGGCGGGTATACCGAGAATTCAGAGGAATACTGGTCGCTAAAGCTGCCTTATCTGCGCAGTGTGGCTAGCCCGTGGGATAAAAGCGTCAATCCATCCTTCAAAGAGACGGTAAGCATTCCGCTGAAGGAGTTGTTCGCCAAACTTGGACTGGAGGCATCTGCGCTGCCTGCAGCGGCTTCCCTAACAGATAAAGCAACGTCGGCACTTTTTCAAATCAAATCCTACACGGCAGGGCATAATGTCAAGACGATGCTCATAGGTGGACAATCCTTTACCGGACGAGAGCTGCGGGAGAAGTTGGGGCTGCGTTCCGCCCAGTTTGCAATGACCTCGGATGGAGACGACGTAAAGATCACGACATACGGCAGCGGACATGGCGTCGGCATGAGCCAGTGGGGAGCTCAAGGGATGGCGAAGCAGGGATACACGACGACGCAAATTCTCAAACACTACTACACCGGTATATCATTTGCGCAGGCCTCTGCATTGTTAGAACGCTAATTATTTTTAAAAATATTACTATAGTGGAAGTATAAAAGAGTCGCCCTCGGTAACACTGGTTATTGAGGTGATACCAATGAATGAACAAAAACCAAAAAATCAACCCCATGAGGAATCTCCCAAAAATATAATGGGCGAACCGGAAGCTCCGGTATCCGCATGGAAAAAAGTATTGTCCAAGAGATGGGTGTATCCGGCAGCATATGTGGCGGCAGCGGCAATTATACTAACCTTAGTGTGGGTCTATCAGGATGCAGGCCGCAAGCCTATGGAATCGACCCCCGCCAGCGTAACGGATACCGTCCAGCTTCCCGATGACGAAATTGTGCGGGACAACGTTTCTGACAAAACGGATGCCGCAAAGACAGCCAACACCGGGGATCTGATCTGGCCTGTAGCTAACGTTACTGAAGTGTCTGTCGTGAAGCCTTTCTATGAGAAGGAAGGTTCGGCGGAGGACCATCAGGCCGCGATGGTCGAGTATAAGGATACATTTACGCCGAATACCGGCATCGATTTGGCTCGCGAGGATGATAAGCCATTTGAGGTCAAAGCCGCGCTCGCCGGAAAAGTAACTCGGGTCGAAGAGCATCCGCTGCTCGGCTATGTCGTGGAAATTACCCATGCGGATAACCTGAAGACCGTGTACGAGAGCCTGACTGACATTAAGGTGAAGCAGGGGGCCGAGGTGAAACAGGGCGATATCCTTGCCAATGCCGGCCGCAATGAGATGGAGAAGGATCTTGGCAACCACTTGCACTTCGCGGTATATGAGAATGGCGAATTGCTCAACCCGGTTAGTGTGCTTCCCAAAAATTAAATTCCGGTCTGCCGGATTTGAAAAAAGGCGGAGAGCTTTACAGCTCCCCGCCTTTTTTTGCCGCTGAGGCTCCCTTTTGCAAAATAAATGGCCTTGTCCGGGCTTGTCAGGCCTTCGAAACCGAGAATATATGGGCACGCCCCTCATATAATGTACCAAACTATCTCGAGTAGGGAGGCGGGAGCGTGCACGATTACATCAAAGAACGGACGATTAAAATAGGGCGCTGCATCGTGGAGACTCGGCACACGGTTCGGACGATTGCCAAGGAATTCGGCGTATCCAAGAGTACGGTGCATAAAGATTTGACCGAGCGTCTTCCGGAAATCAATCCGGATTTGGCAGATCAGGTGAAGCACATTCTCGAATACCATAAGTCGATCCGCCATCTCCGTGGAGGAGAGGCGACCAAGATCAAGTATAAAAAGAAAGGGCAGACGAAACGCGAAGCCATCGGCTCGGCAAAATAACCCGCCTGAAGGTCACGGAACAGCAGGAATAACATTGAACACTTCCCCCAAAGTATGGTATTTTTAAATATGGCATGGAAAAGCAGATTTTTATCTATAAATCCCGAAATATAAAGGAATAGTTGGAGTTTTTGTCGAATAATATCGGAGTAATGAAGGGAAACTTCTACCAAATATTGAACGCATCGTTTTCCATGATTTACAAAATACGCTTTGGGGGAGCATCGGAATAATGGGCAAGGATATCGGTATTGATTTAGGTACGGCAAATGTATTGATTCATGTAAAAGGAAAAGGAGTCGTTCTCGACGAACCGTCCGTCGTAGCGATAGAAAGCGACACGAAGCGGGTGCTAGCCGTTGGCGAGGATGCAAGACGGATGGTAGGACGAACGCCGGGAAATATCGTTGCGATCCGACCGCTAAGAGATGGCGTCATTGCTGATTTTGAAATTACGGAAACGATGCTGAAGCATTTTATCAACCGGGTTGGGGGAAAAAGTTGGTATAGTCATCCCCGTGTTCTCATTTGTGCGCCAACGAACATTACGTCTGTAGAACAAAAGTCGATTCGCGAGGCTGCAGAGCATAGCGGCGCCAGAGATGTATTTCTGGAGGAAGAGCCGAAGGCGGCAGCTATTGGCGCAGGCATGGACATATACGAGCCGAGCGGTAACATGGTGGTCGATATCGGCGGCGGGACGACGGATGTGGCGGTGCTCTCGATGGGGGACATCGTCACGGCTTCGTCTATCAAAGTTGCCGGCGACACTTTTGACACCGCCATTATTAAATATATTAAAGCAAAGTACAAGTTGTTGATCGGAGAACGCACGGCGGAGGATATCAAGATCGCCATCGGTACGGTTCACCCATCAGGAGTGCTGGCCGAGCTGGATATTCGCGGGAGGGACATGGTGTCCGGGCTGCCGCTTACAGTGACGATCACTTCGAAGGAGGTTCAGGAGGCTTTGTCAGATCCTGTCGCATCAATCGTTGCTGCAGCGAAATCGGTGCTGGAACGGACGCCGCCGGAGCTGTCTGCAGACATTATCGACCGGGGGGTAATCCTAACCGGGGGAGGCGCCCTCTTGAACGGATTGGACGAGCTGTTAGCCGAGGAACTGCGGGTTCCGGTGCTTATCGCTGAAGATCCGATGCATTGTGTCGTTAAGGGCACAGGCATGATGCTTGATAATTTGGATAAAGTCATTAAGAAAAAATTCTAATTCGCCGATATATATATGAGAAAAGTCATTTGGGTCTTATAGGAGATCCATGTAGACAAGCTAAACAAGTTTGGAGGTTGTCCCATGTTAAGAGGACTCTACACTGCTGCTTCCGGCATGATCACGGAGCAAAGACGCCACGATACGGTGACGCAAAATATAGCAAATATCAATACACCGGGTTATAAGCAGATGAACAGCGTATCGCGCGCTTTTCCCGAAATGCTTGTTTCCCTCGTAGGCGACAGCACGCTTGGCACACGGCGGATCGGGAAGCTGAACACCGGGGTTTTCGTGGAGGAGAGTCTGCCATCTTATATGCAGGGCGACTTGACGGAGACGGGGAAGAACTCGGATTTCGCCCTCATCTCTAACATTAGTCTGGAAGACCCTGCAACGGGAGAACCTATTCCTTTTGACGCCTCGGGGAAATACGTAACCGAGGACGGCGAGATCATTTATCGCCCATCGGCATTTTTTTCCGTCATGGACGCAGGCGGCAATGTTCGGTATACTCGTGACGGAAGTTTTTATGTCGATCCTGACGGCGCGCTGCGCACCATGCAAGGTTACCAGGTGCTTGATTCGGAAGGAAATGCGATTATTCTCGGCTACGATCAGCCGATCGAGTCGCTGCAGATCGACCCCCAGGGCAACCTGCAAATCAATGGCGAGGCGATTGAAGTTCAGATGGGCATTTCGGTCGTTACCCGGCCGCAGGCGCTATTTCGTGATGGAAACGGCGTGTACCTCGTTCAGGATGAAGAGGCGGCGGGCATCCGGGAACTTCAGGATGGCGATCTCGTACAGGTGCAGCAAGGCTATATAGAGGGCTCCAACGTTAATCTTGCCCAGTCGATGGTCGATATGATGGCTGCGCAGCGGGCGTATGAATCCAATCAGAAAATGATTCAGTTTTACGATAGAAGTCTGGAAAAAGCGGTTAACGAAATCGGCCGTGTATAATAGGAGGGCCACATGAATAACTCAATGATCAGTGCCATGGTATCCATGAACGGAATTCAGCAGCGTCTGGACATGATTGCCGACAATATGGCTAACGTCAATACTGCCGGGTATAAGAGGAAGGAAGCGGCTTTCCAAGATACGCTGAACAGCGTAATGCAGCAGTCTTCCGATTTTCAGCTTGGCGGACGCGCTACTCCGCTTGGATTGAGTATGGGATATGGCTCCCGTATGTCGGAGTTGTCGGTGAACTTTAAACAGGGTACCCTGAAGGAGACCGGCAACATGACAGATCTGGCTATTGAGGGCAATGCCATGTTCCAGGTGCTGACCCTGGATGGAGAAGTCGGATTCACCAGAGCGGGCAACTTCAATGTCCAGCCTAACCCTGAGGATCAGGCCATGGGATATCTCGTCACGAGTCTGGGGCACCCGGTGCTGAATGATGAAGGCGAGTTGATCGAGGTTCCTACCGGCTCGAAGCTGCACATTGACGGGGCTGGGAACATTATCGCTGTGGACGGTGATATTGAAACAGAGGTCGGCCGTATTGGACTGGTGACTCCACTGCGTCCCGATGCGCTGATCCAGAAGGACAGCAGTCTATTTGTACTTCCACCGGGAGTACGGGAAGGCATAATTGCCGCTACTTCCGATCTTCCTGAGGAGGAGCAGGCGACGATTCGGCAGGGTGTCCTTGAGAACTCCAATGTCGATTTGGCAAATGAAATGGCTGAAATGCTAAAGGTGCAACGGGCTTACCAGCTTGCTGCACGAGCGCTAACTTCCAGTGATACGATGATGAATTTGGCCAATAACTTGCGCGGATAGGTGGAGAATTTCATGAGGCAAGACAAGAAACCGGTTAAGAAACGTTCCGGCTGGATTATACTCCTGCGGATCTTTCTCATCCTGCTGTTCCTTGGCCTGGCATTGTTTGGAGGAGCAGTTGTAGGTTATGTCGTACTCGGCAAGCAGGATATCAACAGTGTCCTGGAATGGAGTACATGGAGACATGTGTTTGACTTGGTATTTGCTCCTTAACAAGGTGCTAAATCATGAGATAATTGCAAATAATGACGAAAAGCTCCCGGAAATCGGGAGTTTTCTTTTTTAAAGCGGAAAATGTATAATGATGGGGGTGCTGTATGCCAGAAGAATAATCAAAAGGGCTTGATCGCATTTCCGGCATTATGCCTTTATGGATCAGCCCCTTATCTTAACCCTCGCTTCTGCAGAGGCGAAGGATAATTACAGTTTGGCCGTCCCCTGTCGTTTTTATACGGCAAGGCGAATGAAAATAGAATAATGAAGGGAGCAGTACATATGTTAGACTCGAAGCAAATTCAAGAAATCATTCCGCACCGTCCCCCATTTCTGCTGGTGGACCGGATTATCGAAATGGAGGATGGCAAGCGGGCCGTCGGCATTAAGAACGTGACGGTGAACGAGCCGTTCTTCGCGGGACATTTTCCAGAGTATCCGGTGATGCCGGGCGTGCTTATTACGGAGGCGCTTGCCCAGGTTGGAGCGGCAGCGATTCTTAATGTGGAGAGCAACCGGGGGAAAATTGGTTTTCTTGCCGGGCTTGATGGCTTTCGTTTTCGCGGACAGGTCGTTCCGGGCGACACCTTGCGTCTTGAGGTAGAAATTATCCGCCTTAAAGGCTCCATCGGCAAAGGCCGGGCGGTAGCTTCGGTGGAAGGCAAGGTCGTGGCGGAAGGCGAAATTATGTTTGCGCTCTCCTAAGCAGGAGCTATTTGTTACATTAGTGGCCAGTAAGCGGCTGTATACTTTATAGAGATAAGTTTAAGGAGGAGTTTGTAACCATGGCTGAATTGAGTCATAGCGTTGAAGAGAAAGTGAAGAGTTGGCTGAACGATCCATCTATCGACGAAGCGACGAAAGAGGAGTTGAAAGGATTAACTTCTAATCCTGCGGAACTGGAGGATCGTTTCTATCGGGATCTGGAATTCGGGACCGGTGGGCTGCGCGGCGTCATCGGAGCAGGAAGCAACCGCATGAACCGTTATACAGTCGGGCGTGCGACGCAAGGGTTGGCTCAATATTTGCTTAAGGTGCATGGGAATCAAGAAGGACGTCCGTCGGTCGTCATTGCGCATGACAGCCGTCATTTCTCCCCGGAGTTTGCGCTGGAGGCCGCATTGGTGCTGGCTGGCAACGGAATCGAAGCGAAGCTGTTCCAATCCCTCCGCCCAACGCCGCAGCTATCCTTCACGGTCCGCCATGTCGGAGCAACCGGCGGGATCGTTATTACGGCGAGCCACAATCCGCCGGAATATAACGGCTATAAAGTATACAACGCTAACGGCGGCCAGCTTGTTCCGCATGAAGCGGAGCAGGTCATCGATAATATCAAAGGGCTTACTTCCTTTGAACAAGTACAGCGTCTTACGAAAGAGGAGGCCGAAGCTAAAGGTCTGCTCGTTTGGCTAGGCGAAGCGGAAGACGAAGCATTTTTCGATACGGTGGCTGGCATGAGCTTGAATCCGGAGCTGCTGGCATCGGGCGCTGCCAAAGAAGTTGTCGTTGTATTTACGCCGCTTCATGGAACGGGAAATATTCCTGTGCGCCGAGTGCTGGATAAGCTGGGCTTCACACAGGTCCATATCGTCAAGGAGCAGGAGCAGCCTGATGCGGAGTTCTCGACTGTGAAATCGCCAAACCCGGAAGAACGGGAAGCATTCAAGCTGGCGATTGAACTGGGGGAGCAAGTAGGAGCTGACATCCTGATTGGCACGGATCCAGACGCAGACCGAATGGGTGCCGTCGTTAAAAATACAGCCGGCGAATACGAAGTTCTCACGGGCAATCAATCCGGAGCGATCCTGGTTCATTATATTTTGAGCCAAATGAAAGAAGCTGGAAAACTGCCTGGCAACGGTGCGGTTGTCAAAACGATCGTTACCAGCGAATTCGGCGCGGAAATCGCCCGCCATTACGGGGCCGAGGTGTTCAATACGCTAACCGGATTCAAATATATCGGTGAGAAAATGGATCAATTCGAGCAGTCCGGGGACTACACATATTTGTTTGGTTATGAGGAAAGCTACGGTTACCTGGCTGGAAATTATGCCCGCGACAAGGATGCAATTGTTGCCTCCACACTCATTTGTGAAGCTGCGGCCTATTATAAGCAGCAAGGCAAATCGCTGGTCGATGTCCTGGAGGAATTGTACGCGAAATTCGGTTATTACCGCGAATCGCTGGTGTCCCAGACACTGAAGGGCAAAGACGGTGTGGCGCAAATCGTTGCGTTGATGGAGAAGTTCCGGAGCGAGCCGCCGCAAGTTATCGGGGATATTCGGGTAACCAAGGTAGAGGATTATTCCCTTGGCCTTTACGGGCTGCCGAAGGAGAATGTATTGAAATTTTCTCTTGAGGACGGTTCGTGGTTCTGCCTTCGTCCATCCGGCACGGAACCGAAGATTAAATTTTACTTCGCGGTGCGGGGAACTTCCAGTGCGGATGCCGCCGCTCGGTTGGAGCGCATCCAGGAAGAAGTGCTGAAACGCGTTAATGCCTAAATTTGAGGGTTGATGGCCTTAGGTGTACTGATGCATTATATGTACGGTAGCCTATAGAACTGTGCGTAAGAAATTCGTTTGAAATCAATCGCGATCGCTTCGCGAGATGTTTGATTTTGCCCTTTCCCGGGGAATTCGGCCAAGCGGGATTCAAACTGGGAGGGGCGGGATTCATATTGAGGAGGTACCTTTGTGATCCAAGGTTGGCCGCGGTGGAACAATGCTTCCCGCAAATGGTTATGGATATTAGTCGTAATTGGCATCGTTGCTTCTTTGCCAGTCATTTATCAGCGCATTCAGACGGAAGCGTCGGCGAAGAAGGTAGAGTTTGTATTTAATTATCGCGGATTACTGGAGGTAGCGTCGTATCAGCCGGATCCTACGGCCTTCATGAACGAGCAGCTTGATCGCTTGAAGGGGGCCGGCGTCGGTTCGATGGCCATGTTCGAGACGACTTTGGATGAGCTGTCCAAAGCGCGCCGGATCATGTTGTTTACGGCTGCAGATGTCGCTAAAATGAACCAGGCCGTGATTCCGGAGAATGGCAATTATACGTATATCGCGTTTACAAACGAGGAAAATGACCGTCAGCTCAGACCTTTGATTGAGAAAGGTCTGCGCAATTTGGATATTGCCGTTTCTCCATGGCAGTATGGAGAGCATGGCGGGATGATGATTGCAGCGGGACCGGAGGACGCCGTCCTCAAGCAGCTTCTGGAGACGGATCCCATCGCTTTTGCGATGCTGCGGGACAAAGGCTTCAACATCGTTCCACGACTTAGCGATAATGTGCCGTTTAATGAAGAAGATGTAGATAAGCTGCTGTCTTTTTATAAAGATAACGGAGTAAAACGGATTATGCTCGACGGTGAAGGCGTTAAAGGCTACCGTGAGGATGAGGAGAAGAACAGCGTCGAGACGATGGCAGCGCTGCTGAATAAGCATGAACTCGGCATCGTCGTGATCGAAAATATGAAGGCGCAGCCCAAGGGCTTTCAAAAGACCGCTTATTTGACCGATTACAATGCCGTCCGCCTGTTCTCGCTGTCCGATACCGACGTGAATTTGGATAGGATGATCGTTGCCGACAAGATCGCGCTTGCGACTAAAGACCGCAACATCCGTATGATTTATTTCAATGCCGCTCCAAGCAAAGATTTGCAGAAGGGTGCGGTAACGAACCCGCTCGACAATATCGTTCATACGCTTCTTGAGCCGGGGGATGCCGTGCAACGAGTATATGATAACGGATTTGAATTGGGACAGGCGGAAGCTTTTCAAGTCGTGGACAGCTCCTGGCAAACCTACTTGAAAGCCGTCGTCGTCGTAGGCGGCGTAGCGTTTGTGGCTCTTCTGGTATCCATCTTCGCCCCATCGCTGGCGTTAGGCTCATTCTTGCTCGGATTGGTCGGCTCGGCAGGATTATACGTCTTGAAGCCTACCTTGTTGGAGCAGGCTCTCGCTCTATTTGTGGCGATTAGTGCACCGACAATTGCGATGATTCTAGCTATCCGCAAGGTCAGAGACCTGGGTCAGACGATCCCGAACATGTCTGCGGGGCGCAGGCTGTCGCATTCACTGGTGCTGTATTTCAAAACGGCGGTGATATCGTTGTCTGCGGTGCCATTTGTCATTGCCCTGCTTAACAATATTACGTACAGCTTGGTGCTCAATCAGTTCCGGGGTGTCAGTCTGCTTCATTTAGCTCCGATCTTTTTGGTTGCTGTTTATATCATGTTGTATAAGGGTACTAACTTGGTGCAGGAGTTGCGGGCATGGGTGCGCATGCCGATCACTCTCGTGATGGTGGTGGGAGCTGTCGTGCTCGGCGCAGCCGCGTTCTATTATTTGTCGCGTACAGGGAACGCAGGTACTCCGCTTCCGGGAGAAGCGGCATTCCGGTCAATGCTGGAGAATACATTTGGCGTAAGACCGCGGAATAAAGAGTTTTTATTTGCCCATCCATTGTTCATAGTAGGTATCTTTGCGGCGTTCCGTTATCGCTGGGCTCTGTATACGATGATTATTGCGGTCATCGGTCAGCTGTCGATGGTGGATACCTTTGCTCATATTCATACGCCGGCCGTTCTTTCGCTGATTCGCGGCGTGCTCGGACTAGGCCTCGGCTTGATCTTTGGACTGTTGGCCTTGTTGGTTTGGTATATCCTTGAAAGGTGCTGGGAGAAATGGTCGCCACGTCTTCTCAAACCATAGTTATTTCTGGTTACTACGGTTTTCGGAATATCGGGGACGAAGCGGTGCTGCAATCGATTCTGGCTGCTCTTCGGGAAGAGAGCGAGGCGGCGGGGATCAGAGTCGAGCCCGTCGTCTTGTCGATCGATCCGGAGTGGACGGCCCGGACTTATGGAGTCAAGGCCGTACACCGGATGAAATTTGGTGAAGTAAGGAACGCTATCAAGAACAGCAGCGGCCTTATTAGTGGTGGGGGGAGCCTGCTGCAGGACGCGACGGGCTTGAAGACGATTCCCTATTATTTAGGCGTCGTCAAGCTGGCGCAGTGGCTCCGGAAGCCGACCTTCATTTATGCCCAAGGTATTGGACCGGTGAATCAGAAAATGTTCCGCCCCTTGATCGCTTCGGTATTTCGCCGCTGCGAGTACGTTTCCGTTCGCGATGTCGAATCTTCGGCATTGTTGCGCGATACCGGTGTTCCCAAGAACATGATTGAAATCGTCCCGGATCCGGTCATGGGATTATCCCTGCCTGGAGCAAATTCAGGGGAAGCAGCGAACACCGGTGAGGCGGCGTTACGTGGAGAAGTGGGAGTCGCCTCCGGGAAGCAAAAACTTCCCGTACTCGGCGTCTCTGTCCGCTTCTGGAACCCGCAGCGAACAGAGCTGATGAAGTTGGCTGAAGGTTTGAATGCGCTGATGAGCAGAATGGCTTTGCACATTCGGTTCCTGCCGTTTCATTATCCGGGCGATGATGAAGCTTCCCGCTTCGTGATGAACATGTTAAGTCATGCCGAGGATCATGGCAGTGAAATCAGCATCGCGCCTCAGAGCGAGACTCCGCTGGAGATGCTGGAGGAAGTAAGCCGGTGTGACCTGCTGATTGGGATGAGGCTTCATAGTCTCATATATGCAGCTTCGCAAAATGTGCCGATGCTGGGCATCTCGTATGACCCCAAAATCGACCATTTCCTCGGCCGGCTCGGCAGTGTGCCTGTAGGAAGCAGCGCTGATCTCGATCATCGCATTGTGGCCGCTGAGAGCGAGCGGCTGCTGTTCGACCGGGAAGGCTGGCTCGCATCGCATGCGGCACAGCTCGAGGCATTGCGGCGGGAGGCGCAGCTTCCGGCAAAACGAATCGTGGAATATCTACGAAAGTAAGGGAGAGCATGGGCGTGGAAGGCGATAACAACATCGTAACGATTTTTGGGATTCCTTTTTCCAAATGGGGGATGCAGGAGACCGTTCAATATTTGGCCGGGGCGATTTCCGACCGTAAACCGCATCAAGTCATCACCGCGAATCCGATTATGGTCATGGCTGCTCTAGAGAACCCATCCTATAAGAAGATGATGCAGCAAGCGGAGCTGATCGTGCCTGATGGCTCGGGTGTAGTGTGGGCTTCACAGGTCGGCGGTGATCCGGTCGTGGAACGGGTAGCGGGCTTTGACCTTCTGCATGAGCTGATGAAGGAAGGGGAGCGCCGTCGCTGGAAGGTCTATTTGCTCGGAGCGAGCCAGGAGGTTGTGCAGGAGACGGCGAATCGGCTCAAAACGCAATATCCGGGAGCGGAAATCGCAGGATATCGCGACGGATTTTTCGGTCCGGAGCAGGACGATGAGGTTATAGAGGAAATACGCAGGACCAGCCCGGATCTCCTGTTCATTGCCCGTGGGGCTGAAACGCAGGAGCCGTGGATCGCTAAATACAAGCAACGTCTTGCCGTGCCTGTCATGATGGGCGTGGGGGGCAGCTTCGATGTCATATCCGGCCGGACCAAACGGGCCCCAAAGGTGTTCCAGAAGCTTCGGCTTGAATGGTTATACCGCTTGATAAAGGAACCAACCCGGTTCCGTAGAATGCTTGCGCTGCCGAAATTCGCAGTACGCGTGCTGCGTGAGAGAGAAAATCTTACGAAAACGCGGTAAACAAGTGACTTTTGGAGGAAATAGGCGCTATATTGCTCTTTTACGGACTTGGTGATTTGCTTTTAAACAGAGTATAATTCATTCCGGGTATAACAATTGGGGGTTGAATTTTACATGTGGCTTATATACATCATCGGGTTTGTCATGTCGCTCGGCCTTGCGCTGGGTTTGACGCCGCTCGTAAAGAAGTTTGCTTTTAAAACGGGAACGGTAGACGTCCCTAATGCGCGGAAAGTGCATACAAAAGTCATGCCGAGATTGGGCGGGCTGGGAATATATTTGGCATTTATTGTTGCTTTTTTTATCGTATTTCCGTTTATTCCGGATGCTTTCACCGTACGTGAAGCGAACTTTATTAAAGCGTTTCTTGTTGGCGGGACGATGATTCTGCTGCTTGGCGCGCTGGACGATCGCTTCGATCTGTCGGCCAAATTGAAATTTCTTGTGCAAATTGCTACGGCGTGCGTCGTCGTATTTGGTTTTGATATCAAGCTGGAATTCGCCAATATTCCGTTTCATTCGTATTCTTCGGTCGAGAGCTGGATCGCAATCCCGTTCACCATTCTCTGGATCGTGGGCGTGACGAACGCCATTAACTTGATCGATGGCCTGGACGGCTTGGCGGCAGGGGTGTCAGCGATTGCTATCGGCACGATTGCGGTCATGGCCTTCCTTATGGGCAATGACGTTGTGGCGCTGCTGTGCCTGCTGCTTCTTGGCAGTATTATGGGATTTCTGTATTTCAATTTTCATCCGGCCAAAATATTCATGGGCGATTCGGGCGCGCTCTTCTTAGGATTCAGTCTGGCGCTGCTCTCGCTCCTCGGCTTTAAGCAGATTGCGATCGTGTCGTTCTTGACGCCGCTCATCTTGATCGGTGTGCCCTTGTCCGATACGCTGTTTGCCATCGTGCGCCGCTGGGTGCAGAAGAAGCCGATATTCTCACCGGACAAAGGCCACTTGCATCATTGCCTTCGCGAGCTTGGATTTTCCCATCGTCAGACGGTGTTAATCATCTACGGTATCGCGGCTTTTTTCGGTGTGCTGGCCGTTATTCAATCGTCGGCAGCTATGTACAACGCGAACTGGGTGACGTTCGTGGTCATCTGCATTATGGTCTTCTTCTTGCAAATCGGCGCCGAAGTTATCGGGCTGATCGGCAAGACCAAGCGCCCGCTGCTTGATTTCTTTGCCCGCCTTCGCATGAAGGCGAACGCAGAGCGAGGCTCGAAGTGACGAGGGAATTGCTATTTTCGAGGCAATAGAAATTATATATCGATAAACGATTATTGATTGGACAACCTTGCACATGCAATGACGCATGGAAAGGTTGTCTTTTTTTATTGTGAATTATGTTCTTGGAGACTTCTTCTATGGCCGTAGAGTGGATAATTTGTAGAAATGAGAGAAAGTGTAAAATACTTTTTGCCTATTTTCTAAATATTTAAGTGATAGACACCGATAATTAAAATATGTGATGAATAGGGGCGATTCCAGCACTATTTACAAATGCAAAACCAAAGCAAAGGAGAGATTAATGAATGCAGCGCTTTAAAAAGCCATTCGTGTGGCTGGCCTTAATGTCTTTAATCATCGGACTTGTTCCGGTAGGCCTGACACAAACTGTGGAGGCGGCGACGCCACCATCCTACTTTATTCCAGATGACCTTAAGCTTCAAAGCACGAACTCGCTAGATTTGAACAGTACTGACCCGGTACTCGGATTAAGCAGACAAAGTGTCCGCGTTTCTTCTACCGAAAACTTTTTAGTAGATGGGACTTATAATCAGGTAAGCGCCGACCTGGAGGTAACGGTTCAACAATTGAACTCGACGACTTCCGGCGGTTGGGCTCCTGACAGCACGCGGATCATTACGGATAGAATTACGGATAACGGGAATAACCGTTTCTCGGTTAACCTCCGTCTATTCTCTGGATACAACAAGGTTACATTCTCCGGGAGCCAGGGCAATAATAAACGTTCCGATACGTTCTATGTTTTATATGACCGGGTTCCAACTTTGGTGAGTGCCAATGTCTTGTATCCGGGCGGCGGCTCCGCTCCGGTTAGCTTGAATGAAGATGCAAGAGCGGTCGTCTCTAACAGCCGGATTATCGTAAGAGGTAATTATGAAAATGCTACGAAGATCACACTTGACATCGGCGATGGCAATGGCGGTCAACAAGCGACGCTGATCGATAGCCAAAAGGAGTTTTTCTCCAGCTATATAGATCTTAAACCAGGGCTGAATACGTTAACGATTGCTGTCGAGAACGAGACGAGTAAAGTTACGGTAACTAGAGAGCTGTATTTCTTTGACGAGAATCAGCCTTTTGTAGAGCTCGGTTTGAGCCACTCAGCTTATGCTAGCCCGATTGACCTGTTGAGCCAGACTATCCCTACGGTTGCCCAGGCACCAGATAGCTCAGCCCTGACCGGTCAAGTGCTGATTCCATATAAGTCTGTTCCGTTTAACGGAAACAATGAATTGATTGTGGAAGTAAACGGGACCGCCTCAGTTTCTTTGACGGCAACGGCTTCGGAGGATTTAATCATTCCAGGCCCAGATGGGCAAACGCCAACTTATCGCTTGGTCACGTTTACGACAAACGGTGATTTTCAGTTTGACGGAACAGGCCTGCAAAATATTGAAGTAGCAATTACTTACGGGCCTTCTCCAGCGGACAGATATGAAGCGAGCAAACGGGCTTCATTTAAATATCTGCCAGGACAAATGATCATTAAGAACATGTATTTGCTGGAAGGCTATGATGGCAATACTGCAAACTATGGGATGGCTACCAAGAAGCCGCTTAACAATTCCCAGGTAAGTTCTTCCGAGTTCTACATTCTGGTTGAAAGCGATGCGCCGATTGGAAGCACGCCGGCACTGAAGGGAACTTATCTTCCACTAAGCACGAGAGATGTCACTTTAACTTATGCAGCTCAACCAGGCGGTTTGACTAACCAGGCTGTTTATAGGGTGTCAGGCTTCTCGAGCGGTACACAGCAAGTACGCTTTTATTTTGACGGTTCTGTAGATGCTTACTACAACGCATATATTTCCTATGTTTCAAGAAGCAGAATTTACGTGACAGATTTGCTTGACGGCCAGACGATTCAACTGGATTCAAGCTCGTCTACAGGCAGAGTCATTTCGTTAAACGGTCAGTATATCGGTTTTGGAAATGACGGGACATCTGCACATAACTTCTACAACCAGGTCTTTGTTAACGGCGTGGAACAACGGCCAAACAATCAAGGAGGCTGGCTTCAAAATTCGGGTCAGTTTACGCTTGATTTTAATGTAGATAATAACGGGCCGCTTTATTATGGTCAGAACACTATTGTGCTAAAAGGTAAAACGACGGGAGCGAACCCTACAGGAACTACCCCAACGGAAATTACCGAGACGATCCGCTTCTTTATTATCGATACGAACGTCTCCACGATAGAGAAATTTATCCCTGTTGCCGCTCCAGTGGTCAGCTCGGATCGTCCTGTATTCTATGAAAATTTCGGCAGCAACAATTTAAGCAAAATTTTTGAGCAGGCTACGGACTTTACGCCAACGGATGAAGGATTTGCCACAGGCAGAACGAGCTATGATTTAGTTCTTCATGGAGGCGGCGCTGACAGAGTCGAGCTTTATAATGGGTCGACGCTCATGTTCAGCTTTGATATTGATACGAATCAAGCTAACAATCACCATGTTGGTTCTACTTATGGCAGCAACGGCTTGATTTACGACTTCTCCGGTGACCAGAACAACTTTATTTTCCGGATCCGGGACATCAAGTTTGATAAGGATATTTCGGCAGCGCATATTTACAACTTGGATTTGATTAACAGAACAGGCTCGCGCACGTCACAAAAGCTGGAAGTAAAACGCGAAGTATCAGCGTTCCGTATTCTGGCGCCTCAACCTACCGTAGGCAATGATGTTATCGTGAATCGCAACTTCGTTCGCTTTGATATCGAGGCAGAGGGTGCGACGAGTGTGAAAATCGGCAAGGAACAAGCGATGAAGCGCACAGATTTGCCAGCTGATGCAACTAGCCGTTTTGTCCTGGATTATGTAGGCTTGAAGAAAGACGGCTGGACCACGATTAAAATTGAGATTGATCGTAGCGGCGTTAAGTCAAGCACGAACGTTAGGGTCTATTACGCAAGTGCTGTTGCCGTAGATTCGCAGTTTATGGCCGAGAAGGTAAGCAATAAATACAGTGTCTTTAATAAAAAATTGGAACTGTCTTTCCCTAAAGGAACAGTGCTTCAAAATGCTGTGATACCAAAAAATACGGTTGTGAAGTTCTACCCAGACAACAAGCTGTTGTTCGGAATCGCAGATCCGACTGACGGCGTTGTCGAAAGAAGGAACGACTACGGCAACGTGATCTTCGACCCGCTCAGCGGAGAGGATAGCGGATACCGCAAAATCGGTAAGCCTGATTATGAAGTAAGCTTGTTTAACATGAATGCAAATACGTTCAACTTTATCAGAGTATCCGATATTTATTGGATCAGCGGCGGAATCGGCGAGCAGGGCAATTCTCCTTCGATGAACGGATTGCCTCCATACTCCTCATGGTATTCATATCCATCAACGGATAGCCATGAACCGATCAGCTTCATGGGGGTAGATGCAACCCGTAGATTGAAGCCGTCTCAACGTGGTCAACTGACTCTAGCGTTCGATCCTAACGTAGTTGATGCTGCCGGTACTGCTATTACTGTTTTCCGTTTGTCGGACGGCGGTATATGGGAGAATATCGGAGGTGAAGTTGATACGAAGAAAGGAACGATCACCGTTCCATTCGATCAATTTGGCTACTATAAAGTCATGAAGCTTAGAAGCAGTTACAAGGATATTACTAACCATGGCTGGGCGCGTGAAGTATTGAATGCCCTGTACTCCAAAGGGATCATGATGAACAATGGATTGCGTTCCGATTCGTTTGGTACGGACGATACGATTAAACGCGGCGAATTCGCTACGCTGTTGGTTAAGGGATTGAATCTTCCACTGAACTATGATGACAATCAAACGTTCTTTGACGTCGTTCCAGCGGCGAAGACGAATACTTGGTCTTATGCCTATATTGAGACGGCTGCAAGAGCGGGAATCATCTCCGGCCTTGGCGAGGGATATTTCGGTGTAGATGAAGACCTGACTAGAGAGCAGGCAGCGATTATGATTGCCAGAGCACTGAGACTGAAGCTTGACGCTAATGACACGAAGCTGCAGTCGTCCCTGGCGAAGACATTTATGGATTCGTCGAGAATCGACGTTTACGCACGCCCGGCAGTACAGGCTGTTTATAAAGCCAAAATTATGACGGGGACACCGGTCACGGTTCCAGGACAGAAGAAGAATTCGCTTAACTTCAATCCTAAGAGCCCGATGACTCGTGCTGAAGCCGGGAAGATTACGGTAGAGCTTCTTAAGAAGAGCACGAACATTTTCCCTAAGAACTTAAGCTAGTTATTTAAAGAGCCTTGCCCGTGATAAGCGGGAAGGCTCTCTTTTTTCCAATTACAACATTTTGTAATTTGTTGGGGATTACGATACAATAGCAAATGAAGTAGTAGACATTTTAGCAAAAGGGTGAATATGGACAGATGAAACCGATCCTATCGAAGGCTCAGCTAGGCTATATGAAAGCAAAGACAAAATTCGAGGATAAATCGAAAGTTTTGGAGAAAAGAATCGAAGAAACGGCTAAAGTCCAAGAGGTAACTCAGGAAGTGATGGAAACGCTAGTAGTAGAAACCGGATTCCATGAAGCATTCAACGCGCTGCGCAATGCTGAGAATGAGCTGATCGATTGGTCGCATATGACGATGAAGCATGAGAAGAGCTACAAAGATAACAAGAAGGCGATTGAAGATATGTACTCCAAGCTGGGTACAGACCCTCAAATGCGGGCCCGGATTATCCAACTGGCTATGAAGGTTAGATAATAACTTTATAATGGAATAATCTCTCTATTCTTAAAAGAATAAGGCGTCCAATTGGACGTCTTATTTGCGCTGACTCAGCATAGGATAATGATAATGGACATTGGAAAATGTTGCTTAATGACTGGGATAAACAGGTATGTTATACTAATTTCCGTCAGACGGTAAGGGAAGAAATAAGATGTAAATGAGGATAAGCTTAGAAAGGTAACAAAATTGCAAATTTTTTTTAAAAGGGCGCAACTTTTTGAATTCTGATGCGTTTAAGATGTAGAGCATTTACAATGATGACCAATTCGTGCGACGAAATTAGACAACCAAGATGTACCTTATGGGGAAACTTGTCTATCTATTAGAAAAATTAGCTTTACGGTTGCTGGTATACATTGTATAATGTCTAGGTAGGATTAGGTAACTCGTCTATTTCTACGTTTATTTGTTTGCTTAGTTTACAAGTTTCTGCGGCCAACCGCAGACCTAATTTATAGGAACTCGCTCAAGACTCTGGAAAGGAGGTGCAATGGCTAATGAGTAACACGAGCTATTCATTTAAAGAAAACTCTTATATGAAGGATATTCAAGGAGGAGAAAAAAAGGTTATGAAGAAAATTTTATCCGTAGCTTTGTCTACAGCAATGGCATTCTCCATGTTTGCTTCCGTAGCATTCGGTGCCGATGCAAAGCTGACTCCGCAACAACAATTTGACGCTCTGAAAGCAGCTGGTATCGTAACTGGATACCCAGATGGAACATCAGGTCTTGACAAAACAATTACTCGCGCTGAATTGGCAACAATCATCGTTAAAGCGATCGATCTTGAGCCTGTTCCTGGCGTAGCTACTTACAAAGATCAAAACTACAGTGTTAACCACTGGGCAGCTAAGTACATCGAAGCAGCTACTGAAGCTGGCATCCTGACAGGTAAAGACGCTGTTAAACAACTGTTTGGACCAAACGACAACCTGACAGTTCAAGAGTTGGCAGTAGTTTTGGTTAAAGCTTTGAAACTGGAAGTTCCAGCTGAGACTAACAACACTGCAACTGAGTGGGCTAAAGGCTACGTTCAAGCTGCACTTGACAAAGGCTTGCTCGAGTCCGGTATCAACTACCAAGCAAACGCTACTCGCTCCCAAGTAGTTGTAGCATCCCATGCAATCTATGAAGCTAACCAAGTTCCTACTGTAGCTTCCTACACAGTATCTGAAGCTGGTAAAGTTGTTGAGTTCAAACTCTCCAACGACGAAGTTGTGAAAGTGACTTTGGAAGCAGCTCTTGCGCCTAACAAAGAAACTGAAGTGAAATTCTCTCACAACGGTCATGACTACACTCACAAAGTAACTTATGTTACTACTGTGGCTCAAAAAGTTGATTCTGTTAAAGCTGACAACTTGAAAGAAATCGTTGTTACTTTTGACGGTACTGTAGATAAAGCATCTGCAGAACAAAAGAGCAATTATAAAATCAAAAATGTAGACGTTGATTCCGCTAAATTGTCCAGCGACAAAACTAAAGTAACATTGTTGTTGACACAATCCGGCAGAAGCCTTGAGAACAAAGACGAGACTACTCTTACAATCTCCAACGTGAAAAACGAAGACGGTACTGTAACATTTGATACAGATGTTAAGTTCACACCTGTAGACGTTACTGCACCGACTGTGAAAGAGGTTGTTGGACTAGGTACTAAAGCGTTCAAAATCGTATTTAGTGAGCCAGTTCAAGCAGCTGATGCAGCGCTTTCCAGCAACTACGAAATCGATGGCGGTACTATTGGTGGATCGGTAACTTATGTATACCCTAACACTGTCATTGTGAATGCAAGCCTGCCAGTTGGCGAGCATACAGTAGCTGTGAGCAGCGTAAGAGACTTCTCTGGTCTGAGAATTGCTCCTGTTGATAACAAATTTGATGTTGCAGAAGACACTGCAGCACCTGAAATCGTATCTGTTGAAACAAATGATTTGGAAGAACTGACAATCAAATTCAACGAAACGATTAAAGACATCGAAGATATCTATGTAAACACTACTTCGAATAGTGCTTTGAGCTATGATATCAAGGACGACGAGGTTAAAGTTTACCTTAAAGATCCTATGAACTACAACGATAACACAGTTTATGTTAAAGGCGTTAGAGACTACAGCGATAACAAAGCTGATCGTGACGCTAAAGTAACTCCAACACTGGACACAATCCGTCCAACGATCATCAAACATAAAGTCGAGAAGAAAGCTGGCGACTATATCGTAACGTTGACGTTCAGTGAAAAAGTAAGAGAAAATGATGCTAAAGATCTCGAGAACTATGTTCTGAAAAACAGCGATGGCAAAATTGCTGACATCGACTGGATCGATAGCAAAGGTCATCCAGAATTAGCTGTTGATGTTGATAAGCTTGAAACTGACAATCAAGTCAAAGTTAACCTTGGTAACGATCTTGGCGATAGCAAAGAGTACACACTTGAAGTAGCTGGTATTGGTGACAGAGCATACGTGAAAAACACAATGCTTCCTCAATCCATCAAAATCAACACTGCCAACTTGGGTGATAACACACTTGAGCGTGCATGGTTGAGCGATAACGGCAACTATCTGTATCTTCAATTCTCTACTGATCTTGCAACAAGCGGAACTGGAAGTGCTCTTCTAGCTGACAAGTACGCTGTAGTTCATAACGGTAAGAGATATGTTTACGAAGGAAAAGTAAATATCTACAACTCTGATAGTGTTCGTCTTGATGCACGTGACTTCGCTGATGATATCGTAGCTGTTGTTAACGATACAATTGAAGTCCACTATGTTGCTGATAAAGAGGGCAATATCATTAAAGATGGTAACGACTCTTCTGTACTGACTAAAAATATCGACTCTGCTACAAGTCAATTCACTGTTAAAGCTGGGGATTCCGAAGCTGTATCCACTGAAAAAGTTGAAATTAAATTCGACTCTAAAGTGAACAGCTACAGCAGAACTGGATTCAAAGTAAATGACCAAACTCCAAGCAGTGCAGAGTTGAGCAGTGACAAAAAGACGTTGATCCTGAAATTCACAGGTTCCAACAAGCTTTCCGAAGCTGGTCCTTACTCTGTAGACATTGAAGAAGGTGCTGCTTCTGATGTGTTTGGCAACAAAGTTGCTAGACAAACAGTAGCATTGAAAGACAAAATTGCTCCTAAGAAAAAGGACAGCACAGTTGCTGTAGGTCCTGGTTCTGTAACAAATGCTGTGTACTTTGACTTCAACATGACTGAGAATATCAGAGTGAACCAAGGTACTAAGTACTCTGCTACATTTATCAATGATCTGTTCGAAGTTAAAGTTGGCGATACTAAGTACACTATTCTGAGTGTATCTGCTAACGGAACTAAATTGCGCGTAGAGGTAGCTGGACCATTCACTGCTGGTGACAGAATCCGCATTGAATTCAAAGGTGGTAAAGGTGCTATCACAGACGATATCGCTGGCGATGGAAACAGCGCTGAAGTATTCACAGCTAACACAACTTATTAATAAGTAGAAAAAGCGAGCCAATTGGCTCGCTTTTTTTTTGCTTCTTTTAAAAGGAAATAAAGAATTTAATCAAAATAGAAACATTTTGCATTCTTTTTTGAACCTTTTTTAATTTAATGCGTATATACTATATATGACTTTTTAAATTAGGAGGTTTAATCTTGAATAGGACGAAAATGGTTGTAGCTTCACTGGCTGTAGCTGCCTTAATGACCCAGAGTGCCGCTGGAGCTGCAGATGCAGCAGTGAATGCGCAAAATAATACGGCAGCCGCTGCGCAAGCAGTTAAGACACTAGGCAACTTAAACGGAGTTAAAGTTTCAGGTAAGAGTACTGTGAAGTTAAGTAATGTGAATATTTTATCTCAGGGCGATGGGAACATACTGACGTATACCCTTACGTATCAGAACAATGACAGCAAGACTTTATCATTAATCGATTACTGGACGAAGGTAAAGACAAAATCGGGTACCGTATACAGTGTAAGTGTAGTAGGAGCGGATAAGGAGAAGAAGAAGGTTGTACCAGGTTCTTCGGTTAACGTTACCTATACGACAAAAATAGCTAAACATTTGAAGTATAGTGATCTGAATTTCCAAATCGTAAAATGGGATTTCAGTGTTGCAGGCTATGAGCAAGTATTAGGAAGCATAAATATTCCCTCTACATATGCTGTAGCTACTCCTGTGAATACAACTAGGAAGTTAACCTTAAATGATTTTTCAGCAAATGCGAAAGTTATGTCTGTTAACGTTTTGGGATCAGGTGATTCTAATTATGTAAATATCGCTTTGTACCTTCAGAATACGGGGTCAAGCACCATAGACAATCCAAGCCTTAAGTATGTCATTCAGACACCTAGTGGAACTGCTTTTGCCGTGACGCCGGATACAGCTAGTACGAATATTAAGATTTATCCCCAAGAGAATAAGACGTTAAATTTGATTGCCAAAATTCCTAAAAACGTAAATTTGAATAACTTGCAGTTGGTGCTGGTTCAAAATGACGAGACAGCGAAAAGTGATATACCTGTAGCTTCTATGGGTCTTGGAACTACACAGGGACAATCTTCTAAAACAGCAGCTAATAAAGAGAGACTGTTGAAAATTGATAGTATGAATATCGCAACAAAAGTAGTTAGTATTGCTAGAAATCAAAGCTTTGGGAAAAGTGACCTTTCGATTCAATTTTCTCTTGTGAATAAGGGAGATAAGACTGTTACTATTCCTAATTATTCTTTCGATATTCAAGTTGGCGGGAAATCATACCCGCTTGTTGCCAGTGGCCTGGAAGGTATGATCATAGAACCAAACGAGGAACAAATCATTTCGGTAGACGGGACAATACCGGTCATTGCTAATGAAGATCAGATCGATCTGATTATGAAAACGCCAACCGGCAGCTCGCAGGGATCGGGAGAGGAACCATCACCTTCGCAGACGAATAGTTATCCAGTGGCAATATATAACTTGCCAGACTATACGGAAATGCAGTATGCCCAGGGTCAAGAGCGGACTATTAAAAATAATGATGGTGTATTCGGCGTTACGCTTGATGCGATTCAAAAGCTTCCATGGAATGATGGCAATATGCTAGCTACAAAAATTACAATTGTTAACAAAGGAACAAAAGCAGCCAAGTTGCCAGAATTTGCTGGAGCCTACAAAATGGATCTAACGGCTTTAAGCAGCACCGTCCATTTGGTAAATACGAATACTACTCAAATTCTCGGAGCAGGTGAGAAGACAAGCGTATATGTAGTGGCCAATATCCCATCAAGCTTGAAATTTTCCCAACTACAGGTACAATTGCTGCAGAAGACGGGTGCGGACAAAACGAGTAACTGGGTTATGTTCTCTAACTACGGTAACACCAGTGGCCTAAAACAGATTGCTGAAGGATCATATTTCAATCTGGACACAGCAGGCAAAAAATCCGATCTAAAAACACGGAAGACATATTTGTATAAGGGCAGCACAAGCGATATTATCTACACAGAGCTAATAATGAGAAACCTTGAAAACAAACAAACAAATCTATCTCAGTTGATGGGTTATTTCTTGACAGATGATGGACAATATTACAAAGCAGATGTGAATCAAGTCAAACATGCGGTAGGACCAGAATCGTCAGGTTTGGTTACATTCTCCGCAAAGGTTCCTAAAGGAACAACGGTATCCAATTGGAACCTGGTTCTAGGTGAGAGTATCTCCGAGGATAAGTTCACTGAAGCTGAAGGCAAACCAACAGGATATGTAAATGCTTCCTCCATGGAGTTGAATTTGGACAGTAGAAGTATTAAAGATACGCTCAAAGATGTTGAATTGTTCCCGTATACATTAACAATCAACGAGATTGAGGGACGTACGAATTCTTCCGGCTTGGAAGTGAAGATGAAGTACGACCTGAAGCGTGATTTGACATATGATATGGGCGAATTCCAGCATAAATTTATTCTTGAAGTGACTGATTCCAGTGGGGCAAGATTTGAAAAAGAAATTGAACTGGAAAAAGACTTCATTGTAGGCAACAATAAGAACTTCTCATTTGTAATCAATGATCTAATTTTTGCAACGACAAGATCTGGTGGCTTCCAGTTCTCCATCTATGATTCTTATCAAGGGGAGAAAACGAAGATTGCTACGAAGGCTGCTTACTTTGTAAATGAAGACTTGTATTAATACTATGATCAAACAAAGATCCCTCTAAGAGGGATTTTTGCTTGTTTCCATCCTTTAAACCTATTATTATGAAAGAGATTAATAGGCAGGAAGATTATGAAAAATGTAATTCCTAATAGGAGGTTCATCATGAAGACTACATGGAAAGTGCTAGCGGCAGCCGTACTGATTAGTGGAGGAGTATGGGCCGGTTCATTATTGAACGAAAAAGTAGAAGGGGCTGGAGTAACGAATCAACCAGGGACTGCTGACGATCCCGTTGTGACAAAAAGCTATGTGGATCAACAAATTCAACAGGCTTTGAAAGGGGCGGGCAGCAGTTCATCATCCCAGGGAAGCACTGATTCAAGCTCAAGTGCCCAAGCAGGCAACAATACTGCAGCATCTTCCTCGGATGAAGTTAAAATTGTCGAAGTGAAACCTGGCCAGAAGCTAATAGCTGCTGCAGGCGCAGAGTTTATTGTGCGCGCTGGAAAAGCTGTTATTTACAGCGAGGATCAAAATGGCGTAGCAGACCTTACCGATGGCAAGGATATTACGAATGGTGGTATTGTCTCGAACAATCATTTGTTATCTTTCCCAAGAGCAGGCCGGGGGATTCAGCATCAGGAGGGCCAGACTCATCCACTGACTGTTATGGTTCGCGGCGGTTATTCCATTCAATAACGCTGTGCATCTGATGCATACATGGGGCATTATTCCATGGAGATGTAGCCCCAATAGTAACAAATATTGAGACGGCTAGTCTTTATGGTCTTGAATCATACTACTTCTGAAAGCAGGATTTAATCAGGAGGTGTATCGAATATGGCCAGAAGCAATCGAAAACTTATCCCAGAAAGCCATCAGGTACTGCACCAATGGAAATATGAGATTGCTGAGGAATTCGGGTTGCCGGTCAGCAGCTCCGGAGGAGCGCTTGGTTCAGCTGATACAGAATTTGCAGGGGAGCTTGGCACGAGCGGAGCAACTACCGGATATTCGAGTTATTGGGGTCATCTGACCTCCCGAGAGAATGGCTCGGTCGGCGGGGAAATCACAAAAAGACTAATCGCGCATGCCCAAAGGGACTTAGTGGAATAATTTTTCTTGAAAATTGCTTTTTTTTATTTTGACATGACCTGGCAAATGCGTTAATATGACTTTTAAGGATTGTCAAATCAACCTTTTCCGCTACGGAAAAGGTTCATTTTTTGCTGTTAGCTTAATTTTGGGAATCCTCACAATGTGGCAGGGTAGCCCATTCAAACTATGAAGCGCATTGTACAATATTTTTTAGTATTGGATACTTAGGCAAATGCCATACTATCCACATGGGGAGGCTGATTGATATGTCCATCAAAGGACGCCATTTATTTACATCTGAGTCCGTAACTGAGGGTCATCCGGATAAGATTTGCGACCAGATCTCTGATGCGGTGCTTGACGCTTTTCTTAAAGAAGATCCTTATGCACGCGTTGCGTGTGAAGTGTCCGTAGCTACCGGTCTTGTACTTGTCATTGGCGAAATTAGTACCAAATCGGAATACGTGGATATTCCCGCGCTTGTGCGGAAGACAATTAGAGAAATTGGTTATACCCGTGCAAAATACGGCTTCGACTCCAATACGTGCGCTGTATTGACATCATTGAATGAGCAGTCTGCCGATATCGCTCAAGGTGTAAACGCGGCTCTCGAGCATCGTGATCCGGCGCAAGTAGACAAGGAAACAGAAAATATTGGCGCTGGGGACCAAGGATTGATGTTCGGTTTTGCGACGAATGAAACCCCTGAGCTCATGCCGCTGCCGATTGCTTTGTCCCACCGCATTGCTCGTCGTTTGGCTGAAGTGCGTAAGGACGGTACATTGAGCTATCTTCGTCCTGACGGTAAAACCCAAGTGACGATTGAGTATGTAGATGGCAAAGCCCTTCGTGTAGATACCATTGTCGTATCCACTCAACATGCCGAGGAAATTACGCTGGAGCAAATTCAAAAGGATATTAAAGAAAAAGTTATCCTTCCTGTCGTTCCTGCGGAGCTGCTCGATGAGCAAACGAAATATTTCATCAACCCTACAGGCCGCTTTGTCATTGGCGGACCGCAAGGTGACGCTGGCCTTACCGGACGTAAAATCATCGTAGATACGTATGGCGGCTATGCTCGCCATGGCGGTGGTGCATTCTCAGGTAAGGATCCGACAAAAGTAGACCGCTCCGCAGCCTATGCCGCACGTTATGTTGCTAAGAACCTGGTAGCTGCTGGTCTGGCAGATAAACTCGAAATTCAGCTTGCTTACGCTATTGGCGTGGCGACTCCTGTCTCCATCAACGTTGATACGTACGGAACAGGCAAAATTCCGGAGGAGAAACTCGTTGAGCTCATCCGTGAGAACTTTGACCTTCGTCCTGCAGGCATCATTAACATGCTGGATCTTCGGCGTCCGATTTACCGTCAGACAGCAGCTTACGGACATTTTGGCCGTACGGATCTTGATCTGCCATGGGAACGCCTAGACAAAGTTGAGACGTTGAAAGCCCAAGCAGGTATTTAAGAACGATGCATGCATAAATTATAAAACGGATATTCTGATTGCAGCTAAGCAATCGAGTATCCGTTTTTTGTTTGAGTCGATAAATTTTATGCTGTTTGTTCTAAACTTGGGGGGGGCATTTGCCGTTAATATACATAGGTGTGTATTTGGCAGCCGTGAAAAAGCGGTGTTATATACAGAATGATGGACCGGATGGAAAGGAGAACGTGAAATGCAAAGGAAGATCTCGATTCTGATTATTACAGTGTTGATGATGAACATGTTACTGGGCGCGACTGCAGGAGCTGTCGGCAATAATCGTCAAAACATAGGTGAATCGGCAGTAACAGCTTCAAATTCACTGAACCTAGGAAATATGCTGCTTAGCAAAGGGTTGCTGGCGGCGATTAGCAGCACTCCCACAACCTATAGTCCTACAGGTACGGGAGTACCTGTAACTACTAAATTAGAAGTAAAGTTCGGCAGCAACAAGGTACGAACGAATGGCCAAAAAACATTTACGATTTCTAGGGAAGTTTCTGGTTATACTGAAAAAATGGACGTTACCGTAACTCAGGCAACTTATGCGAATTCTATGATCTTAACCCCGCCAACGAATTTGCAATACGGAAGCAAATACACCATTACAATCCCAGCGGGAACATTTATTGTCGGAGAAACTAATGGTGTGAATTCATCAGCGATCAGCTGGTCTTTTACGACAGCAAATACAACAGCAACGGCATTGACCGCTACGTTCAACCCGGCAAACGGCAGTAACAGCGCCAACGTAAATACAAAGCCGGTTATCACATTTAATCGCAATGTGAACATCAATCGTAGCGTGACCAATGGGGGAATTACGCTTAAAAAGTCATCCAATAATGCTTCTATTCCCATTACGGTAACCGCTAGCGGAAACCAAGTGACGATCACTCCAAGCAGTTTGTTGGAATCAGGCACGAGCTACTACATTGAAGTCCCAAGCAATAGCATCTACGATGCTCAGAATTCCTCCATATATTATGCTGGCCTTTCCGGCACGAGTAGATGGACATTTCAGACTGGCGCGGTAGATAAAACGCCCCCAGTCTTACAGACCGCTACCATGCAATCGAATACAACGATCAGGCTATTGTACAACGAAAGACTGGATACTTCTTATAGTTTGTATACCTCCAGCTTTAAGGTGACCGTCAATGGTGAAGAGCGTCGTATAAGCAGTGCATACACCTCTGGTGACAGTGTATATGTATATTTAGAAACAGGAGTAGCGGTAGGGCAAAATATCCGCATAAGTTATACAAGCGGCAGTGTCCGACCTATCCAGGATTTAGCTGGAAATGTGGCCGCGGCTTTTTCTGATAAAGAAGTTACGAACGGTATTGATTCTGTGCTGCCGAAGCCGGAAGAGGGCTATATATCTGGCAGCACATTGACACTGCGTTTCAGTGAAAGTTTGAAGGATGTATCTACCAATGCTTATCAGCAATTTACGGTAACTGCAGGGAATCAAACTAAAGGAATTAATAGAATTAGTAGAAGCGGAGCTTATGTATATTTATATTTAACTAGCGGTGTATCGAATGGCGACGTTGTTAAAGTATCTTATACGCCGGGATCTTATCCGCTACAGGATTATCGCGGCCAAAATATCGCTGCATTCAGTAATTATTTTGTTCGGAATTACAACGATAATAAAGCACCGGAATTAACAAAAGTTGAGGGTTCCGGGTCCAAAATCATAATTACCTATAACGAGGCGCTGAGAAGCACGAGCATCCCGATGAAGAGTCAGTACTCTGTTTTAGTCAACAATTCTCCGGTATATGTGACGGGGATTGAGGTTGTGACTAACCAGGTCATTCTTACGCTTGCTTCCTCTTACTCAAAAGATCAGAACGTAACCTTATCTTATGTCTCGGCTGCAGGGGGGATTGCTGATTTGAATGGCAATCTTGCAGGGTATATTAACCTGGAACCTGTGAGTTATAACATGGTGGCGGAAGGTATTCGCTCCGCAGTCATTCGCGGCGATACAATTACTATCACTTACAATGTTCCATTGAGATCGGGCAGTTCTGCATCGGCCAATCAATTTAGCGTGAATGTGGATCAATCGAACCGGACAGTTCAATCGGCGAGCATTAGCGGCGACACGATTACTCTTAAATTAAGCGCATCAGTGAACGCAGGTCAGGTTGTCGATCTTTCTTACATGCCAGGATCTGCGCCGCTGTATGACAGCAGCGGAAAGGCGCTGCAAGCCTACAGCCGCATTTCCGTACAGAATCTTACTGCTGGAAGTCCGGGTGCTTCCACAGGAAATGCGAGCTTGCCATCGTCTATGACGGTATTTCCATCATCGGATTTTGATATGAGTGGATATTTGCTTAATTTGAATACCGCGCAAGTCCGGGAGGGCATATCTTTAAACAAACAGCAGAATATCAGAAGATATGTTATTGATGAACCTAAATTGCAGGAAGCTTTTCAGTTCCTCATTAATGGTAATGCCCTAAATAAGAAGCTAGTATTCGAAGTTCCCAATACGGAAAAAGTGGCAGAGGTTTCATGGCCATTGAGCGCAATCGTGAATATGTACGGTCTTGGCAAGACAGGTTCCATAGCTGTACGTCATCAAAATGTGATGTATGAGCTTCCAATCGAAAAGATACCGTATCCGGAAATCTCACGTTCCTTGCTCGTTAATAATTTAAATTCTGCGTATATTACGATTCAAATCGAACCGGTGGATAGAGTTCAACTGCCGACTCAGAATTACAGCAACGGTGTGACGGTCACGCCAAGCGGAGATCCTTTCCAAATAAGCGTATATGCTTATAATGGAACTTCTAATCAAGATGCAGTAGATGTCAGCCACTCAGGCCGTGTGCATTTCCGGGTAGTGAATCAAGGTGCGGCCAACCCTATTGCGGAGACTCAGATATCCCTTGTTAAATACAATCTATCGTCACGCAATTCTTCCTTCGTTCCTGCTAAGGTGACGAATAGTGGTAATTATATTATTTTCAATGGTAAAATAGAGGGGAACATTATCGTTGGCCCAGCTCTAGGATATAGTTACTTTAGTGATACGAGGAATCATTGGGCTAGCGCGAACATCAACAACCTAGCCGGCAAGCTCATCATTGACGGCCGCCAGGGCAGTCAGTTCGCGCCAAATAGCAATATTACCCGAGCGGAATTTGCCGTCTTCATTGCTAAAGGCTTAGGCCTTGAAGGAGACGAAGCTAGCGCCCGCCGCTTCCCGGATGTTCCGTCAGGTACTACGGGAGCTTATATCGGGGCAGCTGCCAAAGCAGGCATCATTGCCGGTAATATGGATGGCACCTTTAAGCCGAACAGTTATATTACGCGCGAGCAAATGTCTCTAATGATGGTTCGTGCGATGGCTTATGCGGGACAAGATATTTCCTTAGACGGACTCACCTCCGCGCAACTGCTAGGCCGCTTCAAGGATAATGGCAAAATTCAATCCAAGGAGACCGTGGCCAAAGCAGTGAAGGAAGGAATTATCCAGGGAGTCTCAATAGACACATTCCAGCCCCAAGGCAACGCTACTCGCGCTCAAGCAGCCGTCATGCTGAAGCGGGTATTGGAGAAGTTGAATTATATATAGATGTCCCCCTGACGTGATCATAATGAGAAATGAGCCTAAGGCGAACGCCTTAGGCTCATTTCTTTTACCCTACAAATGATTTGGATGGTATCAATGGTCTGATTAACTACTTCATTAAAACTCGCAGTTCCGTACAAGCTTCCCTTAATGATTCTACTTGCTCTAAATATAGAACTAGCGCATCTAAAACCACATTGTTTTTTGAGGACTCAAAAGATTCCTCCCGTATTTTCTTCAGAGCCTCACCATAGCTCGCTTTCTCTGTGTCAGTTAGTAAAGGGTTATTTCTAATACGGTTTTCTAATTCTTCGAACACCTCATGTAACCGGCGGATTTCCCAAATGGCATTCTTGACTTGGCAATTCCTCTTTTTTTTCAAAGGGGAAGAGTCGAATAGAGAAACATTGTACATTTCAGGAGTATTAAACCCTTCGACTAGAATGTGGATAATGCGCCCGACATATATGGCAAGGGTCCGGCATTGTTGGTCGGGGACATCGGAACCTATAAGCCGGAAATATTCCAACAAAATGCTGCCGGCGATAAAGATGATGTCCATAGCATGCTTCTCAATATCTTTTCCAAACATATCCGTGATGCAAACTTCAAACCAATGATAGAACTGCTCCTCTAAATCTGTCCATGCTTTTCGAATTTTCTCGTCGCTTGAATTTTTTAACGCAGGCATGTTGAACATGTTGAACATCAATGTTTGGAAGTTATGATTCAAGACAACCTTCAAATAGGTTGACATAAGCTCAACAAGACGTTCGTCGGGAGAAAGCTCTACGTTACGATACAGCTTGGTAACCTCTCTATCCAATGATTCGCTCAAATTGGAGATGCTCTCTAACAGCAATGTCTCTTTGCTGTCGAAATACTTATATAAAGATGGTTTGGTCATCCCGCTTTCTTTGGCGATTTCATCAACTGTGGTCAGAGCAAATCCTTTTTCGCCAAAAAGCCGCAGAGCATTTTGTAAAATAATTCCCTTTTTATCCTTATTCATTTAAGGGTTCCTTTCATTACAGTAAGTAGCGGTGGCCTCACGTGCAAATCTGCAAGCGAGGCCGCCGATTACATAGAGACGCTCTCTGTAGCTGTAGAGATAGATTGATCTGGAGTCCGTTTGCGGTTACGCCGGTTGTCCTTCCAATTCGCGACTACCATGTATATAGAAGGCACTACGACCAGCGTTAGAACTGTCGAGAACATCAATCCAAAAATAATAGTGTAAGCCATAGGTCTAAACAAGATGCTTCCTGTAATCGCCAATGGCAGCATTCCGATCATTGCCGTAAACGAAGTGAGAACGATAGGACGGAAACGAGCGCTTGCTGCTGAGATGACCGCTTCGTACAGACCGATTCCTTCCCGCCGCGCATCCTCAATAAATTCGAGGAAGACAATCCCGTTACGTACGACAATACCCGCTAGTGAAATTATCCCCATTATACTCATGAAGCCAATGGATGATCCAGAGACAAAGATTCCAATGATTCCGCCGGCGGCAGCCAGATATACCGTGGTCATAATAATAATCGGTGCCGACAGGGAGTAGAACTGGATCGTGATCATAATAAAGATTAAGAAAATGACGACTACGAAAAGCATAGCCAAATCCCCGAAGATATCCGCTTGGTCTGAAGTTTCGCCGCCAAATGCAATCGAATATCCTTCTGGAATGACCATGTCATTCAGAATATCGCGCACTTCGGCGTTTAGCTCAGATGCCGTCTTTCCGATCGCATTTGCTTCCACCGTGATCATACGTTCAAGGTTGTAATGCTGAATTTTTTGCGTTGTAAATGACGCCTTCATTTCAGCCAGCTGTGCTAGAGGAACTTGGATCCCTTGTTTATTGGTAATAAAAATTTGCTGGAACAATTCATTAGGACTTGCTCCTTGACTCGAAGCTTGAAAATTGATATCGACAATTTGCTTGCCCGTATCAAAATCGCCGATGTCGAGTCCATCACCCATTAGGCGCAGCGTTTGCGTCAGTGTACTGTAATCAATCATGTATTCGTCCATAGCACGATTGTTAACTTCAAACTCTAGCGTATAGCTTTGGTTCCCGAAATTGTCTTTGATTCCAGTGGCGCCGTCTAATTTGGAAATTCTCTCTTTTAACTGTTGTGACAGCTTTTGCAGCGTACCCAGATCTTCACCGGCAATCCGAACGGATACCGCAGAACCCACAGGGATTCCGAGCCTGGGGACGTGGGTCGATATCGTGGCGCCTGGGAATTGCTTCTTCAGCTCCGCTTCCCAAGCAGAGACGGTTGTATCTAATTTAAATAAACCCGGCTTGCCAATAACAGAAACCTGTCCGACAGAAGTTGAAGAGGGAAGCGCATTTGTAATGTCAGAATATAATTGGGGAGCCTTGCCGCCCACGCCTACGCTGACAACCTCAGTCTCAGGCTGCGATTCTACCCACTTGGTTATATTGTTCACCATACGATTAGTTTCCTGGAAGGACGTACCTACAGGCATTTCTATATTGATGCTGACATAAGGATCCTCAGATTCAGGGAACAAATCGACCGGCGTAATCAAAGCTAAACTGAAGGAGGCTGTTCCAATCAGAAGGCCTATGCCTGCGTACAATTTAGGCTTTTTAAGTACTTTCGGAATCAAAGTGCCGGAGTACCATACGGTTAAGGACTGAATTTGTTTGCCGAGCAAGCCAGCAGGCTTTGTCTCCTCTGAAGAAGGAATATTTCGCTTATCATTGGCTTCATCACCAACAGTTCTGCTTTTGGCTGCTCGTTGCCTGCGCCGATTCTCATGCCACTGACGGAAGATCGGTATAATGGTCAGCGACATAATCATGGAAGCGAACATGGAGCAGGAAATCACAATAGGAAGCGGCTTAATAAAGGAACCGATATCCCCGGTTAAAAATAGCAATGGTGCAAAAGCAAAAATGGTTGATAGGGTGGCAGTCAGGATAGATACGGATACTTCCTTTGCCCCCTTGATTGAAGCGACTTCAGGACTTTCCCCCAGCACGCTTAATCTGCGTTCGATATTGTCGTTGACAACGACGGCATCGTCGACCAGAATCCCTAGTACAATAATCAAAGCTACGATAGAAATTTCATTAATTGTAATTCCCGTGAAGGGCATCACGATCATTCCTATCGCTATGGAAATCGGTATGGCCGCAGCCACGATCAACGAGGTCATTAGATTAAGCCCTAATGTACAGACCAAAATTACAGCAGTGATAGCGACCAGCATCTCCTGCAGCAGCTCGCTGAACATTTTACTGACGACTTCCTTCTGACCAAAGGCAGGAGAAAAGTGTGCGCCGCTGGGTAAACTTCCCTTAAGCTCATCCAGCTTATCAGTAATCAATTTATCCATGGTCAGCACATCCGAGCCGGTCTGTGCGGAGACATTGATTGAGATGGCAGGCTGTCCGTTGTAATAAGCAAGATAGGCTGGCTTCTTATCCACCAACTGAACCTGACCGACATCTTTTAAATATACCGGAGACCCGCTCTGAGTTCTGCTGATGAGTACTTCATTCAGTTCTTTGGCATCTGAAATTTCAGATACGACTAAATCATAGCTGCGAGAGTCATAACTCAGCGAGCCCAATGGTGTGCGGTTGTTCATATTGGTTACAGCCTGCACAACCTGCTCCCAAACAATGCCGTATTGCTCTAGTTTTTGCAGATCGACCTTAATGCTCACTTCTTTGTCAGGAATACCTTCGATCTTTACATCTGCAACACCGCTCACCTGACGTATCTTATCCCGCCATTCGATCATGAGATCACTGAGAGCATACAATGTATCTGGATTATCGGCAGAGATAACATAGGAGCCGATGAAGGAGGAGATCAGGTCGTCGTTAACAATAGGTTTATGAACGCCATTCGGCAAATCGGCGGTGGCATCCTCCACCTTTTTTCGCAATTGATCCCATGTTGCAGCAGCGTCTGCATCAGGATAAGCGTATACCATAATGGAGGAAACGCCGCTTGAACTGGTCGATTCAATCGTTTCGATGGTCTCAACCTGCTTGATCGTCTGTTCCAAAATTTTAGTGACCGACTGCTCCACCCGCTCTGGCGTAGCTCCCGGGAAAACAGTTATGACTGCAGCTTGCTTCAATACGACGTCAGGCATATCCTGACGAGGGAGAGTAGTCGCGCTAAAAATACCAAATACAATCAAAATGAGAAATAATAATATCGTAATTTTTCTTTTTCGTATGGAATATTCAATCATTCTGCATTATCCTCCACGATCGTGATCGTGTCTCCGTCAAACAAGCTGTCTGCTCCGATGCTGACAACGACATCGCCTTCATGAAGCCCCGAGGCGATATTTAAGCGGTTATCCTCACTGATACCAGCTCCTAATTCGACTGCTGTTTTAACGGCTTTGTCGTTGATATATTTGAAGACATAGGGTTCCTGGCCATTACTAATGACCGCTCCGGCTGGAACAAAGATACCTTCCTTGCCGATGGAGGATAGGCCTACACGAACCACTTGACCTGGAATCCAATCCTGCTTAGGATTGGGGACGCTCACTTCCACGGTTAATGTTCCTGTTCCTTGATTGGTTGCAGGAGAGACTCTCACGACAGTACCTTGCCGTTTGCTCCCGTTCTGTTCAAGTGCTACCACTTGTCCTGGTTTCCACTGGTCCGCTTGCTCGCTTGGAACGGCGATCGGAACCATCAGTGTGTCGATCGTACCAATGACAAAGGCTTCTGCTCCAGCAGGGGCCATTTGGCCAACGACTGCCCTTTTACTCAAAATAACGCCGTCGATCGGAGCGGTCAGTTTTGTTTTGCTTAATGCCAGTTGAGCTTGCTCCAGTTGGATCGTCGCCTGGTCGTATGCCGCTTGTACTTGCATTTGCCCACCTTTGGCTTGCTCTACGGCTGCCTCGGCTGCGCTCTTGCCGGCTTTGGCCTGTTCAACTCCTGCCTGCGCCGACTTGCGCTGCTCTGTGGTAGCGCCTTCGGTCAACTCAGATAGCGATTGCTTGGCGTTCTCTAGTGAAGTTTCGGCATCTTTAAGCTGCAGTTGAAATTTTTCGTAATCATCCAGCGATATTAGACCAGCAGAATAAAGATTCGAATAACGCTCTTCATCTGCCAGGAATTTGTCATAGGCACTCTGCGCCATAGCGACCATATTTTGAGTCTGAGCAAGTTTCTGGGCGGATGCTCCTTTCTCCACGGCAGTAAAGCTTGCCTCGGCCGTATCCAGCTGCGCTTTGGCCACCTTGGCCTGGGCCTGCGCTGCTTCTACCCCTGCTTTAGCGGCGCTGAGCTGACCAGCAGCTTGAGCTACGCCGTTCTGTGCTTGTTTCAGTTGCAATTGCGCATTCTCATCATCAATGACAGCAAGTACATCCCCCGATTTGATATGATCGCCTGCTTCCACTAGCGTCTGTTGAATCTGTCCCGAAACTTGAAAGGAGATGCTTGCTTCCTGTTCCGGCTTCAGCGTTCCTGAGAAATTGTACTCCGCATTCAAAGGTTCTTTCTTAATTGTAATGACCTGTACGGCTGTCGCTACATCTCCGGATGCCGCCCCGTTATCAGCTGAACCGCATGCTGATGTTATCATAATCATTGAAATGGCTAAAAATAGAGCCGACCAACGTCCTTTCATCCAGTTCCTCTCCTCCTGAGTTTATCCCTTAGTAAATTTTTTAACTTTAAAGTAACCCAGTCGTGGCGCGCTTGTCAAGCGAGGCTCAAAAGTTGATTTCTAAATTTTCTGGTGATATTATGGGAGCGATATGATTAGTCTGATTTGGGAGAGAGAGGTAAATTTTTTATGAAAAAATGTCTATCGGCAATGATATCGTCACTGCTATGTTTGAGTCTTTTATCAGCGGGGCCGGTAGCAGTCCATGCCGCCAGTGCGGACGAAGACAACACGATTCGTACCGGGAAGGAAGCGACTCTCAAAGAGGTATTAAAGGATTCCTTTATTGATTCGGGCACTCTGCTGCCTATAAAGCGACTAGATCTTGATACTGTACTGAAGTTATCGTTGGATCATTCACTGAATTACAGACTATTAACTTTAAAATTGACAGCAGTAAAATTAAATGAAGGAAGTCTTAAAGAACAGAAAGAAGAGCTTGATAGTGCCAGCGGAGGGGCGGGCAGCTCTTATACATTACCGGAATCCATTGAGGAGATTCAGGAGAAATATGGCGAGATTCCGGAGGAGATGCTGCCATCCTTGTATCCAACGCTAGAAACTAATATGGTTGTGAATCAGTTATTGAATGGTGTTGGCAATATTGCCGATGCCATGAACAAGCAGCTGCAGGGGCAACGCGACCAGCTGATTCTTGCTTTGAAGCAGATTGAGATGGAGCAGTCCAATACGGTTCTTGATTTGGAGGAAGCTCGCATAGGAATTAAGCTGCAAGTGACTTCGCAATATGCGGAACTGCTTTCGTTAAACAAACAACGGACTGTGGCTGAAAAGTACTTAGAAATCCTGAAGGCCGACTTGAGGAAAGCCGAACTGATGCAGGAAATGGGCATGACTTCAGCAGTCAAAGTTACCGAAGCGCAAAGGGAAGTTCAAAAGCAGGAGCAGCAGATGGAGGGGCTAAAGAACAAATATGAATTGGCATTAGTCCAGTTTAGCTTCGATCTTGGCATCGTCTATGACCCCAATATCGAGCTGGCAGACCTGCCGGATTTCACCCCGCAGCCAATCAGCCCCTTGAAGCGGGAGCGTATATTGGAAAAGTCATTTGAAATGAAGCGGCAATGGAACTCCATCATTTTGGCAAAACATCAAGAGAGTCATACTCGAGCTACCAATGACGATCAGGAAGATTTGCTGGAGCTAAATGTGCTTATTGCAGAGCAGCAGGCTGAGAAAACACGGATCGAGCTTAACAAAAAAATCGATGAACTATACAGTAATGCGGAAATGGCTTACAAGGCTTACGAAAATGCAGTCAACGATTATAATAACGCGAAGCAAGATGATATACACATGACAAAGCGATACGACAACGGATTAATCTCTCGCCATGATTATGACAAGTCAACCTTCATTTTGACGCAGCAGGAGCTTGTGAAGGAGCTGACTCGAATTCAGCTTTACGTAGTGGAACGTTCCGTAGAGGTGCTTGAGGAAGGCTTCATTATGTAAGGATCCATGATGGATCGCTGGGGTTTTCGTTTGGGTCTTATCCTACAGGCTATTCCCGTCAAGGTAAGCAGTCGGGCATGTAAAACGTTCTTCCATTTTAAAATGGAGGAACGTTTTTTCGTGTACGTCGCCGAATGAGAGAATGATTTTGCACAAATTAGCTGGATTCTCTGTATGTAAAAGTTGCACTTTAATGCGGAGTGTGTGATTAGCTGGAATTCCTGTAGTTAATATGAGTTGGATTGGGAAGTAAGACTAGAAAACAATGTGGTAGATACACGAAATCCAGCTATTTTAAATAGGTTATGAATTAAAGCTAAAATAGATACAAGAAATCCATCTAAATTTAACATTTTGATTGCGGAAGTAGGCCAAGTTGGTTCAATCGACGTTTCATAAGGGTTAGGCAGACATAAGAGTTAGTTTATTAAATCCCAAGCGTTACTAATGAGTTCATACTGATGTACGCGCAATCCTGCTCCGGAGTAAATGGGACGAAGCCAGCCTTTTTGAGTTAGTGAATGTAAAATTCGAATGGCCGTGCGATGATCCATGCAAAGATGAGTGGCTACTTGTTTGGGGCGGATGGGCTGCATAGAGCTTAGGCACAGGCGAATAACTTCTGCTTCTTCCAGAGCGCCTGGCTTAAGAGGAGGTTGTTGTGTTAGGTAACGGTTGAAAAGTAACTGCAGCAAATTGCGGCATATTTCGGGCCTATTGGCAACGTCATCGTATGCTAGTGATATTACTCGGTAGCCCAGTGTTTGTAAGTAAAGCTCGCGGTTCAATTCATTACTGTATTTGGTCCGATCCATCTCGGTGACATGCGGGCCATAGCCTTTAATTTCAAGTATGATTCTTAAATGCCCAGGTAAGAAGGCGAAATCACCAAAATAGGAGCGCCCGCGCCAGTCTGGGACCTCGTACTCGGGATGAAGATGATCGAGGTTTCTATACAGGGGCCACCAGACATTTTTCAGGAAAAGTGTTTCTCCGTGACCGTGACCTCTCTCAAGGCGAGCTCTACGTTCTCCCTTACGACGCAAAATGTGACTGTTAATAAACTGCCTGTGGGCTTTTTCGAATTCCATGTTTACCTGCCTCCCAATAGAGTTTGATGGGTATACAAAAACGCCCTGCCCATTAAAATGTGGACAGGACGTTCTTCGTCATGTATATCACCATTATACGAATATGTATCTCATTTAGCTAGCGGTATAAGTATTGATTAGACTATCTTTTGCAGGAGATAGGAATTAGTTAGGAGGGGAGAGAGCGGTATAACGGTAGCATAGCGGCATAACGGGAATGTAAATGGATTTCTTGCAGTTAATTCAACTAAATTTCATGGTAGGCTGAATTTAGCTGGATTTGGAGTATTTAAAACAGTTTAAAAATGTAAAAGCTACTATCGCGACTAATTTAAACACCATGAATCCAATTATTTCCCTTTAATAGAGTCTCTTATTAAAAATAGATACAGTAAATCCACTTGTCATCAATCTATGATAAGTTTCCGATCTCTCATACCCGTGTTCATCCGCCACTATGATGAGGACATTATAATTCATTTCCATCCACTGAAATCCGCATCACTAATCACTTCACCCCATTACATTCCGTTAATTTCTGCTATAGTCAACCCCGTTCATCCATTCATTCTGCTCCGCTTCATTACGTGCAACCTCAATTCCACCATTAATATAGCCTCGAATATAGCCCTACCCGCCGACGGCTTCCTATCGTCGAACCACCTATCCTCTAACACGACACACTCCAACACGACACACACCATCCCTCCCGACCCAAATTTCTTTTCCGATTTCTCAATCTTGTTACTTTTGCGTAACTTTTCCGTCTAAAAGTAGTCTATTATTTATGTACTAGATTCCCGTAATGGAAGAATAGGGATCGATTTTTGGCATAAAGCATACAGATGGGAGAGTAATAAATTACAATGGTAGTTCGCAAAGACACGAAATTGGTTCGGTTTGCTGTCAGAAACGGGAAGAAGCTCATTCTTGTTACGCTGGCCGGTATGATATGGATTCAGCCTGTGTTGGATGTTGGGACAGAATGGTTTGGGCCTGCCTCATCGGCTCATGCAGCTTCAGAGCAGGCGGTCAAGTTAAGTGAAGATTACATTACGTCTGGCGCCAAGCTATTAAAATATCAATATACGACAACGAGATCCGGCAAGTCGGTGAAGGTGCTCGCCGATGTCATTCAAGTAGATTTGACGAATCCTTACGTCCATCTTGATGTCATGACAGGGAAGGAGGCGCAAGTAACTACTAGGCAGTCCGTTCAGGGAATGGCAAGAGAGACTGGCGCAGTAGCCGGCATTAACGGCGATTTCTTCTCGACCACAGGGCAAGGTGTTGCGCTCGGTGGCGCGGTATCCCAAGGTACGCTCGTAACGAGCCCTTCGCAGCTGACGGGGATGTATGCTTTTGCCGTACGGAATGACGGGACGCCGATGATCGATCGGTTTGAGTTCCAAGGAAGCGTCATGACAGAGAACGGCCTGACCTTTCCCCTATCCGGCATAAATCAGGAGGCGTACATCACAGAACCTGACAAATCCTACAGCCACGCTAATAAGATGTATATATACACAAGCGCCTGGAAGTCCGAGGATCGTCCTAAAGACAGTTCTACGACGCCTACAGAGGTGCTCGTTCAAGGCGGAGTAGTACAACAAATATCGATTAAAGCGCCTATACCGGGCACGGTGCCTTCAGATGGCTACATATTGCGGGCTCACGGCACGGCTGCTGAATTCGTGGCGGCCAACCTATACGTAGGGCAGCGGCTAGATACGAACTACCGGCTTCGTTCCATTGCCAGCGGCCAAGAGCTGAATCCTGCTGACATAAAAATGATGATCGGGGGACATACGCTGCTTGTGGATCAGGGGAAACCATCCTCCTTTACCCGCTCCGTGACCAGCATTAGCGGCAGCAGCGCGGTAGCCCGCACCGCTGTTGGCTATTCCCAGGACGGCAAATACGCCTACCTGATCGCTGCGGAGAAGAACAATAGCAGCTCCGGTATGACACTGGCCGAATTGCAGAAGTTCATGGCTGCGATCGGCATATGGAAGGGGCTCAATCTGGACGGGGGAGGCTCGACGACGATGGTTGACCGTCCGTTGGCCGAGAACGAGGTGACCCTGACCTTTACGACATCCAATGGAGACGGCTCTCAACGTGCGGTGGCCAATGGGCTGGGCGTATATACTACAGCTCCCCAAGGAACACTGAAAGGACTTAAGGTCAGCGGAACATCTTCGCTTCTGATCGGACAGTCGGCGGCGTATTCGCTGAAAGGGTACGACACCTACTATAACCCGGTGGATGCCTCGGGCATTCAGGCGACCTGGAAGGCGGATAACGGCAATGTAAGCTGGACGGGAACGGACTTTAAGGGTGTGAAGGTAGGTACATCGCAAATTACGGCGGTTAGCGGCGATGCGAAGGCAAGTATGAAAGTGACCGTCCTGGGCGGCAGCGACTTGGACAGCCTCTCTTCAACGACGACTTATGCGCCGCTTGAGGCGGGCACAAGCGTATCGGTGCCGATGTCGGCTAAACTGAAGGATGGGCGAACTATAGAGGTGCCGGCTGAATCCCTGACCTGGGAATTCAAAGGGATGAAGGCAGCGGTGTCCGGCGGTGTATTAACGGTGCAATCCGTGAATCCAGGCGCTAAAGTGGCGTATGCAACAGCGAAGTATGATGGATTTAGTTCTACACCAATCGTTCTGTCGACCTCGGCGGAGCAAATCTGGGAGAATTTTGAGAACACGGCTTACCCACTTTCCTTTAAAGGACTTCCTGCCGAAGCGGCGGGAACGGCTACAATCGTACAAGGAACAGGAGAACGCCAGAACTCTAAAGTCCTTAAGCTTGACTATGACTTGACGAACGGAACAGGAAATAAATTCGCCTATGCGGAGTTCAACGGAACGGCAGGAAGAAGCATTCCTGATGGATCGACGGCGATGTCGCTAGATGTACTGGGCGATTCAAGCCTGAATTGGCTGCGGGCTGAATTTGAAAATCCGGATGGCAAGGCAGTGTATGTGGATCTGGCCAAGCCGCTTAATTTCTCAGGCTGGAAGACGCTGACCGTTGATTTGAGCGCAGCAGGCTTGAAGCCGTCCGCGAAGCTGAAGCGCCTATACCTCGTTAACCTGGAGGAGGGGCAGGACGAGCGTGCATTAACCGGCAGCGTGTCTTTTGATAATATTAAATTCACATCGCCTGTTATGGATGGAGATACCGGCCTGCCTAGCGCAAAGGTAGTGATGACTGTAGGCCAGAAATCCCTGACCGTTAACGGCAAGAAGCAAGGCATCGACGTCGCTCCGCTGCTGCAAAACGATACGACGTATGTACCGATTAGATATGTGCTCGATCATTTTGGCGGACAGTCGGAATGGAACGCTACGTCCAAGAAAGTTACCGTGCTGTCGGGGAGCACTGTCATGGAGCTGACTGTAGGAAAGAAGGAATTTACGCTGAACGGAGCAAGGAAGCAATCGGCGGTTTCACCGATTATTGTGGATGGAAGGACTTTGGTCCCATTAAGGTTAGTGTCGGAAGCACTTGGTATCGATGTAAAATGGGAAAAGAAAACCAAATCCATTACCCTTGAATCATGATATGATTAAATATGGCATATATGGATACAAGGAAATGGAGAAGGTGTAATTGGACTTTCAAGCCGATGCTATAGATAAAGTTATTAAGAACGCCATAAGCGTTATGGAGAACAGCAAACTGCAAATGCTGGAAATATTGGATTCGGCACGAAATGAGCTGAAAACGTTGAATTACGAGCTTCAGCAGGTCATGAAGGAAACGGCGGAAACCGTGGAGAAGGTCGACCAGCTTGAAGTAAACTATCGGCGTTCTCGCATCCGGCTGACGGAAGTCAGCCGGGATTTCGTGCGCTATAAGGAAGAGGATATCAAGCAGGCTTACGAGAGGGCGACACAGTTGCAGCTCGACCTGCTTATTTATCGTGAAAAGGAAATGTATCTGAAGGCCCGGCGGGATGAATTGCAAAAGAGGGCTCGCAACGTGGATAAATCCGTCGAACGGGCCGAGACCATCGGCACGCAGATGGGAGTTGTGTTAGAATACTTGTCAGGGGAGCTGGGACAAGTTACACGGATTCTGGAATCCGCCAAAAACCGCCAGATCATCGGCTTAAAAATAATATTAGCGCAGGAAGAGGAGCGCAAGAGGATCTCACGAGAGATTCATGATGGCCCCGCACAACTACTCGCAAATCTAGTACTTAGGACGGAAATTGTAGAAAGAATGCTAGCTAGGCAGGAATTTAAGATGGTCCAGGACGAAATAATAGATTTGAAGGGACAAGTGCGCTCCAGCTTAGAAGAAATGCGAAAAGTCATCTTTAATCTTAGACCGATGGCTCTGGATGATTTGGGACTCATTCCGACATTGCGCAAATATGTGCATGATTATGAAGAGAAGACCAAAATCCGGACAACCTTTGAGACAAGGGGCAAGGAATACCGTCTGAGCTCGGCCATGGAGGCAGCGGTTTTCAGATTGGTCCAAGAAGCGCTCACCAATGCGGCAAAGCACGCCTTTCCTACGTATGTCGTCGTAGAAATTACGTATCAGGCCCAGATGGTTAAAATTATGGTTCAAGATAACGGACTGGGGTTCAAGGTGGATCAACTGGAGCTAAAGAACAAAGAGCATACCCATTTTGGATTAATCGGCATGCGGGAAAGAGTGGAATTGCTGGAAGGAAGAATGGAAATAGAATCAACGGCGAATTTGGGCACCAAAATCGTCATCCATATCCCGACAAACGCAGAGAAGAGGAAGGAGTTACAGGATGGATAATCTCAATTCTAACACTAGACAAACAATCAAAGTTCTCTTGGCAGATGATCATCAACTTTTTCGTGAAGGGCTTAAACGCATTCTAAACATGGAGGAAGATATCGAGGTCGTCGGCGAATGCGGCGACGGGTCCCAAGTTTTAGAAGCGTGCCAGCAGTTTTTTCCCGAAATCGTTTTGATGGATATTAATATGCCGCAATTGAACGGAGTGGACGCGACGGCGGAGCTTCGCGATGCCCTGCCTGAAGTAAAGGTAATTATTTTATCTATACATGATGATGAGAGCTATGTATTTGAGACGCTTCGCAAAGGAGCTACCGGCTATTTGCTTAAGGATATGGAGGCAGAGTCGCTTGTCAACGCTATTCGTACCGTAGCCGAGGGCAACGCCTTTATTCATCCGAAAGTGACGGGCAAACTGATTCAGCAGCTGCGCCGAATGGAGTATTTAAGTGAGACTGGGGCTATTGCAGAAGACAGTGCTATTCGCGAGGCTGGAGTGAAATTCGTAGCCGGCGATGACAACCCACTGACGAGACGTGAAGCGGAGGTACTTCGTTTGATGGCGGAGGGCCGCAGCAATAAGATGATTGGTGAACACTTGTTCATCAGTGAGAAGACGGTCAAGAACCATGTCAGCAGCATTTTGCAAAAGATGGATGTAGACGATCGGACGCAGGCGGTTATCAACGCGATCAAATTCGGTTGGGTAACTTTATAAAAGGAAGGAACTTGCTATTCGCCGGAATGGCATCAGCAAGGATCTTTCACGCTCGTCATTTTCCAATATTTTCTTTAAATTGAAAAGTGAGGTCGCATCTGTTCTTTTTTGGACAAGGATACAATGCAGCGGTTTGGCCTGTACATACAGCTAGGCAGCATGATTCTAATGCGACGAATTACAACTATACGTCTTATCAGAGGATATGAAGTGAAAGCCCAGTAACCGACCTACTTCCGGCGGCATATATTGTCGCATAGGGAGGTTGAGTCGTATGATTCCTTACATGGCCTGGATATTGTTTAGTTATGGCGTTGCTGGAGCGTTGGTGCACTTTGTTTACAGCAGGCATTTAAAGTATGAAACGAGCTCTCGAAAGCAGGTTCATTATGTTCTGGTGGCTCATAACCATGAGAACCAGATGGAGTGGTATTTGCGGGCGCTTATGTGGTACAGCTGCCTGAGGGCACAATCGCTTAGGGTTACGATACTGGACGATGGTTCACAGGATGAAACGCTGGCGATTATCGAGCGAATGAAATATGCCAATGAAATGAACCTGACCGTAATCGGCCAGGCCAAGATTCAGGACGAACATGATATTATCCGGCACAATGCCCCTAATGATGGGGAGCAATTGAAATTTATCGATCTCCGGGTGCCGCACGAAGCGGCGAAAATACCGTATGTTCAGGCATAGCTGCAGTCAATTGAATATGTTGGTGATACGTAAGATGTGAAGCACACTCTTAGGCCATGGCCGAGGGGTGTGCTTTTTTGCGTTTGGAATGGAATGGGTAAGACTGGGAGGGGGTTAAAGATTAGCCCGATTCTGAGGTAGGAAGGGCTATCGCAGCATTCGATGCGAGGCATGAAGGTTGGGGGGGCGATTCGATGGATGAACTAATGTACTAACATATAAAGCGAATAACTGATGGACCAATTGATGTGGACCAATTGATGAACCGGCGAGGAACTAATTGGATTTGTTACATTTAAAAACTCCGTTCTGCGACAAAATGCGTAATTAGCTGGATTTCCTGTATTTAAAATGAGTTTCAACTGGGGGGAGTCAAAAAGATAAGGTTTTAGATGCATGAAATACAGGTAGTCCGCCTAATCTTTCGCATAAGAACAAATTAGGTACACGAAATACATTTACACCTGTTTACAGTTGTAACTCAAGCAAGCCAAGTTAGGTTGATTAAGCGCCAAAGTGTCGTGCAGTTCTCATTGAGAAGGTTCTTTTAAATATCAGAATGTAATAAAGGTTAGTATTAGGCTGGGCTGGCGCTGAAAGGGCTGTCTCGATATGGATATTATAATGCCCCAGGACAAGGGATGTTATCGCGGGGAGGACTGACTCTTGCGGTAATTGCTTCTATCGGTGTCGTGTATTTTAGTAGGCTGCAAGGTTGGTTTGAAATAAAGATTGATAGAGGGAGGGGATCGGTTGAAAGTCTGTTTGTATGCGGTCAGATGCGAAGCAGAATGGGAGGTAAGAGTCAGCATGGATTTTGCCGTTGATCTGGAATGGTGGATCCAGGAAGGGCAGGTGGATAGCGAATGGAGAGGTATGAAGCGAAGCGGTATAGGTGAGCAATACATAGTGGAGGAAGAGGGCGGGGAACACGGCACAGAGTTAGTTGAGCGGGAGACTAAAGCTAGGGAGGCGAAGGTTCTCCTGCTTCTGGCTGATGAGCTGCCATTAGGCTTGGCTATAGGCCTGCGGGATGGGTTTATACACCATGCTCGTATGGACGAGTGGGGGGCCAGGGAGTGGAACAGATATTTGCGGGAAGAATTGGTACGGCGATATAAGGCTGATTTGGTGCGTGATAAGTACCTTCTAGAAGAGTTAGAATCTGCACGGCTTATATGGACAAGGGAGAAAGGAATGACGCCCGAGGGACGAGCTATACAAGAGAAAATAGAAATGACGACGGTGCAGTGGGAAGGGTCGAAAGCGGGACAGGGTGAGGAGCTAACGGCGGAACAGGGGGCGGAAGTGGCTAGAGGTGGATTGGATAGATGCGGTTTGGAGTTGCGGGTGATCGCGGGGAGCGCGTCGCGGCTTGCAGACGCGCTGGCGGGGCGTTCGCTGCTGGCGGCGGAGCTCCAGCAGCTCCTGGCGGAGCGCCTGCCGGAGCTGGCGCCGGCGTGGCGCTCCGCCGCCCAGTACGCGCACCTGCAGGGGCGCGTACAGCTCACCGCGGGCGTGGCTCCGGCCGCCGCCCGCCACAGTCGTGCCCCGCTGCGCGGCCGGGCACGGCTTCCCCGCTGCCGCCGCTGCGGCAGCGGGGCCCTTCGCCGCACGCCCTGCGGGTCGTGCGGCCTGAGCAGCTGCGCCTACTGCGAGGCCTGCCTCGCGCTGGGGCGCAGCCGCTCTTGTGCGCTGCTGCTTCGCGGCAGCGCATGTGGTGCCGTGCCACCGCCTAGCCCTTTGGGCGGCGGGGGCACGGCAGGGGCGCCCCCCACCGGGTCCTTGCTGGACCGGTGGGGGCTTAGCCCCGCGCAGCGCGCAGCTGCGGGGGAGGCGCTGCGCTTCCTGGCGGAGCCGGAAGCGGGAGGGCGCGGCAGCCTGCGGGTGCAGCTGCCGTTGCGCGGAGCCGTGCCGCATAGCGCCGGCCCTCCTTCGCCCAGGGCTACGGTACAGGCACGCATTCCGCGCTTTCTGCTCTGGGCGGTGACCGGGGCAGGGAAGACGGAAATGATATTTCCTTTGATTCAATATGCGCTTGATCGCGGAGGCGCGGTGCTGGTAGCTACGCCGAGACGGGACGTTGTTCTAGAGCTGGCTCCCCGGATCGCTAAAGCTTTTCCCGATGAACCAGCGGCAGTTCTCTATGGAGGCAGCGCTCAGCGCTGGGCGCGAGCGCGTCTCTATTTGGCAACGACGCATCAACTGCTAAGGTTCCATCGGGCATTCGATCTTGTCATTATCGACGAGCTTGATGCCTTTCCCTATCATAACGATCCTATGCTGGCTTTTGCGGCCGAGGCTTCTTGTAAACCCGGCGGGCGCTTCATCTATTTGTCGGCGACGCCCCCGTTATCTTTGCAGCGCGAGATCGGCCAAGGGAAGCTGCCGCACGCAAAAGTTCCCGCAAGATTCCACGGCTATCCGCTGCCTGTGCCGCGGCGGGCTGCCATGAGTGCTGTAGAGGAGGCTGTACGGCGTCAGCGGCTGCCGGGTTCGCTGCTGCAGCCTTTAAACGAGTCGATTCGGCGAGGGGCGCAAATTTTTATGTTCGTATCCCGCATCCGGCATATTGATCCCTTTGTAGCTATACTGCGGCGCAGGTTTCCTGCTCTTTCGATAGAGGGAACATCTTCCCAGGACGGCCAGCGTTCCGATAAAGTACTCGGCTTTCGCTCGGGTGAAATTCGTATTCTCGTAACGACGACCATTCTGGAACGAGGCGTGACCGTGCCGAAAAGCGATGTGTATATTTTGGATGCCGATAGCGAGCTGTTTGACGAGGCTTCACTCGTTCAAATGTCCGGCAGAGCCGGCCGCTCCAAAGATGACCCTGCGGGGATCGTCGTCTTCGCCTCCCCGGAGTGGACAAAGTCTCAACGCGCAGCTGTGAGGCAGATCAAGACGATGAACAAAATCGCACTTAAAAAGGGTTTTCTGCGGACTGCTGATTCGAAGGCAAAGAAGGAGGTCTGACCGCGTTTTTGCGTAGGCGCAAGCATGGAGTCCGTTGGAGCCATGTTTTTTAGGAAAGGAGGAATTAGCATGAAATCTGCTGACTCCCTGTACTTACATTCAGAACGCCTGGAGCGATTCTTGTCGGGCATATTGAAGCCGATGCATCAATTGCTGAGCCCGGCAGGAAGTTCTTGTTTGGCTTGTGGCAGCAGGATATCCGTACAGGTTCCCGGGTATCGTGAATTATGCCTGTCATGCTATTCGAGCATCCCTTGGATCATACAGCCCCGTTGTCCGGCTTGCGGCCGGCAAGTCGGGTGTCCCGATTGCAGCCGGATCGGAGGAACGCCGCGTAGTTTTGCAGTGAATCGCAGTAGTGTGGCCTATAACGCTTCGATGCGTCAATGGCTAGCCCAGTATAAATACCGCGGTCATGAAGCGTATGGTGCTGTTTTAGCGAGGATGATGGGACGGGCTGTGGAGCAAATGAAGAATGAGTTTGGAATTCAGAAAACTTATTTCGATGCGGTTACGTTTGTGCCCTTAAGCGAAGAAAGATGGGTCGAACGCGGATTCAATCAAGCGGAAGAGCTGGCTAGGGGAGCCGCTTTAGCCGGAGGGCGGACCGGAAGCGGCCTGCCTTTGTTAAATTTGTTGATGCGTACCCGGCATACCGACAAACAAAGCTTTAAGAGCAGATATGAAAGGCTTAAAAATATGCAGGGGGTATTTCAGGCTCTGCCCAATGCACCTGAACGACTGGCAAGAGCGATTTCGCAGTCTCGTAGGCTCTGTTATGACTATGCCGGGCCCATTCGTCTACTCCTTGTGGATGATGTCTATACGACGGGAAGTACCGTAAATGCTTGCGCTGCTGTGTTGCAAAACATTTGTGCAGGGCTTGGATCCAGCGGGGAAATATACAGTTTAACTTGGGCAAGATCTTAAATATAGCAAAATTCAGTATTTTTCTACGAAATAATGGACGAACACCCCTAAAATAAGGTAATCTATCATAAACAGCTTTATGATTGGACAAGTAGGGGGAATGGTTATGAATTTGGGAAATTGTCCGCGCTGCGGCAAACTGTTCGCCAATAATTTTAGGGACATCTGTCCATCCTGTATTAAGGATATCGAGAAAGAGTACGAGATGTGTCTTGAATACTTGCGTGAAGAGAAACTGGCTACGATCCAGCAGGTCCATGAAGCGACAGGGGTCCCCGTCAAGCAAATAACAAAGTTCATTAAAGAGGGAAGGATCACTGTAGCCAATAACCCGAATATGATGTACCCTTGTGAAGTATGCGGCGTTCTTATTCGTGAGAATAACATGTGCGATTCCTGCCGTACTCGTCTGACGCGTGATTTGACTGCCGCTGTCAGAGAAGAAGGCGGAGCCAGACAAGGCCATGATGATCGTAACCACAGCGGGGCATATAGCGCGGTCGACAAATTCCGCAACCAATAATGCCAAAATAACCTATAATATTATTGAAATTCCTAAACTTCGCTATTAACAATGTTTAAACCTACGCCGATAAACTTAGTAAAGATTATCGGTTTTTTTTATTTGAAACGAGGTGAATGAATTTGAAAATCAATGAGACAGGTCGAATTAGCGGGGTCAATCCGTATCAACGAAACGTTGAGAATCGGGATACTCAAGTAGATAAGAAGAAGCAAAGGGATCAGCTATCGATTTCCTCGGAGGCCAGAATCATGCTTGAAGAGCAAAATCAAGTTCAAGACCCTAATCGCATGGAGCGGATCGCCCAGCTGAAGAAGGCGGTATCCACAGGGACATATCATGTTGAAGCCGACAAGCTGGCGGAGAAACTGGCACCTTACTTCAAATCATTTGTTGATCCGGGGGATTCCAAGTGAGCGTACAGAACGTGATCGATGTTTTGCACCATACGGACGAAATATATCGGAAGGTCATTGAATTAGGCAAGGAAAAGCAGCAGGCTATTATGGATAACGATGTCGCTCTTTTGACAAAGTTGATGAACCAAGAGGCTCGTCTGCTCAAGCAAACTGAGGAGCTTGACGAGCTTCGTGAACAAGCCGCACAGCAATTTCTGCAGGAAAAAGGGATCCGCTCCCAGCTCAAATTAACGATAACTGAAATGACTCGTCTCGTATTCGACGTTACGGAGAAGCAGCAGCTGTTAGCAGCTCAGGGCCAGTTGTCGAATACGCTAAGAGAGCTTAAACGCCTAAACGGGATAAACAAGGAACTGGTCGAACAGTCCTTAACATTTATAGATTACAGTATCAATTTGTTTGTGAGCGAGCCGGAGGATGAAATGATGTACCGTGATCCTTCGAAACAGCATGTTGCGCAGAAGCCGCGCAGTTTTTTTGACACGAAAGCTTAAAGGGATAGGAGTGAAATGACAAAATGAGATCTACTTTTCATACACTTGAAGTTGGTAAACGGGGAGTAGTTGCCCAACAAACAGCGTTGGCCACGACGGGCCACAATATTACGAACGCTAATGCACCAGGTTATTCTCGTCAAGTAGCCAAGATGGCCGCAGCTAGACCGATTGAATTTCCAGGGATGACCCGTTCGACGAACCCGAACCAGCTTGGGATGGGCGTCGAAGTTACTAGCATTAAACGGATTCGCGATTTCCTGCTGGATATCGAATATCGGAATCAAAACTCTGATTTGTCAACCTGGATTGTGAAGCAAGAGACGCTATCCAACGTTGAGGGGATTTTTAACGAACCCTCGGAGAATAGTATTGCTACGAGTATTTCGGAATTCTGGAATGCTTGGCAGTTGCTTAGTAAGAATCCGAGCAGCACCGACTTGTCTGCGCGAACGGTAGTTCAGCAGAAGGCGCTCGCTCTTACAGAGACCTTTAACCATATCGCCTCTCAGCTGAACACGCTGCAAAATAACCTGACTCAACGGATTGACGTAAAGGTTGCGGAAGTGAATAATACCGTCCAGCAAATCTCGGATTTGACGATCATGATTAATCGGGTGGAAGGGCTTGGCGATAATGCTAACGACCTGCGAGACCAGCGCGATTTGCTGATTGACCAGTTGTCCACGCTTGGGAACTTGCAAGTGATAGAAACTGATGACAACTACCAGGTGATCTTCGGTGATGTTATGGTTGTAGATGGCATTCAGCCTCCTACAGAGTTTGCTTTAGCTAACGTCAATGCTCTTACAAGAGGGGAAATTGCCGGTTATGTAGAATCTCGCGACATTCATGTTCAAAACTATATTAATCAGATGAATGTGATGGCCAACACGCTTGCTACTGGAAAAATTGAGGTCACTCTGCCAGCGGGGTCAATTTTGCCTCCTGGAGTCACTATACCAGGTGCGGTGATGGATCCAACAAATCCAAGAAAACTCGCTCAGGATACTAAGCATACCGTAGATGGGTTGAATGGCCTACATAAGCTTGGTTATACCCTTCAAGAGCCAGCAACGCCGGGTCAAGACTTTTTTGTTGCCTTAGGAGGTGGCCCAATCACAGCCGCAAATATGCGCGTGAATCCGGGGATTATCGACAACTTGGCTAATATCGCGGCTGCCATGCGAGTTGAACAGGTCACCCAGAATGGGGTTACTACAGAGAAGGTACTGCAGGGTAACGGGGATCTGGCATTATTGATCGCTTCGTTAGCAGAAGGCAAGTTTGATTATCGGGGCCAGAATGGCGCGATTACTAATGAAGGAACCTTTGCTGGTTATTTGCAATCGGTCATTGCCCAGCTAGGGACAGATTCGGATGATGCCTATCGGATGGTACAGAACGGTACCTTGTTATCTGACCATGCGGATAGGTTGCGTCAAGCGGTAAGCAGTGTCTCACTGGATGAGGAAATGGCGGATATGATCAGGTTCCAGCATGCCTACAGTGCTTCCGCCCGCGTAATGACAACGATTGATGAAATGCTCGATAAATTGATTAACGGCACGGGAATTGTCGGTAGATAGGAGATGAGTACATGCGTATCACTCAGTCTATGATGAGTAGATCGATGATGAGCAATTTACAGAACAATTTCAAACGGCTGGACAAATACCAGGAACAGCTGATGACGAATCGGCGGCTTAACCGTCCATCCGATGATCCGGCTGGCGTTGCAAGCGCATTGCAATACCGCGGCGAAATTAGCTCAACGACTCAATTTGAGGAAAATGTATCGGATGCGGACTCCTGGATGTTATTTACGGATACTGTTCTGACGGAAGCAACCAATATTATTCAGCGGCTCGCTGAATTGGCAGTACAAACTGGAACGGATACGGTTCCAGCGGATGCTAGAAACAATGCTAAGCAAGAGGTAGATCAACTGTACGAACAGCTTGTTTTATTAGGAAACTCGCAATTCAAAGGAAAGTACGTATTTAATGGACAGCGGGTAAATGAACCGCCTTATCCAAGTGATCCGGCAAATATGGCTTATAGTTTGGATCAAGGTGTGGTTCAATACCAAATTGGCGCGGGTGTTTATATTCCGGTAAATTTGCTTGGTGACAAAGTATTTGGAGCCTTTGACGATAATACGGGACTATTTAAAGTGCTGGATGATTTCAAAAATGCTTTGACAGATACCAGTCCTGCAGGAACAAACGCGATTCAACAAATGATTTCCGCGCTGCAAGGGAATTTGGAAAGGGTGATTACAGCCCAAGCGGAAGTTGGAGGCAAACAGAATCGTCTTGAATTCTCGATGAGCCGCCTAAATGATTTGAATTTAAATTATGTATCTCTTCAGTCCTTAATCGAAGATGCTGACATGCCGGCAGTAATTACTGAACTCAAGACAGCAGAGAGTATTTATCAGGCTTCGCTTGACACTATGGCACGGATTATCCGGCCTAGTTTGCTAGATTTTCTGCGATAGGGGGGGATGTAAATGCAGATTCCCCGCATACAAATTAATCAGGGTTATAGTAAGTTGGGTATAGAAACTACGAGGGGCCAGTTTAGCATTGAGCAGCCTAGACCTTCATTGAATTTACATCAAGAGCCGGGTAAACTTGAGATGGAACAAGCGAGGCCTACTTTAGAAATAGATTCAAGGAAAGCCTGGTCTGCACTAGGGATGGCTAAGTTCGCTGAGTTCACAGATCGAATAGCACAAAGCTCCTTAGAGTCATCTATGCGAAATATTGCAGAAATTGCTCAGGCAGGTGACCGGATGATGGCATTCCATCAACCCGGAAATGCATTTGCGGAAATTGCCCGCCAAAATGTATTAAAAGACCGCCCTATTGAATTTATGGGTCCTGCAGGTTACGATAATGTCGATGTTACGTTTACGCCAGGATCTTTATCTATGAATTACTTGCCTGGCAAGGTAAGTGCTGATCCAGTCATTCGCAAACCTGTCGTTGATTATTATCCAGGCAAAGTTAATCCGTATTTGATCCAGAAAAATTTTATATTTATGACGGCTACGAGTCGCAATTTGGATGAGGTCGTTTAATTAACTAGTAATATAGCTACAATGAATGACCTATTCCTTCATGTAGCTATTTTTTTTATTAAAGGAGGAGCTGCCTGTGATGATCGTAAACACAGCTAGATTCGGGGAAATAGAGGTTAATCGCGATAGTTCATGGACTTTTTTAGTTCCACTCTTAGGATTTGAAGACTACCGGAACTTCGTAAATATATCTGATAACAATAGTCCTTTTGAATTTATTCAATCACTGGAAGAAGAGAACCTAACTTTTGTATTGACTGATCCATTTCTGTTCTGTCCAGAGTATGAATTTACACTTGAACAGCGTTGGCTCGATCTGCTCCGTATCGAACAAGCAGATCAGGTCATTGTACGCTCTGTGGTAACTGTAAGGTCTCCTTCTGATATTTCTATGAACTTAAAAGCTCCTATCATTATGAATTCTATAACGAGAGAAGCTGCTCAAATTATTCTTGACCGGCCGGAATACAGCGCTCGCTATTTGCTTACAGAGTCTGCAGAGCAGGAGGGAAACCATGCTGATTCTATCCAGAAATAAAGGTCAGAAAATTATGATAAACCATGACATTGTTATTTCAGTCATAGATGTTGCGGGTGATCAAGTTCGTATTGGGATCGAAGCACCTTCGCATGTCAGCATTTATAGGGAGGAAATCTATGACGCGATACAGGAGCAGAATAAGGAAGCGGTACTTCGAGAGTTGAATGTACAAGAATTGCTATTGAACGTAACCTCACAAAATAAAATTAAAAAAAATTAATAAAATATTGCAAAAGCTATAAACAATAGTGTGAGTTAACCGATATATATATCATGGGACGAGATCATGGCGTTAGCGGCCGCAAGTCATGAGTCCGGCCACATAGGGTGAAGCAAGGATGCTAATCACCAAAACATTCCAGGGAGGAATTTTATTATGCGTATTAACCACAATATCAGCTCTTACAACACTCAGCGTCAATTGGCTTTCAACAACCTTAACTCTTCCAAAAACTTGGAAAAACTTTCTTCCGGTTACCGCATTAACCGTGCAGCAGACGATGCAGCAGGTTTGGCTATTTCCGAGAAAATGCGTAACCAAGTTCGCGGTTTGGAGCAAGCTAGCCGCAACGCTTTGGATGGTATTTCCATGATTCAAGTAGCTGAGGGTGCTTTGAATGAAACTCACTCCATGCTGCAACGTATGGGTGAACTTTATACTCAAGCTGCCAACGAAACATTGACTACTTCCGATGCTAAGAAAATTCAAGATGAGATTACTCAATTGACTGCTCAAATCGACAGCATTGCTGAGCAAACGAAGTTCAACGGCAGAGAGCTGTTGACAGATGGTGTAGACGGTAAGCCTTTGGATTTCCAAGTAGGTGCTAACGAAGGCGACATTATTACGCTGACATTGAAATCAGCGAAGGTAGGCGATCTTTCTATTAAAGACTTGAAGGATCTTACAACTATTGCTGATGCAGATAATTTGAACGAAGAAGTTAAACTGAACTTGACTAAGGTACAGAAGGCAATTGACGAAGTATCTGAAATTCGTTCTGGCCTGGGTGCTGTTCAAAACCGTCTCGAGCATACTGTAAACAACTTGGGAACTACGGCTGAGAACCTCCAAGCTGCTGAATCCCGGATCCGTGACGTAGACATGGCTAAGGAAATGAGCGATTTCACGAAAAATAACATTCTTACTCAAGCTGCTACTGCAATGTTGGCTCAGGCTAACCAACAACCACAAGGTATCCTGCAACTGCTTAGATAATTTCAGTAGAATGAGGCCGGCCGGGTTTTCCGGCCGGTTTTTGCTATAACAGTAGAACTTTAATTAAATAAGGGGAATCGATGATGAAAGTAAGTAGTGATATATCTACACTTCCTTTCATTAGACAGGGGCAGCTGCCTTCAGTGGTCGGAGAATATTCTTCATCTTTGTTTAAAACTCAACAGCAAGATCATGCGCTGCCAGTTGATGACAAGGGATTAGAGAATCTTGTTAATAGAGCGAATAAGACCTTAAATGATCTTGATACGGAAGTAAAGGTATCTTTCCATGAAGGTACTAATCAGATGATGATTAAGGTAGTAAACTCTAAAACTCATGAGGTATTAAAAGAAATTCCACCCGAGAAATTGATTGATCTAGTTTACAATCTTTGTGAACTAGCAGGGTTATTTACAGATCGTAGAATTTAAGGGGTGATAATTATGACTATCAGAATTAGTGGTATGGCCTCAGGTATGGACATTGATAAACTCGTATCTGACTTAATGAGGGCAGAGAAATTACCCTCTAAAAAGGTATACCAGCAAAAGCAAACTGTTATTTGGACAAGAGATCAATATCGTAACCTGAATACAACATTGTCAAAATTGACGAATGCTGCAGATAAACTAAGGTTTGATTCTAACTTTACGAAACTTAAAGCGAATTCAAGTAATTCATCTGTAGTAGAGGCGACCATGAAATCTGGAGCTAAGGAAGCTTCTTACAGCATTCAGGTTAACAGAATGGCTACATCTGCTACAATGATCGGAGATGAGCTTTCTAACGGGGGCTTATCTGGTACAATTACTATTTCCAATGGGACCGATAGTAAGGACATTACTCTGGACTCCAAAACTCCTCAAAATGTAATTGATGAGATTAATAAGTCTGGTTTAGGAATTCGGGCAAACTATGATACCGTGAATAATCGGATTTCATTAGTTTCGAGTTCCATCGGGGAGAAGTCACAAATTACGTTAGCTGGAGACACTCAACAATTAGGCTTCCAAGCAGGAACGATTCGTGGTGATAATGCCGAGGTATTGGTGAATGGGCAACAGATTGAAATCTCGAACAATAGCCTAGAATTGGATGGGGTTTCCCTAAAGTTAAAGGGGGTCTCATCAGGTTCAATACTTGTAAATGTAACTAAGGACATAACCTCTGTCAAAGACACGATAATGAATCTTGTTAATTTGTATAATGAAACCATTGATACTCTTCGTGCTAAATCATCAGAACCGGTATTTCGAGATTATAAACCCCTGCTCGATGAAGAAAAGGAAGCAATGAACGAGAAGCAAGTTGAGTTGTGGGAAAATAAAGCGAAAAGCGGTCTTTTGAGAAATGATAGCATCATTGAAGATACTATTAACTCCCTTAGAAATGGATTGGCTAAAGCATTTAATACTACTGGAGCTTTTAAATCTTTAAGTGATATTGGTATTAGCTTTAAGTCATTTATGGACGGCGGGGTTAGTGAGCTTGGGAAATTAAAGATAGATGAAGCTAAACTAGAACGAGCAATAAATGATCATCCTGAAGATGTAATTAACTTATTTACCCAGGTGCCTACTGCAGATAAAAATTCAAGTGAATACTTTGAACAGATGGGATTTGCAGACCGAATCTACCAGGCGCTTCAAAAACAAAGCGCAAAAATTACAAAAAAAATCGGTAACGGCATAAATAGTGAGACTATCGATGACAGCTACTATGGAAACCTATTGAAGAACTTGAATTCAAAGATTCTTACACTGGATGATCGGCTACAAAGAACTGAAAATCGTTACTACAAGCAATTTACTGCCATGGAAAAAGCGCTGCAACAGCTAAACAGTCAAGGTTCGTGGCTAGCACAGCAATTAGGTATGTAACAAATACGTAAAATATTGAGGAGAATAACTATGATGAAGCAGAATTATCAACTTCACTATCAAAAGGTCAGAGTAGAGACTGCGGGTCCAGGGGAGCTTACGCTTATTTTGTATGAGGAGTTGTATAAAAGGCTTAATTTAGCCAGGAGTCAATTTGAGAATGGTGATATTGAGCAATGCAGGCATAATATTTACCGTTCCCGTGATATCCTCCAGGAACTTCTAGTTACCCTCAATATGGATTACGATATTTCAAAACAGCTTTACCAACTGTATGATTATTATTTAAGACGGTTGAGTGACTTTATCGTGAAGAAAGATATTGAAATATTGAATGAGGTGATTGACTTCGCAAAAGGAATGGTAGAAACCTGGAAACAGGCATTACAAATCGTAAAAAGTGGTAATGAGTAATGAATCAAAATGAAGCAACAATTATTTTGCATGAAATTATCGGGCTGTATGACAAACACCTCCGCCATTTTGATGTGTCTTCTTACTTAGAAGAGGCGGAGGAGATTGATTCTCTTTACCAAAAGTTACTCGGCATAAATACCAATAATTTCAATGACTTGGAAAAATGGAAGATGCAGTGTGAACAGGTGTATAAAATGCATAATACAATAAAAACACTAGTAAGTCAAAAGATGGCAGAAATGCGTCGTGCTAGGAAGTTAAACTACGGAAACCAAGTGAATCCTGAGGGCTTTTATATTGACCGTAAAGGATAAAAACATTTTAGAAAGAGAGGAAAAAGTATGAGTATTAAGCGTTTATTGGTTAGCTTTATGGCAATGATTGTTATCCTTGCTGGTTTGCAACTGGCTCCAAATTCAGCGTCAGCGAACACTAACTATTTGACAGTTAAGAAAACAGCTTCTCCGTCAACTATTCTTGAAGGGGAAGAGGTTGAAGTTAAACTTGATATAACAGGTAACCCGCCTGTTAATGTTGTGTTGCCGAATGATGTAGTCTTGATTATTGACAGATCAGGAAGTATGGGCACGCAAAAGATGGAAGATGCCAAGAACTCGGCAAAAGGGTTTATAGATTTAATGGATTTTTCAAAACACCGTGTCGGAATTGTTGATTACAGCGATTCCTCAAAAACTTTCGATTTAACAACAGATACGGCTGCGGCTAAGAACTATATTTCTAATCTTAGATCAGGTGGGGGAACTGCAACAGGGGATGCCATTTTAAAGGCAAAGGAAATGCTTCAAAATCACAGAGACAATGCTCAACCAGTTATTGTACTTCTAACGGATGGCGATGCAACGATTCCGAATGATAACCCTTATCAATTTGCCTTGGATACAGCAAATGAAGCTAAAGAGGCAGGCATTGTTTTCTACACGATCGCTTTGCTTGAGGCAAACGCTAATCCAGAAACTAGCGGTCCTAACATATTAATGAAAGAGATGGCTACGACAGCGCATCACCATCACTTTGTTTTAGGATCCGTTGGACTATCGGATATTTATGCTGCGATTGTTCAAGAGATTGGACTAGCAAGTGCTTATGATGTAGTTGTGAATGATGTGATCTCTGATAAGTTCGAAATAGTTCCAGGTTCATATGATAACAACATACCTCGTCCTACCGTTGATGGGAATAAGTTGGTATGGAATTTCCTGGAAATGAAAAAAGATACCCTTACGTTCACATATAAAATTAGACATAAGAAAGATAGTGGGGTAGGGAGTCTCCCTGTGAATGCTAGTGGTTCAACCATTACATATAAAGATTACACGGGAGCTTCGAAACAGGCAGCTATTCCTAATCCGCTTGTTACGGTTAAATATCCTGCTCCGGTTATTACTTCCGTCACTCCAGGAGAGGGTAAAGTTACTGGTGGCGATACAGTAACTATCACGGGTGAATTTTTTAGAGATAAAGCTAGAGTGTCATTTGCTGGAACCTACTCATCTAAGGTTGACTATATAAGTCCAACAGAAGTAAAGGCGCTTGTGCCAGCAGGATATCAAGGTACAGCCGAGCTTAAACTTATAAATACAGACGGACAAGCAGCCGTTGCGACTTATGTTTATTATGATGACCCGATAATTACATCTGTATCACCTAATAATGGGGCATTAGAAGGAAATACTTTAGTACAAGTCAGGGGAAGTGCCTTCATGAGGGGGGCAAAGGTTAAGTTCGGCGACACATATGCTACTAATGTGACATTTAGTCATAGTGGCTACGTTTCCGCGACAACACCAGCAGGAATCGCTCCGGGAACAGTAGATGTAACTGTTGAAAATCCGGACGAAAGAACAGCTACTCTGCCTCAATCGTTTACTTACAATGAACCACCTAAAATGACCATCAGCTCTATCTCGCCGGCGACGGGGCTTGTAACGGGCGGCGAAACAATCACGGTTAATGGTACATTGATACAGCCTGGCACCAAAGTGTTCTTTGGTGATATAGAGGGTACCAACTATAAATATTCAAGCCTTACTTATATACTGGTTAATGCTCCGGCGAATCCGAATGCAGGTCCGGTTGATGTAAGGGTTGAAGGGCCTAATGGATATTCTGTAATACTGCCATTGGCATATACTTATGAAACTCCACCTCCACCACCTGCACCGACTATTAAAAGTGTAACCCCTGCAGAAGGAAAACTTGCTGGTGGAGATTCAATTTATGTCGATGGAAGCGGATTTCAGTCGGGAGTAAAGGTTTTCTTCGATGACATCGAAGTTACTCAAGCAACACTTGTAAATCCTTCTAGAATTCGAGTTATCACGCCTCCTTGGGCTGTTCCAGGAAAAGTAAGTATTACAGTTACTAATCCTGATCAGCAGACTGTAAGTTTATCTGATGCATTTGAATATCTTGCGCCACCTCCACCGCCAATGCCGTCAATAAAATCTTTAACTCCGGCGAGTGGACCTTTCGATGGTGGAAATAGAGTATATGTTGATGGCCAGAACTTTGTAAATGGTGCTCAGGTTTATTTTAATGATCAAGCAATCGCCACAACATTTGTTAATGCTACTCGACTATCGATTACAGCCCCACCAGCAACGGTTGCGGGGTATGTGAATGTGAAAGTTGTAAATCCTGATGCTCAATCAGTTGAAAAAGCAAATGCATACTTATATGATCCACCGATTGTTATTCCTGCCCCTGAAATTACCTCCATTTCTCCAAATTCGGGGCTAACGACAGGAAATTACATCATTGATATAAATGGGCAAAATTTCCAGAGGAATGCTACGGTTACTATAGGTGCAAACCAATTGAATCTGTATTCTTTTATGAGTTCTAGCAGGGTTAGAGTTATGGTTCCAGCTTCATCAATCGTTGGGGCTGTGGATGTAACAATCACGAATCCAGATGGCCAGAATCATACTGTACAGAACGGGTTCAACTATGAAGAGCCGAAACTCACGATAACTAAATTAATTCCTGGAAACGGGCCCTTAGCCGGAAATACATCTATATATGTTGATGGAGCAAATTATGATCCAGGTTTAACTGTTACCTTTAATGGACAGCCTATAAGCTTCACGTACATTAATAGTACGAGAATTCGCATTATTACTCCTGCAGGTACAGTTCCCGGTCCTGTTCCGATCGTATTGACAAATCCAACGGGAACATCAGCCACGATCGATTTTGTTTATGATGCTCCACCTGAGATACCAGCTCCTACTATTACAAGATTAACGGTTTCTAGTAGCTCTATAGCTGGCGGGTATACGATGTATGTAGATGGTTCAGGATACCAGAATGGTGGTATTATCGATTTTGGTGGAACTATTATTATTCCGCAGTTTGTTAATAGTACTCGGTTTAAAATTACTGTTCCTCCAGCTGCAGGACCAGGTGTAATCTCAGTTAAAGTAATAAATCCAGATGGTAAAGAAAGTAACACGAAAGATTTCGAGTATAAATAATAGTTTGATTGAATGATTTGGAAGGGACCTAGGAGGTCCTTTCCTTTTTTATCTTATTCATTTTTTGTTGTTTTTAGTCGATATATATCTTGAGATGAGCATAGGAGGCAGAAAGATGAAAGAAATTGTACTAACACCAACCTACATGAATTCATTTTCCTGTATAGGCAGTGATTGTGAAGATAGCTGCTGTATAGGATGGCAGGTTACTTTAAATAAGAAAACTTATCAAAAATACAAAAAAATAAAGCATGCAGAATTAACAGGGAAGCTAAATAAGGGTTTGAAACGAATAAAAAACCAAACCGCATCCGATTCAAAATATGCCTACTTTTCTATGGATAGCAAGACTCGTTGTCCTATGTTAAATGAGAAAAACCTATGCGGATTACAATTAAACTTTGGCGAAGATATGCTGTCCCCCGTATGTACAACGTATCCGAGAATGCTTAATAAAATTGATCAAGAATACGAACTGTCCGCTAAATTATCATGCCCGGAAATTGCCAGATTAGCTCTTTTAAACCCTGATGGAATTGATTTCGACAAAAAGGAATACGAAGTGAATAAAAACTGGTCTACAATGATTAGTTTAAAAACGGATGGCGTAAACAACGGAAATTTCTTTTTTTGGGAGGTTCGGGAATTTGCCATTGACATTGTTCAAAATAGAAAACTAGGAATAAGTGATCGACTCATTTTCTTAGGTCTGTTTATGAATAGGCTTCAAGAACTATTAGACAGGAAAAATTATCAAGAAATAATCAATTTGATTAATGAATATCAGCAAAAGATTAATGATTCGGATTATTTGCGCAGTCTTGAAAATATAAATGATAGTTTATCTTTGCAAATTGAAACGATTTTAGAACTCGTTGCTGTCCGGAAGAGATCGGGGATTACTAGCAGCAGATATTTAGATTGCTTTAATGATATGATTCGTGGCTTGAATCTTGAGGGAAAAGAAGACATTTCAAAGAGCGAACTGGAAGATACTTATTTATATAACTATACAAACTACTATCTGCCCTTTTTGAATGAGCATGAATATATTTTTGAAAACTATGTCGTGAATTACATGTTCGAAAGCATGTTTCCCAATATGGCGTCTGGTAAAGTTTTTAAAGACTATATTCAATTATCGACAATTTTTGCTATGTTAAAGGTGCACTTTGTGGGAATCTCAGGTTACTCCAAAGGACTTAGTACAGACCAAGCGATTAAGATTATCCAGCCTTTTGTACGTGCCATTGAACATAATAGTGGCTACTTGAGCGGCATGATGTTACTTCTAGAGGAGAATGGTTTTACCACACTAGCTCATATCGCATCTTTGTTGAAGGATAGAAAGAGTGAGAAAATCAATGCTTAGTAAAGCGCCGGTATCAGCGTGCATCATTGTGAAAAATGAAGAGGAAAACATAGAGGCTTGCGTTAGCCAATTAGAACGAATCGTTGAAGAAATCATTATTGTGGATACTGGGTCAACGGATCGTACAAAAGAAATAGTAGAGCAGAGGTCCATCAAAGTATATGCATATGAGTGGATGAATGATTTTGCAGCTGCGAGAAATTATTCTATTTCATTAGCTTCTCAACCATTTATTCTTATTATAGATGCAGATGAGCAAATGGATCTCGACTCAGCGCAGAGTTTGTTTGAATATACTGCAAATCAAAGCGAGAAGTATCCTGCGACAGTAGTTCTTAAGAATCATATGGATCAAGGAAAATGCGTTTCGTCGGAGATCACCCGATTGTTTCCAAACCATAAGGGGTACAAATATGAGGGACTTATCCATGAGCAGCTTACCTTGGAAGATAAAGAACTAGAACAAGTTGGATCAACTAATGTGGTAATTCATCACTATGGTTATCAGACTAGTGAAATGACAAGAAAACAAAAAATAGAGCGTAATTTAGCTCTCATAGAGCAACAGCTATTATTAAAGCCTAACTCAGCCTATACAAGATTTCAAATGGGCCAAACCTTATATACGAATGGAGATTACGAGAATGCAATAGTTTATTTTGATGAAACTATTAAGTTGCTTTCTAAGAAAAAGGGCGGCGTCCCTAGTTATACGCCGACTGTATTTCTTTCGTATGGATACTGTTTATTGCATGAGAAACAATTTGCAACTTTAGAATTATTGCTTGGAGATGCGATTGAGTTATTCCCTGATTATACCGATTTATACTTTTTATACGGAACCTCGCTAATAGAGAAAAAATCAGTGAATCAGTTTAATGAAATAAAGGAAATTTTTGAACATTGCCTTGCTTTAGGCGAGGTTAGTCCCAATAAATATGAAACCGTAGAAGGCGTTGGGTCTTATAGGGCAGCATACAATTTAGGCTTGTATTATGAGGTGACAGGCGACAAATCAAGTGCCATAAAATATTATAGATACAGTGCTAAGTTCGACTTTAAACCATCATTGATTCGGCTTAAAGAGCTGGAGACTTGAATTAATAAATAAGAGATTCATTTAAGGAAGTGACCTAAGGAGGTACCTTAGGTCTATTTTTGTTGTTCAATATAATATAAAGTTCCTAGCGCCGCATTTACAGTTAACACGGTTCCGGGCAAGCTGGTAAATAAAGCTTCATTATTTAGTTCATAGTTAGATGAAAACAAACCGATATAATTATTAAACTATAATACATCGATACTATTAATTAGTTGGTGAAGTACTAACTTCTAGAAAAGGAAGATTCAAATGAACAATGAAGCAGATCTTAAATCAGTTTTGAAATCAGATATTTATAAAAAAATACAGTCAGCAGATTTTCTAAATGCTGAACAGTTAATTAAGCAATATAAAAGACTCCACCAAGAAGATCCAGATATTTTTATTTTTCAATCTTTAATTCATTATGAGCAGAATAATTTAGAACATGCTATTAATGTATTACAAAAAGGTATTGAAATTTTTTCTCTCCACGAAGAACTGCGTTATAATCTAGGGTTTCTCTTTGAGAAAGCGGGGGAACCGGAAAAGTCCTCTTATCATTACTTAATAGCTTCATTAATAACGGAAGACCCATTACTTAAAGATGAACTTATCTTCAAGATAAAGGGGGCATGTTCGCAATTAAATTTATCTGAATCCGATATTATTAAAAAATATAGAAACGATCTTCCTAAAATTAGCGTTATCATACCAACGTACAATCAAGAGGCCTACTTGAAGCAAGCCATCCATTCATTGCTGGATCAAAGCTATCCTAATTTAGAGATCGTAGTAGCCGATGACTGTTCTACAGATGGTACCTTATCAATGATGCAGCAATTTGAAAAAGAATACAGAGTACTCTACAAACGAAACGATAAAAATCTTGGGCCTGGTATAAATAGTTGCCACGCTTTCTACGAATATGCTGATGGTGAATATGTTTTGTTTTTAGATCACGATGATTATCTAACTGATTCCGGGTACATATTGAAAGCAATCTGTTTACTTGAAAGAAATAAATCTTTATCATTTGTTTTTGCTAACTGCACTAAACTAATAACCAAGACGGGGGAAACTTATCAAACGCAGTTAAGCTTGAATGAGGAAGTGAATGGTAAATATTATTTTATGTTCTATGAAACTAAAGAATATCCTCATATTACAAGTCTACTTACAAGCGTTTTTAGAAGAGAACTGGCAGTACAAATGAAATGTCTTACTGAGGAAACTCAAATTAAGGATTTATTTTTATATCTAAGGCTGATGTTAGTAGGTAATGTAGGATTTATACCTGATAACGTAGGGGTTTATCGTATACATGATGAGAGTTTTAGTTATAATCTGACGTCAGAATTGGACTACTTGTCGATTAAAGAAATGGTCAAATTAAGAGATCTAGCTGCTAAGGATTACTTTTCCTCTGATGAATTGTTAGATAAATGGCTGGGCTTCAGGCTATATGCGTATTTTAAATGGAGATTTGAAGTTTTGAGAGCACAGCAAAATACGGGTGATATTTTCAACATAATGAACTATCTTCGCCAAAATTATCATGATGCTTATCTATTGTTAGAAAAAGACCTCGGGGAAGTGTGAAGAACTTATGATCCAGGTTACGAAAACACATTTGCCAAATATCGACAAATACCAGGGTTATGTTAGAGAAATTTTTCAATCTAATCAGCTAACAAATAATGGGGTACTAGTTCGGGAGTTAGAAAACAGACTTTGCAGTTATTTGAATGTTCCATATGTTGTTCTGGTGTCAAACGGAACGCTTGCTCTTCAATTGGCATATAAATTATTGGATTTAAAGGGAGAAGTGCTAACAACACCATTTTCGTTTGTAGCTACCACTAGTAGTTTGGTTTGGGAAGGGTTAAAACCAGCTTTTGTGGATATAGATCCTGAAACTTTTAATTTGGATTATTCAAGAATCGCAAAGAAAATTACTAATCAGACGTCATGTATTTTACCAGTACATGTATTTGGGAATCCATGTGAAGTTGAAGAAATTAATAAAATTGCTGAAGAAAATGGGTTAAAAGTAATCTATGACGCAGCGCATGCCTTCGGAACAACTTATAAAGATAACAGTATACTAAACTATGGAGATGTTTCTATACTAAGTTTCCACTCTACCAAGATTTTTCACACCATTGAAGGTGGAGCTCTTATTGTCCAAGATGAAGAGCTGTATCAGAGAGCAAAAAGATTAATAAATTTTGGATTTGGTATGCACGGGATTCCCGAAGAGTTAGGTATCAACGCAAAGATGAATGAATTTCAAGCGGCTATGGGCTTATGTTTGTTGGATGACATCGATGAAATTATAAAACAGAGGGCTAATATTCATGATTGTTACATGGAGAGATTAAGTGGTGTGCCTGGGATTTCTTTTGTTTACTTTAATGAATTTGGTACAAGGAATTATTCGTATTTTCCAATACTTTTGGACTCTGAGAACACAGTGCTATCAGTGAAATCAGCAATGGAGAGTCAGAACATTTATCCTAGAAGGTACTTCTATCCTTCGCTTGATAAACTACCTTATATAGATTCTTCCGAAATGAAGAATTCCGGAGATATAGCGAAACGGATTCTATGTCTCCCTATGTATGGTGAGCTTAAGGAAGCCGAAATTGATTTAATATGTAACATTCTAATTAATCAACTCAACTAGTTGTTCCCTTATAGAGGTAGTGCTATAACCTTGGATAAAAATGATTTTGTTATTGTGAAATAGTTCATTATAAATGTTTCACTCCCCCCTTTCCGGGTTAATAAAACATGAGCGCATTTCTGCTGCTGCTAGCTAAATGGGTCATTCCGCTTTTTGTGACAAGATTTTACAATAAATTTACAGTAAAACCTTTTCTTTTCCAATTGACACGATTTAAGCTGGAGTGGTATAGTCAGAAATGTGAGCTTGGTTCACACTCTTATTTGATAATGAAGGGAATGTTAGTGCATGCAAGGTAAAGTTAAATGGTTTAACGCAGAAAAAGGTTACGGTTTCATCGAAACTGAAGATGGCGCAGACGTATTCGTACACTTCTCAGCTATTCAAACAGATGGTTTCAAAACTTTGGAAGAAGGACAATCTGTAGAGTTCGAGATCGTTGAAGGCGCTCGCGGACCGCAAGCGGCTAACGTAATCAAATTATAATCATCCGGCAGAGCCGACCTACATATAACGGTACGATGGTTAACAATTGAAGATTCGCTAGCACAGACCTGGGGCAACCCGGGTCTTTTATTTTTTCTTGGCAAGCGGTTACATATCAGACTTGTTACTCAAATTTGGCACAGATCATATAGGCCAGCTCTGGCGGCTTACGCTAGAGGCTTGGTCTTTTTTTTAGGCATTAATCCTGCGTTTACACTTTTTACATTGCCTTAACACCGTGGTATAATAAAGGTGCAAAGCAAAGGAGGAGTGCCCTATGAATTTTAGTATTCGTGGACAGCAAATTGAAGTGACTGACGCACTGCGAGATTACGTAGACAAGAAGCTCAGTCGACTTGACAAGTACTTTGAAGCACCCCCTACCTCAGAAGGCTACGTCACTTTAAGTGTCGTACGCGGTTTGCATACGGTGGAGGTTACGATTCCTCTAACCGGAGTAGTGCTTCGCGCTGAGGATCGCAGTGATGACATGTATGCATCGATTGATGCTGTCGTGGACAAGCTCGAGCGCCAAATACGCAAGCATAAGACGAAGATCAATCGCAAGTTCCGTCAGGAAGGCAGCTTGAAGAGCCTGTTCGTTGAGAATGGCGCTTCAGTAGCCGTGGATGAAACGGATAGCGATGAATTGGAAGTCGTCCGCACGAAGCGGTTTACAATGAAACCAATGGACGTGGAAGAAGCCATACTGCAAATGAATATGGTTGGCCATAATTTCTTTGTTTTCTCCAACATTGATAGTAAAGAATTGAACGTCGTCTACAGACGGAATGACGGGAAATATGGTTTGATCGAGCAGGATTAGTATAACGTATCCAATCATGACGATTGTATGAATGGCATGGTAATTCTTGCAATTGAACTTAAGGAAACGAGCCTTGTCCGCCCGCGGATGGGGCTCTTTTTAGATATCGGAATGCCGTAGGAAACGTGACGGCGCGTGTTGCGGCATGCCTTACAAACTGTTACAATTTAGGTAAATCATTTGTTTAGCCGTGAAAGGGGTTAACTATGCTAGGAATAGTGAAGAAGATATTTGGCGACACGAATGAACGTGATGTCAAACGTCTTATGAAGACGGTGGACTTAATCAATACATTAGAACCGAAATTTGAGGCGCTGACGGACGAGCAGCTGCAGGGCAAAACGGCCGAGTTCCGCGAACGGATCGAGAAGGGCGAGACATTGGATGAGCTGCTCCCCGAAGCGTTTGCAACGGTTAGGGAAGCTTCGCGCAGAACGCTGGGCATGCGTCATTTTGACGTACAGTTGCTCGGGGGGATGGCTCTCCATGAAGGTCGTATTTCCGAGATGAAAACCGGTGAAGGTAAAACATTGGTAGGTACCTTGCCGGTTTATTTGAATGCGCTCCTTGGTAAAGGCGTGCACGTCGTTACGGTCAACGACTATCTGGCTCAACGCGACAGCGAACAGATGGGACAGATCTATAATTTTCTCGGCATGACTGTTGGGGTTAACCTGAGCGGGATGGAGCATGCCGACAAGCAAGAGGCTTACGCCTGCGACATTACTTACGGAACGAACAATGAGTTCGGCTTCGACTATTTGCGCGACAATATGGTTCTCTACAAGGAGCAGATGGTTCAGCGTCCGCTTTATTTCTGTATCATTGACGAAGTGGACTCCATTCTGATTGACGAGGCGCGTACGCCGCTGATCATTTCTGGACAAGCTCAGAAATCGACGGAGCTGTATTATGCAGCGGACCGTTTTATTAAGAAGCTTGTGCCTGAAGAGGACTTCACAGTTGATATTAAAGTTAAAGCTGTGTCCTTGACGGAGAAAGGGGTTGCTAAAGCTGAGCGTGCTTTTGGCATTGACAACCTCTATGACCACACCCATGTCACGTTGAATCACCATATCGTTCAAGCGCTCAAAGCGAATGTCATTATGCGCCGTGACGTAGACTACGTCGTAACCGAAGACGAGGTTATGATCGTCGACGAGTTTACGGGCCGCTTGATGGCTGGACGCCGGTACAGCGAAGGGTTGCACCAGGCAATCGAAGCGAAGGAAGGCATCGAGGTACAGAATGAGAGCATGACGCTGGCGACGATTACGTTCCAGAACTATTTCCGTATGTATCGCAAATTGGCAGGTATGACCGGTACGGCGAAGACCGAGGAAGAGGAGTTCAAGAAAATCTACGGCCTTGAAGTGCTGCAGGTGCCTACGAACCGTCCGAACCGCCGGGACGATATGCCGGATGTCGTGTATAAGAGCGAAGAAGGAAAATTCCGTGCCGTCGTTGAGGAAATTGTAAAACGGCATAAAGAGAAGCAGCCGATTCTGGTGGGTACGGTATCCATCGAGAACTCCGAGCGCCTCTCTGAAATGCTGAAGCGCAAAGGCATTCAGCATAAAGTGCTTAACGCGAAATACCATGCCGAAGAAGCGGAGATCATTTCGCGTGCAGGGGAGCCGAACTCCGTGACGATCGCTACGAACATGGCGGGCCGTGGTACGGACATTCTGCTTGGCGAAGGGGTATCTGAAGTCGGGGGATTGCATATTATCGGTACCGAGCGTCATGAATCACGCCGGATCGATAATCAGCTTCGCGGACGTGCGGGGCGCCAGGGTGACCCAGGCTCCACACAATTCTATCTGTCGCTCGGCGATGAACTGATGAAGCGTTTCGGTGCGGATAACGTGCTCAACATGATGGAGCGCCTCGGGTTCGAAGAGGATCAGCCGATCGAGAGCAAAATGATTACACGTGCCGTCGAATCCGCCCAGAAACGGGTCGAAGGCAATAACTTTGATGTGCGCAAAATCGTCCTGCAATATGACGATGTTATGAACCAACAGCGCGAAATCATCTATAAACAGCGCCGTGAGCTGCTCGAATCCGATAACATCAAGCAAATCATTATCGATATGATCAAAGCCGTTATCGAGCGGGTGGTCGAAGCGCATACGGCTGACGAAATTCCAGAGAACTGGGAGCTGCAGGACGTAGCTGACTTTATGAACGCCAAGATGCTAGATGAAGGTTCGATTACAAAAGACGAGCTATGGGGCAAAGAGCCGAGTGAGATGGTCGAACATATCTACTCCAAAGTGATGGCCAAGTACGACACGCGCGAGGAAGCGCTTGGGCCGGAAATGGTACGCGAATTCGAGAAGGTTATTGCGCTCCGTGCCGTGGACAGCAAGTGGATGGATCACATCGACGCTATGGATCAGTTGCGCCAAGGCATCCACTTGCGGGCATACGGCGGTACCGATCCGCTTCGCGAATATCAATTTGAGGGCTTCGAAATGTTCAACCAGATGGTGGCCAGCATCCAGGAAGAGGTTTCGACATATATTATGAAGTCACATGTCGAGAGCAACCAAGAGCGCCAAGCGGTTGTGGACGAGAGCAAAATCTCCACCAGCGGCGAGCCGGCGGAGAAGCGTCCGGTTCAGCGCGGCGATCAAATTGGACGCAATGATCCATGCCCATGCGGCAGCGGCAAGAAATACAAACATTGCCACGGACAGAACGCGTAAAAGTACGCAAAGGACTCTCGCAGCAGGCTGGAGCATCCTTAATCCTTAAGTACATTTGGGAAGGTGAATGAACAACGATGATCGACCCGAGCATTAAGCAGGATATGCGTGAAATCGCCAAGAAATTATCCAATCTTAGGGGGTCTCTTTGACTTAGATCTCAAGCATGAAATGATTGCCAACTACGAGGACAAGATGGCAGCCCCGGATTTCTGGGACGATAACGACAGTGCGCAAGGCATCATTGCCGAGATGAATGCCATCAAGTCCTCGGTAGACCAATACGAAGCACTGCAGCAGGAATACGACGATACGGCGTTGATGGCCGAGCTCGCCGAGGAAGAGGGCGACGAAGAGCTCGCGGCCGATATCGGTGGCTCCGTTGAAGTGCTGCTGAAGAAGCTGGAGGATTTCGAGCTCCAGCTGCTGCTCAGCTCGCCGTACGATAAGATGAATGCCATTCTGGAGCTGCATCCGGGAGCGGGCGGCACCGAGTCGCAGGACTGGGGCCAAATGCTGCTGCGGATGTATACCCGCTGGGCGGAGAAGCACGGCTTCAAGGTCGAGACGCTGGACTATCTTCCAGGTGATGAGGCAGGAATCAAGAGCGTTACGCTGCTGATCAAAGGATACAATGCCTACGGCTACCTGAAGGCAGAGAAAGGGGTACATCGCTTGGTGCGAATTTCCCCGTTCGATTCCTCGGGAAGAAGACATACCTCATTCGTATCCTGTGACGTCGTACCGGAGATTACGGAGGATGCGAATATCGAAATCCGGTCAGAGGATTTGAAGATCGATACGTACCGGGCAAGCGGGGCTGGAGGACAGCACATCAATACGACGGACTCCGCCGTACGGATTACTCACCTGCCGACAGGCATCGTGGTGACGTGTCAGAATGAACGTTCTCAGATTAAGAACAGGGAGCGGGCTATGACGATGCTCCGTTCCAAATTGGTCGAGCGCAAGCTGGAGGAGCAGCAGAAGGAATTGGACGAAATCCGCGGCGAACAGTCGGACATCGCCTGGGGCAGCCAAATTCGTTCTTACGTGTTCCATCCTTACAGCATGGTGAAGGATCACCGCACATCGGTGGAGTCCGGAAACGTGGGCGCCGTCATGGACGGGGAGCTTGATCCGTTTATAGATGGATATTTGCGCAGCCAAATTAAGAGCGAATCCAAAAATTGAGTTATAGATTCAGAAAAGAATTCCTACACTAGCCTTAGCGTGTAGGAATTTTTTTGGAGTCAAGTAAGGAGGATTTAACCGTGTCATCAAAGTCACGCAAACGCAGGCCGGGAGTTTACATCCCCCTTAATGGCCCGTTTCGGCATGCGCTCGATACGTTCATGATCTTGATCGGATCATTCATTACGGCAATGGCCTTTAACCTGTTCCTCGTACCAAGCGATATCGCTTCCGGCGGCGTTTCCGGGTTATCGATTATTGCCAAATCACTTTTTAATATTGAACCGGCATATACCCAGTGGGCGCTGAACATCCCGTTGTTTGCTGCAGGATATCTTTTGCTAGGCAGATATTACGCGCTTCGTTCGCTGCTGGGGACGGTAGTCCTGCCGTTGTTTGTGTTCTTGACCAAGGATTGGACGGCGCCCACGACGGACCCGCTGCTGGCCTCCTTATATGGTGGGATTGGCGTCGGCCTGGGGCTGGGGCTCGTCTTTCGGGGACGGGGCTCTACCGGAGGGTTATCCATCGCGGCGCAGATTATTCAGAAATACAGCGGGCTAAGCCTGTCCCTTTGCGTGGTGCTGATGGATGGGCTAGTCATTGTCCTGGCTGGCTTTATCTTGTCGCCGGAGCGGGCGCTGTACGCCTTAATCGGCCTTTATATTACAGGGAAGTTCATCGATGTGGTGGAGCTCGGCTTCAACTATACGAAGGTCGCCTACATTATCGCCGACAAAACGGATGAAATTACGGATGCGATATTGCATCATCTAGACCGGGGACTCACCAAGCTCTCAGCTCAGGGCGGCTACACTGGAGATGACCGGACCGTGCTAATGGTTGTGGTCGGACAAAGTGAAGTGACGAGCCTGAAAACGCTGGTGCAGACGATCGAGCCGACGGCATTTGTTATCATTACGAATGCCCATGAGGTACTGGGCGAGGGATTTTCTCTAGGGAGAGGCAGTAAATACAATAAATCAAAGGATCCGAGTTAAGGCTCGGGTTCTTTTTTTTGTCTGCACTCCATTCGGACATTCTAAGTTACCTTTAAGTGCACGTTCAGAGAAGATTCAGTTTAGGCGGATATTATAGTTCCAGCAGTACAAATTCATGCAAGAAAGGTGGAACAAGTAGATGAGAACACAAAAAGCCATTTTGGCCGGCAGTTTGGCCGCAGCGTTAGCTTTGACAGGAGGTGTGTGGTCATCCGGCCTCGCTAGCGCCGCATCCAATACGAATAGCACGGATCAGCAGCAGACGCAGCAGCAAGAGCTGCGGCAGAAACGTGGACAAGCGATTGGCGAGAGAGGGACGGGTAAGCGCTTGGTTCCTTTTAAAGAGATACAGAGTAATCTGCTGGAGTATTTGAACCTGGATGGAGCAGCCCTACGGGAGAAGCTGGAACAGAGTACGCTGGCGGAAGTAGCGGAAAGCCAAGGCATTGCTCGAGCAGAGTTGAAGGCTCAAATCTTGAAGTGGCTGGAAAGCAGCGAAGCAGCGAACGAGGATGCGGCTGATTTATCGGCTAAGGTGGATCAGTGGCTGGATTCTAATCATGCCGCAGCAGGCAAAGACGGTTTTGCCGGACCCCGTGGACATGGCTTTGGCCATGGGGGCATCTTCGGTAGCCATGAAGCCCTGACGGAGGTACTGGGCCTAAGCGAGGACGGGCTCAAAGAGGCGATCCAATCCGCAACATCGCTAGCTGATCTGGCTTCAAAGCAAGGAGTCGATGTTAATCAAGTCATCGATGCATTAGTGAATGCCGAGACAGAGCATTTGAAGGAGCAATTGTCAGCAGGCAAAATTACGCAGGACAAGTACGATGCCCGAATTGCTGAGCTGCGGGATGCCGTAACGAAGCAGGTAAATGGAGAATTTCCTGCGAAACCGGAGCGCAAAACGCAAAATTAAAAATATCAGTCTTAAAAAGAATCTCATCAGAGATTCTTTTTTTGCATATAGCTCCAGTTAGCAGCATAAATAATTATGCATTACGGTTGTATTTATATTAGTATAATCGTATAATAATACATATTTTCTATTCGGATCGCAAGTGAACAGGGAACGTCTAGAGACACATCGAAATTATTAGGGAGAGGAAAGAGAGGTTATGACTGTGACTGGAAATGCAAACAAAGTGAAGGTAGCTATTGTCGGTTCCACGGGGTATGGCGGCGTGGAGCTGATTCGCTTTTTATTGGGCCATCCGATGGTGGAGATCACCTCCGTCATTTCAGCTTCAAGTGCCGGGGTACCGATTACGGATGGATTTCCGCATTTATCGGAAATTCTGGTTCAGGACTTGGACGGAGTAGATCCAGCGGAAATTGCTAAGAAGGCGGATATCGTATTTACGGCAACGCCGTCCGGAGTAAGCAGCAAGCTTGTGCCACAATTGCTGGAGGTGGGACTTAAGGTCATCGATCTCTCCGGGGATTTTCGTATCAAGGACGGCTCGGTCTATGAAGCCTGGTACAAACACGATGCTCCGGATGCGGACATCTTGAAGCAGGCAGTTTACGGCTTGAGCGAAATTAACGGCGACGATGTCGGCGGCTCGGAATTCATCTCGAATCCCGGGTGCTACCCGACGGCGACGCTGCTGGGATTAATTCCGGCGTTGAGCGCGGGTTGGATTGATCCATCCACGATCATTATCGATGCGAAGTCTGGTGTTTCTGGCGCAGGCCGCGGCACTAGCCTGATGACGCATTATGCGGAGATCAATGAGAATTTTAAGGCCTATAAAGTCAACAAGCACCAGCACATTCCGGAAATCGAGCAAAGCCTGTCGCATATTGCGGGAGAGCAGGTGACCGTCACGTTTACGACCCAATTGGTGCCGATGACGCGGGGCATTATGTGCACGATGTACGCTCAGCTCCAAGGAGCTTATACCGATGAAGATTTAACTGAGCTGTATCGCCAGTATTATGAGGGCAGACCGTTCGTACGCATTCGGGAGGCGGGCAAATGGCCAGCGACGAAAGAAGTATTCGGCTCGAACTATTGCGATATCGGCTTCGCCGCTGATCCTCGCACGGGAAGATTAACGATCATATCGGTCATCGATAACGTTGTAAAAGGTGCAGCAGGCCAGGCCATTCAGAATATGAATCTAATGATGGGTTGGGATGAAACGACGGGACTTAAGCTCAGTCCGGTTTATCCGTAATCGTGAGGGGAGAACGCCATGGGAGAGGTTAGCAAGTTTACGGTAGTTACAGAGGGAACAGTTACGACGCCGCAGGGTTTCCGGGCAGGGGGACTGCATTGCGGCTTGAAAAAAACATCGCGCAACGATCTTGGCGCGATCGTATGTGAAGTGCCTGCCGTAGCAGCCGCTGTGTATACATTGAATGTATTCCAGGCTGCACCGCTCAAAGTGACGCGTGACAGCCTCGCCTCCAGCAGCCAGCGGCTGCGGGCGGTCGTCGTGAATAGCGGCAACGCCAACGCCTGCACAGGCAAGCAGGGCGAGGACGATGCCTACGCGATGCGCGCAGCAGCGGCGGAAGCCTTCGGGCTGCGGCCGGAGGAAGTTGCCGTGGCGTCGACGGGCGTTATCGGCGAGCTCCTGCCGATGGAGCGAGTTGACGCCGGGATTAACGGACTCCCGGCAGTGGTATCGGTGGGAGCCGACGGGGCGGAGGAGTTCTGCCAAGCGATCCTGACCACGGACCTCGTGAAGAAAGAGGTGTGCGTGAAGCTGAACGTGGATGGACGGGAAATCAGCATCGCCGGAGCCGCCAAAGGCTCGGGCATGATCCATCCGAATATGGCGACTATGCTTGGCTTTGTAACGACCGACGCGGCTATCGAGGCCGAAGCGCTGCAGGCGCTGCTCCGCAAGGTGACCGATGCCACCTTCAATATGATTACGGTGGACGGCGATACGAGCACGAACGACATGCTGCTTGCGATGTCGAGCGGGCTAGCAGGGAATGAGTCCCTGACACCGGAGCATCCGGCATGGGAGAACTTTGCGGCGGGCTTCGGCTATGTGTGCGAGGTGCTTGCCAAGGCGATTGCCCGCGATGGCGAGGGCGCTTCACGGCTCGTGGAAGTGAACGTGGAAGGTGCAGTCAGCGATCTGTCGGCCCGGGCCATTGCCAAGACGATCATCGGCTCTAGCCTGGTGAAATCGGCCGTTTTCGGCGCCGATGCGAACTGGGGCCGTATCATCGCAGCGGTTGGCCGCGCCGGAGAGCCGGTGAACCCGGAGACGGTGGATATTTCACTTGGCAGCATCAATGTGCTGACGGGCTCCCGGCCGATTCCATTCGATGAGGATGAGGCGCTCACTTACCTGCAGGGGGATACGGTTGTTATCCATGTCCATCTGCATAACGGGGAAGGCCGGGCTACGGCTTGGGGCTGCGATTTGACCTATGACTATGTACGGATAAATGCGGCATATCGCACTTAACTGTGAGGTTCAATCACATAATGATACATTCATGAGAATTGGAGAGGGGTTTTGGAGCGATGAGAACAGCGCTGGATACAGGCGATCAGCTTGCGGCAAACGGGACGTTTGTAATGAAATGTGGAGGCAGCACGCTCGCAGAGCTCCCGGATTCCTTTTTCGAGGATCTAGTGAAGCTGCAGGAGAGCGGAGTGCAGCCGGTCATCGTCCACGGGGGCGGTCCGGCTATTTCTGACAATCTGAATAAGCTCGGGATAGAAACGAAGTTCGTGAACGGGCTGCGATATACGTCAGAGGAAGTGCTGGACGTCGTGGAAATGGTATTGGCCGGAAGCATCAATAAAGGCATCGTGCGCCGCATCGGGCAATCCGGAGGCAAAGCGCTGGGCATGTCCGGCATAGACGGCCAGCTGATTACCGCGCAGCCGGCAGCCGCTAGTGCCGAAGTCGGGCTTGTCGGCGACGTTACCAAAGTCGACGCCCATTTGATCGAAGGCGTAATCCAGCTTGGATTTATGCCGATCATCGCACCGCTCGGCGTGGATGGGGATGGCCAGCGTTACAATATTAATGCGGACACAGCAGCCGGGGCGGTAGCATCCGAACTCGGCGTGGAGCGAATGATCGTCGTGACGGATGTGCCGGGCATTCTGAAGACGGTAAATGGTGAGAAAAGAGTGCTGCCGACCGTGACGGTACAGGAAATCGAAGACATGATTCAGACCGGCGAAATCTACGGCGGTATGATCCCCAAAGTGCGGGCAGCCATTGCCTGCATTCACGGCAAAGTGCAGGAGGTCGTCATCGTGGACGGCAGTGAGCCAGGGATCCTGAGCCGTGTGCTGTCCGGCGAGGAAATCGGGACGAAAATTGTACGGATGCAGTAGCATGGCATTTTAGACTGCGTTATAGTTAATAGAGCGAAATCAAGAGATTTTATCCAATAGATAGGAGTGACAAGCGATGGCACAAAGTGATCTTAAAGAAGCGAAGGCATCCAAGGCGGCGGACGCGGCGAAGAGTGCGCTATTTCCAAGCTATGCCCGCTATCCGATCAGTCTCGTCAAGGGGCATGGCAGCTGGCTGTGGGATGACCAGGGGAATCGTTATCTTGATTTTATGAGCGGGCTTGCGGTCACGAATCTGGGGCATGCTCCTGAGAAGGTTACGGCCAAGGTCAAGGCTCAGCTGGATAAGCTGTGGCATGTATCGAATTTGTTTCAAATTCCACAGCAGGAGAAGGCTGCGCAGCTGCTGACGGAGGTCACTTGTGCCGATGTCGTGTTTTTCTGCAACAGCGGGGCCGAGGCGAACGAAGCAGCCATCAAGCTGGCGCGCCGTTATCATCAGAAGATCAAAGGAACCGGCCGCTATGAGGTGATTACTTTCCAGCAATCGTTCCATGGGCGGACGCTGGCGACGCTGACGGCTACAGGACAGGATAAGGTGAAGGACGGCTTCCTGCCGCTGCCGGAAGGGTTCAAGACCGTGCCGCTGCATGATATGGGCGCGCTGAAGGAGGCCATCGGGCCGAATACGGCGGCGGTCATGCTGGAGATGATCCAGGCGGAGGGTGGCGTATATCCGGTCGATCCTGACTTCGTTCAGGAGCTTGCCGCGCTTTGCAAAAAAGAAGGACTCCTGCTGATCGTGGACGAGGTGCAAACCGGCATGGGCCGTACGGGCAAATGGTTTGCGCACGAGCACTACGGCATTGAGCCGGACATCTTCACCTCCGCGAAAGGCATTGCGAGCGGACTGTCCGTCGGGGCAATGCTCGCCAAGGAATACCTCCGCGAAGCATTCACGCCGGGCAGCCATGCGACCACGTTCGGCGGCAACCCGGTAGCGGCTGCTGCGGTTATCGCGACGATCGAGACGATGCTGGAGGATAGCATTCCACAGCGTGCGGACGAGATGGGCAAATATTTGCACGAACGTCTTCAAGAGGCATTCAAGGATGAACCGTTCGTGAAGGCCATCCGCGGCAAAGGCCTGCTGATCGGCATCGAATGCGCCGAGTCTGTGGCGGACTTCGTCACCGAGGGCCAGAAGAACAAATTGCTGTTCGTGACTGCCGGTCCGAACGTCATCCGCCTGCTGCCGAACCTGAACGTGAGCCGGGAGGAAATCGATCAAGCCGTCGATACGCTGGCAGCGATCATTTCCGCCCATACATCCAAGGAGGAAGCGTAGTATGAGTCTAATAGAGGGAACGAAGAAAAATGCATTTAATCTGAAGGGCCGCGATTTCATCGAGCTTAGCGATTATACAACGGAAGAAATTCAGTATTTGCTCGACCTCGCGATCGAGATCAAGGATAAGCAGAAAAAGGGTGAGGTCTATCATCCGCTGAAGGGGAAAACCGTCGGGCTTATTTTCGAGAAGTCCTCCACACGGACTCGGGTATCCTTCGAGGTTGGCACCTATCAGCTGGGCGGGCATGCCTTGTTTCTGAGCAAGAATGATATCCAGCTTGGCCGCGGTGAGACGATCGCCGATACGGCGGCTGTGATGTCGAGATATCTGGACGGCATCATGATCCGTACCTTCGGTCACGAGAATGTCGTCGATTTGGCTCGTTATTCGTCTGTTCCGGTCATCAACGGGCTCAGCGATTTGGCGCACCCTTGCCAAGTATTGGCGGACTTGCAAACTATTTATGAGCATAAGGGAACCCTGAAGGGCCTGAAGCTGGCCTACATCGGCGACGGCAACAATATGGCCCACTCCCTGATGATCGGCTGCGCGAAGCTTGGGGTTCACATTTCCGTGGCTAGCCCGGAGGGCTACGAGCCAGATGCGCAAATTACGGAGCAAGCGCAGCAGATCGCAAAGGAGACTGGAGCGGTCGTCGAGGCCGTCCGCGATCCGAAAGCGGCGGTAACGCAGGCGGACGTCATTTATACGGATGTCTGGGCGAGCATGGGCTTCGAGGAAGAGCAGAAGGCGCGTGAGACGGCCTTTGCTGCGTATCAGGTCAATGAAGAACTGGCGCGACATGCGAAGCCGGATTACTTGTTCATGCATTGCTTGCCAGCCCATCGCGGCGAGGAAGTGAGCGAAGGAGTTATCGACGGCAAGAACTCGATTATTTTCGATCAAGCGGAGAACCGTCTTCATGCCCAAAAAGCGTTGATGGCAGCGCTAATCGGATCATAATCATTATTCAGGGCTATTAAAAGTAACAGGAGGATCAATCAATTATGGCAAAAAATAAAATCGTGCTTGCCTACTCTGGCGGCTTGGATACATCAATCATTCTCAAATGGCTTAAGGAAACATACGATGCCGAAATCATCGCCTTCACGGCGGATATCGGCCAGAAAGAGGAACTGGACGGCCTAGAAGCCAAAGCGTTGGCTACCGGAGCTTCCAAAGTATATATCGACGATCTGCGTGAGGAATTCGCCAAGGATTTCATTTACCCGATGTTTCAGGCTGGCGCAATGTACGAAGGGCAATATTTGCTCGGTACGAGCATCGCCCGCCCGCTGATCGCCAAGCGCATGGTTGAAATCGCCCGTGCGGAAGGCGCAATAGCTATCGCCCATGGCGCTACAGGCAAAGGGAACGACCAGGTAAGATTTGAGCTGGCCGCTGCTGGTCTCGCTCCGGAAATCCAAGTGATCGCTCCATGGCGTCTCAGCGAGTTCCGCGACCGCTTCCCGGGGCGAGCGGAAATGATCGCTTATGCCGAGGAGAACGGCATTCCAGTTACCGCGTCCGCCGCGAAATCCTATTCGATGGACCGCAACCTGCTGCATATCAGCTATGAGAGCGGCGTGCTCGAGGATCCTTGGTTCGATGCGAGCAGCGAGGAGAGCAAGGATATGTACCTGCTCAGCGTATCTCCAGAGGATGCTCCGGATCAGCCGGAATATTTGGAGCTGGAATTCGAGCAAGGCGACTGCGTCGGCCTGAATGGTCAGCGTCTTGACCCGCTTGGCGTAATGGAGAAGCTGAATGAGCTTGGCGGCAAGCACGGTATCGGCCGGGTGGATATGGTCGAGAACCGCTTTGTCGGCATGAAGAGCCGCGGCGTATATGAGACACCGGGGGGCACGATTCTGTTTACGGCCCATCGGAAAATGGAATCCATCACGATGGACCGCGAAGTGATGAATTTGCGCGATAGCCTGATTACCCGTTACAGTACACTCGTGTACAATGGCTTCTGGTTCGCGCCGGAACGTCTTGCTTTGCAGGCGCTTGTGACGGAAAGCCAGAAGAATGTGACCGGAACGGTACGCGTGAAGCTGTACAAAGGCAACATTATCGGGGCCGGCGTTAAGAGCCCGGTCAGCCTTTACAATCCGGACATCGCTACGATGGAGGCTGATCCAACTGAAGCTTACGACCAAGGGGATGCGACTGGCTTTATCCGCCTGAACGCGCTGCGCCTCAAAGTCAGCTCCGGCGTGGAGCAAAGCAGCAAGTAATTTAAGCTAGGTTTGAAACAGATAAGGAGTGAATCAGGTGAGCAAGCTGTGGGGAGGCCGCTTTACGAAGCAGACCAACAAACTAGTTGAAGAATATACCGCGTCCATTGGGTTTGACAAGGCGCTGGCAGAAGAAGATGTGCAGGGAAGTCTGGCGCATGTGACGATGTTGGCCAAGTGCGGGATCGTTCCTGAAGAGGATGCGGCGAAGATTAAGGAAGGATTGCAATCCGTACTTGAAAAAATCCGCCGCGGAGAGCTCGAGTATTCCGTCTCGGACGAGGATATTCACATGAATATCGAGAAGAACCTGATCGAGGAGATCGGTCCGGTCGGCGGCAAGCTGCATACGGGCCGCAGCCGAAACGATCAGGTGGCGACGGACATGCACCTGTATTTGCGCAAGCGGGTCGTTGAATTCGTGGGACTCTTGCATGACCTGCAGGAGGCCTTGATTGGGCAAGCGAAGGCCAATCTGGATACGATTGTTCCAGGCTATACCCATTTGCAGCGGGCTCAGCCGATTCTGTTCGCTCACCATTTGCTCGCTTACGTCTCGATGTTCCAGCGTGATGTCGAGCGCCTGCAAGACAGCTACAAGCGGATTAATGTCCTGCCGCTTGGCGCGGGGGCCCTGGCGGGAACGACCTTCCCGATTGACCGCCATTTCGTGGCTGAGCAGCTGAATTTTGGCGCCGTCTACGAGAACAGTCTGGATGCGGTCAGCGACCGCGATTTCATCCTGGAGTTTCTGGCGGATGCGTCGATTCTGATGATGCACTTGTCTCGCTTGAGCGAAGAACTGGTCATGTGGAGCAGCACCGAATTCCGCTTTGTCGAGCTGGACGATGCTTTCTGCACAGGCAGCAGCATCATGCCGCAAAAGAAGAACCCGGACGTGCCCGAGCTTGTGCGCGGGAAGACGGGCCGCGTCTACGGCAATCTGATGGGCCTTCTGACCGTCCTGAAGTCTCTGCCGCTGGCTTACAATAAGGACATGCAGGAGGACAAGGAAGGCATGTTCGATACGGTGGCAACGCTGCAGGGAGCGCTGCAATTATTTGCCCCGATGATTGCTACAATGAAGGTCAACAAGGAGCAAATGCGCGAGGCCGTCAACACAGATTTCTCCAATGCGACCGACATCGCCGATTTCTTGGCGAACAAGGGATTACCGTTCCGCCAGGCTCATGAAGTCATCGGCAAGACGGTGCTGTACTGCATTCAGCACAATAAATATTTGCTGGATCTTTCCCTCGAGGAATTCAAGCAATTCTCGCCGCTGTTCGACGATAGCATTTACGAAGTGCTGCAGCCGGAGACGGTCGTTAACGCCCGCAATGTCTACGGCGGTACGGCGACTGGCCAAGTGAAGGCCGCGATCGGCCGGGCGGAGGAGAAATTGCAGGCCACGGGGCAATGGGTACAGGAATACTTGGAAAAAAGCAAATAACGAGATGCGCTTTAAGCATCCATAAAGTGATGAAGAGCAGGTCTTGCCTATGGGCAGATTCTGCTCTTTTTTTACCATAAAATGAATTTTGCAAAGAAAAACAAATGAATTTACTGTAAATTATCATTTATTTTCATGAAAGGTATAAAAAAATATTAAATTTTGTCGAAATATAGATATATAGAATCATTGACTAAGGTCAATGGAGGCAAGGCATCTAGTCATTACGAGCTATGAAAGAACAAAACAGGTATGCAACGCCCATTGAAGTGGAGAGTTGTTAGGGTAAAGGTACGGGTATCTGCATCATGGATTTTGAGAGGAGACAACGATGAAGAAAATTTGGTCGAACTTAAGGCGCGTATTCGAGATTTCCTCGCTGCGTAATCGTCTTCTGCTTGCGTTCACGGTCATGCTGGTCATTCCTAATATCGTGATTATCGCATCCAGTCTTACGAGCGCCAAGCATGAAATGGAAACGAAGATCGGGAATGCGGCCAAAACGAGCGTTGAGCTGATGAATGAAGCGCTGGATGCATATGTTGAAGCGCAGGTACAGAATGTTGAGCAACTGGTCATGCAGATGAATTCCAAGCAAATCGATGAAGGATCGCCGGAGGTACAGGCGATGCTGGAGCTGTTCATGGCGAAGCATCCTGGGCTTGAACTGCTGACCGTGGGCAACAATAACAAGGCTTTTATGAAGGCGCCGGACCCAGGGCCGCACGAATATGATCCGACGGAAAGGGACTGGTATAAGGCTGCGCTTGCCGATCCGAATAATACAGTCATTATCGATCCTTTCACATCGTCGACTTCGGGGCATCATAATCTGTACATCAGTCGAGCGCTTCCGGATGGCCAGGGAGCAATGACTGTATCCTTTAACATGGAAGCCATTAACGAATTCGCCCGGAAGGTAGAAATCGGCAGTGAAGGGTTCGTATACATATTCGACCGCAGTAACAAGATTACTTACCATCCGAACTACGAGCCCGGCGAAGATGCCGTGGGAGAGCATATTCCGTTAATTCAGGCGCAGGATTCAGGTTTTATTGATTACAAAAGCGAGCTGACGGGCAAGCCGCAGCGAGCCTACGTCCTGACGAACGAGCTGACGGGTCTTAAAATCGTCGGAGTTCTGGAAATTAGTGAATTCGATAAAGCGGTTGCCCCGATTGTATGGACATCCGTAATCGTGCTTTGTATCGCGCTCGTCGTTTCCGGCATCGCGCTATTCCTGATTATCCGCAGCGTAACGCGTCCGATCGAGCAGCTGAACGCTTCCGCGAAGCGTGTGGGAGAAGGCTATCTCAACGAAGAGGTCCGAATCAAGCGGAAGGATGAAGTCGGACAGCTCGCAGGGAACTATAACGAGATGGTCGCTTCGATCCGCGGAATGGTGATGGACGTCGCGGAAATTTCCAGCCAGCTTGCCGCTTCTAGCGAAGAGCTGACGGCTGGTACTGAGCAGAATGCGAAATCGGTCGAGCATGTCGTGGATCTGGTTCAGGTATCCTCCGATGGGGCCGAGAAACAGGCCAGCGTCTCGCTTGAGAGCGCCAATACGATGGAGGAAATGTCCCAAGGCATTTATAAAATCGCCGAAGCATCGGGAGCGATCGTCGACTCCTCGTCCCAGACGGTCGGAGATGTACGTTATGGCAGTGAGAAGGTTGAGCAGGTCGGCCTGCAAATGGAGGAAATCCGGCGCTCTACGGAGCAGTCGGCCGAGCTGATGCACAAGATGAATGAGCTTAGCAACCATATTGCTGGAATGAGTACAGCGATTTCGGATATCGCCGTCCAGACGAATCTGCTAGCACTGAATGCGGCGATTGAAGCGGCGCGCGCCGGCGAGGATGGCCGCGGCTTCTCCGTCGTGGCAGGCGAAGTGCGGAAGCTGGCTGAACAGTCCAGGGAGACGGCCGAGCAAATCGGCGAGGACATCGTACAGATGACGAACTTGGTAGAGAAGGCGTATGCGGTCATGAACGGTGAAGTTGCAGCTAATGTCGAACGCGGCATTAGCGTCACCACAGAGGCGCAGAATGCGTTCCGGCAAATTGAGCAATCGACGCGGCATATTACAGAGCAGGTTCACGATGTATCCGCGATTACGCAGCAAATGTCGGCGAGCGCCGAGGAGATTGCCAATTCCGTGAAGCATATTTCGGAAACCTCGAAGCAGAGCCTTGATTCCTTCCAAAGCGTAACAGCTGCGACACAGGAGCAGTTGGCCTCAATGGAGGAAATTTCGTCAGCGGCTGAGGGCTTGGCCCGCATGGCGGCAGATATGCAAACGAAGATCGAGCATTTCAAGGTATAAATTGAATTAGATCAGCCACCTGGGTAACTGAGTGCACCCTTTAGAACTTTATTGGATAAACCATCATGGTCTAACCGATGAGTTCTAGGGGTGCATTTTTTTATGGAGATCTGTATTAATTTTGTATTAAATTCCCTTATCGTCTTTCCGATAAAGATAGAATGTCAATTAAAACAAAGGAGAAAGGGGGCCTATGGAAGTGAAGATGAGAATTTTGGTCGTTTTGATGGTTCTAGTACTCATCAGTGGATGTGGCCAAGCGACTAAACTGGAGCCGGATGCTTTTCTGGACAGGGATATGTGTATTGAGTCGATTCACGAGCCAGGAACAAATATTTGTTTTGGCATGAGTCGAACAAAAGTGGAAAACATTTTGGGAGCAGGCGAAGGGGATGATATTGAGCAACGCTATGGTGCCGCAACGATTTATTATCGTAATGATAAAGTTGTGGGGATCGAGTTAACCGAGGAATTTTGGTTTCAGACACCAAGGGGGATTCATGTAGGTTCAACGAAGGAAGAAGCCGAGGAACGATACGGCAGCCGATATATGAATCCAGCCACGCCGAATGGAATGTTATACAGTTTTTATCAATTTAATAAAAATCCGCTAGGGCGTCAAGCCATTAAAAGCGAAAAGTCAGATGAAGAAATGGAGGGGATTTATGAAATATGGATTATGGCAGACAAACAGGATGTTGTTAATAACATTATGTTACTGGACCAACGATTGTCGGTGGAAATGTGGTATTGGTAAATGATCATTTTAAAGTTTGAGATGAGGAGAAAAGGTATGCGTAAATACATAATGTTTTTTTTATCCAGTATTCTACTGGTGGTACTTAGCGGTTGTGGAACAGAAATTCATCTTACTAAGGATGAAGATGGACTTCCTTATGCGGAGGAATTAGTCGAAAAATCTTCGGAACAAATCGAAAGCTTAAAAAGCTTCTCCGTAGAGTCTAAACATACATATAGAAATCCGAGTGTAAAAGAAGCTGATGGAAGCAGTTATTCAACCAGCAAGCTCGATTATGTTAAAGAGCCTTTCTCCATGTATGAGCAACACGAAATGTCGGATCTTGAGGCACAGACCAAAGAATACGTCACCGAGCAATATGGGGTTTCTACATTTAGAAACGGTCAATGGGAATTGGGCCCCGAGCTTGAAGGTTATACGTCTGGTTTGATAGAGAGCAAAAAAAAATATGCTGATCCTTACTACGATTTAAAAAGCTTGACCATTCAAGATATGCAAGTAGATCAGAAGGATAAAAACTATATTCTTACCGTCACTGGGACCCAGCACGAAGAAAGTTCTCATGAAGGTTATCATGATGCTAAGACCGGAAAAGAATATACCTTAATAGTGACGATCGACCGCAAATCGAAACTTACTTACACGATTAATAAAAAGACCTTATTGCCTGTCGAGCTTATAAAAGAAACGGAAACGACTCTCGACTATTCAGGAGATAAAAAATATAGTGAGGTAAAGGTTGTTCATTCGTATCAAGATTTTAACGGTGTTAATGAAAAGAAATTATTAGAAGGAGCTTACAAAGCCTCTGACCCAAGGTTTAGTGAATGGTAGTAGTCGTTGTTCAACTTATAATAAATGGATTACTCGCAGTTAGTTTCTGCGGCAAGAAGGAGAAAATCAATTTAAGTGGATTTCATGCTGTTAGAGAGAGGGAATTGCTAAGGATGGATTGGAAGCTTGATTTTAGGTGCATAAAATCCATCTAATCCCCGTAAACATCCGCTTAGAGCATCATTAGATGCATGGATTCCATTTAGTGTACGACACAATATAGTGAACAACAGCAGCTTATATAAAATGAACTAAAGATGGGGTGCAAACAAGGAAGAAATATGACTCTGAAGAAACGCAAAGCATTGTTGCAGAAAGCTGATCCGGAAGCATAAGCTTGTGGTGAACTTTGTGACTGGATTCCTCACTTATGATGTACCTAAATCATTCAAGAAATCCGGGAGCAGCTGCGCGCACCCTCAGAATTCATTGGAAACCTCTCCGGTTATCCAATGAATTCTGAGGGTGCGTTTTTTTTGCAAAATTAGATATTCTGAAAATATTGAATGATTTTGAGCAATTGTCTCCTGTAGCTCTATGGGACTCTCCATCTATACTAAAAGTACAGAAAAGGAGAGTGAACACATGGAACGAACAACACCTTTAGCTAACGGGAAATCTGAGCGTAAACGACCATTTCTCAAACGTTGGGACTCTCCCATTGCAGGTTATTTGTTTATTTCCCCGTGGCTGATCGGGTTTTTGGCGTTGACGGCCTACCCGATGCTGTTGTCCCTATATTATTCCTTCACCAACTATACTTTAATGAAACCGATCGAATGGGTCGGTATGGAAAACTACAACCGCATCTTTACGGCAGACGAGAAATTCGTCCAATCGGTCAAAATCACGTTTTATTACGTGCTGGCTTCGGTGCCGCTGAAGCTCATTGCCGCGCTGCTTGTGGCCATGCTGCTGAATAAGGCGGTACGCGGGATTTCGGTTTACCGAACGGCCATTTACTTTCCGTCCTTGATCGGGGGAAGTATCGCAGTTTCCCTGCTGTGGAAAAACATCTTTGGTGTGGACGGCTTCTTCAACAAAGTCCTCGGCATTTTCGGCATTCCAGGTACAGGCTGGGTAACGAATCCGGATACGGCGCTCTGGTCGCTGATTGTATTGTCCGTATGGCAGTTCGGCTCTTCGATGGTTATTTTCCTCGCCGGTCTGAAGCAGATTCCGACGGATCTTTACGAAGCTTCCTCGGTGGACGGAGCGGGCAAGGTCAGACAATTTTTCAATATTACGCTGCCGATGCTGTCGCCAACCTTGTACTTTAACCTGATTATGGGGGTCATTAACTCCTTCCAGGTGTTTACGCCAGCGTACGTTATTACGGCCGGAGGCCCAATGAACTCCACTTATGTGTATGCGCTTTACTTGTATGAGCGGGCGTTCAGCCGTTATCAGCTCGGATATTCCTCCTCCTTGGCATGGATTATGCTGCTGATGATTGTTGCTGCCGCTGTAGCTATTAACGTGACATCGAAATACTGGGTGTTCTACGAATCCGACAGCCAAGGAGGGAAAAAGAGAAAATGACCCAAACAAAATGGAAAAGCTTAATTCGTCACGGGATGCTCATCATATTCAGCTTGTTTATGGTCTATCCGGTCATTTGGTGGATCGGCGCTTCTTTGAAAAGCAACCAGGAGCTGAGCTCCCCGTCGCTATTCCCGACTGTACCCCAGTGGTCCAACTACGTTAAAGGCTGGCATTCGGTTCCCGGCTTTACGTTTACCGATTTCTATATTAATACTTTCTATTTGATTATCGCGGTTATTATCGTGACGGTCATTTCCAGTACGCTGGTTGCTTTTGGCTTCGCCAGACTGGACTTTCCGCTGAAGGGCTTCTGGTTCTCGCTGCTCATGCTCACGCTGATGCTGCCGGGACAGGTGCTTATTATTCCGCAGTATGCCATGTTCCACCAATTCGGCTGGGTCAATACGTATTTGCCATTTATCGTCCCCCACGCTTTAGCCGGGGGAGCGGGAGGAACCTTCTTCGTATTCCTGCTGATCCAATTCATTCGCGGCATTCCGCGGGAACTGGATGAATCGGCCAAAATCGACGGCTGCAACTGGTTCGGAATCTATTGGAGAATCATCATGCCGCTGATGAAGCCGTCGATCGTTACCGTCATCATCTTCTGCTTCCTCTGGAACTGGGATGACTTCCTCGGTCACCTGCTGTACATTAACTCTGTAGATAAATACACGGTAGGCCTGGCTCTGCGGATGATTAACGACTCTCAGGGCGGCGCAGAATGGGGACAATTGCTAGCTATGTCGCTTGTGTCCATCTTGCCGGCAACGCTGCTGTTCAGCTCCGCTCAGAAATACTTCGTCGAGGGCGTTGCTACGACTGGAATTAAAGGCTAGTCAGTAGGGAACATAATAGTTTACAATGAAAAAACATTGAGGCTTATACAGCCTCAATGTTTTTTAGGATCTATGAACGCATATGGCAAAGGGGACGTCCTTATGACTAATCCATTTAAAAGATACCGAATCGATCTCCTGTTCATCCTTTGCTTCGCCGGCCTGATCACGCTCGTGCTGGCCAGCACAGTATGGATCAGTTATGCCATCTCCTCTCGCGAGCTGGCCGACAATACATCCTATTACCAGAAACGGCTGCTGGAGGAGCTGAATAATGAAATTACGGGCAGGCTTACATCGATTGAGCAAGTCTCTCTGACCACTTCCAGGGATAGCGATTTGCTTACATTCCTGTCTGGTAAGGACGACATGTTCGACCGCTACCGCAGATCGATGGGCATTAAGCAGGCCTTGGCCCATCTGACCTATTCGATTCCGCAAATCCAGGCGATCGATTTATACCTGGAGCAGCCGCAATGGGGCGACAGCCAGAGCTATATCCAGTTTCACCAATTAGAAGCGGCCGCGGAGCAGCCTTGGTATGCGGCTCTGGAGAAGAACGATTTCTCTTGGTCGGAGGAACACCAGATTTCGACTTTTAAGGGAGAGGCGTCCGTGCTGAGCTTTTCACGGAAAATATATTACAATACGCGGTTTATGGGCATTCTTGTCGTCCATGTGAAGGCTGATTGGATCCGGGGCATGCTCGAGGGATATTCCCAGGATTCGAACCGCATCTTATTGGATAGGAACGGCAGGGAACTGCTTAGCGTCGGGGTGTCTATGAAGGAAGCCGGACTGCTGGAGTCCGACTCACGGTTTACAGGTGAATCCGGCGTGTTTCGTCTTCATACGCAGCCACATAGCGTCGAGAATCTTATCGTTTATTCCAAAGTAGCAGATTCCGACTGGATGATCGTTGAGATTACCCCATGGAAGCAAATTACGGCGGGGAGCGTGAAGCTGGCCGGGGCGATCATCTCGATCGGCATCGCCGCATTGCTGCTGGCCTTCCTGCTGACGCTCTGGCTGAGCCGGCAGTTCATGAAGCCGATCGCCCAACTCGTCAAGGCGATGAAGACTTATGTCGTCGGGGGGACTCAGCCGGAGCTGATGAGCGATTATACGAATGAGTTCGGCGTTCTGTTTGCGGGCTACCGCCGGCTGAATGAACGGATCGAGGCGCTCTATTTATCGCTTGCCGAGCGCTATGAGCAGCAGCGCAAGGCCGAAATTGAAGCGCTGCAGGCGAATATTAACCCGCATTTTCTCTATAATACGCTGGATCAGTTGAATTGGATGGCGATCGCGGAAGGCCAGGACAAGATGAGCCGTATCCTGGAACTGATGGGCCGGATGTTCCGCATAGGTTTGTCCCACGGTGAAAGCTTCATTACGATCGGCGAGGAGCTTACGCACGTCGGTTGTTATTTGGAAATCCAGCAGCTAAGATGGGAGGACGGCTTGGAATACGAGGTGCAAGTATCCCAAGAAGTACAGAAACTATTTATTCCCAAGATGACGCTCCAGCCCTTCGTGGAAAATTCGATCATCCACGGATTCAATTCCAGACAAAACGGCAGCATCGTCATCAAAGTTACAGAGGAGAGTGAACGCATCCGCATCATTATCGAGGACGATGGAATCGGACTTTCCTATAATCAAGATAAGGGGAATAATCGTCGCAAGGGCGGATATGGCATACGGAACGTAAGGGAAAGGTTCTCGGCGTATTTCGGTGAGTCCTTCGATATCACACTTGCGGACGGCGAGCATGGAGGGACAGTCGTGTCGATTGTGTTCCCGCGGTTGGAGGAGGCACCGGGCAAACGTGAAGATAATCGGACGATTTTATAATAAATTGTGCATCTCTCTTATATTCCACTTTATATGAAATTGGTAGTATAAATAGTGACTACAATATATTTATCTTTAGGGGGTAAGTCAACATGATGAAATGGAAGCGATTGCAGATTGTTGCAGCATTGCTGGTATGCTCCATGCTGCTGGCAGCTTGCGGCGGCAAAGGAGATAACACAGGGGCGACGGCTGGCAATACTCCGGCTGCATCCAATTCAGCTTCAGAGAAAGTAAAATTGCGGATTATGTGGTGGGGATCCCAACCGCGTCACGAAGCTACGCTGAAGGCGCTGGAATTGTACACTGAGAAGAATCCGAACGTGACTTTCGAGCCTGAATACTCGGGAATGGACGGGTATCTAGATAAACTGGCTACTCAGGCGGCAGCTCATAACGAGCCGGATATTATCCAAATGGATCCGGGCTGGATTTCCGACTGGACGTCCCGCAATCAATTGGAAGCGCTTGATGGCAAAGTCAATCTGACTGACTTGACGCCAAGCCTTCTGCCGATCGGCCAAAAAGACGGCCAGCAATACGGCGTACCGCTCGGCTCGGTAGCATTCGGCATGATTTACGACAAAGCTGCTTTGGAAAAAATGGGTGTAACTGCGCCACAATACGGCTGGTCGTGGGATGATTTCTTCGCCCTAGCAGAAGAAGTGAAGCCTAAATTGGCTAAAGGTCAATATTTCACGCTCGATTATGCCGGCAACTACTTCATGTTCAGCGCATATCACTACGCTAAAGGCAAAGGCACGCTGATCACTGAAGACGGCAAATTCAACATCGATGAAGCGACATTCCTAGAGTGGACGAAGAAGTTCGAACAACTGCGCAACGAAGGCCTGATCCCTCCAGCAGATTTGAACGCATCTGACAAAGAAATGGATCCGACAGCTGACCTGCTGGTCAACGGCAAAGTATTGTTCCGTTATTCTTTCTCCAACAACTACACGACTTGGGACAGCATGAAAGAAGGAGCATTCGATCTCATATCGATGCCACGTGCCGAGCAAGCGGGCGGCTGGCTGAAGCCATCCATGTTCCTCAGCTTGTCTCCGAACTCGAAGCATAAGGAAGAAGCAGCGAAATTCATCGACTGGTTCATCAACGATCCAGAAGCAGGAGCTGTCCTTGGAACGGCTCGCGGCGTACCTGCCAATGCGAAGATCGCAGAAAGCCTAATTCCGAACCTGCCTGAGGGCGAAAAAGTAGGTATGCAGCTGATCGACGCAACGACTCCGGACGGGCAAACCTTCACGACTGGGCCTGAAGGTTGGGTAAACTTTATTGATAAAGACTTCCCGCTTGTGCGCGACGAGCTGAGCTTCGGCAGAACGACACCAGAGAAAGCCTACGAGTCCTTGAAAAAGGCTGCGCAAGAATACGAGTAATCTTAATTTTAAATGGTTGTTCAAAAAGTAAGTCTTTCGGCAATGACTTTTTGAACAACCTCTAAAAAAACGTCATGCCTGAGGGGCTTAACAGCTTATCGGGCATGACGTATTATCATAATTAATGAACATCATGCTCGAACATCATGTTGCAAGAGGAGGGGGCCCTACAGATGTGGAAGATTGGAATCATCGACGATGACCGCGGAGTGCTTCAGGGAATCCGGAGAGCGATACCCTGGGACGAGCTCAATGCGGAATGGGCGGGAGAGGCGATGAATGGGGAAGAAGGGCTGGACATGATTCGGTCGGCTTCGCCGGATATTGTCATTACTGACTTATATATGCCCGTGATGAACGGACTCGACATGATCGAGCAGTTGCGGCAAAGCGGATATGCGGGCAAAGTCATCATTCTCAGCGGATATTCCGATTTTGAATATGCACGCCAGGCATTGCGTTTGAATGTCAGCGACTATTTGTCCAAGCCGGTCAGTGTTCCTACCTTGAAATCCGTGTTGGGCCAGGCCATCGACGATCTCGAAAAACAGGAAGAGAAGCGCATGGCGCAGGATGAGTTGCTTCAGAAGCTGCGCCTATACGAGCCATTCGTCGAGAAAGAATGGGTCAAGTCGGCTGCGGCAGGCAGCCTGCAGAACTCCCGCCTGGATACGGAGATTCCAACGCCATATCACTATTGGTCCGAATGCGATCATACCGTTCTCGGCATTGAATTGGTCCGCGATCAGCGGGCAACTAAGCTGAGTTTACCGGATTGGAGCCTCCTTCGTTTTGCAATCAGCAACATTATATGCGAGTTAACCCAGGAGGCTTTTGCCTCCTTCGAATATACCGATTTGCATACCAACCGCTCCGTCGTCATCGTCCACAGCGACCGCACGGAGTCGGCTGAGCGGCTGCGCCAGCGGCTGGAGCAGCTTGGCGTCCGCCTGATCGATTGTGTCCAAAGTTATTTGAAGCTGAAGCTCCGCATTGGAATCGGCGAGCGCAAGAGCAGCATCAGGGAGATCGGCAACTCGACGGAAGAAGCCTTCCGCGTCATCGATCTGAATCCCCAGCCGGCGGTTCCCGGTTATGATCTGTACGTCTATGCGCAGGAACTGCACAGCGAAGGTGCAGGAACGCCGATCAGGCCTGTGAAGCTATATTTGGAACTGGCCGGATCCATCCGGACATCGCAGGAGAACCAGGCGCGTAAAATTATTATGGACTATATGACGCGTTTAGAGAAAGAAGAAGGCATCACGAAGTCATATGTCGGCATGCTGGCAGGCGAACTGTGGGGAATTATCGCCTTTGCTTTTTATGAGATGGGCACGGTGCTGGACGATATTTTCTCGAATGATTCCATCACTCGGGAAATCGCCGATTTAAAGCGCCCTTCCGAGCTGGCCGAATGGCTTGGCGCCAAGATTGGCATCGTGTTCAGCAGCCGCGAGTGGGGCGGCAACGGCAAGCACCGGCAGGCCGTCGATTTCATGATGGAATATATCCATGAGCACTATGCTGAGGATATTACGCTGGCCGGGCTGGCAGACAAAGTGTATATTTCCCGCAACTACCTGTCGATGATCTTCAAGAACATTACGGGCGAGACGTTTAACAATTATTTGACGAGAGTGCGCATCGAGAAGGCCCGGGAGCTGTTAATGGAGAAGAAGGCATTAGTTTACGAAGTGGCCGAAATGGTTGGATACAAAAACGTTCCGTATTTCAGCACCGTGTTCAAGAAGATCACGGGGATGAACCCGACGGAAATCGTGAAATGAAGAAGAGGTGGCAAAATGAACAGCAATTATGATTTGGCATGGCTGCGCTATGATGGAGCGACAGCGGAACGCTCGGCAGCGATTAAGCCGTTCGAAGGGTACTTGAGCAATATCGTGGCAGCGGGAGAAGGGGCTTCAGAGGTGTTCCGCACAGCGATTCAAGAGTTGACGGAGGGCATCGCTAAGCTGACAGGCAAGCAGCCGGCGGTAGAGTCGAGTAAAACTGCAGACCGCTTTCTGACCGTAGGAACGATTGGCGGCTCAGACAATCCTTTCCTCAATAATTCGTTGGAAGCAGCGGAAGCGGCTCGCCTAGGGGAAGAAGGATATATCATCCGCAAGGTAGTCCGCGAAGGTAAGGAATTTATCGTTATTGCCGGCGGAACGGACAAAGGGCTGCTCTACGGCGTCTTTCATTTCCTGCGCCTGCTGCAGACGACAGGCCAATCCCCCGAAGGGCTGGACTTGGTTGAATCGCCGAAGTACCAACTGCGGATGGTCAACCAGTGGGATAATATGGACGGAAGCATCGAGCGCGGGTATGCGGGCTTATCGATTTTTTATCAGGACAGCAAAATCGTCTCCGATTTGACTCGCGTACGGGAGTATGCCAGATTGCTGGCCTCCGTTGGCATTAACGGTATCGCCATCAATAACGTGAACGTGCACGAGGTAGAAACGAAGCTGATCACGCCGGAACTGCTGCCTGACGTTGCACGGGTAGCATCTGCGTTCCGTGAATACGGCATTCGCCTCTATCTCAGCGTGAACTTTGCCGCACCGATCGAGCTTGGCGATCTGTCTACGGCTGACCCGCTGGAGCCAACGGTACAGGAATGGTGGAAGCAACGGGCGGCGGAGGTTTATCGCCATATTGCCGATTTTGGCGGATTCCTGGTCAAAGCGGATTCAGAGAACCGTCCGGGGCCGTTCACTTATGGACGGGATCATGCGGATGGAGCGAACATGTTGGCCGAGGCGCTGGAGCCTTATGGCGGACTCGTGCTGTGGAGATGCTTCGTCTATGATTGCCACCAGGACTGGCGGGATCGCAAAACCGACCGGGCCCGTGCGGCATACGATCACTTCAAGCCGCTGGACGGCAGATTTAAGGACAATGTCATCCTGCAAATCAAGAACGGCCCGATGGACTTCCAGGTCAAAGAGCCGGTATCGCCGTTGTTCGGAGCCATGAAGCAGACAAACCAGATGCTGGAGTTTCAAATTACCCAGGAATATACGGGGCAGCAAAGGCATGTATGCTATTTGATCCCGCAATGGAAAGAAGTGCTGGAGTTCGACACCCTCTGCCAAGGAGAAGGCAGCAAGGTGAAGGACATCGTCGCTGGACAGGTTCATCCGTATAAACACAGCGGGATAACGGCAGTTTCCAGCATTGGCAACGATTTTAACTGGACGGGTCACTATCTTGCCCAATCCAACTTGTACGGGTACGGCCGTCTGCTCTGGAATCCGGAGCTGAGCGCGGAAGAGATCGCCGAGGAATGGACGAGCATGACCTTTGGCGTGAACCAGGATGTGGCGGGTACGATCTTGGACATTCTGATGGAATCATGGCCGACTTATGAGAGCTATACTTCCCCGCTGGGCGTGGGCTGGATGGTCGTGCCGCATTATCACTACGGGCCTGACGTGGACGGCTACGAATACTCCAAATGGGGAACGTACCATTTCGCGGACCGGGACGGCATCGGCGTGGATCGAACACTGGCTACGGGTACGGGATATTCCCATCAGTACGTTGGCACTAATGCGGCCTTGTATGACAGCCTGGAGTCTTGCCCGGATGAGCTGTTGCTATTCTTCCATCATGTTCCTTATACTCATGTTTTGAAATCCGGCAAGACGGTCATTCAGCATATTTACGACACCCACTTTGCAGGGGTGGAGCAAGTTGAGCAGTGGATCGCACGCTGGGATGCATTGGAGCCTAAGCTTGATCAGCAGCGCTTCGCTCATGTTAAAGGGCGCCTGTTGGAGCAGCTCGAGAGCGCCAAGCACTGGCGGGATGTCATCAATACCTACTTCTACCGCAAATCGGGCATCAAGGACCAGCAAAATAGAGTGATTTACTAGAGAATGCGGCTATAGATTAAAAAATAACCCTGGGCTTCAGCTTGGCTGAGCCCAGGGTTATTTACATTGTCAGTCCGCTTCGATGTAGCCTTTGCGACCGGCGGCGTATCCGAAGAGGATCGTCAGCAGGGACAGCGAGGTAATTGTCGCCAGCGGCACCGTCCAGTTGCCGCTCCTGTCGTGGATAAAGCCGAACAGGGTCGGGCCGACGGCGGCCAGCAAGTAGCCGAGGGACTGCGCCATGCCGGACAGCTCGGCCGCCTGATCTGCGGTTCGTGATCGCAGGGCGAAGAACAGGATGACAAGGCTGAAGGTGGTGCCACAGCCGAGTCCGATCGCCATAATAAACAGCGGGGCCAAAGCTGGGGAACCGACCCATACTCCCCCGAAGCCGAGCAGGAACAGCGCGGAAGAGCCGGCAGCTAGTCCTTTCTGGCTTTGCGATCTTGAAGCGATGAGCGGCATAAGAAATGAGCCGGCCATACTGGCGATTTGCATCAGGGAGAGCATCCATCCGGCTGTCCCGGGAGCCATTCCCTGCTCATGGAGAATTTCCGGCAGCCATGAAATGCCTACGTAGAACATAATCGACTGGAAGCCCATAAAGATCGTCACCTGCCAGGCAATGGGCGACCTCCAGACGATTCCCGTTTTGCGGTACGAGCTGGCGCCTTGCGATTTGCTGTTATTGCTGCGGCGCAGCTGAGGAACCCATGCCACTGCGGTTATAGCAGACAGGATGACCCAATAGACAAGAGCGCCTCTCCAACCAGCGCCCCGAGAAAGCGGAATGCTGATTCCCGAGGCGATGGCCGCCCAGCCATTCATGGATGAAGTGTACAGGCTGGTCATGAGGCCGATGCGATGGGGAAAATCGCGTTTGATCAAGCCGGGCAGCAGTACGTTGCAGACCGCAATCCCGCTGCCGATCAGAGCGGTGCCGAGAAACAATGCCGGAATATTAGGCATGGAGCGCAGCAGGATTCCCGCAGTCATGATGATCATGCAGAAGAACATCGTTCGTTCCATACCGAACCGCCAGCCCAGCTTGGGAGCGGCAAGGGCAAAAATAGAAAAGGCGATAAGCGGCAGTGTGGTTAGCATTCCTGCTGCGGTATGGCTCAGTCCCGTACCGCTCTGGATCTCGCTGATCAGCGAGCCGACGCCGGTTAGAGGCGAACGGAGCGTCGCTGCCGTAAGCAGGATGGCTGCAATTAGCAGGGCCGCTGCACCAATCCGCCGTCCGGCCGGGCGGTTGCCGGATTTGGGGGTTGCGCCGGAATTGTAATTGGAGTTCGGGCCGGAGGAAGAGCATGCGTCAGCTTCAATTGCTGATAATACAGGTGCGTCGTTTTTTGTTTTTGTCATAGCTGTAGTACTCCTCCTGATCAATGATGCCGTACTTATTAAAATTGGCTTAACTTTAACATATGAAAACTTTTACAAGCAATAGTCAAGTTAGGGAAAAAGCTTAATATATATCCTCGAGTTCGCGTTAATATCTTTGCATTTAAAAGCGTGGTCCCTTTACGCCATCCTCCAGCAGGATCTTTGGAGCCGTTCCCTCAGGACCCGGCGTTGAGGGTACAGGAGTGTTTCCCATGTTTTCAGGTGCAATGGCGATGACGGTAGGTTGAGGCGGATAGGTGTCGCGGGATAGCTTGACTTTGCTAACGGGCTTGCCGGATATTTTCTTGATCCGATAGGATTCGACGATATAGCCGGGCTTGCCCTCGATGATCGTTTCTTGAGTTCCGGGAGCAAGGGAGGAATTGGCGACGTATTTCGTGGGGACGGAAATTGTCTCGGTAGTGAAGGATTCGACATCATAAGTGATGTCGCCGGGCGCATCGCCGAACAGCTTAACGGTTAGCTGGTCATCTGTAACCTTGGAATAAATGAGGAGATGGCGGCCGGTTGTATTTTTGAAGCGAAAATTGATGTAGCCCCTCGCAAACGTAGCATCCAGACCTTTTGATACGTAGCTGACAGGCAGCGTATGATTGCGCCTTTCCACGACATCCAATCCGGCCAGAATAACGGCGTTGTACAGGGTACTGGACACTTGGCAGATGCCTCCTCCAACGCCCGGGACGAGTTTGCCGCCAAAAATGACCGGAGCCTCCCGGAAGCCGTACTTGTCCTCTGCAGCTTTAATGACCTGCTCGTAATTAAAGATTTCCCCCGGGGCCAATACCATCCCGTCGATCGTGCGCGCCGCTGCCTCGATATTATGCCGCCGGCCTTCTCCGCTTCCTTGCAGACCGGTCGCGTATTGTGTGATCTTTCGCTCGATGCCCTGCCGCTGCAGGATCACTAGGGTCACCTTGGGCTGTAGGGTGTAGAGCGGTACTTCAAGAACCGGCTGCTTCTGTTCTGCCTGGCGAGTTCCCCTATATGGCTCTTGTTGCGAAACCTTGGGGCTGCGCTGCCGAATGATGGCTCCGAATGTGATCCAGTCGATTCGGTAGACAGAATGTCCAGGCAGATAGGTGATTGTGTCGTCTTGGGAAACGAGGCGCACAGCATCGGCCGGGCTGCCGAAACGAGACTGCTCCCACTGCGGCGTAAACAGTCTGCGTAACTTTTTTTCGTCCAAATTCATATGCAGCTCCCAGGGCTTGGGGAAATACCATCTGGCCTTCGCCCGTTCCCATGGGGAACCTTCAAACAATCGGTCAAGCGCGTCGTAGAAATGGGAGGCGTCATATTGCACGCCAAGCTCTTTCCATGTCGAATCGACTTTGGTTTGCTGCACTGTAACGACAACCTTCTCCAGCTCCATCTTCTGGATCATTTCCTCTACCAGGGCCACGGCTTTATCCCGTTTCAAATTGCCGATGTCCATTCCATTTATCGTGACGCCGGGCGGCACGGTATCCCGGATGGCATATACAAATATAGCTCCAAAGAAAACAGACCAAAGAAGCATCACGCAAGAAAACAAAATAGTTACAAGGTGTAATTTCTTCATGCGTATCTCCTTTCCAATTCGAGAAAATGGCAGCGTACAAACATATATATGATGAAATTCTGGAAACTTTCGGTGGTTCAGGGTACTCAAGAGGTAACATATTTGTTACAATAAAAAACGGGCTGATGAAATAACTCAGCTTTTAAAGGAATTGGCTGGAAAGTGTCGAAATGAAATACGAACAGCATACAGACTAAGGAATCAAGGTTTAGGACGTGATGAATTGATAGAAATGCAGGATGTTTATAAGACCTATCCGAATGGAACTCACGCCCTTCGCGGCGTCTCGGTTCAGATAGACCGCAACGAATTCGTATATGTCGTCGGTCCCTCCGGTGCGGGGAAATCGACTTTCATGAAGCTCATATATCGCGAGGAAGTACCCACGAAAGGACAAATTTCCGTCAACGGCTTCAATATCGGCAGGCTGAAACAGCGAAAGATCCCTTATGTCCGCCGCAATATCGGCGTGATTTTTCAGGACTTCCGGCTGCTGCCCAAACTGTCCGCTTATGAGAACGTAGCTTTTGCGTTAGAAGTCATCGAAGCGCCTAAGAAAGTCATCAAGAAACGCGTGATGGAAGTGCTTGACCTCGTCGGGCTCAAGAACAAGGCGAACCGCGATCCGTCGCAATTGTCGGGGGGAGAGCAGCAGCGTGTGGCCATCGCCAGGGCGATCGTAAACAATCCATCCGTGATCATCGCGGACGAGCCTACTGGAAATCTCGACCCGGAAACTTCCTGGGGGATCATGCAGCTGCTGGATGAGATTAATTTCAGGGGAACGACGATTGTGATGGCGACCCATAATAAAGAGATTGTTAACAGCATGCGCAAGCGCGTTATCGCGATTGAGGACGGGCAAATTGTTCGGGACGAACAGAGAGGGGAATATGGTTATGAGTTTTAATACCCTCCTTCGTCATTTTCGGGAAGGCTCGAAGAATGTTTTCCGCAACGGATGGATGTCGGTGGCTTCCGTTACGTCCATCGTTGTGTCGTTATTCATTTTAGGCGTGTTCATTTTGCTGGTACTTAACGTCAATGCGTTCGCGGATGACGCGGACAGCATGGTGCAGATCAAGACATACCTTAATTCCAACGTTGACGACAGCATGCGGGAGAAGCTGCATAACGATATCGCAGCGATGGAGGAAGTAAGCAAGGTGACCTTCATATCCAAGGCGGAGGGGCTTAAGGATTTCCGCGAACAGCTCGGGGAAGAGGGCAAAGATCTGCTCGAGGGATATGACGAAAATACGAATCCGATTCCGGATACGCTGCAGGTAGAGGTCATTGAACCGACGACGGTTCCGTTTGTCGCTTCAAAGATCGAGCAGCTCAACACGAAATATCCGGATGAACCGATATATAAAGTAAGATACGGGCAAGGAACGACGGAGAAGCTGTTCAAGATTACCCGTGCCGTTCGCAATATCGGCTTTGCTTTTGTTGCAGGCCTCGGCCTGATGGCTATGTTCCTGATTTCCAATACGATTCGCGTAACGATATTGGCCCGTCGCCGGGAAATCGGCATTATGAAACTGGTGGGTGCGACGAATATGTTCATTCGTTGGCCGTTTTTCGTGGAAGGCGCGCTGATCGGGCTGATTGGTTCAGTAATTACGGTTGGCGTTCTGTTCTTCGGATACAATCAGCTGGCAATTTCCGTTAAAGAGGACATAACATTGGCTTTCCATCTCGTTTCGCTGGATGAGGTCGGATTCCAGATCGGGGTACTGTTGATCGGCCTGGGTCTGCTCATCGGAATATGGGGAAGCACAGTTTCCATACGTAGATTTCTTAAAGTGTAATTGAATCGCTAGAAAAGCAGCCTTAATGAAAAATTGGACGACTACATCCGGGAATGGCAAGGGATCAGTGCTTTTCTTAAGCCAGAAATGATGAATACAAGAACAAAATGAAGAAGGATGGGGAAGCGAAGTTGAAAAAGTGGATTTCCGTTGTAGTCGTTGTCGCTTTAGCCATTATAATCTTTCAGCCTGACAATGGTTATGCTAAGAGCAAAACAATAAGCCAGATCGATAAAGAGCTGAAGCAGCTTCAGGAGCAGGCCAAGCAGGCGAAGCAGCAGCAGGAGAAGGCCGCCCAGCAGAAGCAGGAAGCTCAGCATTATGTCAACAAGAACACGAATTACCTTAAAGAAGTTCTTCAACAGATGGATGTCGTAAGCGCGGAGCTAGCCAATATCTCCATGCAGATTCATGATACAGAGGAGAACCTCAGAGAGACGGCGGTCAAACTGAGCGAGACGGAGACGCGAATCGAGGAGCGTTCCGGATTGCTGGACTCCCGCGTGCGCTTGATGTATACCGACGGGGCGGTATCGTACCTTGATGTGCTGCTGTCGTCGACCAGCTTCACGGATTTTCTTGAGCGTGCCGACTCGCTGCAGGCGATAGCGAACCAGGACCAGCTCTTGCTCAAGGAGCATAAGCAGGACAAGCTGCTGATCGAAGAGCAAAAGGCTCAGCTTGAGCAGAATTATGCGAAAGTAAAGCAGTTGTATGCAGATGCTGAAGTTCGCAGAAGCGAGCTGCAGCAGAAGGAAGTCGAAAAGCAGCAGCTGATTGCGAAGTATCATGCCGAGATCGAGGAATCGGATGACATCAGCGAAGAGCAGGAGCAGCTTCTCGTTGAGCTGGCCACGAAGCGCGCGGCACTGGAGAAGGAGAAGAACAAGCTCAAGGCTGCGCAAGTTTATACTTATAAGAAGAGCTCCTCTTCCAGCTCTAGCGGATTTAAAGGAAATGGCGGCTCGATGGCGCTGCCGGTTAGCGGGGCGCGTATGTCTTCCAACTATGGCACCCGGGTTCACCCGATCACGGGACAGGTGAAGAAGCATACGGGAGTAGACCTTGCGGCTCCGCAAGGAACGGAAATCCGGGCGGCCGAAGGCGGTGTGGTCATCGTTGCCGAGTGGTGGAGCGGCTATGGCAACACGGTGATCATCGACCACGGCGATAACGTCTGGACGCTGTATGGACATATCCGCAACGGCGGCATTAAGGTAGAGAAGGGCGATAAGGTCAAGCGAGGACAGAAGATTGCCGAAGTGGGCAGCACGGGCAACTCGACAGGCCCGCATCTGCATTTCGAAGTGCGAATCAACGGCAGTCCGGTGGATCCATCCCCTTATTTGTAGCATAATCGTTGGACATTTTTATACAGCACTTATAGAATAGAATTATGCGTTTATGAAACGGATACCGTCCATACAGGACGAATATCCGTTTTTCCTTCTTTAATCGTTGTATATATTCCGTACAAGCTAAACATATACTATGATGGTTATAACAGGTGGGCTTCGGGTCGGCCGGATTAAACAGAGGCGGTGAATTTTATTCATGTTCAAAGGACGCACAGTTACTTTACTCGTATTGGTTGCAATGGTGGTTAGTAGTTTGCTCACCGTGACTTTGACGGGCCAATGGAGCTTAGCTGGCTCGGGGCAGCTGTCCAGTGGATTGTTTGCGGATATCGGCGGACAGCCGAAGAGCGATATTAAGAAGATCGAGACGGCGCTTGACCTGGTATCTAAGAACTATGTGGAAAAAGTGGATCGTAGCAAGCTCGTGGACGGCGCTATCAATGGAATGATGAATGCGCTGGAAGATCCCTTCTCGTCATATATGGCCGGGGCAACGGCCCAGCAATTTTCCGAACAAATCGAAGGGTCCTTTACGGGAATCGGCGCCGAGGTGTCGATGGAGAACGGCAATGTTGTAGTCGTATCGCCGATCAAGGGCTCTCCGGCGGAGAAGGCCGGCATCAAGCCGAAGGACATTTTATTGTCCGTGAACGGCGAATCATTCGAAGGGCTTACCTTGAATGAGGCCGTAGCTAAAATCCGCGGCCCTAAAGGAACGGAAGCCAAAATCAAAGTGAAGCGTTCAGGAGCGGCAGAAGCTCTGGAATTCAAGATCGTCCGTGCCGATATCGCTCTCGAAACGGTGCATGCCCGGATGGAGCAGGACCATGTCGGCATTATCGAAATTACGGAATTCTCGATGAACACGGCGAACCGCTTCAAGAAAGAACTTGAGGCATTGGAGCAGCAAGGAATGAAAGGCCTGGTCATCGACGTGCGGAATAATCCGGGTGGCGTGCTGCCGATCGTTATTGAAATGTCGGAGCTATTTGTGCCGAAAGGCAAAGGAATCGTTCAGGTAGAAAATAAGAACGGACGCCGTGACGCTACATTGTCGGAAGGCTCCGGCAAATCTTATCCGATCGTTGTAGTGACGAATAAAGGCAGCGCCAGCGCTTCAGAGATTCTGGCAGGTGCGTTGCAGGAATCGGCGGGAGCGAAGCTGGTCGGGGAACCGACATATGGCAAAGGCACCGTACAGTCGAGCTACTCCCAGGAGATGGGCGACGGAAGCATGCTCAAGATTACGATCGCCAAGTGGCTGACGCCAAACGGGGAGTGGATTCATAAGAAAGGAATCCAGCCGGATATCAACGTCTCCCAACCGGATTATTTCTCGGTAGCTCCAATCAACAAGGAGAAGACGTTCAAATTCGACATGCTCGGCGAAGATGTGAAGAGCGCGCAAATTATGCTCAAAGGCCTCGGGTATGATCCAGGGCGGGTAGATGGCTATTTTGACAAAAATACGGAGCATGCGCTGAAGAAATTCCAGAACGACCAAGGGATCAGCACGGGCGGCGAACTGGATGCCAAGACGGCTGAGAAGCTCGAGGGCAAATTGATTGAACTGATCCGCGATCCGAAGAATGATGCACAATTGAACCGCGCGCTGGAGGAAATCCGGAAGGAAATGACCCAAGCGGCGTCGAAACCATAAGAGGGCTGATTTCAGCCTTCTTTTTTCTTAAGATGGATGTTTGCTTGCGTAACCTGCATTCTAATAACTGGATTTGTTGTATTTAAAAGCTGCGCTTTAACGTTCAACGTATAATTAGCTGGATTTTCTGTACTTAAAATGAGTCTTCTAGGAGAGTAAAGTTAAAAACAATACTTTAACTACTCAAAATACAGCTATTTTATCAAGTCGGCGCAAAAAGATAAAATAGACACAAGTAATCCAGCTACATGTTAGTCATGAATATTGGCGCCGAATGTACTTTTGTAAAACGGATGGGAGCGTGAATACCTTTTGGATACCGTGCTTGAAGTTCTGTGGATGCTGGCTGAAGCGGCAGGGCAGCTTCTCCTGCAGCCGTTCTATTATATTGCGATTATTCTATTGATGCTTATTTATAGACGCCAGGTGCTGCTAGAGCGCAAGCTGTTTCATGTCAGGCTGCACAGCTGGGGCGTCCAGACCTGGCGGACGGTTCTGGGAGGACTCTTGGCAGGAATCTTCGTTTCACTCGTCTCGCTGTTTACCGGGATGACTTTAACGGTAGAGGGCATTATCTGCGTCTGGGTCGTCACGCTGCTGCTGCTGTTGTTCCGAGTTCGTTATTTATGTCTGGCGTATGCTGTGGGGCTGCTTGGGGTAGTCCAGTTCATTGTAAATTTGATACCGGGCTTGCAAGGCGAGGGGTGGACTGCTGAGGTATTGCGCGTGATCCGGGAGCTTAATATCCCTGCACTCTTATGTTTGGTAGCCGTGCTGCATGTGGCGGAGGCTTTTCTGGTCCGCTGGCAGGGGGCATCCTTTGCGGGGCCATTATTCTTTGAGGGCAAGCGCGGCAAGCTGGTTGGCGGCTATCAATTGCAAAGCTTATGGCCGGTTCCGTTGTTCTTGATGATACCAGCGCATACGACGGGAGCCATGCTGCCATGGACTCCGTTGTTCGGCGGGGACGCCTGGCAGGAAGGCTTTCAATGGATTGCGTTTCCGATCATGATTGGGTTTTCGGAAATAACCACGGGGCTGCTCCCGCGGGCTAAAGCCAAGGTGTCTTCCGGCCGATTGCTTGGTTACGGGATTATAATGCTGGCGTTAGCGCTGCTCAGCGCCTGGTGGAGCCCGCTAACGATTGTCGCTGCGCTGGCAGGCATTGCTTTACACGAAGGGTTGGTCTGGCTCAGCCGTTTTGAGGAGCAAAAGCATAGTCCGCTGTTCGTTAATCCTATCGACGGACTCAGGGTGCTTGCGGTGCTGCCAGGAAGCCCGGCCGAGGAGCTTGGCATCCAGGCTGGCGAGACGATTATCAAGGTCAACGGCACTCCGGTTGCTACGAAGGAGGAGCTTCACGCCGGGCTGCGGATGAACCCTGCCTTCTGCAAGCTGGAGGTGCGCAACCTCGCAGGCGAGAGCAAGTATCTGCAGCGTGCGATCTACGCGGGCGAGCATCATCAGCTCGGCGCCATTCTAGCGCCGGACGATCAAGCCCCGGTTGCGGTGCGGATGCGGCCGATCTCGCTCTTTCATCTGCTCCGCCCGCGCCGCGAAGGAGAGCAGGTCAATAGCGGCGCGCGCCGCTCAGCCGGAAGGCATAAGGGCAAGCTGGCGGACAAGCCGCAGCCGTCCACGCAGCAGGAGCTGGGGGCCGAGACGGAAGGCTAGCATTAGAGTGTATGGCGGGAGTATTGGACTTGCAGTAGGTTCGCAGATTTTCAGGGCGGTAGAGGGCTTATAGGCGGTACAAGGCTACAGGGCTTAATCGGATTATGGGGACTTGGCTTGCAGGGCTTGTAGATTTGTAAGGTAAGGTAGAAATGGTAAAGGACAAGGGCGGTTCAGAGGTTCTCCTCTTGAACTGCCCTTTTATAGTGCATTTTACACGAGGAATGTATCCGCTTTTCGGTGTGACAGCCGCTATTTCCAATATGAGTCTCGCCTCGGGGGAAGGTCAAGATCGTTAGTAAGTGGCGAATTTTCAAATAAAACTGCGAAAATACAGGATTTTATTTGATGGAGGTTACGTATTAGACAAAAATGATGCAAAAACGATTGATGACTAGATGTTTAGGATAGGTGACTAGATGTATTGGTAACTAGATGTATTTCATGCAGTTAGTTCATCAGTTTTGACCGTGTTAGAGGGAACTAACTGCAAAACCTACATTTAGTTTTAAGCTATTTCGACGAATAAACTCCATTCAGGCAAACTAACTGCATGTTTTACATTTAGCGCAAGTATTTTTTTATAAAAGAGCTTAACTAGCTGTATAAAATACATTTAGTTTTTAAATGATTTAGTAAAACCAGGGGCTGGATGGCTGCCACCAACGACCTGGCAATATCTAACGAATCACCGTCCCAACAGCTGTAAGGCAGGATATCTCGAGGATAAAGTCATTATTAAAAATTTGGGAAGGAATGATGCATAAACGCAGTAATTTTCAAGATGAGGGACCTGAACAGTAAATAAAAATGTATTTTGCAGTATTCCCTTGCCGAGAGCCGCCTAACAGCATAGCAGCAAGGTCGTCATGTTAGCTCCCGATTGCTCAAGTTGGGCCGCAAACAAAAAACGCACCGCGAGCGATATGTTTGCAAGCGGTGCGAAGTAAAGACATATGAATTGGAAAGATCTGGTTATTGCTGAAGCTGGCGCAGCACGGTGATTTCGACGCGGCGATTTTTCTGGCGTCCGGCTTCGGTGGAGTTGTCGGCATCGGGACGGGTGTCCGCGTATCCGGCATATTGAAAACCATTCGGGTCGAGCTTCTCCGTATCGACGAAGTAGCGCAAGACCGATAAGGCTCTGGCTCCTGAGAGCTCCCAGTTATCCTTGTATTTCGAGGCATGGACGATCGGCAGATTATCCGTATGTCCTTCGATGCTGATCACCGTGTCGAGCGTACCGAACAGGCTGGCCAGCTTGGCCAGCGTCTTCGCCGAGCCTTCCTTGAGCTCGGCCTTTCCTACATCGAACAGGAAACGGTCGCTTAGGGTGATGGAAATGCCCTTGGGTAGATCGGCTACCGTGATTTGATCCTCCAGCCCGTTGTCTTTAATGTAAGCTTCGATCATTTTCATTAAATTGAGAAGTTCCTCCTCCTGCTTGCGGAAGGCGAGCTCCCGTTCCGTAAGCGGACCTTGCGAGGATGTTCCCAGCTTGGGGTCGCTGCCCTGGTTCTGATCTGGGCCCTGGGCGTCCTTGCCGTTGTTCCCCTTTTGATTCGTGCCGAGCTCTCCTCCGGAAGGAGGATTGCGGTGCGTGAAGCGGTCGGCAGAGCCGAGAACTCCGGTGCCATTTTCCAGGATCGAGTCCCCGCTTTTGAATGTCTGCTGCAGCGATGCGGTGACGACTTCATATTTTTCAATATCGAGACGGCTCATGGCATACATAATAACAAAGAAAATAAGCAGCAGCGTGATCAGGTCGGCATAAGTGATCAGCCAGCGGTCCTTGGTCTCTGCTCCTTCTCTTCGGCGTCGTCTGTTGTTGCGTTGCCTCATAGGTCATTCTCCATGAAGGAAGTTGACGATGAGGACGTAGATGTATACGAAGAAGAAGACGAAGTAGCAGGTTGTCCGGAGCTAATATCAGTGACGAAGGATTCCATCTTCCGCCGTACGAGCAAGGGATGATCTCCATTTTGAACGGACAATACGCCCTCTAGGATCATTTCCATGCGGCTGATATCATCTTCCCCGCGGGCCTTGATCTTGGAGGCTATCGGCAGAAAGATGAGGTTGGCGCTTGCGACCCCGTAAAGCGTAGCTGTAAAAGCCAAAGCGATCGAAGGGCCGAGTGCCGTAGGCTCCGTCAAGCTGCCCAGTACATGGATGAGTCCCATGACCGTGCCGATGATCCCCATTGTCGGGGCATAACCGCCGGCGGATTCGAATATTTTGGCATAGCTTTCGTATTTTTGCTGGGTTGCGTCCATTTCGTATTCCATGATCTGTTGGACCATTTCTCGATCGGTTCCGTCAACCACAAGCTGAATTCCTTCGCGCAAGTAGGCGTCGGAATGATCGAAGATTTTCTTCTCCAGGGAGAGAACGCCTTCGCGTCTTGCCGTCATAGCCATATCGACGATGTCTTCAACCATTTGCTCGGCGTTTGTGTCCGAGGATGTAAAAGCGAGCTTCAAAGCCCGAGGGATCGTCTTTAATCTACGCAGGGGGAAGCTGATCATGACCGCGGCAAACGTGCCGCCAAAAACGATCAAAGCGGCCGTAAGCTGCATAAGGCCACCGACCTCTCCGCCCTCCCATAAAAATCCGCCGATCAATGCGGCTAGTCCAATGATAATGCCAATAATCGTTGCGATATCCATAGATTTTTCGACAGCTCCTATCCTATACTTACCGATTGCATCCAGAGGATGAAAAAGGTATAATGACATGGGAACACCCATTCCTATTTTGCGTAATTGTGGAATTGGAATTCGCCTTTGGCGATCCCTTCGGTTTGTCATTTATGTATTCTTTTCTTAAGTATATAGATTTGGGTTAATATTATAAGGAGGCTTTTGTCCTCCTTTTTGGAAATAATGAAGATATTTTCATTCCCTAGTATTTCATTTTAGACGATAAGGGTGATGTTGGACAATGAGTGATATTGTCTTTAGCAACAATAAGTTCGAAATTGTTTCCGAATTCTCTCCCCAAGGCGACCAGCCGTCAGCCATCGACCAGCTGGTAGAGGGCATTAATCAAGGCAAGCGTCATCAGACGCTGCTTGGCGCGACGGGCACCGGGAAGACGTTCACGATTGCTCAAACGATCGCCAGACTCGGTCGTCCGACGCTAGTGATTGCCCATAACAAGACGCTGGCAGCTCAGCTTGCGAGCGAGTTTAAAGATTTTTTTCCGAACAACTCCGTAGATTACTTCGTCAGCTACTATGACTACTATCAGCCTGAAGCATATATCCCATCCTCCGATACTTACATCGAGAAAGACTCCAGCATTAACGAAGAGATCGACAAACTCAGACACTCGGCAACGAGCTCGTTGTTCGAACGGCGCGATGTCATCATCGTAGCCAGTGTGTCCTGCATATACGGTCTCGGTTCGCCGATGGAATATCGCGATTTGGTGCTCTCTTTGCGGATCGGTATGGAGCGGCCGCGCAATCAGATATTGAGCCGGCTGGTGGATATCCAGTATCAGCGGAACGACATCAACTTTGTGCGGGGCACGTTTCGCGTGCGTGGCGATGTACTGGAGATTTTCCCGGCATCCAAAGGGGAGCAGGCGGTGCGGATCGAGTTCTTCGGCGATGAGATCGAGCGGATTACGGAAATCGATGTGCTGACCGGAGAATTGGTGGGAGAACGCGATCATGTGGCTATTTTCCCGGCCTCTCACTTCGTTACCCAAGAAGAGACGATGCGCATTGCGATCAAGAATATCGAAAGAGAGCTGGAGGAACAGCTCGAGCTGTTCCGCTCACAGGGCAAGCTGCTGGAAGCGCAGCGGCTGGAACAGCGCACGCGTTACGATATCGAAATGATGAAGGAAGTCGGATTTTGCTCGGGGATCGAGAACTACTCCGGGCCGCTGACTTTCCGGGAACGGGGGGCTACCCCGTATACTTTGCTGGATTATTTTCCGGATGATTTGCTGATCGTGGTAGATGAGTCGCACGTTACCCTGCCACAGGTCAGAGCGATGTACAACGGTGACCAAGCGCGGAAAACGGTGCTTGTCGAGCATGGGTTCCGGCTGCCCTCGGCACTGGATAACCGTCCGCTGAAATTCGAGGAGTTCGAAGGGAAGGCGAATCAGCTGATTTACGTGTCAGCAACGCCAGGTCCTTACGAAATTGAACATACGGATAAAATGGTAGAGCAGATCATCCGCCCGACCGGGCTGCTTGATCCGATCATCGAGGTGCGTCCGACGAAGGGACAAATCGACGACTTGATCGGCGAGATCCAGGATCGCCTGGAAAAGGATGAGCGGGTACTGGTCACGACGCTCACGAAGAAAATGGCCGAAGATCTGACCGATTACTTGAAAGAGATCGGTATTAAGGTGCGTTATCTGCATTCCGACATCAAGACGCTGGAGCGGATGAGCATACTGCGGGATTTGCGGCTGGGTACCTTCCATGTGCTCATTGGCATCAACTTGCTGCGGGAAGGCCTCGACTTGCCGGAGGTGTCGCTGGTGGCGATACTGGATGCGGATAAGGAAGGCTTCCTGCGCTCGGAGCGCTCCTTGATCCAGACGATCGGCCGGGCTGCCCGGAACTCCGAAGGACGCGTGCTCATGTATGCCGACAAGATTACGGAGTCGATGGATAAAGCGATCAAGGAGACGGAGCGCCGCCGCGCGATTCAGATCGCCTACAACGAGAAGCACGGCATCACGCCGCAGACGATCCGCAAGAAGGTGCGTGACGTCATTGAGGCGACCCGAGTTGCCGAGAGCAAGAGCGAGTACCTGGCCGATGTGGGCAAGGGCAAGATGTCCAAGCGCGATCGCGAGGCGATGATCGGACGCCTGGAGGCCGAAATGAAGGAAGCGGCCAAGAACCTGCAATTCGAACGGGCCGCAGAGCTTCGCGACGCTATTCTCGAGCTCAAGGCGGAGTAATATATTCTAAGCTAGTATCAAGGAGATGAAATCTATTGGCCATTGAGAATATAGTCATTAAAGGCGCCAGAGCGCACAATTTAAAAAACATAGATATTACGATTCCACGCGACAAGTTCGTAGTGTTGACCGGGCTCAGCGGATCAGGAAAATCCTCACTGGCATTCGATACGATCTATGCGGAAGGGCAGCGCCGCTATGTAGAATCGCTTTCCGCCTATGCGCGTCAATTTTTGGGGCAGATGGAGAAGCCGGACGTGGATTCCATCGAAGGCTTGTCCCCGGCGATTTCGATCGACCAGAAGACAACGAGCCGGAATCCCCGTTCCACGGTAGGCACCGTGACGGAGATCTACGACTATTTACGCCTATTATTCGCTCGGGTCGGGCATCCCCATTGTCCTGAACACGGCATCGAGATTACTTCACAGACCGTAGAGCAAATGGTGGACCGGATTATGCAGTATCCGGAGAGAACGAGACTGCAAATTTTGTCGCCCGTCATTTCCGGTAAGAAGGGCGAGCATAAAAGCCTGTTCACCGAAATTGCCAAGCAGGGCTTCGTACGGGTACGGGTCGACGGTGAGCAGCGCGATCTGTCCGAGAATATCGAGCTGGAGAAGAACAAGAAGCATTCGATCGAAGTCATCGTGGACCGGATCGTCATCAAGGAGGATGTTCGCAGCCGGCTGGCGGATTCGATCGAGACGGCTCTGAAAATGTCCGGCGGGCAGCTGCTCGTCGACATTATCGGCCAGGAGGAGCTGCGGTTCAGTTCGAATTTTGCCTGCCCGATTTGCGGGTTCAGCATCGAGGAATTGTCACCGCGGATGTTCTCCTTTAACAGTCCGTTCGGCGCTTGCCCGGAATGTGACGGGCTTGGAGCGAAGATGATCATTGACCCCGAGCTGCTTATTCCCAATCCGAACAAGAGCATTGAAGAAGGCGCGTTCGAGGCTTGGGCGGGAAGTACGTCCAACTACTATCCGCAATTTCTGAAATCGGTGTGCGAGCATTACGATATCCCGCAGGACGTGCCGGTCAGCGAGCTGAATAAGGAACAGATGGATACGCTGCTGTATGGTACGGGCAGCACCAAAGTCCGCTTCCGTTATCAGAATGACTTCGGCATGAGCAAGGACGCTTATGTAACGTTTGAAGGAATCGTGCATAATTTGGAGCGCCGCTACCGGGAGACATCCTCTGACGGCATCCGCGAGTTCATTGAAGAATTCATGGGCTCCAAGCCATGCGGCACATGTAAAGGACATCGTTTGAAGAAAGAAAGCCTGGCGGTAACGATCAATGAGCGGAATATGGCGTATGTGACCAGCCTTTCGATTGGAGAGGCGCGGGATTTCTTTGATGGTCTAAGCTTAAGCGAGAAAGAGACGACCATTGCTCATATGATCCTCAAGGAAATTAACAGCCGCCTGGGCTTCCTCGTCAATGTCGGGCTCGACTATTTAACGATGAGCCGCGCAGCTGGAACGCTGTCCGGGGGCGAGGCCCAACGGATCAGGCTGGCTACGCAGATCGGATCGAGCTTGATGGGTGTTCTTTATATTCTGGACGAGCCTAGTATCGGGCTGCACCAGAGAGACAACGACCGGTTGATATCCACGCTGGCTCATATGCGCGATCTAGGTAACACACTGATCGTCGTGGAGCATGACGAGGACACGATGATGGCTGCCGATTACATTATCGATATCGGCCCTGGAGCCGGCATGCATGGCGGACAGGTCGTCTCGCAAGGCACGCCACAGGAAGTGATGGACGATTCGAACTCCCTGACCGGCCAATATTTGAGCGGCAAGAAATTCATTCCTGTCAATACGGAGCGCCGGAAGCCGAATGGTCGCTGGCTGGAGATTAAGGGTGCTAAGGAGAACAATCTTAAGAATATTAACGTGAAGTTTCCGATCGGCGTGTTCAGCGCTGTGACGGGCGTATCCGGATCGGGGAAATCGACGCTCGTAAATGAAATTTTATATAAAACGCTCGCCCGCGATTTGAATCGCGCCAAGGTGCGTCCAGGTCAGTACCGGGAAATCAAAGGGCTGGAGCATGTCGAGAAGGTCGTTGATATCGACCAGTCGCCGATTGGCCGCACGCCGCGGTCGAACCCGGCAACGTACACGGGCGTGTTTGACGATATTCGCGATCTCTTCTCCCAAACGACGGAAGCGAAGGTTCGCGGCTACAAGAAAGGGCGCTTCAGCTTCAACATTAAGGGAGGACGCTGTGAGGCGTGCCGTGGAGACGGGATTATCAAGATTGAGATGCACTTTCTGCCGGATGTATACGTTCCTTGCGAAGTATGTAAAGGCAAACGATACAACCGCGAGACGCTTGAAGTGAAATACAAAGGCAAGAGCATTGCCGACGTGCTGGAGATGACGGTTGAAGTAGCAACGGATTTCTTCCAGAACATTCCCCGCATTCACCGCAAACTGGAGACCCTGCTTGATGTAGGGCTTGGCTACATCAAATTGGGCCAGCCGGCCACGACGCTGTCCGGCGGGGAAGCACAGCGGGTGAAGCTGGCTTCCGAGCTGTATCGCCGGAGCACGGGCAAGACGATCTACATTTTGGACGAGCCGACGACCGGGTTGCACGTCGATGATATCGACCGCCTGCTCAAGGTGCTGCATCGTTTGGTTGACTCTGGGGAGACGGTGCTTGTGATCGAGCATAATCTCGACGTCATCAAGACGGCGGATTACCTTATCGATCTGGGTCCCGAAGGGGGCAGCGGCGGCGGCACCATTATCGGCACTGGCACGCCGGAAGAGCTTGCGAAGAATGAGCAATCCTATACAGGACGCTACTTGAAGCCGATCCTGGAGCGTGACACGAAGCGAACCCGGGAACTGCAGCTTCAAGGCTGATAAGCGAAAGTCGAAGAGATTGGCAGGAGTACAGCATATTGTTTAGCTTGAATGGCCCTCTGGATCACATTTTGTGGTTTAGGGGGCTGTTCTATAACCGCAAGAAAAATTACCGCTAAACGCGTTCTGTCTTCTTTGAAGGTACATCGATAGCTGTATTTCGTTTGTCTGAACTGTGAAAGTCAAGGAAAGTGGTTACTTTTTTTCAGTGAACTACGCTGAAATATTGTCTAAATTGTGACAAATTCATTTTTTATTTGCTGTTCCCCTTGCATCCAGGCCCTGGGAAAGATAACATATAGGGAGATGTGTATATACGTGATTTTAAAGAAGGGGGTTACGGCATGCGACTGCTCGCAGAAGCGGCAGAGAAGACATCAAACTTCAACGGTTTCGATATTTTTATGCTGCTGTTTACAGTAATTATTTTGATCGGCGTGGTTCGGCTCATGGTCGCTCGTCCGAAGAAGAATTTGTTTGCAATCGGTTTCGGCATCGTGAGTTTGCTCGTTTTCCTGGCATCGGATGCTGTGATGATCAGCGGCTGGTTTAAATAAATACGGAATGAGCGGAAGACACTTTGTTTCGTTACGGGACAGGGTGTTTTTTTCATTTTCATGTGATATGAAAGTGATGAGAATTGGATACCCCTAGGGTTCACCAATAACTAAAACAAACGGCAGGGATGCCGTTTGTTTATTTTTGGGAATTTGGAGGAAGCATCCGCCAGTTAGTTCGTTAGCCTGTAAGTCCGTAACCCCGTAACCCCGTAACCCCGTAACCCCGTAACCCCGTAACCCCGTAACCCCGTAACCCCGTAACCCCGTTAGCCCGAGTCTAACGAATCTCATCCACGTTATTTGTACATATTTGCTCTTATTTTGAATCTAACGAATTTCAGCAACGCTATTTACGGTTTATCTGCCTATTAGAGCAATAAAGATTGAAATAACGGCACCCAGATTCGTTACATTTCTGACAGGGGATATTTTAAACAAATAGCGATTGTGAGATTCGTTATAAAGTAAAGTCGTGAGATGGCGAACGATCTAACTTGAGATTTTAGAATTAAGTAATCGGCAGCCATTCCAGCCAATCGATGGCGATAGTACCGCTGGCAACTTCTATTTTTAACTCGAACTCTCCGCTGTTGGATATCGTCTGCTGCCCCGCCGAGATGACGCTCCAGTCTTGTGAGGACACGCCGATGGTTTGGCGTCCATAACGGCCCGTGTGCACAGCGAGCTCAGCACTCCCGGTTAAGGCGCGCAGTTTGATTTGCAGCGTGTAGGCGGCGGGGGCTTCGCACAAGAACGGGTATGCGACCCACTCTCTCGCAGAAAGAGTGACGCAGAGGCGATGCTCTTCGTTCCATTCCTCTTCCGGTTTCAAATGATAATTTGGCGTACCTTCCTGAGCCGTGAGGAATCCGATGCGGATGCCGTCACCTGGGCGAAATACGTTACTAGGGTGCTCCTTGGTCGCTAAAGCTTGTAAACCTAATAGTTCGCTATCAGCAGCAGTACCCCAGCTAGTGCCTTGGCCCAGATGTCCATAATGCTCGGCAGGTATGCGAAGCGGCAGCTTGCGCTGAACGGCTCGCAGTACGTCTGGGAGGTAATCGCAGTTGCCAAGCAGAATGTTGTCCAGGTATTCGTTGAGAATGGCTGTTGAAGCCGTCTGATCCGGTTTGTCGCCACTGCCTTCCACATAGTTCAAAATAAGCTCCCAGTTATGCGGACGGCGGATGGAGCAAGGGGAGTTAGCTGTATCGAGTTTTTTCCAGGTCCAGAAGTTCCACGAAATGTCATGACCCTCATATAAACCAAAGGCTCCGGCATACCAGCCCAAGCTGTTCTCGCCGCCTTCGCCCATGTATATAGGCAAGTTTAGTTTTTCGCGTTTCTCTAAATATGGTGCGATTCCTTCCTGGTCAGGACTGCTCCAGTACTTATGAAATTGCAGCAAAAGATTGTCATCGAACATTTCGTCTGCGGTAAACATCGACCAGTCGGTCGCCCAATGGGCGCCTTCAATGATGATCATATGCTTGTCGTCGACTTCGCGGATTGCGGCGGTTATTTCCTTGTACAGCGGCATCAGCTTGTCATTATGCATGTTGAACCATTCTGGAAGCGGCTCATTCAGCAGATCGTAGCCGCCGACGATCCATTCGTCCTTGTAGCGGTCGGCCAGCATTCTCCAGAGCTCGACTGTACGCCGCCAGTAGTTCTCGTCAGTGAACAGCTCGGGCTGGTCATGCTCGGAATCGTCGATATTCGCCCCCGTCTGCCCGCCGGGTGCTCCATGCAGATCAAGGATGACGTACAGGCTGTATTTTTTGCACCATCCAATAAAACGATCGATTAAAGCGAGTGTATCCGGGTTAAACCGTACTGGCTCGCCCTCTTCCAGCAGCCCGCGCGCATTGATTGGCAGGCGAATAGAGTTCAAGCCTTCCGCGGCGACTTGGCGCACGTCATCTTCGGTAATAAACCGTTCGCGAAACGTATCCCAAAACTCCTTGGCAGCTTGCTCTCCAATCAAATCCGTTATGAGCTTCTCGATTCGTCTTGGCCGATCCGCGTTCGTCGGCGGGAACTTCCACATATAGCCTTCCGGCAGCAGCCAGTTTCCTAGCCCCACGCCGCGAAGCAGCAGTTCTTGCCCGTCTCCGTTCACAATTCGCTGGCCTTCGGCACGCAAGTAGCCTTTTACCCGTCCATCGTCTCTGTACATTGCTTGCTCACACCTTTCGGTTGAAGTTGAGGTAGTAAAAGTGGACATTCAGCCTTAATATAGTCCTAACTTCGCCGGTTTGGGTAGGTCTCGGATTTCGGGTACGATTTTTCGGGTGGAAGAAAAAAAGACTCCTGTATTTATCTACAGGAGCCAATAGTTGTGGCTAGTTCAGTTTCTCTAGGGATGAGAGATGTTTGCTCAAATAAAAACAATTTGGAAGTGGGATGAACACAAGAAACCCACCGTGTAGGTTGTTCCTACCGATGGGTTCACTTTGTGCAACTAACTATTGTCATTAGGATGAATGAAGGCTCTAGAAGCAGGGGTTAGTTCTATCCTCCGTGCTGTGCTAAATAGCTGATAACCTTATTATTTGTTAAGTATTGAGTAGGAACGAACAGGGCAAATGCAAAGCTAGCTGTCAAAAAAAGTAACAGGATTTTTTTCTTCATTTTCATAGACTCCTTTTATTAAAGTTTTATAACTGATCAGGCTTTCTGAAGATGCTAGATCCCTATATTGTTCGAATAGCCCCATACATTTAATCATACACTTTTTATTGTTAATAAAGGAGGATTTTTCAAGTCCCTTTAGCAAAAATATGAACCCAGTAGTATAGTGTCCCTTTTTTAAATAATAGTAAGAAAGATTGTGCAATAATAGCGAGAAAAGGGTTGTACTATAATGGTTTTTGTAAATGTCAACAGTCTTATTCTCATTAAGATAATTCGCAATTTTCGACTCAAATTGCTCGAGAATATGATCTACATTGATATGATACCGATTAGCGGCTTCCATAATATTAAATAATGCTGGAATAAATTCACCTTGCTCTTTTTCGATATAAGTAACGTACTCTGGAAGTATACTGGCATCTCCAGACATTAGCTTATTCACATAAGTGTTGGCTCGCGCCCATTCTAGAAAAACATTTTTCCAATGTCGAGCGTCTGTGTCATCTTCTTTAACCCAGCTTAAATCGGCGTAGTGAAGGGTATACTGTAGTGCCCGCTCATAATCTCTCCGTGCATCCCAAACATCAGCGAGAAATAGGTTGGCTAATGCTATATATGTAAACAACGGCCTGCTTGGTTTAGAGTCTTTTTGAATTTTTACAGGTCGAGCTGCGAAGTATAGAGTTCTGGCTAAACGACCTAGTCTACTTGCTATCATCTCAACTTTATCCCACTGATTTAAAGAGCGGTATATATTGCCTAAGTCTTTGAATGCATCCAATTGATCAAGTTCATCCAGTCGCTCAACATAAGGCTCGAATAGTATAGCAGCTTGGTAATTTTCCTCTTGATTCGTTCCCAAACGGATTAAGAATAATCGATATTGGCAGAAGGCGAGTCGTTCTGAGTGCTGATGTTTCTCGCTAATTGCAACATTTTCAAACATTAATCTTGCTGCTTTACGTTTATTTTTCTGGTAGAGGTCTTCCGCTACATCGAATAGAAGGGGGGAGTACATAAGGTTATCCATTAACAAACTGATAACTTGCTGAATGCAATTCAATTTATCGAGATCTGCGCAGCGGTATAAAAAGGGCTTGAATCTTCGCCAATTGGGGATGTTTTGGCTCAAGTGATCTTTAATATACTGCTCGTAAAAATATCCCTCTGGATAATTCATTACCTTTGTAAGACGGTCCAGATGATCTACTGTTAATGTTTTGTTTTTGTTTAGTATGGAACTAAGTGTGCCTGCGTTAATATCAGATTTACTTGCTAATTTTCTTAGATTCATATTTTCATGTTTCATAAAATGGTTGAGTTGTTGGAGAATCGGGGCTGTGTGGTCCATACAAATCATCCTTTTTCAGAAATAAATTCTTATCAAACTAAAAAGAGTACCATATAAAATTGTGAATTCTCTAACTCAATAGATACTTTAAAGTCTAATAATTGTTAACATATTACAAATATAAACAATATTTGAAAGGTGGTCAATTCTATTTAATACGTTTTATAAATTTTGTTATAAATTGGATTATTAATTGAGTTTGTTGACGTGCTGGAAGGGATTAAAGCTAGAGTCTGCAAGGAATGTCTGATAAAATAAATAAGTTATCGTCGTTTCATTTTAAATTTAATGGAAATCAATATACGAGAGCCAATCGGCCTCTCGGGGAGGAATATATGAGCAGCACAACATTAACGCGGCAAGACGTGGAATTGCTGGCGCCGGCGGGCGATTGGGACTGTATGCGGGCCGCGGTGGCGAACGGGGCGGACGCGATATTTTTTGGAGTAGAGAAATTCAATGCCAGAGCCCGGGCGAACAATTTTCGTATGGACGAGCTTCCGGAAATTATGGCTTTTTTGCACAGCTATGGGGTTAAGGGGTTCCTGACCTTCAATATTCTCGTGTTCGAGGATGAGCTGCGGGATGCGGCAGAGCTGATTGAGGCTTGCATTGATGCGGGCGTGGACGCGGTGATCGTGCAGGATTTGGGATTGGTCAAAATGATTCGCGAAATGTCTCCGGACTTTCCGATTCACGGCTCAACCCAGATGACGATTACTTCGCCGGAAGCGGTCGAGTTCACGAAGCCATGGAATATGGAACGCGTGGTGCTGGGTCGCGAGAACAATTTAAAGCAAATTCAGAAAATCGGGGAGCAGGCGAAACTGCCGATGGAAGTGTTTGTTCATGGGGCGCTTTGCGTTTCGTATTCGGGACAGTGCTTGACTTCGGAAATGTGGGGCGGCCGCTCTGCAAACCGGGGGGAATGCGCTCAGGCCTGCCGACTTCCGTATGATCTAATGGTGGACGGAGAGCAGAAGCCGATGGGGGATGTGGCGTACTTGCTGTCTCCGAAGGACCTGGCGGCGATTGATTTGATGCCGGAGCTGATCGAAGCGGGTGTGACGTCTTTTAAAATCGAAGGCCGCCTGAAAAGCCCGGAATATGTCGCTAACGTCGTGAGCAAATACCGTAAGGCGATTGACCGTTATTTTGACGGGGAGGATGCCCGGCCGTCGAAGGAAGAAGTTCGGGAGCTGCAGCAGAGCTTTTCGCGCGGTTTTACGCACGGCTTCCTGGAGGGCACGAACAATAAGAAGCTCGTGGAAGGCACGTTTCCGAAGAGCCGGGGCGTGTATCTGGGGCGGGTGGAGCAGGTGCTGCGCGATGGTGTGGTCTGCCGCCTGGAGGCTCCTGTGAAGCGCGGAGACGGGGTCGTCTTCGATGCCGGGGATCCGACGAAAAAGGAAGAGGGCGGCCGCGTCTACGATTTGCGCCGTAAAGGCGTGAAGCTGGAAGGCGAAGCGGACGAGAAATGGATCGTCGATATCGTTCCGGGACGGAATGACGTCGATCTGCGGAAGGTTCACGTCGGCGACCGGATTTGGAAGACGAGCGATCCGGCGCTCGATAAGAGACTGCGCCAGACGTTCGAGACGGATAAGCCGTATCGGGTGTTTCCGGTGCATGTCCGCGCAACTGGACGGGCTGGCGAGCCGCTGGCGACCTTCTGGACGGATGTCCAGAAGGGAACGACGGTGCGCGTCGACTCCGAGCTGCTGCTCGAGACGGCGCAAAAGCGGCCGATGGACGACGCCCTGCTCGAAGAGCAATTCGGCCGTCTCGGCGGCACGCTGTTTCAGCTCGAGCAGTTGGACACATCGCTGCATGGCGATGTGATTCTGCCGATGCGAGAGCTGAACAGCATCCGCCGGCGCGCAGTAGAGCTGCTAGCCGGCGAACGGCCAAAGCCGCCCGTTTACGTGAAACGGGCGGATGCCGCCGCCACAGCTGTGCTGGGCGCGGCGGGAGGCGCTGGCGCACCACGCGCAGCGGGTGCGCCCGAAGGCGGCGGCGCGGGCGTAGCCGCGCGCCGCGCTTTGCGCGGTGAAGCGGAGCTCACCGCGCTGTGCCGCAGCCTGCCGCAGGTGCAGGCTGCGCTGGAGGCCGGCGTAGGGATGATCTACGCCGACTTTGAATTCATCAAGCAGTTCCCGGCAGCGGTGGAAGCCGTTCGGGCCGCCGGTAAGCGAATCGCGCTGGCGACGCCGCGCATCCATATGCCGGGCGAGAACGGCTACCATAACAACATCCTGCGCCTTCAGCCAGATGCGGTGCTGGTTCGCAATACCGGGGCGCTGTATTATTATCTGCGCCATCGCCAAGAGAATCCGGACGCACAGCATCCACAGTTGATCGGTGACTTCTCACTGAACATTGCCAATCACAAGACTGTGGAACTGTTTCTGGAGACTGGCTGCGATATCGTTACGCCATCCTACGACCTCAACATTCAGCAGATGGTTGATTTGCTGGGACAAAGCCAGGGCATGGCGGCAGACATGGAGATCGTTATTCACCAGCACTTGCCGATGTTCCATACGGAGCATTGCGTATACTGCACCTTCCTGAGCGAAGGCACGGACTATACGAACTGCGGCCGCCCCTGCGAAGAACACAGAGTATCGCTGCAGGATCGGATCGGTATGTCTCATCCTGTTCGCGTCGATGAAGGATGCCGCAACACCGTATACAATGCGATTGAGCAGTCGGGTGCGGAATATCTGCGGAACTTCCTGGAGCTTGGCGTGCGAAGCTACCGTGTCGAATTTCTGGAGGAAACGCCGGAGAAGGTGCATGAGGTCATTCATCTCTACACCCAAGCCCTGCGCGGTGAAATTAGCGGAACCCAGGTATGGAAGGCGCTCAAAGCAACGAACCAGCTCGGTGTGACGCGCGGACAACTGATCAAGTAAGCTGGCTGATAACAAGCCAACTAAGTGAAGCTGGCCGATAACAAGCTAATTAAGCGAAGCGGACTGAAGTTATAAGCCAACTAAGCAAAACGGGCGAATCAAGTTAAGTGCACGACGAAATGCGAAGCTAGCCGCCCGAACCATAGGAATAACCAACCAAAGCCCCTCTGTCGCTATGTAATTAAGCGGAAGAGGGGCTCTTTTTAAGATGCTAGAAAGTATACAATTTAGAGTCAATACTTGCTTATATCGTAAAGAAAACTATCGCCAAACGCGTTTTATCATCCTGGAGATTACGCCCTGTAGACATTTTTCTCATATGATATGTTCGTCCATACGGACAGACACACCGTGCGCTTCGAAGGAGCATCCGACCATCTGACCATCCGACGGTTAGCCCAAGTCTAACGAATCTCATCAACGTTATTTGTACATATTTTCGATTATTATAAATCTAACGAATATCAGCCACGCTATTACGGGTTTATCTGCTGTTTGGAGCAGTAAAGAATGAAATAACGTTACCCAGATTCGTTACATTTTGAAAGGGGCTATTTTCAAACAAATAGTGATCGTGAGATTCGTTAGAAAATCTTGGTCGCAGTCTAAGCCTCAGTCTCGCGTCTCGATCTCGCGCCTCGATCACATGCCTTGGTGTCACGTCCCAGTCTCACATCACGGTCGCAGTCTAAGCCTCGATCTCATACCTCAGTCACACGTATCGCCCGCTGCCTCGTTCACACGTCTTGGTCTCGTGTCCCGCCCCACGTTTTGCTCCTCCACCGCGTCCGCTTGCTGCCTCAATCTCGCCCCCATATCTCGCTCCCTGTCACGCTCTCACCCCCGTTCCCCGGGAGCCTGCGCACTCGAAGTTCGCCACTTGCACTCAGCAATGGTTTGCTAGCGAGATGGCGAAGGCTCTATCTCATTGCGAGCGTCCCAAAGCTTATCTCCCACCCCCACTTATAGCGCAGCAGTAATTTTACCTGCAGATATAGTACTCGTATAGTCGGCGGGCGTTCCGGTATGCTCGTAGCCCGTGGGCCAAAATATCGTGGCTTCCGGCGGGGAAGAATTCGCAGCTGACATCGTCTCCCAAGCTCCGCTGCTATCCTTGTAGCTGAAACAATCGCATACGACGGCATCATGGCGGGTCGTCCATTCCGGTAGGGGGTCAGGCACGACCTCGAATTTCTGATCGCAAGCGGCAACGACAAGCCTGGCATTGGTCAATGAGCCGAACGGTTCCTCTTCAGCGAAGAAGGTCTTCACGACCTCACCGGCAACCTTGAACTCCAGCTGGCTTTCGCAATTCAGGGATAATTCGATCGGTACTACCGCGCCTCCTTTTATCGTGAATGGCCCGCCATCGTTGGCAAGCCCGGTATTCCAGAACCAGTGCCAGTTATCATTTACAGCTTCAGCGGGCTTGGTGGATAGACCACACTCATAATGGACATTTGCGCCAAAGACACCCAAATAGAAGTTGATGAAGCCGACATTTTTCTCGAAGGTTGCGATCTTGGGAAGCTGAATGGTAGTTTTTAGCCCATATACATCTTCATTCGTGGACCATCGTAGAATTTTTGCATACTCTTCCATGACTATAACCTCTTTTCTTATATTTTTTGGGAACAAGAGAGGACAAGCCATTGCCAAGTCGAACCCGATTGCCCTCTCATGAATATAGGAAGTTTTTGCAGGAGTCTTACAACCGGATTGTTTAAAAAATTTCAAAAGATAGAACAGCCCGAAGTCGGCCTATTTCCAAACATTTGGTGAACTCGCTCCCAAATCGCCTGAGAAAGCACTCTATTCCTTCATCGAAAATGGCATACATGGTATAATGTAAGCGTAACCAATATATAAACGTTCGTGTTGTTCATTCATACAAAGGGAGGATGAATTTCATGTTCGAAGGGTTCTTGGAAATGCAGGCCGTGGTTACTCGCGTACATGAGAAGCTGGGGCTTGGCGGGGAATCGGAGTACCGCAAGCTGGAATACGGTACGGAGCGCTTTCTTCACACGCCGGAGCCAGGCAGACATCATCCGAGCCAAGAGCAGGAGCAGTCTGGGCGCTTCTCTATTCGCAAAATCTGGAGCTAGTAAAATCAGCAGTCGGACCCGGTTAGCTTAGGGGTGGATGAGCTGCAAAGCAAGAGCAATACAATTCAGCAGCAGACGGTTATTCTCGTTGAAACGAGGGACCGTCTTTTTTGTGTCTTCATCCCTATGCTATAATCATATGTTGATAATGATAATTATTATCACTAAATGAGCTAATGGAGCTGACACGGAAATGAAGCCAAAAACGATGGATACGGAAACTTTTTTACATAGCGTTTTATATGAGATTGAAGCTGTGTTCCAAAGCACGTCGCTCCCGGAATGGGCAGACGGGCAGCAACCTATGAACCGCCATTTGCTGTTGTTTATTGAAAAGGGGAGGGGAGAGCTTGTTGTCAACGGGACTGCCTCCCAGTTTACACATAGATCATTACATATCTACCCTCCAGGCACGGTGCTGGAAATGCCGATCAAGCAAGCAGGAAAAGCCGCGTTATATGGCGTTGTATTCAATTTGTTCAAGGAGACGGAGAATACGGGGAATTGCAAGCTCTGGAACAGAGAGGCGGGCTTTCCTTTGCAGGGCTATATCGAGATTTCCGATGATCGGTTCCTGAGCTTACTCCGGCTATTGGTCTCCTTAGGAGAGGAAGCCGTGAGCAAGAAGCGTTATATCGCCCGGCAGTACTTACAAGATATGTTGGAGATCCTGCTAGCTGAGGTCCAGCCTGCCGCTGCAAATGATCTGCATCAACGCATCAAAGCTACTTTGGAATATATGCATGCGTATTATCACGAGGATATTCGGGTCGATAAGCTAGCGGCCATAGCCCAGCTTCATCCTTCTTATTATTCCCGGGTGTTCAAGAAGATGATGTTTAAATCGCCAGTAGCTTATTTGACGGATCTTAGAATGAACAAAGCTAAGGAGTTGTTATTGACGACCGATAAATCCGTGCGCGACGTAGCGGCTGTTGTCGGGTATGGCGATGAGTTCTATTTCAGCCGACGATTTAAGGACACCAGCGGTTATTCTCCGACATTTTTTACCCGAAAAAAAGAGTTAAAGCTCATTTCGCTTTCCTCCCCCTATACGGACCATTTGTACACGCTTGGCTTGAAGCCGTCCGCTGCTCAGCTGCATCGGCACATCCCCCTTTCTGCCAAACCGCTCCAATTGCCGGAGCATGCTTCCGATCCATGGGAAATTAGCCGGCAAATCTTTCTGGAGGAAGCTCCGGATTTGATTGTGTGCAAAGATAATGTGCTGCATCATGCGCGGGCACATATTCACGATATTGCGCCGATCGTAGCGATTCCGTGGGCGAGCAAGGACGTTTATACGCATTTGCTGGAAATCGCTGATTTGGTTGATAGAAGGCAGGCTGCATTAGGGTGGCTGGACCACCACGAGCAGGCCGCAGAGAGAGTGCGCCAGAACGCTCGCCAGACCATCGGCAGAGCTGTGGTAACGATTTGCGTGTACCGTGGGCAGGAGCTGCGAATTTATGGAGCGAGAAATATCGGCCATGTGTTTTATAGATCTCTGCAGCTTGCGCCGCCGGATCGAGTTCGCGAACAAATGGAGCCATTCCCGGAAGGAACAGGCTTTACCTGGACGTCCATTACGCCGGATGAGCTCAAATTTTATGAGTCGGATATTCTGTTCATCGCAGTCGAAAGGGATAGCGATCGGCAACAGATCCTGAAGTGGCAGCGGACAAATCCTTCGTGGATGAATCATCCTGCGGTGAGGAGCAAGCGGGTGTATTTTTTAGATCGTGATAAGTGGATGAACTATGCCCCGTTTGCCATCAATCTGCAAATGGAGGAACTGGAAATGTTCTTGCATCAGGGGCTGAGATAGAAAAGTCCATATTCAAAGTAAGAAAAGGTCATGGTAACGCTGAAGTTTTCATTTATAATTAACTTTCGATAATGATAATCAATATCAATTGTGGTGCGAAGCGCGATTACAAGCGAAAGAGGGGAGATTCTTTCTTAGAATAGATGATGACTTGGAAAAAAACGATGGCAACTTGCGTATATTTCATAGCTGCTACTGCAGGCCTGATTTTGACCATTGTCTTGGCTATCTCTTACGGGGCCAAGGAAATGACATTGGCAACGGTATGGGAGGCCGTATTCCGTTACGATCCGGCTGCGACCTCTCACCAAATTATACATGACTTAAGGCTGCCGCGCGTCATGGGCGCAGTGGTTACGGGGATGGCCCTCGCTGTTGCTGGAGCGGTCATGCAGGGTGTCACACGCAATCCACTGGCTGATTCAGGGATCCTTGGCGTAAATGCCGGCTCGGCTTTCGTAGTTGCTTTAAGCTTTGCTATTCTTCCCGGGCTGTCCTACTCCAATTTAATTTTGTTATCTTTTGCCGGGGCAGCGTTGACGACGCTTCTTATTGTCTTGCTTGGCTCATCGGCCCCAGGGGGATTAAGCGCCTTGAAGCTGACGATTGCGGGGGCGGTCCTTGCGGCGATCCTGCATGCGTTAAGCTCGGGGATTGCCATATATTTCGGGCTTAGCCAGGATCTCGCTTACTGGTATGCCGGAGGCGTAGCAGGCGTCACTTGGGAGCAGCTGCGGGTGCTTGCGCCTGTTGTACTTACGACGATTTTGCTGGCGGGGATTTTGGGCCGTTCGATTACGTTTCTGTCGCTCGGCGAGGAATCTGCCGTCAATCTTGGAATTAAGGTTGGCCGGGTACGGCTATTCAGCATGGCTGCTGTAGTTATATTAGCGGGTTCGGCCGTGTCCGTAGCGGGATCGATCAGCTTTGTCGGCCTTGTGATCCCCCATATTGCCCGGCGTTTTGTGGGAGTGGACTATCGAATCCTGATTCCATTTTCGGCGATCTTGGGAGCGATATTGCTCGTATGGGCCGATTTTGCTGCACGGATGGTTAATCCGCCACGGGAGCTGGCGATCGGCACGATGGTCGCCTTGGTGGGCGTTCCCTTCTTCCTTTACTTGGCGCGCCGAGAGAGAAGGGGCATTTAATCATGAGTACAAGCCATATTGTTCAAAAGAGGGCCAGAAGAGCTCTCTATGTCAGCGCGGTATTCACGATACTAGCCATCATTGTCCTATTGATCAGCCTGAACACAGGCAGCATGCGGCTAGCTCCGGAGGTGATTTGGCGGACCTTGCTGGGCTATGGCACGCCGGATGAGAAGATGGTGTTGTTTGAATTTCGCTTACCGCGGATTATCGTGACGATGCTGGCGGGCATCGGCCTCGGTGTTTCGGGCGCTATATTGCAAGGGGTATCCCGCAATTCCCTTGCCGACCCTGGGATATTAGGAATTCATGCGGGAGCGGCACTAGGGCTTATGGTGTTCATATCGTTTTTTCGGACGATGGAGGGCTCGGCGGCCTTAATGATTCCGTTGTTCACCTTTGCAGGGGGCGTGATGACGGCAGTAATCATTGTTGCACTTGCTTATGATCGCCACGAAGGAATTGCGCCGATTCGGCTTATTTTAGTCGGCATTGCTGTAGCCGCAGGCATCCATGCGGTTACACTGGTGCTGTCTTTGAAGCTTGATCCTGATATATACGCCTTTGCCGCGCGCTGGTTAGCGGGCAGTGTATGGGGAAGGGATTGGGTGTATGTATGGGCTTTGCTGCCCTGGATTGCGCTGCTCGTGCCCCTTGCCTACATGCGTTCCAGAACGCTCGATATATTCGCGTTAGGCGATGACATCGCCGCTAATGTCGGAAGCCATGTGACCCGGAACCGCGTCGTGATGCTGGCTGTGGCCGTGGCGCTGTCCTGCGCTAGTGTTTCTATGGCGGGCGGAATCGGCTTTATTGGACTGGCTGCACCGCATATTGCCAAGCGGCTGACCGGTCCTCAGCATCGGCATTTCCTACCAGTGGCGGCTTTGGTTGGACTGATTATTTTGGTAGCCGCGGACACGATTGGACGCTCCGTCTTTCAGCCTAACGCTGTTCCGGCTGGCATCGTTGTTGCAGTTATTGGAGGACCGTATTTTTTGTACCTGTTATTTAAAACTAAAAATTAAAAACTAATTTGGAGGAACCATACATGAAACAAAAGCTATTATCTATTATTGCAATGTGTCTGCTCATTTCGCTAGTATCCGCTTGCGGTCAAAGTCCGAAAGGGGACAACTCAAGTTCCAATCCGGCGACGGCCACGACTGCGACCACTACTACGGATGCACCGGATGTGTTTGTTCACGACCCTGATGCTAGAATCGCTTCGATGTCGATTCATATTACGAACAATCTGCTTGCACTTGGCATCAAACCGGCTGGTTCTGTCATCGGCGGGGATGTCAAAGACTTTTTGCCGCATGTGGCCGATAAATTGGAGGGGGTCGCCAAACTGGGTGTAGTTACGGATCCGGACATGGAGGCGGTGCTGGGATTGAAGCCAGATTACATATATATTGATAAAGTGTATTCGGGAGAGGATCTTGCCAAGTATGAGAAGATTGCTCCGACGATTGTCATCGATATGGATAACGGAACGTGGCAGGATCATTTGAAAACTATTGCAACCCATGCAGGACGTGAAAAGGAAGCAGAGAGCTTTATCCAAGCGTATGATGAGAAGGCCGAGCGGGTCAGCGGTCTCATCCAGAAGGAACTGGGTGCAGATGCCAAAGTAATGGCTATACGCATGACAGCCAAAGAGCTTCGCGTCATGGGGACAAGACGTCCGCTAGGGCCGATCATGTTCGATGATCTTAAGCTGAATATGGCTGATGGAGTGGAGAGGATTCCTGCGACGGAGCCTTATGAGGTCATCTCTAAGGAGGTTCTGCCGGATTTCGATGCGGACGCGATTTTTGTCATCATTAGCAAAGGCAATGAAGCGAAAAATAATTTCGATGAATTAGAGAAAAATTCGGTATGGCAAAACTTGAAGGCCGTAAAAAATAATCACGTTTATGTTCTCGACGGCCAGAAATGGCTGGACTATTCATCGCTGGGCCATGACATGGCCCTTGACGATGCGGAAAAACTATTTAGTAAATAATATCGACGGTTCTTCCGGTTGAATCTGGGGGAACCGTTTTGTTTAGATTTAGGCCAGAATTAACGTACATGCCCACTTTTTGTGTATAATAGGCATATATTATTTCAGGTCTTTTATTTAGAAGGGGATTCGGGATGAAGATACGTAAAGCCATTATACCTGCGGCAGGATTAGGAACGCGATTCTTGCCGGCGACCAAGGCGATGCCCAAAGAAATGCTGCCAATCGTGGATAAACCGACGATTCAGTATATCGTCGAAGAAGCGGTGGCCTCGGGGATCGAGGATATCATTATCGTAACTGGCAAGAACAAACGCGCTATTGAGGATCATTTTGATAATTCGTTCGAGCTTGAATTTAATCTGCATGAGAAAGGCAAGTGGAAACTGCTTGAGGAGGTTCGTAAATCCTCAGAGATGGCGGACATCCATTATATTCGGCAGAAGGAGCCAAAGGGACTGGGGCATGCAATTTGGTGCGCGAGAAAGTTCATTGGAGATGAACCGTTCGCGGTGTTGCTTGGGGATGATATCGTCGAATCAGAGAAGCCTTGCCTAAGACAAATGATTGAAGTGTATAATGACCAGAAGTCATCGATTGTAGGCGTTCAGCCGGTGCCTTGGAGCGAAGTGTCCCGGTACGGTATCGTGGATGGCACGGAAATCGGGGATCGAGTTTACGTAGCTAATCAACTAGTAGAGAAGCCGCAAATGGAGAAGTCACCGTCCAATTTGGCGATCATGGGGAGATACATTCTAACCCCTGCTATTTTCGGTATATTGGAGGAGCAGCACGTTGGCGTGGGCGGCGAAATCCAGTTAACGGATGCGATATCCAGGCTTAAAGAATATGAGCAAATTATCGCCTACAATTTTGAAGGAACCCGGCATGATGTAGGCGAGAAGCTGGGATTTATTGAGACTACAATACACTATGCTTTGCAAAGTGAAGAGTTGAGAGATCAACTGCTGGGGTACATGACGCAGATCGTCGACCGAAATGAACGCACAAAAACGGCTTCTCGTTAAACGAGAAGCCGTTATTATTGTGTCTAGAATTGCAATTTTGCCAGCTGAGTGATGGTGTCCTTCTCCGATGGGTCAATTTGGATCAACTGATCGTATACCTCTTGGTCATTCGCTCCGCTTTTCTGCAAAGCAGCCAAATACCAGACGGCGATTTCTTGCATGCTTGAATCATGCAAGTTTTCAGTCAAGCCATTTTTCAGAACGGCAGCTGCCTGCTCTGGTTCATTCATCATGAACTGCATTTTTCCGGCACTTAACGTCATCTGCGGTGTAATATAGAATTCTCCGCCTTGGAATTGTCCTGGAGGGAGACTTTTTAAATGCTCGACTCCGTCAACAACATGCTGATAAGCATTCAGTCCGGTTTTGAAGTATTGCTCTTTTTCGGCGATATTTGCTTGGCCAAGTGCCTGATAACCGAGCTCATAGGATTGATAGATCAGTTGATCATACCAATTCATATCCCACGCATATTTGTCTGCGTTGTTTCTATAAATAGCATACGCCTGCTCGTTTTCCCCTTTTAATTGGTGCAGGGCGATGATCTGGTTATAGATGTTTTTATTAAACGGTTCCTTTTTCAAGGCATTCGTTAGTAAATCATAGCCTGCAGTGTAGAAAGTCTCATTCTGCGTCTGTTCATATCCTGCTTTCAGAAGCACAGACATATTCAATACAGCATCAGGCTGGCTGGCACGTTTCTGAAGCGCACGATCCAGCGGGGCTTTGATCTCCTGGAAGTTGGAGCTTGTACTCATTAATTCTTTTCCTCTAGTTACTTCATCATTGGCTTGAATGTAGCGAATCGAGGTAAAGATTAATACTAATGAAGCGATGACCGCCCCTGCGCTATACAACCCGCGAGCTGCGGAAGGTTTTAAAGACAGGCGCTTCACGGGCCCGTTATCCATCGCTGCCGCCATACCGGCCAATCCCAGGAATACGAGTATACCGATATAAACATAGCTCATATTGAAGTCCATCAAGCTGTGAATGAACAGCGAGAATACGAGGATGAAGTATATGAAATGAGATTCGCGCTGCTTTTCTGATGAACGAATATAACCTTTAATATATTTGTAGAAAATAAACAGAATGAAAGCCATAAATACCGCTAAGCCTAGAATACCGACTTCCACTAAATACTGCATAACAAAGCTGTGCGCCTGCCGGCTGAGATAAGGGTTGTTCTGATATTTTTCATATAGAGAAGCCCATGCTCCACCGCCCGCGCCAATGACGGGATAGTCCTTCATGACTTTAAGTGCATCTTTATAGAAGGTTAAGCGCTCGAGCACACTGTGTTGTTGGAAGTTAATGTTCTCCAAGCGTTCACCGATATTTCCCGGCAATAAGTGCTTGGCATTCGTCCCAAGGAAAACTGCTGCAAGAATGACGACCGCTACGACGGAACCGATCGGCAGCCATAGGTTAGACAGCTTACGCACAGACAAGCTGCTTAGGCGCTGTTCCAGCTTAGGAGCCAGGAAACGCTGGATAAGCCAGGCAAGAGCTGCGACGATAACGGATGCGGCCAGCACGTAACCCCAGCCTTTGGCTGGATCATTGATGAGACCTTGGTGAAATTGCTGTCCTAACTCAGTTACAGGTTTGGCAATTAGCAGCGTGCCAATACCGGCAATCAAACAGTACAGAATCCATAGAACTTGCTTTGCCGGTTTTAGGAAGATCAGAAGTACGATAAATACGACCGGAAGGAAAACTAAACCACCGCGTGATAGAGTCAGCAGGATGGATAGCGCTAGCGGTACGAGCATGAAGCCATGAATCGCTTGCTCATACCATTTCCGGGAACGCGTAATGGCGAACACCGCGACAAAAAAGAAAGCCATCAGAAATGCCGCGTATGTATTCGGATATTGAAACACTGAAGCAAGCCGCGGACCGTTAACATCAATCCAGACAGCCTGGTTATACACTCCATTAAATACAGTGTTCGAAAACCATCCTACGAGTGCGGAAGCGGTTCTGCCCTGGCCAAGCCAATTGAGCAGGCCAAATATTACGATAATGTAAGCGGCAGTAATCGTCGTTATTTCGACAAACCGGTTAGCCTGTTTATTTTGCAGTAAATATAGACCTATAATAAATAGGATAGCGTACAGGCACTGGATGAGTAGCATGTTCATTGCAAAATAACGCGAAGCCGCTGATATGATCGAGAGCAGGTACGTGATTGGTACCAGCAGTACGAAGGCGGCTGTCCAGCTGCGCTGATCGTCCAGTTTAATATTTTTGTAGTAAGCGGCAAGCCAGATCAACAGCAGGAAGCTACCGATTATGACAGACCAATAGATCGGCTTCTCAAATTGCAGAATAAGGCCGTTGAATAAGCCGGCCTGGAACGGAGCCCAGATCATCAAAAAAACAATACCAATCTTTAATAGCCATGCAGCGACCGACAATTTCTCTCCATTTCTCGACGCTGAGGCCTTTTTCCCGTACACTGGATTCGACAAGGTTACAATCTCCTTTGCTTGTAGATACGTCAATTATTTTAGCATAAATTAAATGGTAGAGACCAGTTTTGTGAAACAAGGCTGCCCCAGAGATCATTTTGGGAGCAGCCTTGTATTAATTTGATTTGTATTTGTCACAGATAACGTCTGCAGGACCGATGTCCTTGACTGTCCCGTGTTCTAGCCATAGTACGCGATCACACATATTTTTCATTTGCTCAATGGAATGAGAAACGAAGAGAACTGTAGTTCCAGAATCCATAAGTGACTTCATTTTGGCTTCGGACTTTTCCTTAAATTTGTGATCCCCTACGGCTAGTACTTCATCTACGATAAGGATTTCCGGCTTAACGAGCGTAGCAATTGAAAAGCCTAAGCGTGCCTTCATACCCGAGGAATAATTTTTTATGGGTACATGAATAAACTTTCCTAATTCAGAGAATTCGACAATCTCGTCAATCTTTTCTTTAATAAATTTTTTGGAATACCCTAACAGCATGCCATTCAGATATATATTTTCCATGCCTGAAAGTTCACCATTAAAGCCGCCTCCAAGCTCGAGCAGAGGGACGAGCGAACCATTTCTTTCAACCGTTCCTGAGGTAGGCTTTAAAATTCCAGCAACTATTTTAAGCAGGGTGCTTTTGCCTGCTCCATTTAATCCTACAACTCCGAAGACCTCTCCTTTTGTAATTTCAAAACTGACATTTTGAAGTGCGGAAAACTCCTCATATGTTATCTTTCGGTTCACGCTTTGAATGAAAAATTGTTTGAGTGAATTAATTTTCCCACCCATTAGTTTATATTTCATGGAGACATTGTCTACTCTAACAGCAACTTCACTCATTATTTCATCTCCATTCCATGTTACAGATAGAATATAAATTTATCTTGTTTTTTATAGAACAGGACTAGCCCGATTAAGATTAAGATTAGCGAGTATACCAAGCTAAATAGATGAGCGCTCACCGAAGGCATCGTTTGATAAATTAATGCGTCCCGGAACATTTCAATAATATTAAAAATGGGATTGAGCTGAATGATCGGCAAGAAACGCTCAGGTATAATATTTGCAGGATAAAAGATAGCAGACGTATACATAATGATCACTAGCGCCAAAGAGTAAATATGCTGCATATCTCTGAAAAACACATAGATGGTAGACAGAATCATCCCGATTCCAATACTAAAAAGAAGCAAATAAAACAATGGAAATATAATCGTTAAATTAACCCATGAAAAGTGAAGCCCGCTTAGTATCATAACGGGAACAACCGATATCATGGCTAATAAAGAGTTAACGAACGAAGAACATATTTTAGATAATGGAAAATAATACTTCGGCACGTATATTTTTTTGATTAGTCCTGCATTAGAAACTATGGACTGCATGCCGAAGTTTGTCGCTTCGGAAAAAGAAGCATACATGAGTCTGCCGGAAAGTACATAGATTGCAAAATATTCAATCGAGCTGGAAAACAGCTCTGAGAAAATGACCGTCAGTACCAGCATAAACAAAAGAGGATTCAAGATGCTCCAGAGTATTCCGAGAATCGAATTTCTGTATTTCAGTTTAATATCTTTACGAATCAATTCTAGCATTAAATCTTTATATTTATAAAAATTTAGCAGGTATGTTTTCATCCATGATTCCCCCAAAGAGGTAATGTTACAATATAATCTGACTAGCAGTGATAATGGTATCACAAACGATATTTTTCTACAATTAATAGGGATATTGTTATGTTAATTCGAGCCATATTACCGATATTCCAAAGATAATCATGATATAATATACCTCAGTAAAAAGAACTTAATTAATGCTGATATAAGTAATCGAAGCTAGAGACTCAAGGAGATGCAATGATGAAGATATGTGTTATAGGTTTAGGCTATATTGGACTGCCAACTGCAATTATGTTTGCTAAGCACGGAATCAGTGTCCATGGTGTTGATATAAATTCTACGGTTATAGAAAATCTTTCTTCAGGTCAGATTCACATTGAGGAGCCGGGACTTAAGGAAATGCTGGCTGATGTTTTGGAGACAAGTGAATTGGAGTTTGGAACACATCCCGTCGAGGCGGATGTCTATATAATAGCTGTACCAACGCCGGTGAATGAGGATAAGTCTCCAAATTTGGATTATGTTATAGAAGCCACTCAATCCATCGTTCCGTATATCAAAAAAGGAAACCTAGTAATTCTGGAATCGACTGTACCACCAAGGACTACAGAAGATGTGCTACTTCCAATTTTAAGAAAAAGCAATCTGAACGTAGAGTCCGAATTATTTGTAGCCCATTCTCCCGAAAGAGTTCTCCCAGGAAAATTGTTGCATGAATTAGTCAATAACGATCGAATTGCTGGGGGAATAAATTCTGAATCAGCTAATAAGACAGCGGAATTATACAGAGTTTTCGTTAAAGGAAACATTCATTTAACGGATGCCACTACTGCAGAAATGACAAAATGTATGGAGAATACCTATAGAGATGTTAATATTGCGTTAGCTAATGAACTCGCTAAGGTATGCTATGATCTAGATATTAATGTTTATGATGTCATTGAAATGGCGAATAAGCATCCTAGAGTTAACATTCATTCGCCAGGCCCTGGAGTAGGTGGGCATTGCTTGGCTATAGATCCTTATTTTATATATAATCAGTCTCCCCATAACGCTAAACTTATCAAATTAGCCAGGGAAACGAATGACAGCATGCCGAAATTTGTAGCAGATATTATTGAAATGTTGCTTATCAGCGTCAAGCAACCTAAAATCGCTGTATTCGGTACTTCTTACAAAGGAAATATAAACGACCAGAGGGAATCCCCTGCTTTAAAAGTAATTGAGATATTAGAGAATAAATATAGCAATTTATCTATTTACGATCCTTATGTAACAAGCGAAGAGATTGTATCTATGGAAGAAGCTGTGAAGGATGCAGATCTAATAGTAGTATTAACGGATCATTCAGAATTCAAAGAAATGGATCATCATTACTTAGCGAGACAAATGAGAACACCATTAATTTTTGACACAAAGAATATTATTCCCGTAAACAAGGATTCAGAGCTTCAGGTTGTCAATTTCGGGAATTCATTTTTAAATAAATACTCTCAATGTATTTCGTATTAGAACGGAGGGTTAAGATGGACTTTTTTATTTTTGGCAGTTGTGTCTCTCGAGATATATTCAATTATGCTGCAGATGATAGAGTGGTTGATTATTTTGCAAGAAGCTCAATTGTAAGCCTTGTTAGTGAACCCTTGGATATTGATGATGATTTGATTTCATTGGAATCAGAGTTCAAAAGGAAAATGCTTAAGCGAGACTTAAAGAAGGATTTTTTTAGTGTCATAGAAAATACAAAATCAGATTATCTAATTATCGATTTTGTGGATGAAAGACTGGATTTACTTTTATTAGATGGAAAGTACTGCACAAGATCAAATGAATTGGTAAGTTCCGGTTTGGAACAACATTATAAATTCCAACTAATAAAGAAAAATTCACCTGAAATATTACACTTGTGGACAGAGGCCTGTAAGGTATTTGTTGATCGACTCATTGAAAGTGTCCCAGAAAGTAAGATTATTTTGCATAAAGCGACGTGGGCAAAAAAGATAATTGATAACGGCGAAGAATCTGGGTTTGATAATAATTACAATAATTTTATAGATTTTAATAATAAATTGCTAAGTTCGTTTTATGATTATTTCAATTCCCTTCTTCCTAATATTAATGTATTAGAGATAAATGAAGAGCTCAGAGTTGCGAATAAAAATCATAGATGGGGATTAGCCCCGTTTCATTATATTGATGAGTACTATTTAGAGGCTTTGAAACAGTTGAAGGAATACAAGAGTTGACACCTTTTAAGGAAAGAAGTGGTATCATGATCGGCACCAAAGATAACTGTATAACAATGGAAAAAATAAAATCAAAAACTGCAACATTGGGAGTTATTGGTCTGGGCTATGTTGGATTGCCGTTGGCCGTTGAAATGGCTACAGCTGGCTATAGCGTAATTGGCTATGATATAAATCAAGAAAAAGTTAGTTCTATTAATAACGGATTCAACTATATTGCAGATATTGCTGATGATACCCTCAGAGACGTGGTAAAAAGGGGGGGGCTTAAGGCTGAAAGTAATTTTGATACCATCGCAAATTGTGATTGTATTTGTATTTGCGTTCCTACTCCGCTAGATGAACATCAACAGCCAGATATTAGTTATATTACAAGTACAGCGGAAAAATTGGCTGCACACCTTAGACAAGGGATGTTAATTATTTTGGAATCCACTACATACCCTGGAACGACCGAAGAGCTTCTTAAGCCTATTCTTGAGAAAAGCGGGTATAAATGCGGAGAAGACTTCTATTTAGCATTCTCGCCAGAGCGAGTGGATCCCGGCAATAATGGATTTAAAATAAAAAATACTCCTAAGGTTGTTGGTGGGATTACGCAGGAATCCGCTGAAATGGCAACAATGATGTACCAAAATGTTTTAGAAGCACCCGTGCATGTAGTTTCAAGTCCTGCTATAGCAGAAATGGTAAAAATATTAGAGAACACTTATCGTAATGTTAATATTGCATTTATTAATGAAATGGCTATGTTATGTGAAAAAATGAATATTAACATCTGGGAAGTTATCGATGCGGCTAAAACAAAGCCTTATGGATTTCAAGCTTTTTATCCGGGACCTGGATTAGGGGGGCATTGTATTCCGCTTGATCCTTATTATTTAGCCTGGAAAGCTAGAGAATATAGCTTCCATACATCGATGATTGAGACGTCTGGCCAAGTGAATGATAAAATGGCAGAGTATTGCTTGCAGCGTGCTATGAAGATATTGAATAAATATCAAAAGTCGCTAAGTGCTTCGAAATTACTCGTGTTAGGAGTAGCATACAAACAAGATATTAATGATTACAGGGAAAGTCCCGCGCTTCGAGTAATCGACTATTTGAAGAGAGAGGGAGCAAGTGTTTCGTTTTATGATCCGTATATTTCGGAATACACAGAAAAATCTGAAGTATTTAAAGGGCTGGAACAACTCACACCTAATTTAGTAGCTGAATTTGACCTAGTCATTATTACCACAGCACATTCAAACGTGGATTATGATATGGTTCAGCGGTATTCAAAAGTAATTTTTGACACAAGAAATGCCATGAAAAACATTGATGACCGTGAAAATATAGTGTTATTGTAATGTCAAAGGGGGAATTGTATGAAGCTAAGTTCTCATTGTTTTGACAATTTAAAGATTTCTGGTTTTGAAGGTGAATATATTTTTGAGAAAATTAAAAGTACAAATTCTTTTTATGAAAGCCACCTTCTGCTTAAATGGAGTGAATATATTTCCCCTGATGCTGTTGTATACGATATAGGAGCAAATTTAGGCAATCATGCGCTTTATTTTTCAAAAAAGACTAGGGCTAAATCAATATATGCGTTTGAACCGGCTGATATTAATTTTAGCTTGCTAGAGAAGAATTGCATGGACAATGATTGTGATAATGTACAAATTTTTAACGTTGCAATTGGCTCGAAAGAAGATAAAGCCAATATGAATATAAGCTTAGATAATTTAGGACAGTCGTACGTTACCTTAGAAAGCACCGGTGATACTGTTGTAAAGACTTTAGATAGTTTTAACGATATTGAACAGCCAACATTCATTAAAATTGATGTTGAAGGTTATGAATTGGAAGTGTTAAAGGGTATGAATAATATTTTAAAACATTCACATCCCACACTTTGGATAGAAGTTACATCTGAAACTGTAAAATCAGTTTATGCATATTTAAGCCAGTTTAATTATCAAATCCAAGATTATTATGATTTTAATTTTCTGTTTGTTTATGATGTTAAGACAGGTATTACAACGGATGAAGCTATTTTTAGACATTTGAAACTAATCGATTTAATGTGGATAAAAAATAAGAAATACTCGGAAGATCAATTGTATTATAAAGAAAAAACATTAAAACTTATCACTGAAATCAAGGCGGTTAAACAAAAACGTATTGAACTGCTGGAGAACCTTCATGAAAAGAAGCTACAAAATGAGCGGAATGTAAATAGAATTAGGCAGTTAATATCCGATTTAGAGCACATTAAACAAAGTAAAAATGAATTGTTGGTTATTATTAATGAAAAAAAGAACGAAAATGAAATTCTTTTAAATAAATATAGAAAACTCATAGAAACTTATGAAAAAGATAATCAGAAATTTTAAATTGACACAATTTTCTGGGATTGAGAGGGCATATGAAACTACCAATAAACATGTTGGCGATTTTAAGTGATACCACTAGATCTTTATTTACAAATATTATTAATATGTACAGTATTAAAGAAGTTGATCTTGAAAGGAAGATCGACTTCTTGCTTGTCGAATCATTAATTGCGAGAGATTATTTAGATGAAATAAATACTATAAAGGCTAGGAATATACCTTCTGTTTTATGGTTTACTAGCAGTTTCATTGATGTTGCCAATGATAGTGTTTTATTGGAAATTTTTGACTTTGTGATAGTTAGTGAAGCTAAATATTTGGGGCAGATGATAGAAAAATTAGAACCCTTAGGAAAAAAGGTTACATTAATCCCCCCTGGTTTCAATCCATGTTTCCATAATCCTCTTGATAGGAATACATATACAGGCGGTGTACTACATTACTCCCCTTTATCATTAAACGGTTACACGAATGAGAGCATTAAGAGATTTTCTAGTTTTACCAGGGAGGCATTACTGTCATTCCTTGCTCATGATTTGAAAATATATGCAGATGACGAAATGTTAAGTCTTTATCCAGAATATGCGGGAGACTTTGTAGTTGATAAGCAAAAATTAGCAGAGGAATTCAATAAGAGCAGCATTATATCGTTTTTTGGGAATTCAACTAATAATCAAACCTGTATTCCGCATGAAGTGTTAGCAGCTATTGCGCAGAATAAACTCGTTTCAATTCCTAATTGTGGTGCTGTTAACAAAATGTTGGGGATGCTAGTTTACTCAGGAAGTTCAAAAAAACAAACGGCTTATTGGTTAGACACTATTAGTAAAAATAAGCTATGGACCCGTAGAATTATTTCGCAAGCACATAGAATTGTAATGAATGAGTATTCTTCTCAATCGATTTTAAGGAAAATGTATAAGTTTATTACTGGTAAAAGTCTAGCAGAAACCAAGATTTCAGTAATTTCGTTTTGTAATTCTGAGACGGAAATTGAGAATATAGTACGATATTATTCCATACAAACATATCCTGAGAAGGACTTAACGATAGTATGCTCTTCTGGTGTAAATAAACCTGAAGAAAAAAAGGATATTAGGTGTATAGCAGTTGAAGATCTTTCGAGTGAAAGTTTAGCGGATGTCATTAAATCTGAAATGTTTACGATATTTGATCCCGAAAATGCCTATGGCCATGAGTACGTTTCAGATCTTATGAATTCACGGAGTTACACTGTGTGTGACGGTTATCTAAAATCCCAATCCTATCAAGCCAATGATTTGCAAATTGTTGAAGGAGCGGAAGATGAGTATATTGTCGTTAATTCAACGGAATTGACAAGAGGAATATTTAGAACAGATAAGTTTAAACATATTAGGTTTTTGACTTTACTATCTTTAAGAGTGGAAGGTAAGTTCCAGGTAATAGACGGGCAGCAGTTTGTATATAAAGGGAATATACTTCCTATGGAGCAAATAGAAAGATTTTTTGACACAACTGAGTCTGATGATTTGCCTAAATTAAATGAAATAACGGCTGAAATTCGGGAAGCAACCGAACTTAACAAATTAGCTGTGGATATAGCAGAGGAAAGGGTCAACTATTTTCCTTTGGATGTATATGATGGTAATAATAACGCTAACTTTAATAGGGATAAAAACTCATTGATCTGTAAGTCAGATGTTCCAGGTAAAATTAATTATTATTGCCCTAACAACTATTCCACAACTAGTTTTGCAACTACGCCAATAGATATACCAGAACTATTCAAGTGGACGAATGTAAATGGCTGTACTTTTCAACTGGAAGTAAAAGGAGAGAAAATTGGAGAAGTAGATGCTTCCGTAATGTTTGTTTTCTATGATCATGAAAAGCAAATCCATCAAACACAAGTTTATTTGAATGATTCTGTTGTTACAGGGCTGCCTCCAGGAACAGTATGCGGGGTCCCGCTTGTTAGAGTTGTAGGTCAAGGGGAATGCAAGATCACTGAAGTAAAAATAACTATTTATCCTTATGTGGAAATTCCAATTTTGTGGTTTGCTGATTCACACGATGATGTAATTATTAATGAGGAGAGTATAGAGTTATCTCTGGAACTAGAAGAAGGAAAACACATATATTTAAGACCGTTAGAGTATCGGAACAGTCCATTCTCATTACCTCCTGCTAAAAATCTTTTATCAGATTTGCATAAAGGAGAATATTACGAATTAGAGGTAGATGGCATCGTATCTTCAGAACTGCAAGTTGATGTTATCTTACTTTATTATGATGCAGAAAAACAAATTGGGCGTTCAAATTTTTCTATTGGAAAAAAGGGAGTGTTTTTTATTGATGCCAATGTCGAGAAAATAGCTCCTGTTATTCGAATTGCTGGTTCTGGGAAATTTTTAATAAATAAAATAAAGATCAGATCTGCCGATGAACTGGTTAATTTTCATGGAAATAATGTTTTGCCAGAAGAGAGGTACTTGCTTGTAACTAATAATTATCCAAGTAATAATGATATCTACGCGAATATGTTTGTTCATAGGAGAGTAGTTTCGTATTTAGCTGAAAAAATGAATGTTTGTGTGTTTAAAAACCTGAATCAGAGAAGCGGAGATTTTTCCACGTATTCATACGAAGGGGTTAACGTGTTCAGCGGCAATACTGAGGAGTTAAAATTGTTTATACAAATGTATAAGCCAAGTAAGATTCTTGTTCATTTTATGTCGAAAAATATTTTAAGTGCCCTGGAAACAGCCGCTCCCCAAATACCAGTATTAGTTTGGATGCATGGGGCAGAAGTATACCCAATTACTAGCAGGCTGTTTAATTACAAGAATTATAATAAAGCAGCTAGTGATTTAAATAGCAGTTTACAAAGAGTAGACGCGATTGCAGAGATGTTTAATAAGAAAAACTATACATTCATCCCTGTATCGAATACTTTTCGTCATGATATTGAAGAAGTATATGACATTAAACTAGAAGAAACATCTCATCCTACGATTCATAATTTTATTGATAATAAAATCTTTGGTTACCGCAAAAAAAATGCAGAACTAAGAAAGAACATTATCAGCGTAAAAAGCTTTAAAACTAGAATGTATGCTGGGGACATGTTGCAGCGGGTTGTAGAACTATTGGCCTCGAAACCGTTTTTCAGTGATTTATCATTTACATTTTATGGCCAAGGGGATCTGTTCTATGAATCTATAGGTTCATTAGTAAAGTATCCTAATGTTAGGATTTATCATAAATTTTTAAATCCGCAAGAGTTGTCTTCTTTATATAGCCAAAATGGAATTGTGTTAAATCCTACTAGGCATGATACGCATGGTGTGTCTCGGGATGAAGCCATGGCCTGCGGATTAGTACCTATAACTAATGATATTGCCTGTGTGCCGGAATTCGTGGATTCAGAATGTGGATTTATAGTCCCTCCTGAAGATGCGGAGGCGATGGCAGCATCAATTGAGATGTTGTACTACAATCCTGAGTTATTTTTAAAGATGTCGGAGAATGCAGCAAATCGAGTTCGAAGTCAATGCGGTTTTGACAGAACGATAGCAAGAGAAATTGAATTAATTACGCTATAAAACAAATAGACGCTGAGACATACTAACAAGAGAGTAATTGCATAAGGAAGGAGAACTTTTTTGATGCGATTAAAAGACAGGCTAATAAAATTAAAATACACGCTTGATTTAAAGAAACTCCAAGTAGTTATACCAAAAAACAAGAAAAAAGTTGCTGCAAAATTAAAGCTTAAAAAAGACAGGCAGAGTGTTGCTGCGGCTTCGGGTTTGATCGGAAAGCAAATGGAAACTCATTTAAAGGAATATATAGACTGGCACCCTTTTAAAAATGCTTTTGCTAATAATATAGATTTCATATTAATTGATGACGAGGCACTTGATATAGATTTTATGAAAGTGAACCAAGCAATTGAGATTTTCAAAAGTAGAAAGCCGATAATCTTCTTTTTGAAAAAACTCCCCAGCCAAACTTCATATGAGCATACATTGCAGTACGCTCATAAAATATATTTGTGCAAGAATATTGAAATTCAGGGGACTCCTTTTGAAAATGTTGGAGATAAAATTGAGGTAGTTGATTATTATGTCGATATGAAAAAAAATTCACCCAAAAATAGGGCTGCTAGTGCTGGAAGGATAGGCATAGTAATAGATGATTATTCAATAGAGCAGGAATCATTTGAAGAATTAATCGCCGCTTTAAAGAAATGGTCTTTCCGAGAAGATCTCCAAATCATTTGTTTCAAGGGAAAGGCGCTGTCTTATCTCTCTGATAAACCTGATTTAGTTTCTAGAATCTCTGGAATTTGTACTGATGTGAATGAAGCTAATCAAAATTTTGATGCAGTGTTGTTGATTAATCTGACCAAAGATAAAATAAATGACTTTGAGTTAAGTAAGAGACTGTCACGGGGGCAACTAGCGATTAATGCTTATTCGAATAATAAGGCTTATTATTTTGATAATGTTTTGACTGGAGTTTCAGAAAATTTAATAAACTATATAGAGGGATTACAAAGGCATTTTTCGTTAGAAGAGATTAGCGTGAATTGTATAAGAAAGGTAGCTCGATCACAATCACAAAAAGTTCATTTGAAAAGGATTGCTCAAGCAGAGTCGCAAAGGAATATTAAATCTCATGGAATTAGTATTGTTGCTTGTACAAGTAAGCCTACCTTTTTAAATAATATCATTGAAAACTATCATAGACAGATTTATGAAGATAAAGAATTGATCATTGTATTGCACAGCAATAAATTGGATATTGAGGCGTTGAGAGCAAAAATAACTGATCCGAACATAAAAGTTTATCAAAGAAATCCTAATGCCATATCTTTTGGGTATTGCTTGAACTATGGTGTAGCTCTAAGTAATAAGGAATATGTAGCAAAGTTTGATGATGATGATTACTATGGTGAGGAGTATTTATCCGATTTAATGGATGCTTTTAGCTACTCAGATGCAAAGGTAGTGGGGAAATTATCATTCCATTCATACTTACACGGATCTAATAAGTTTGTAACTCGAAAACCTGGAAATGAATATAAATATACTAGCTTTTTACCCGGGGCCACATTCCTAATAAAAAGGGAAGTATTTGAGAAAAATATGTTTCGGGATATTCCGAGAGATATAGACGGCAGGTTTTGTTTTGATTGTCATGCAAATAAAATAAAACTTTATTCTGTTGATTCATTTAATCTACTAGTTAATAGACTTTCTGACAAAGGAATTCATACATGGAAGGCATCAGACCAACTTATCATTAGGCAATCACTACCTGCAAATGATTCAATAGATGAGGAGCTTCTTCATAATTCTGCTTATTTACTTTCAAATAATAGAAGCTCTACATTTACTGATGCAATTAAGTCGATTTGTGTTTAATATGCGTTTTCTTTGGGAAGGTGATTTTTTATGGAAATAGCTGATTGGGTCTATTCACAAATACAAGAAGATGACGCAGTCTTAAATATTTCAGATACGAGTTCTGGTGTGATTGCAAGTAAGTCAACTACAGTTGTTAATCCTAAGCAATTGGACAATAAAGAACATATCTTAGATGATAATAAAGAATATGATGTCGTAATATTATCCTGGATAGGGGAGCTTCCGGGCAACATTGTTGACTGTGTTCATAAACTTACCAAATTGGATAGTAAACTTATAGTCATTTTTTCCAATGAACAATACAACGATGACGTTGATCTAAATATCGTCAACTTTATTAATAACCTATTTAAAGAGTTTGTGATGTATAAGATTAATGCGTTTTCTGAAGGAATTGTGGCGTGCTTTCGGAGGACAAATATAGAGACGGCGGATAGAACGGATAGTAACAAGTTAAAAGAAGTTGTTGCTTCTAAAAACAAGCAGATTTTGTCTTTGCTTGATAGCGAGGAAAAGGCTCTAGTTGAGCTAAGGGATTTATATTTTGAATTTAATATGTTGGAAGCTAAGTATGAGAATATTAGGAGTAAATACGATTTATTGAGCAATTCGAAACTGGGGAAATTAACTTTAAAATACTGGAAGTCTAGAGGAAGGATTCCCGATGACTTTTAAGCAAACATTTATGGGAGCATAGTTATGGACTTAATTTATATACAAAAGAAAATTGATGAAATACAAAGGCTTCGTTCGCAAATTATGAATGAGATGGATACTGGAATTTCAAGTTTGGAAGGAAACGATCCATTAGAATTGTATCATTCAAATAAATTTAAGCGGAATTTCGCGGATATTAAGGATATGAGAGTTGCCTGTATTATGGATGAATTTACTTATCATTCTTTTGAGCCGGAATGCTTATTAATGCAGGTAACTCCATCAAATTGGAAGACCGAATTGGAGGAATTTAAGCCTCACTTATTTTTCTTGGAATCTGCTTGGAGGGGATTAGAGGGATTATGGAACACAAAAATCGCCCATCTAAGCAATGAGATTATTGAAATAATAAATTATTGTAGAAGAAATGAGATCCCAGTCGTATTTTGGAATAAAGAAGATCCAGTTCATTTTGAAACATTCATAAAGACTGCCAAATACGCCGATGTTGTATTTACTACAGATATTGATTGCATTAAAGCATATAAAACAAGACTTAAGCATAACCAAGTTTATTTAATGCCCTTTGCTGCTCAAACGAAATATCACAATCCGATCGAACTCTATAGCAGAGCTAACAAGTTTTGTTTTGCGGGAGCATATTATAAAAGATATCCTGAAAGGATAAAAGATTTAGAAACTTTTACTCAAGTGATTGATGAAATGAATGGTTTGGATATTTATGATAGGAATTTTTACAATAATGATGAAAATTATGCTTTCCCAAGCTCTTATAAAAAATATATTGTTGGTCACATTAAGCCCCATGAGATTGATAAAGCCTACAAACAATACCGTTATAATATTAATATGAATTCAGTTAAACAATCGCAGAGCATGTGCGCTCGCCGTATTTTTGAACTACTAGCATCAAATACAGTGGCAGTAAGTAATTATTCGAGAGCAGTTAGGAATTTCTTCGGTGATCTAGTCATTTGTACCGATGATGGCGGATTGCTAAAAAAAGAAATTAAAAATTTTGAAGATGACAACTACTATTATAAATTAAGATTAGCCGGTTTACGGAAAGTGTTAACGGAACATACTTTTCGAAAAAGATTGGCTTATTTGGTTGATAAAATATTTATTAATTCACAACCTGAAGAACCAAAGACAGTAGCCGTTATAGCAAAAGTCAAATCAAAAGAAGAATTAGAACAAGTGTTACTGAGCTTTAATAGACAAGCATATGAAAATAAAGAACTTATCATATTTACTGAATCCGTTGACTTAAAGTTAAATGATAATAACATTCGTGTTATGTCCGATAAATCAGTGGATGAAATTACTAGACTTAAACGCAGTTATGATCATTGGTGCTTTTTTTCTGTGAATGATTACTACGGAGAGAATTATATAAATGATCTGCAGTTAGCTTGGGAGTATACCGGGGTAACAGTTATAACTAAACAAAGCCATTACATTTTCGAGGACGGCAAGTTCACATTTATGAACAATGGGGGAAGTTATACTACTGTTGGTCACCCGCAAATTAGAAAAGCTTTGATTAACGTTAGGGATGTAGAAATTGAGGATTTGAAACATTGGATAGAATCAATCGATACGGAAGCAATTACAATCCCTTCCTTTTCCATAGATGAGTTTAATTATTGCATGAATTATTCCGGTTTAAAATGTGAGACAGTGGACGACTTAATTATTAATGATACAGGAATAAGCATGACAGATATGTATCATATTGCGGAACATATTAAACCTAACGCAAGAAATTTGCAGAATGTTACCTTTGACGCCAATGAGATATACGCTAAGCTGAATAAACCAAAAAACTTAAAATTCAAATACGTAAATGGGTCTATTTATGTAGAATCTCGCTTAAAGTCAAAATTGGAGTATGCTTACCTTAATGAGTTGATTAGTCTACAAGGAAGTAATAAATCTAATAAGTTAAACGTTTTTTTTGACATGGAGACTGATTCAAACTCACTTACTACAGAGGTTGCTATTATACTTTTGGACGGGGAGCATAACGTTATATCTTCTTCTGTTCTTCCGGGTAATAAAAAGGTAACAATAGATAGCGATAAACGTGCAATAAATTTGAAATTAGGATTCCGTTTTTCTGGCAAAGGAACTTGTAAAATAAAAAAGGTGATTATAGGTGATATTGAAGTTGACTCAGGATGTTTCCTTAATAAATCACAAACCTTGCTTATTACTGACAATTTTCCTAACTATTCTGATTTATATCGATCCGCATTTGTATATAGCCGTGTAAAGGAATATAAAAATAATGGTTTACTAGTGGATATTTTTAAATACAATAATCGTTATCCAACAGGTTTTTCTGAATTTATGGGGCATGATATTATTTGTGGACACAGTAATGAGTTAGTCGATACATTAAGATATATGGAATGTGACACTGTAATGATTCATTTTCTTTCCGAAGCTCTATGGAGTGGCATTAGACATATTATTAAGGGAAAGAAAGTCGTTATATGGCTGCATGGTGCCGATATTCAACCGTGGTTTAGACGAAAGCATAATTTCGTGACCGAAGAGCAAATAACTAGAGCTATGAAGGATTCGGAGAGGAAAATGAATTTTTGGAGAGAAATCTTCAGTCTTGCATCCGAAGAAAGTGGGTATAATTTACACTTCGTATTTGTATCTGATTATCTTGCACAAGAAGCATTTAAAGATTTAGATATTAATTTGCCCAAAAATAAATACAGCGTCATTCATAATTATATTGATAGTGAAATTTTTCAGTATCATAGAAAAGATAAAGAACTTCGAAAGAAGATACTTTCAATTCGCCCTTATGCTAATAACAATTATGCTAATGATCTTACTATAAAGGCAATACTTTACTTATCGAAAAAATCTTTTTTTAAAGATTTGGAATTTAGATTGATAGGCAAAGGAGAGCTTTTTAAATCAACAGTAAAACCAGTTCGTAAATTTAAAAATGTTATTATTGAAGAAAAGTTTTTGAGACAAGATGAGATAGCAGAATTACACAAGAAGTATGGCATTTTTCTGGTTCCAACGCGTATGGATTCTCAAGGCGTATCTAGAGATGAAGCGATGTCATCCGGGCTAGTTCCAATTACGAATAGAGTTGCAGCAATACCTGAATTTATTGACGAAAGTTGTAGTATGCTTGTTGAACCTGAAGATTATATAGGTTTAGCGAATAGCATTGAAACGCTATACTTTAATTCTGAACTATATGAACAACTCTCTCAGAATGCAGCTTTGCGTGTTCGAAAACAAAGCGGTTATATTACGACGATTACAAGAGAGTTAGAGTTGATTAATCAGAAGTAAATAGAAGTAAGTATACACAAGGGGATGAGGGCTTGCCAACCAAACCAAAGATCGCGTACTTAATGCATGTGGACTGGAATTGGATCAAGCAGCGTCCCCATTTTATTTATGAGGGATTAACACGGCATTATCCAGTAGATCTATTTTATATTAGAAAACTAAATACAAACGGAAGAGAAGACATCCGTAATTCAAGAAATAATTATTCTAATTCTCAAGTAAGAACTCTATATAAACTGCCCCTTTCCGGGAGATTTAAGTGGCTGAGGCAGCTCGAGAGGCTTATTAATAGAGAAGCAATTGATTGCTTAGATGAATACGATTTGATATGGATAACCTCTCCTTTGTTGTTGGATTTTATTCCCATAGAACGATTAAAGAAAAAAAAGGTTATTTATGACTGCATGGATGACTTTCTTGGATTTTATCCGGGAAGCAAACGAGTTGATAGGTTAAAAGGGCTCGAAATTAATTTGATTAAACAGACGGACTTATTGTTTGCATCATCCCAATTTCTTAAAATGAAACTGGAAAAGACTTATGGAAGCTACTTAAATTCTCTGCCTATTGTAATTAATAATGGAATAAAGTCGGACTTATTAGAGTCGTTATCTTCAAATTATTGGAGAAAGAAAAATTTACAGGCGCAGATAAACATTGTTTACATAGGTACGATCGGGGAATGGATTGATTTTGATTTGATTCTCGCTGTTTTGGATAAGATCCCGAGAGTGGTTATTACAATGATTGGACCAGTAGATATAAAGACTCCCACGCATGAAAGATTGAAATTTGAAGGGATAGTTGTTCATGAACAACTTCCTGACTTTGCGAGAAGAGCAGATGCTTTCATTGTTCCTTTTAAAATTAGTGACCTGATAAGGGCTGTGGATCCCGTAAAGGTATATGAATATATTTGTTTTCAGAGACCTATTTTTGCTATAGAGTATGAAGAGATGAAGAAGTTCTTACCTTTTATAAGAATGTATTCTAATACGGAAGAACTAGTGAAGCAAATTAATCTTTTAGTTAACAATGAAGTTGAAATGTATACTCAAAGTGAGGCCACGGATTTTTTAGAGAAGAATACATGGGATATGAGAATAAAAGACATTACAGAGCATTTACACAAAATTGAATAACGTTGGGGGATAGGTAAGTTGGTATTTAGCAACTTAGTTTTTTTATTTGTTTTTCTACCTATTGTAATAGTCAGTTATTATCTAATAAGAAAAGAATTTAAAAATATTTTATTGTTAGTTGCCAGTCTTTTTTTCTATGCTTGGGGAGAACCAAGATACATTATATTAATGATTATATCTATTATAATCAATTATTTTATGGGGCTAATTGTTAATTATCGATTCAAACACAGGAATTATAATAAATTAATTTTAGCAGCAGCTATTATATTGAATCTGTTAATTCTTTCATATTATAAGTATGCAGATTTTATATTATCTAATTTGAATGGTCTGTTCGGATTAGAATATGAGCTAAAGGCAATCGCCCTACCGATTGGTATCTCATTTTACACATTTCAAGCAATATCTTATCTAATAGACATTTATAGAAATGAGTCAAAGCCGCAGAAGAATATAATAGATTTAGCTCTGTACATTTCTTTCTTCCCACAATTAGTTGCCGGTCCAATTGTAAGATATGAATCTATCGCCCAACAGTTAAAACTCCGTTATGAAAATGTAGGGTTATTTTCACAGGGGGTAAGGCAGTTTATCATCGGGCTTGCCAAAAAAATATTAATTGCTAATCAGGTGGGATTGGTGGCAGATGAAATATTCTCAACCAATACAAGCCAACTTTCTCCTTCGTTAGCTTGGGTAGGAATTATTGCATATACTTTGCAAATTTTCTTTGACTTCTCTGGTTATTCTGATATGGCGATTGGACTAGGGAAGATGTTCGGGTTTAATTTGCCAATGAACTTCAACTACCCGTATATCTCAAGAAGTGTCACTGAATTTTGGAGAAGATGGCACATCACTTTAGGCGGATGGTTTCGCGATTATGTTTACATTCCTCTTGGCGGTAATCGTACGAGTACGTGGAAATATATTAGAAATATTATTATCGTATGGTTTCTAACGGGCTTATGGCATGGAGCCAGCTGGAATTTTGTAGCATGGGGATTGTATTTTGGAGCTATTATTGCCTTGGAGAAATTCGGGTTTGGAAAATTGTTGTCACGATTATGGCGGCCGATACAGCATATTTATTTAATAATCATTGTAGTGATCGGGTGGGTATTTTTTAGATCAGAGTCCTTTACTCAATCATTTACTTATTTAAAGACAATGTTTGGATTCTCGAAAGTAGGCTTTTTTGAATTGCAATCTTTATATTATATTCATGACTATTGGCTATATTTCGTAATTGGTATTCTATTCTCTATGCCAATAGGCCAAATGTTGACCACTGCAATTAAAAGAAGGGTTTCTGAATCGGCATACAGTCTTGTAGAAGTTGTTCAAACCGTTCTTATATTAGGGTTATTTTATGTTTCAGTACTTTATTTAACCAGTTCTACATTTAATCCGTTTATTTATTTTAGATTTTAAGATAGGATGCAACTGACTTGTGCTAATGATAAGGGAGAAGAATTTATGGCTAGATGGACTAGATTAAATCAAATAATTCTTAGTGCAGCCTTCATAATTATTATTGTAATTATGGGAGTAACAACTATGATTTCAAGCGATAGAGATTTGTCTAAAGTGGAAAATCGTAACTTGGCCCAGAAACCGGACTTGAGTCTAAACAGTTTGTTGTCTGGTTCATATTATAATGACTACGAACTTTATTTTAGTGATCAATTATTTCAAAGGGATTTTTTAGTCAAAGAGTACACGATGTTGCAGTTAAAGCTGAATAAGACAATCATTAATGGCACGGTGATCGGAAAAGATGGCTGGTTGCTTCAAGAGCCGGTAGGTGCAAAAGCTACTAGGTTGCTAGATGAAGTCGCGGGAGATTTAAATACTCTTGGGGATTGGCTTGATAAAAGAGATACGCCCTTGTTTTTTGCATTAGCGCCTCATAAAGTTAACATTTTATCTGATAAGTATCCAGATTACTTTCGTAAAAGCAGAGGATACATTAATAGAGAGTACTTAGTGGGTGAATTAGATCCTAAGATAAATTACATCAATTTGACTGAACATTTTCTAAGTAACTACAATAATAATGATATAGAAGGCATGTATTTTAAAACTGATCATCATTGGAATGGTAGAGGGGCTCAGGCTGCTCTACCAGTAATTATTAGCCAAATAGATGAGAAGTTAAAAAATAGTCATGAAACCAATATTGAATATGTTAGGGAATGTGATGATTCCTCCAGTTTTACCGGAAGTTACAATCAAAAGATTTTTGGTTTGATCGACTCTAATGAAGAATTTAAGTGTCGTTTTATTTCTGTAAATAGTCCACACCTTATTTCTTTTAGCGCAGCTAATTACAAAGGTGATTTAGGTGGAATAGAGGATGTTTTTGGGGCAGGAATTAATCTGGGTCGAGATGAAATTACATATTCAGGTATATTCTCTGCCGACTTAGTAGAAATTAAATTTGAATATGAAAACCCTGGCGATATTAATTTGTTAATATTAAAAGACTCCTATGCTAATCCTATAATTCCAAATATTGCTGAACATTATTCCAAGACATATGTACTTGATTTACGTCATTATAAGGAAAAAAATGTTTATCAATATATTGAAGATAATAATATTAATGCAGTATTAATTCTTCATAATGACATTAACTTAATGGGAGAAATGTATAAATTTAAATGAGAGGTGAGTTAGTTGAAAGCCATTATCCTAGCAGGAGGCACAGGCTCACGCTTATATCCGCTAACCAAGGTAACCAATAAACATCTTCTTCCTGTTGGGAAGTATCCTATGATTTTTCATGCCATATCTAAATTGAAACAGGCTGGCTTGGAAGACATCCTTATTGTTACCGGGAAGGAGCATATGGGGGATGTCGTTAACCTTCTCGGAAGCGGTCGTGAAATGGGCGTGACTTTTACGTATAAAGTTCAAGATGAAGCGGGAGGGATTGCTCAGGCGCTTGGATTGGCGGAGCAATTTGTTGGTGAGGATCAGATGGTAGTTATTCTAGGAGATAATGTATTTGCGGATAACATTGCCCCTTATGTAGACAACTTCCGCCGACAAGGACAAGGAGCAAAAATATTATTACAAGAAGTTCCTGATCCGCATCGATTTGGTGTTGCCGAGCTTGAAGGAGAAAGAATTATCTCCATTGAGGAAAAGCCGATGGAGCCCAAAAGCAAATATGCCGTGACGGGTATTTACATGTTTGATTATAATGTATTTAGCATTATCAGGAAGTTGAAGCCTTCCGGACGTGGTGAACTAGAGATTACTGACGTGAATAATGAGTATATCGAACGCGGAGAGCTGACTTTTGATATCTTGCAGGGTTGGTGGTCGGATGCAGGCACTCATGCTTCCTTGGCAAGAGCGAATGAACTGGCTAAAGACTTGGAATTTGGCAAGGAATTTGGAAAATTAAAGCTATAATCCGGGAGGGACTATAGAAATGAAGGTAACTCCTCTAGAGTTAGAAGGCGTATATTTGATTGAACCGGTGGTGCATGCTGATCACCGGGGTTTTTTTATGGAAAGTTATAATCAGGCAGTTCTGCAGGGACATGGGCTGGATGTGCAGTTTGTGCAGGATAATCATTCATTGTCTGTAGAAGTTGGGGTGCTTCGCGGCTTGCATTATCAGTTGCATCCTAAAGCCCAGACGAAATTAGTGCGTGTGCTGTCGGGTGAAATTTATGATGTAGTTGTTGATATCAGGCGGAATTCACCGACATTCGGACAGTGGGTAGGAGTGACTTTAAACGAAATTAACAAATATCAATTGTTAGTCCCGAAAGGTTTTGCTCACGGATTCTGCACAACAGCGCCAAATACACAGGTGCTGTATAAGGTGGATGAATTATATTCACCCGAGAATGACAGGGGGATTATTTGGAATGACCCTGCTTTGAATATTAATTGGCCCGTAACGGATCCGCTGCTTTCGGCTAAGGATCGTTTGCATCCCGCACTTGAGAATGCGGAATTGGACTAAAGAGGAATAGGAATTGATTTGAATATGTATAAAGTTCAAATATTATTGTCCACTTATAACGGAGAAAAATATATCGATGAACAAATCGAAAGCCTTCTTGCTCAAGAGAGTGTGGATTTGCACATATTAATCCGAGATGACGGGTCGACAGATCAGACAGTAAACAAACTGCGCCATTACTCCAACTTATATCCGGAAAAGATCACGGTTTATACGGCTCTGAATTTGGGAGTGGTGGCGAGTTATTTTGAATTGCTCGAAGGTTGCTCTGATGAATATGATTTCTTTGCATTTTGTGATCAAGATGACGTATGGGATCGCGATAAGATCATTCAAGCGATTAGGTTGCTGCAAAGCAGCTCGAACGAAGGGGCTTTAATGTACTGCTCCCCGACTAGAATGGTCACGGAGACTCTTTCATACTTAAGCACTTGGCCGCTTCAGCCCCCAAGGCCTTTAACGTTGTATAACTCGCTTATTGAGAATGTAGCTGTAGGCTGTACGACGGTATTGAATCAGAATGCGATGAAGCTAATCAAAAACAATCTGCCAAGTACATTATCAAATGTAATCATGCATGATTGGTGGGCGTATGTGATCGTTTCCGCTTTTGGCCAAGTTATATTCGATTCAAACTCTTATATTCAATACCGCCAACATAGCCATAATGTTTTGGGGGGGCAAGTAGATAATTGGCTTGGAAAATGGAAAAAGAGGCTGCGCCGATTTTTAAAAGGGCAAAATCATCAAATTTTAAGCAGGCAAGCAAGAGAGTTTTTTAAGTGTTACCATTCCATGTTAAGCGCCGAGCAAAGGAAGCAGGTACAAAGATTTTTGGACGTTCTTGATCGGAGTATGCTGCATAGAATGTGGTATGCTTTTCAGACTCCCTTTTACAGACAAGTATTTATGGATAATTTGATCTATAAATTCGTCTATATAGCAGGAAAAGTATAAGGTTCTCTAATTTTAATGGATTGGATTTTTAATCTGACTAGGAGGTCTCAATTCATGAAATTGCTGGTTACAGGCGGTGCCGGATTTATCGGCAGCAATTTTGTGCTATATATGCTACAGCAGTATCCGGAGTATGACATTATTAATGTAGACTCCCTAACGTATGCAGGTAACTTGGAAAATTTAAAATCAGCGGAGAACAATCCGAAACATACGTTTGTTAGAGCCGATATTACGGATGCAAAAGCGATGAATGACCTTATCCGTCAGGGCGTTGATGTCATTGTGAATTTTGCGGCTGAATCCCATGTGGACCGTAGCATTCTGGAGCCGGATGTGTTCGTGAAGACGAATGTGCTGGGCACGCAAGTTCTGCTGGATATCGCGCGTAAATATGAGATCACCAAATTTGTGCAAGTCTCTACGGATGAAGTATATGGAACGCTTGGAGAGACGGGGCTGTTTATGGAGACGACTCCGCTCGAGCCTAACAGTCCTTACTCCGCAAGTAAGGCAGGGGGAGACCTGCTCGTCCGTGCTTATCATGAAACATTCGGATTGCCCGTTAATATTACGCGCTGCTCCAACAACTATGGTCCGTATCAATTCCCGGAGAAGCTGATTCCGCTAATGATTTCCAGAGCCTTGGCTGATGAACCACTGCCGGTCTATGGAGACGGACTGAACGTACGGGACTGGCTATACGTCGAGGATCATTGCAGTGCAATTGATCTGGTTATTCATAAGGGACGAAATGGCGAGGTATATAATATAGGCGGAAACAATGAACGGACGAACCTGCAAATTGTTCAGACCATTCTGGAGCAGCTTGGCAAGTCCGAATCTCTCATTACTTTCGTAAAAGACCGTCCAGGACATGACCGGCGTTATGGCATTGACCCGGCTAAAATCATAAACGAGCTGGGATGGAAGCCGAAACATAACTTTGAAACAGGCATCAAGGAAACGATTGAGTGGTATTTGCAAAATAAAGAGTGGTGGACTCGGATCCAATCCGGGGCATACCAGGAGTATTATGCCAAGCAGTATGGCGAGCGCCTCGGTGAGCGTGCATGAGAGTCCTTGTAACCGGGGCCAACGGGCAATTAGGTCAGGATGTTGTTCGAGTATTCCATCAAGCAGAACATAATGTGCTGCCCTGCGATCGAGAGACATTGGATATTACCGACTACGTGAATTGCTTGGAGCGTACACAAGAATTCAAGCCTGACGTTGTCATTCATTGTGCAGCTTATACGGCTGTGGATCAAGCGGAGAGCGATCCTGATGCAGCTTACGCAGTTAATGCTTCTGGGACCAGAAATATGGTGTTGGCTGCTCAGAACGTAGGCGCGAAGTTCTGCTATATTAGTACGGATTACGTATTCGATGGAGCCGGGAATGCTCCTTACCATGAATATGACAACACGAACCCGCAGAGTATTTACGGCAAATCGAAGCGGGCTGGCGAGGTGCTGGTACAGAGCTTATCAACTGCCTTTTTTATCGTGCGAACCTCTTGGGTGTATGGCCTGCATGGCCATAATTTTGTGAAAACGATGCTGAAATTAGGTAAGGAGAAACCTGAGCTGCAAGTGGTTAATGATCAGAAGGGCTCCCCGACCTATACGGTTGACTTGGCGCAGTTTTTGCTCGAACTCGTCCAAACGGAGAAGTACGGAATTTACCATGCCTCCAATACAGAGGAATGCACCTGGTTTGAATTTGCCGAGGCCATTTTTGCCGAAGCGAAGAGTATTATGGGCGAGGACTATCCTGTACGTTTAGATCCTTGCACTACAGAGGCATTTCCTCGGCCAGCTCCGCGTCCACGATATTCGGTTATGGAGCATCTTGCAATTAGAACGAATAGGCTTGCGGATCTTCGACCATGGAGAGAGGGGCTTCGGGAATTTTTGAAAGAGTTGGCAGCAAGCGAGAACAAATAATTAGCGTCGGCACTGTCGAATTGAAAGATGCTAGCGCTAAACCACCCCGGAACTCATCATAGGATGGGTTCTTTTTTATGGGTAAAACTACTAAACAGAATGAAAAATCATTACCTTTATAATCTTTTAGTCCTACTATAATATTAAAATTTTATATTCAACTAAGTCTTTAGTATGTATAATGAAATCATCGCCTATTTCGTTAGGTGTAGTTTTGTTTATCTAATCACAGGGGAGGAAGGAAGATTTGAAGCAGCTTAGAAGAAAGAGCAACAAAATCCTGGGCTTGATTCTGGGGCTTTCACTGTTGGTTTCATCGGCAGCAGGAGCGTTGGTCGCACCGGCGCAGGTAAACGCCGAGTCAACTGCCAAGGTGAACAGCCTTCAGCAGCACTGGGCAGGAGCAGTCCTCAAAGAATGGCAAGACAAAGGCTACATTAAAGGAGATGAACAGGGCAATCTTCAGCCGGATGCTAAAGTGACAAGAGCCGAGCTGGCGGCATTGGTCAACCGTTCATTTCAGCTGGAGGACTCAAAGGGTGTCTCGTACAGCGATGTTAAGACAGAGGCTTGGTATTACAAAGATGTAGCGAAGGCGGCAGCCAAAGGTTACATGAAAGGCTATGAGAACGGAACCTTCAAGCCAAATGCCAACGTTAGCCGTCAAGAGCTGGCGGTTATTTTAACGTCATTGCTTGGGCTTAAGCCTTCCGATGCTTCCAATTCCTTCAAGGATACGACGAACAGTCCGGCTTGGAGCAAAGGGGCGATCGGTGCTGTAGCGAACAGCGGGCTCATGAAGGGTAATGACGGGAAATTCAATCCCCTTGCGCCAGCAACTCGCGCAGAAGTCGTAAGCGTGCTGGACCGGGCATTGAAGCAATCATCCGTTCAGGCCATCGTGACTTATGATCAGGCAGGGACCTATGGACCGAGCACTGGGACCGAAACTATCAAAGGTTCAGTACATATTACGACTGCCGATGTGACCTTGAATAATCTGGTCATTGAAGGCGACTTGTTGCTTGGCGAAGGCATCGGAGAAGGGGACGTTACTCTGAATAACGTTACCGTCAAAGGTTCCACGTTGGTTGAGGGCGGCGGTAAGAATAGTATTCATGTCGTCGATTCCGTGCTGCTAACGGTCATTGTCAATAAAAAAGACGGAAGCGTTCGTATCGTTGCTGAAGGCAATAGCTCAGTATCGCAGGTTACACTTCAGTCCGGCGCTATTCTGGAAGAAGCGGGGCTGAGCGGAACGGGATTCCAGGATCTGATCCTCTCCGAGCAAATTCCGGCAGGAGCAGAGGTATCGCTAGCAGGTAAATTCGAGACGGTTGACGTGGTGGCAACTTCGCTGAACATCAATCTGACCTCGGGATCTATCGGCGAGCTGGTTATCGGCGATCTAGCTGCAGGCAACAACATCCAAATCAGTGCTGCGGCCCTCATTTCCTCGTTGATCCTGAACGCGGCAACGAATGTGGGCGGACAAGGCTCAATCGGGCATGCTACAATCAATGCTCCCGGTTCAACCTTGGCGCAGCGTCCGGGAATCGTAAGCTACAATAACAATAGCTCCGCTAATATTGGCGGACAGTTATCCTCAGGCAGCACAGGGACTTCAGGTGGATCGGGCTCAAGCAATAGCGGCGGCTCCACTCAGCCTGAGCATAATCATCTTGTCGTGACGAACGGCAAAGTAAGCCTGAAATTCGTCAATGTAGTCTCAGGTCTGGAGCTTGCAGATCTGAATATTACTGCGACGATTGCAGGAGAAGCTGTTAGTCTGGAGAATGTCGTATTCGACAGCTTGGCTAACGAACTCTCCTTTGATTCTCTATCATTAGAAGAGCATTATGGTAAGCAATTGGTTGTAGAAGTAACTCCTAATGAGGGAGTAAATAAATTTAGCGGGACATTAAGCGGAAGCGTACGGCTTGAAGGCTTTGCCGGTACGATTGTCGATGTGGACGATCAGCCGGTAGAAGGCATGACGATTAAATTCCGCAGAGGTCTTGCTAACACGAGTGGGGCCGTAGCCGCCACGGTAATCACCGATCAGAACGGATCGTATTTGGTCAACCTGCCGGCCGGCATTTATACAGGTGAGTTGAACAAAGCTGGGTTTATTAAAGGTTACGTAGTTGGAGTATCGGTTAGCGATACGTTCAATCGTAGTGAAAATGCTACAGCAATTAAAGTGCCGGAATCCGGAGAACTGCGTATTGTACTGACATGGGGCGAGAAGCCACGGGACGAGGATTCCCACCTCATTGGCCCTACACCGGCCGGTGGCAATTTCCACACATGGTATGCAGACAAAGAACATCGCTTTAACGGCGAATTGTATGCGGATCTGGATCATGATGATGTTGATTCCTATGGTCCAGAGACAACCACGATTCGTAAAAGAGTCGATGGTATTTACACGTTCTACGTGCATAACTATTCCCGAAACGGTTTTGATGGCAAGGAAACCTTGCGTAAATCTACCGCGAAGGTAGAAGTTTACGATGCAACCGGCACTCCGCTGGCTACTTACCATATCCCTACGGGAGAAGGTACGGAGCTGTACTGGCATGTTTTCGATATGAAAATTGAAGGAGCCAACATCGAATTTATCGAGAAGAATCTTCTCTTGCACGACGCTCCTAGCGGTTCTGTATCGGAGCCAAGCGCAGAGTACGCACTTCTGCAGCAGGAGCAGAGTAAGCTGGCTTCCGTCACAACGGTTACTTATGATACACAAGTAGGTTCGGCATTGTCGTTGACTGCTCCGGGTGAATCTTTCTTCGCGGGTACGCAAGTCAAAATCCGCAATGTATTCCCTAACTCCGTAACGGATGCTGTCTACTTGACGAAGAGCCTGGATGCAAGCGAGCTTGTCTTCGCTCAATACAACAATTCCGGTGAAACGGCATACTACAATGTCGAGGTCGAGTTAACCAGAGGAAGCTTTACGGTTACCGCATGGATTGATGTTGAACTGCCTACGCTGGATGTTTTGCTAAATGAAGCAAAAGCTTCCGCAGCGGCTCTGGGCAGACTAGAGCTTGCGGGCGAAATTCAAGCTGTTGAAGATGCGCTGGGGAACGGCGTCGATGTAACGGCTAAAATCGCGGCCTTACAGTCTCTTCTCGACGCTCTAGCAAATCTATAATTAGTCAATTTTATTCATAGCTTCTGTCTAGTTCGTTCTTAAGAAGAAGCGGCCTTCATCGGTGCAAACCTATGAAAGGACCGCTTCTTTTTTCGTTTAATATAAGTAACTCTATCTATATGTTATAATGTCGAGAGATTACTATTTTTGTCAGGGGCGCGTTTCATAATGGATTTAAGCATTATTATCGTAAGTTACAATACTTGCCGCCTAACACTCGATTGTCTGCAATCGGTGTTCGACTCCAGGACGGCTTATCAATATGAAGTTTTTGTGGTCGATAATGCTTCTTCGGACGATTCCGTAGAGGCGATTTCGCGCGAGTTCCCGCAGGTGATTCTTATCGCCAACGAGGAGAATACCGGCTTCGCCAAAGCGAACAATCAGGCGATGGAGATCGCTAACGGCCGCTACGTACTGCTGCTTAATTCGGATACGATCATTCAGCCGGAAACGCTGCAAACGATGGTGTCCCTCATGGATGAGCGGCCGGATCTTGGCGCGGCGGGCTGCAAAATCATCCTTCCCGATGGTTCGCTGGACAAAGCCTGCCGGCGGGGTTTTCCTACGCCATCGGCCTCGTTCTATTATGCGTTCGGCTTTTCCAGGCTGTTTCCTAACACGCCGCGTTTCAATCAGTACCAGTTGGGTTATCTCGATCCGAACGAGGCATATCCGGTTGACTGCCTAATGGGGGCCTTCATGCTGGTACGGCGAGAGGTCATCCAGCAAGTCGGTGGCCTCGACGAGACCTTTTTCATGTATGGGGAGGATGTCGACTGGTGCTACCGCATTAAGGAAGCGGGCTGGGGCATTCAGTATGAGCCGGCAACATACATTGTTCACTATAAAGGAGCGAGCAGCCGCCGCAAGCCATTTAAAATTATCTATGAATTCCACCGGGCGATGTGGGTATTCCACCGCAAGCATTATAAACGTCACTATTCGTGGTTGACGAATGCAATCATTTACACGGGTATAGCCGTAAAATTGACGCTATCCTTGGTCAGCAACAAATTGAAGCCGGGCAAGCCGGCAATCCGCTCGGTACCTGGATCAGCCTCTCAGCAGGCGGTACAAGGAACTGACAGTAACATGGAGGTGAGACGATGATACGGAAAAATCAGCGATTCCTGACCCAACTATATATTTTAGCCGATTTCATGTTCATTCAGCTCTCTTTCCTGCTGGCCTGGTGGGTGAAATTCGAGAGCGGCCTTATTCCTTACGAGCCGCCGCTTTCTATTGAGATCTATGCGTTCTGGAGTTTGGTCTACGGTGCTGTGTCCATCCTGGTGGGCATTCTCATTTCCTTTTATTCTCCCAAACGCAAGAAGCGGTTCGCCGATGAAGTGCTGAAGATCATCCAAGTGCATTTCACGAGCCTCGTTATCCTGCTCAGCTTAATGTTCTTCGTGAAGCAGGTCGACATTTCACGGTACTATCTGGCTATTTATATAGGCTTAAATTTGCTCTTTATTATGCTTTATCGTTATTTCCTCAAAAAATCGCTAAAGCAGCTTCGCCGTAAAGGCTACAACAAGCAGTTCGTGCTCATCATCGGAGCCGGATCGCTCGGCCGCAAATTCCATGACAATTTGAAGTTATATCCGGAGCTCGGTTATGAAATCATTGGATTTCTTGACGATTATCAGCAGGGGAATGTCGGCGAGAAGGGCAAATACAGCCCGATTCTCGGTACGGTCAATCAACTCGAAGAGATTTTGGAAAGCAAGCTCATCGATGAAGTGGTGCTGGCTCTGCCGCTGAACGCGCATTCCAAGTACGCTAGAATCATTTCTTCTTGTGAAAAGGCCGGTGTGCGGACGCTCATCATTCCCGACTTTTTCGATTACTTGCCAGCTCGTCCGTATTTCGACAACTTCGCGGGCATGCCGATGATCAACGTGCGTGATATCCCGCTCGATATGACGGGAAACCGCCTGGTGAAGCGGGCCTTTGACATCGTATTTTCCATAGCGGCTATTATTATGACCTTGCCAGTGATGCTGTTCGTCGTGATCGGAATCAAGCTAACCTCGCCGGGTCCAGTCATATTCAAGCAAGAACGGGTCGGGCTGAATCGCCGGACATTTCAAATGTATAAATTCCGTTCGATGAATGTGCTGCCGGAAGGGGTCATTGATACGGGCTGGACGACCGAGAACGATCCGCGGCGGACGAAGTTCGGATCGTTTATCCGCAAGACGAGCATCGACGAGCTGCCGCAGTTTTTCAACGTGCTAGCGGGGCATATGAGCGTTGTGGGACCCCGTCCGGAGCGACCTTACTTTGTAGAACAGTTCCGGGAGGAAGTGCCGAAATACATGGTGAAGCACCACGTCCGGCCGGGCATCACCGGATGGGCGCAAACACATGGCCTGCGCGGGGACACGTCGATCGAGGAACGGATTCAGCATGATATTTTCTATATTGAGAATTGGTCGATGCTGCTGGATATTAAAATCATTCTGCGGACGATCATCCACGGCTTCGTGAACAAGAATGCTTACTAGACTGTGTATGAAATTTCGTGAAGCAAAGGACGTTGTTAGAAGATGAGAAACAAGCTGCTATATAGTCTGTTGGCTGTCTGTGCGCTAGGAATTGTGCTGTTTGCGATATGGCAGCGGCCAGCGGAACAGTCACTTACCGGCTTCAAAGCTCATCGCATCATCGCTCATGCGATGGGCGGAATTGAAGACATGACCTACACGAATACGCGAAATGCTTTTATAGCCAACTATGAGAAGGGAACCCGGGTGTTCGAAGTGGATTTGCTGCTGAGCAAGGACGATCGATTGATCGCTCGCCATGAATGGGGAGAATTCTTCACGAACATGCTCCGTCAGCAGGACGGGATAAGCGAAGAGCGATCCGGGGCAGTATGGACGGCAGAGGAATTTGAAAATGTCAAAGTCGACGGGAGGTACGAGCCGCTTTTTTGGGACGATATCGTGGAACTGCTGGCGGAATATCCGGATATCTACATCGTGACGGATACGAAGCAGATCAAGCCTGAGGAAATCGACAGCATTTTTGCCAAAATTGTCGATAGCGTGAAAAGCAAGGATCCGAAGCTGCTGGAACGCATTGTGCCGCAAATTTACAACCAGCCGATGCTGGGGCAGATTAAGCAGTACTATCCTTTTGATTCCGTGATCTATACGCTCTATCAATCGAAGGACAGCGATCGGCAAGTGATCAACTTTGCCCGCAGCAACGGGATCGCCGCAGTAACCATGTCCGAGGGCCGGGTTAACGAGAAATTGGTCAGATCCTTGAAGCGGGCGGGAATACCGACGTATGTCCATACGATCAATGATATGAAGCTGGTGTCCGACTATAAGAAGATGGGTGTATACGGCTTCTACAGCGATTTCCTGGCTGGGAACGATACTGATTCCGCGTCTTGATCTGTTCCCCTTACATGCGAACATTGACACGGTATCCTTCGTCACTTAGACTAGAAATGAAGCGGTTATATCGCGTTAGAACAGACATCATGAATAATGGGAATTTAAGGTGGCGGGGCGTGTGGCAGGCCCCGTTTTTCGTGCCGATGTAGGAGGAGTGGAATTGAAGCAAACGATATCGTCCTGGCGACATGTATTCAAAATAGACCCCGACCGCAACTTGGATGATGCGGCCTTGGAGGCGATCTGCCAGTCCGGCACCGATGCCATAATGGTAGGGGGCTCGAGCGGCGTTACCTATGATAATACGGTAGAGCTTCTATCCCGGGTCCGCCAGTTCGAGGTTCCTTGCGTGCTGGAGGTTTCCAGCCTGGAAGCGGTCGTTCCCGGCTTTGATTTATACATGATTCCGATGGTGCTGAATACGAAGCACCCCGATTGGCTGATCGGTCATCATGCGCGAGCCGCCCATAAATATAGCTATTTGATCCCTTGGGAGCAGTTGATTCCCGAGGGCTATATCATTTTGAACCCGGATTGCACCGCTGCAGCCGTCTCCGAGGCGAATGCAGCCCTGACGGAATCCGAGACCGCTGCTTATGCGGAAATAGCCGACAAACTGCTGCATCTGCCGATTGTTTATTTGGAATATAGCGGCATGTTCGGCGATTTAGAGCTGGTCTCTGCCGTGCATCGCACATTGGGCGATGCACAGCTGTTCTATGGCGGAGGCATCAAGGATGCCGGCACGGCACGGCTGGCCGCTGCGGCCTGCGATACGATCGTGGTTGGCAATGCGCTGTACAGCGATCTGGAACAGGCGTTGACGACGGTGACTGCAGTTAAGCCTAGTTGGGCATAGGCAGTTGCCTGCTGCTGCCAGGTGTTCTGAACTGAATGAAAGGAGTATTCTCTATGCAACCTGTGAACATACAAGATGCGATAACAAAACTGAATCCCGAGCAGCGTAAAGCCGTGGTGACGACGGAGGGGCCGCTGCTCATTATGGCGGGTGCGGGCAGCGGCAAGACGCGAGTGCTGACGCATCGCATTGCTTATCTTATAGCTACGCGCAAAGCCCCGCCATGGGCGATTCTTGCGATTACGTTTACCAACAAAGCAGCCCGGGAAATGCAGGAGCGCGTTTCACAACTGGTAGGGCAAGAAGGAAAGGACATTTGGGTCTCGACCTTCCACTCCATGTGCGTTCGGATTTTGCGGCGGGACATCGAGCGGATCGGCTTCTCCTCGAGCTTCTCTATTCTCGATTCGACCGACCAGCTGTCCGTCATTCGCAATTGCATGAAGGACCTGAATATGGATACGAAGAAATTTGAGCCGAAGGCTGTTCAGGCGATGATCAGCACCGCCAAGAACGAATTGATCACCCCTCAACAGTATGAGCAAAAGATAGGGGACTACTTCGAGGGCATCGTGGCTAAAGTTTATACGATGTATCAGAAACGGCTGCGTCAGAACAATTCTCTGGATTTCGATGACCTGATTATGAAGACGATCGAGCTGTTCAAGGAAGTACCTGATGTGCTCGATTTCTACCAGAAGAAATTTTCTTACCTTCATGTCGATGAATATCAGGATACGAACAGGGCTCAGTACATGCTCTGCAAGCTGTTGGCTAATAAGCATCACCGCATTTGCGTGGTCGGTGACAGCGACCAGTCCATTTACCGCTGGCGGGGAGCAGACATTACCAACATACTCAATTTCGAAGAGGATTATCCCGAGGCAACGACCATTCTCCTGGAGCAGAACTACCGCTCCACCTCGAACATCCTCAATGCGGCCAATGCTGTCATTGCCCTGAATACGGGCCGCAAGCCCAAAAAACTGTGGACCGATAAAGGCGACGGCGACAAAATCAAAGTATACCGCGCAAGCTCCGAGCATGACGAAGGCTACTTCGTCACGTCGGAAATTCATAATAGCATCAAAAGAGGCAGGAGCTATCGGGATCATGCTATTTTGTACCGGACGAACGCTCAATCCCGGGTGATCGAGGAAACGCTGATCAAATCCGATATTCCTTATCAAATCGTCGGCGGGATTAAGTTCTACGACCGCAAAGAGATCAAGGATTTGCTCGCTTATTTACGGCTACTTTCCAATCCGGACGACGATATCAGCTTAACGCGGATTATTAATGTGCCTAAAAGAGGTATCGGCGACACGACCGTCGCCAAGCTGGCGGCTGCGGCGGCCGAGCGGGGAGTATCGCTTTTCCGCCTGCTCTATACGGTGGACGACCTCGGATTTTCTGGACGGACGCGGAATGCACTCGTCGAATTCTATGACATGATTGCTGCGCTGCATCAAATGGTTGAATATTTATCCGTGACCGAGCTGACGGAGAAATTGCTGGAAATGACGCAGTACCGCTTGGAGCTGCAAAATGAGAATACACTCGAATCCCGCTCCCGTCTCGAGAATATCGATGAGTTCCTCTCGGTGACGATGGAGTTCGAGAAAAATAACGAAGATAAGACGCTTGTTGCGTTTCTGACCGACTTGGCGCTGATCTCCGATATCGATACGATGAATGACGAGGAAGAGGATCAGCCCGGGGATGCGGTCATCCTGATGACCATGCATAGCGCCAAGGGCTTGGAGTTCCCTGTCGTCTTCGTTATCGGGATGGAGGAAGGGGTGTTTCCGCATAGCCGCGCGTTTCAGGATGACGAAGAGCTGGAAGAGGAACGCCGTCTTGCTTATGTAGGCATTACGAGAGCTGAGGAGCGCTTGTTCCTCACTTGCGCGCAAATGCGTACGCTCTTTGGGCGGACGTCGGCTAATGCTCCGTCTCGGTTCCTTGAGGAGATTCCGGAGGAACTGAAGGAGGATACCGACATTGCCCGCGACCGCTACCGCCGGGGCGCAGGAATTGGCGGGGCTTATAGCGGCCGCGGCTTCGGTGCAAGCACAGGAAGCAACTTCGGCCACCGTTCTACCGATAGGGGAGGAGCAAGGCCGTCTGCGCCGGCATCGAGCGGCGTAACCGTGACGACCGGCGTTACCGCGTCCCAGGCCGCCAAGAAGGCAGGCTCTGCCGACTTCAATGCGGGTGATAAAGTGTCGCATGGCAAATGGGGCATTGGGACAATCGTAGCGGTTAAAGGCACGGGGAATGATATGGAGCTGCAGATCGCTTTCCCTGCTCCGACAGGAGTGAAGCGGCTGCTTGCGGGCTTCGCGCCGATCACGAAAGTGGAAGAGTAATCATATTTAGGAGGGTTGTCCGTATATGGATGCGATGCAAACGATGGAGCGGCTCGTCGAGCAATTGAACCAATACAACTATCATTACTACACCTTGGATCAGCCTTTAGTGAGCGACAAGGAATATGATGTCCTGTACGATCAGTTAACCGCGCTAGAGGCAGAGACTGGCATCGTTCTGCCCGATTCTCCTACAGGACGGGTCGGCGGAGAGCTGCTAAAGGGCTTCGAGCCGCATCGTCATTTGGCTTCGCTTTGGAGCCTGGACAAAGCGCAAACGGAGGAGCACCTGATCAACTGGAATAACCGGGTGCTTCGTCTGATCGGGGATTATAACAGCAAAAATCCGGACACCCCGCTTCCGCCGCCTACCTATGTCGTTGAGCTTAAATTCGACGGGCTAACGCTGAACCTGACATATACGGACGGGAAGCTCGTACAGGCTTCTACTCGGGGGAACGGCGTCGTCGGCGAAGGAATTTTGGCTCAGGTGAAGACGATTAAGTCGGTACCGTTGACAATTCCGTACCGCGAAGGCACGATCGAGGTTCAGGGTGAGGGTATCATGAACCTGTCCGTCCTGGCCAAGTACAACGAGACCGCTGCCGAGCCGTTGAAGAATGCCCGGAATGCCGCTGCTGGGGCGCTGCGGAATTTGAATCCACGGACGACGGCAGAACGGAAGCTGAATGCGTACTTCTACAACGTTGGCTATTCCGACAACATTCAGTTTACAGATCATCGCGAGATGATGAGCTTCCTGCAGGACAATCGTTTCAAAGTGAACTCGTATATCGAGTACTTTGACGATTTCGCCCAGGTGATGAAGGCGCTCGAACAAATTCAGGAGCGCAGAGATTCACTCGATTATCTAATTGATGGAGCCGTCATTAAAGTTACGGATATGAGAACCCGCGAGGTACTTGGCTATACTGATAAATTTCCGAGATGGGCGATCGCCTATAAGTTCGAGGCTGAGGAAACGACGACGATTCTGGAATCGGTATCCTGGAATGTCGGGCGTACCGGCAAAATTACACCGCTCGCCAAGGTTGAGCCTGTTGAGCTGGCCGGCGTAACGGTGCAGAACTGTACGCTGAATAATGCCGGGGATATCGAGCGCAAGAACTTGAAGTTTGCGCTCGGAACCCGCGTGTTCATTCGCCGCTCCAATGATGTCATCCCAGAAATTCTCGGCAAAGTGACCGATGAGCAGGATGGCGGAGAAATCGTGTTCCCGGATACCTGTCCGGCTTGCGGTTTTCCGCTGGAGCAGCGGGGAGCGCATCTCTTCTGCAACAATCGCTTCGATTGCAAGCCGCAAATCGTCACTCGCATCACTCACTTCGCTTCCCGGGACGCGATGGATATCGAGACGCTTAGCGACAAGACAGCCGAGCAGCTATTCGATGAGCTGGACATTCACGAGCCGGCGGACCTGTATGAGATTAACTTCGAGCAGCTCATTAAATTAGACCGCTTCGGGGAGAAGAAGGCGAATAATCTGCTTGATGCGATCAACAAGAGCAAGGGGCGGGATTTGGCTTCCTTCCTGTATGCACTAGGTATTCCGAATACCGGTAAATCGACCACGAAGGTGCTGGCCGATCATTTCCGCGATCTGAATCCGATTATGTCGGCAACGGAGGAAGAGCTGGTGCAGCTGCCGGATATCGGAGGCATCGTCGCCGAGAGCATCGTTACGTTCTTCGCCGATCCGTTCATGCAGGCGGGCATTCATAAAATGTTGGAGCTTGGGGTGGAGGCCAAAGCACCGGAGGAGCGCGCACCGGTGAAAGATTCCTTCTTTACGGGCAAGACAGTAGTGCTCACCGGAACGCTGCACCAGCTCAGCCGTGATGAAGCATCGGAGCGTCTTGAGGCTCTGGGTGCCAAGGTAACGGGCAGTGTATCGAAGAAGACCGATCTCGTCATTGCCGGAGAGAAGGCGGGTAGTAAGCTGACTAAGGCCAAGGAGCTCGGCATCCCGGTCATCGAAGACGAGAATGAGTTCGTTCGATTGTTGAACGAGTAGAACATAGGATATTATGTGGAATTGAATAGAAGTATAAGGAATATCCCTCGGCAGGCAGAAGCTTGCTGGGGGTATTTTTTTGAAAAAACATACAATCTATCAAGCCTTATGAGTTTTTTTATATAAAAAGCTTCCAAAATGTAACCATGTTGCCATCAATTACGTTTATAATGATGAACTAGTGAAAATACAAATTTTGGAGGTAAAAATGTTTATTAAAGGAATGAAAAAGACGCTGTTCTTGATCATGTGCCTGGTGCTTGTAGCGGGATGTACTAGCAATCCCGGTTCTAAAGAGCCCGAGCAGCAAAGCTTGAGAGTGATGTTCTGGGATGAAAACTACTTCTTCCAACAATATGGCGATTTGTTTACCATGCAGTACCCTAACATTGAGATCGAGGTCGTAAGCACTAATAGTATCTATAGAGATATGGGCCCCGAAGCGGACTATGATAAGGCTTTTCAGGATTTTATCGAGAAGGAACAACCGGACGTGCTCATGGTGAGCATAGATCAGATGGAGACGTATATTTCCGAAGGTAAAATCCGTGAGCTTGATACTTTGATTGAGCGGGACAAATACAGTATCGATACGATTTATCCTGCTTTGATCGAACTTTTGAAGGAACGCGGGGATAATAAAATTTACGGTCTGACTCCGAATTTTTACGGTTCGGCAATTTTGTATAACGCAGATTTGTTTGCCAAACACGGTGTAGAATTGCCGCGTGATGGCATGAGCTGGTATGACATTATAGAGTTGGCCAAGCAATTTCCTACCGAGGGTGATGAGAAGACTCGCATATACGGCTTCGACAATAACTGGGGAATCAACATGATGCAGCTTGCATCGATGATTTCCTCGTCTGAAGGAATTGAACAGATCGATACGAATGCGATGAAGCTTACGTTGAATACCGATTCGTGGAAAAAAATATATCAGACCGCTCTTGATGCCATGAAATCAAATGTATTTTATAACCCTGGAGAGGATGGCTTCAGAGGCGGTTCGATGGAAGAATATTATCAAAGCCAGCCGTTCTTGATGGGAAGAGCGGCGATGACGACCGGCGACACGTATGTTCTGCGCAACATGAAGGAAGCTGCAGAAGCTTTGAAGGATTACAAACCTTTTGAAGTGGGCATCGTGGCGGGACCGGCGGCATCTACCGACCCGGATAAATCCAGAAACATCAGCGTAAACGAAGTATTCGCCATTTCGGCAAATTCTCCGAATATGGATGCTGCCTGGGAATTCATCAAATTCGTCAATGGTGACCAGTTCGCCAAGATTAAGTCGAGAAGCTTGAATAATGGATTGTTGTCCCGGATGGGATACACCGACGAATATAACGGCATTAGTCTTGAGGCTTATTATAAACTGAAGCCGCTGCCGACCGACTACTCGGGAATGAGAAAAATCCCTAACGGATTTTATGAAAAATTCCAGCCTCTACTCGATACGGAATTGAAGGCCGTAGAAGATAACACCAAATCTCTGGATGAAGCTTTGGCGAAGATTGAGTCCGAAGGCCAAGTCGCTTTGGATCAAGCGCTGAAGGAACAGGAAGAGAAGAAGAAGGAAGAGGAAGCCAAAGGCGGTTCAAGTGAAGGGTCTGCTGACAACTCCGCAGAAACTTCAAACTCCAGTGAAGGCTCTGACGGCGCGGAAGTCTCTACAGAAGGCGGCGCTAACGAGGGCTAACCCGAAGACTCTTCCGAAGATACTACTCGAACAAGGAATTTATTCAATGGACTCCATACTGACGGAATGATCCGGTGAACTGGGCTGGCTAAGAAAAAACGGATGGGTGTATATGAAACGACTATTGTACGGCATCGTCATGCTTTGTTTTATGGACTTGTTTATACAGCTGCCTGTCATGGGACCGTTCGCCAAGAGCCTTGGCGCCGGGTCATTCGTTATTGGTCTTGCTGTCGGATTATATTCGCTGACCAATATGTTCGGGAATATTGCGGCAGGCTCCTCGGGAATTGGGGCCCTGACAGCGGATTATAATATTGCTCTGCGTATTGCGTCGGGGATTTATACTGCTGGCGGGCTGAGTGGTTGCGCTGATGAAATATGCGGAGCTAAAGGGAAAAGAGAGAAAATCGGTTTAAGTCGATTGATACGAATTTCATAAAATCACAACAGGTTAATCCTCTTTTCGTAAAGTTAGGATTAACCTTATTTTTTGTCAGCGTGAAATTAATATAATTCTAGTACTGCGAGGTTGTCATGTATAGAAAAATACATAGGAATAGCTTACGAATTAGCAATTGGGTTATCTCCACATTCCTGCTCTCACTGCTGTTGGTCTCTGGTTGCGGACAAGAGCAGGAGATCCTGGATACTAACCGGAAGACGGCGATAAAGGTCATGTATTGGGATGAGGCTACGTATTTTAACAATTTCGGGGATTTGTTTGCTATGAAATATCCCCATATTGAGGTTGAGGTTGTCAGCACCTGGGAGCTTCAAAAAGTTGATTATGCGGATTCGGAGCGAGCACTCGAGGAATTTATCGAGAAGGAGCAGCCAGATGTTCTTATGTTGAACGCAAGGCAATTCGAACAGTTGGCTCCTAGCGGCAAGCTCATAGAATTTGAGCCGCTTATTCAGCGGGATCAATATAATGTGGATTCGATTTTCCCAAATCTGGTGGGGTTGTTAAAGGAAAAGGGCGATGGCCGGCTCTATGGTCTTGCTCCCGTTTTCCAGGGGAGTGTTCTTTATTATAATGCAGACTTGTTCACCCGATACGGTGTTGAGCTTCCTCATGATGGCATGACCTGGCAGGAAGTTATCGACATCGCGCGCCGGTTTCCTGCGGAAGTGGATGAAAAGGCTCGGATATATGGTTTTGGCGATCAATTTCCTTTGTCTTGGGATAGCTGGATCTTCACGTTAAACGCCACGTATGGTTTGAGCATGCAAAATGAGCAGACTGGGAAGCTGACCATCAACACGCCCGCTTGGAAGAATATTTACCAACTTGCCTTGGAGGGCTGGGAGTCGGGGGCTATTTATACTGATGGGGACTCCCACTCTTTAGGAGATGGGTCGATAGAGGACTATTATAGGAGGCAGCTTTTCTTAATGGGACGAATCGCGATGGTGATAGGCGATCAATCCCTGCTCAGCAGATTGGATGAAGCCAGAGAGAACGTCAGAGATATTGACGAGTTTGAGGTAGGAATGGTCGCAGGCCCCGTCGATCCGGCAGCTCCGGAGTATACCCGTGATATTTCGCTTCGAGGCATTTATTCGATTCGAGCCGATTCTCCCAATGTGGATGCAGCATGGGAATTGGTCAAATTCATTAACGGTGAGGACTATGCACGGATAAAATCAAGAACCATAAACAATGGGCTTTTGTCGAGAATGGATTATTCCACGGAGTACCATGGTCATAGCCTGGAGAAGTTTTATAAGCTTAAGCCTAAGTTGGATGATAGTATTATTATGTATGACACACCTCCAGGGGTCTCAAATGAATTGTTCAAGCTTTCTGAGCGGGAGTTGATGCTGGTGCTGGATAAGAAGACAACTCTCGACGAGGCGCTGCAGACCATTGAGTCGGAAGGACAGGCGCTGCTGGATCAAGCCAAGAGAGAAGAGGCCAGGGTGGCGGAGGAAGAGAATAATAAGAAGTAGTTTTACTAGACAATAAGACGGCTAAGAGCTAAATGACGAGCAAGTATGATAGCACCGGGAAGGTGCTTTTTTATTCGATTGTGTACAGGCTTTTTTTACCACTATAATATTCAAAAAAATATATTGCATTATGTCTTCAGCCGTGATAAATTATTATTTGTCGCTCGAAACGAGCTAAATAAATTAGCTTCGAAAACAGTTGACAGCAACATGCGAGTCTGATATAATACTTAAGCGTTCGACAAAAATCGATTCAAATTGAGTTATGTTGAACGGAAGCAAGTTCTTTGAAAACTGAACAAATGGAACTCGTTATTTTTAAGATTCAACAATGAATCGTCAGATTCAAAATGAGCAAGTCAAACATCTTAGCTGAAAGAGATTTTGCCTTCGGGTAAAACTTCCTTTCATCTCGGATGAAAGATCCCATCCATTTGGATATGCGATGCTTTCATC
>NZ_BAABMC010000008.1:0-207094 GCF_054767475.1 Paenibacillus sp. YSY-4.3 | reverse complement strand
ATTACTATAAATCCATTTAGATAAGTTGAACTATAAAATGGGTGCTTAAATGATTTTTGATTGGGAGACATACATTCCCGTTCTCCATGTGGCGTGTTATGGATGAGATGATTGAAGCGGTCCCTGACGAGCAGTTGTCTGCCCATTATACGGGTGGAGGGCCGCAGAACCTGCCGAATCAAAATGAAGCTCCATCCTTTACAGCTGCTCGCAAAAAGATCTACTCTTGCTGCGGCATAGCGGCATTAGCCAAGAATCTATTGAGCGTAGCAAGCGTACGGCTTGCTACTTTCCTTCAAAAAGGGGCGTAAAAAAGCCAGACGGAAAAACATAGCGTTTTTCCGTCTGGCTTTCATTTAAGGGACTTACTGGACAGCGGACAACCCCTTCTTATTACTATGTTTTAGGGCTTGGTGGATATCCCATTTAAAATGAGCTGTATCGTGTCTCGAATTTCTTTCTCTTCATCCCAAGGCTGGTCAGGAAAGATGAGAAAGCGGGTAATGAACAGTCCGATCATGGCCGAGGCGCTGAATCGCAGTAGGGAAGGTGTCGGAATTTCGATGATCTGCCCCTTGCTTTTAAAATGCTCAACGATTTCGGCGAATCTGTGAAAGACTTTGCTGCCGATATGCTTTTTGAACTCTTCCTGCAGCATAGGTTGAAACGGAATTTCCTGCAGTAAAATTTTAATGATCTTAAGGTGCTTACGGGCAAAATTTAGGCGATTGACTGCAACCGCGTAAAGAAATTCCTCGATCGTCGGGTAGTCCGACTCCAGCACTTCTTTGAAATCATTCCACACAAAGGGAGCGATCAGCCTGCTCATCATCGGAGATACGATAGAGAGGAGCAGGTCTTTCTTCGTTTTATAGTGGCGAAAGATCGTTCCTTCTGCGACACCCGCTTTTTGAGCGATTTCGCTGGTCGAAGAAGCCGCATATCCTTTCTCTGCAAAGATCTCGACGGCCGCCTGAATGATTTTAATTTGTTTATCCGTCAGTTTGGCTTCATCTATTTTGATGATTTCCTGAATCCATTGTTCTACTTGGTTTTCTTGTGACATCCGGTATATCCTCCTGAAAAAGCACTGAATCATTATTGTATCTTCATATCACCTAAATTTTATCATAACCGTGTTCAGAATGTTATATTTTGCGGTGCTTACGCAGTGCTGCAATGTTCAGTGTCATGAACAATAGAGAGAACCCGATCAATACAATAACGTCTCCGGCGATGGCGTTCCAGCCCTTGCCCCGAATCATGACGTCGCTTAGGGCATGCGTACCATAAGTTAGCGGCATAACGATGCCGAGCTTCTGGAGCCAGACAGGAAGAGTATCAAGTGGAAACAGGCCGGACAGAAAGAGCTGCGGAACGATAATTAACGGAATAAACTGAATCATCTGCAGTTCATTATTGGCGTAGGCTGACAGCAGGGTGCCAAGTGTTAATGCGGTCATCGACAGCAGCAGGGTCAGCAGAAGCACGTAAGCAAACGAACCGGTCATAAGAATGCCAAGAACTTTGATGCAGAACCAGGAAATTAATAACGCCTGTATAATCGTGAATATGCCAAATCCTCCTATATATCCAAGGACGAGTTCCCAGCGGCGCAGAGGCGTCGATAGCAAGCGCTCCAGCGTGCCTGTAGTGCGTTCCCGGAGAAAGGAGACACCCGAGATGAGGAAGACAAAGAAGAAGATGAAAAATCCAATCAGAATCGGTCCGAATTGATCGATGGCCGTCATGTCCTCCGAGCCATGCAGATACGTAATGTTCATTTTGCTAGCAGGTGTCGCGGTATGAAGTGGTTCGCCTGATTTTTGCAGCAGCATCATGACCGCTTTATTGACGGAAGGATCACTCCCCTCCAGCTTCACCTGAAGGCCAGCATTATCAACTGACACAACGGCATCGATGCTCCGGTCATCTAAAGCCTGCTCCGCCGCTTCTCTGCTCTCATAACGGGTGATATGAGCCTGATGCTCTTTCATCTGATCTATAAGCTGGTTTGGGGCGCTTACAACCCCGATATTCGGTTCGTAATCCGATCCGTTAAAGACGAGGTTCATTAAAGTCAGCACGAAAAGGGGAGCGAGGAAGAGAAGAGCAAGCGTTCTTTTGTCGCGCCGGAATTGTCTTAGAATCCGTAGGATAATGGCCCATACTCTCATGACTTGACACCTCCGTAATGGATAAAGGCTTCCTCGGTAGAAGATTTGCCCGACTTCTGTATCAGTGCAGCCGGCGTATCAACGGCAATCAGACGCCCTTCCCGGATCATGCCGAGGCGGTCGCATTTGTCTGCTTCATCCATCACATGCGTCGTCAGAATAATCGTCGTCCCCTTGGCGTTCAAAGCCTTCAACTCTGCCCAGATCGCTTGCCGCAGCAGCGGGTCGATTCCCACTGTGGGTTCATCCAAAATAAGCAGAGGAGGCTCATGCAGCAGGGCAATGGCGAGGGAGAGGCGGCGCTTCATGCCCCCAGAGTATTGCATTACCTTCTTGTGGAGATGATCCTGTAGCGAGACGATTTCCATGACCGCGGAAATCCGCTGTTTACGCCGAGTACCCTTTAATCCGTACAGGGCGGCATAGAAATCAAGGTTCTCCAGAGCGCTAAGCTCGGTATACAAAGCATCGGATTGAGCCATGTAGCCGATTCTTGATAAAATGTCGAGGCTCGGCATAGTCGTACCGAATGCTTCAATCTGTCCAGACGATGCCTCATCAATCCCCGTCAGCAGCTTGACCAGCGTAGTCTTTCCCGACCCTGACGGACCAAGCAAACCGAAGGTTTCCGAGGGATATACATCAAGCGAAATATGCTCCAGGACGCTTTTCTTGCCAAACTGTTTCGAGGTATCGGTTACTCGGATTACAGGGCTATTGTGGGCCATGTTAATTCTCCTTTTCGCAATTAATGAGTGAGTACTCACTTCGTAGTATAAATCGAAAAATTACCAAAGTAAACGGTCAGCTGCAGAAATTTTAAAAGGAGAGTCGGGTAGAATAATGCTGAAAAGTGTCATTTTCGCCGAATTATACTATTGCATTTTATTGCTTCACCGTGATAAGTTAAGTATTGGATTCTTAGGGATGTGTAATCTAAGTAATTACGGTTATGGTGCATAAATATAAGTTGTTTTATGTAATAGACCTATTCGAGTCGTCACATTATGCGAAGGAATGTATAAAAAGCCAGAATGGGATCATTGCTGGCTGAATTTTTCTGATACTACTTTACAATAAAGTGAAGATTTTCAGAACAGTTTATTGTATGATAGTAGGAAGGCTTTAGAAAGACGGAATAGGGATGAAATGGGGGAGAAACATGACTGAATTAACAGTGACCGCAGGTAAAAGCAACTCAAATAACCTGCTTCGGCGCGACATCCGTTTTTTGGGCAATATTCTAGGAGAGGTCCTGGTCCATCAGGGCGGTAACGAGCTCTTGGATATTGTCGAGAAGATCCGTGAAGCCAGTAAGTCGCTGCGGGCTGTATTTTTACCGGAATTGCATGATGAGTTTAAAGATATGATTAATTCTCTTGCACCCGACATTCGTCACCAAGTAATCCGTGCGTTCGCGATTTATTTTCAATTGGTCAACATTGCGGAGCAGAATCATCGAATTCGCCGGAGAAGAGATTTGGAACGCTCCGCGGGCGAATCGGTTCAATCAGGTTCGATCGAAGCTTCTGTAAAGGATCTGAAAGAACGCGGTTTCAATTATGCGGAAGCTCAGGAAATTCTGGAAGGAATGTCTTTGGAACTAGTGATGACGGCTCACCCGACGGAAGCGATGCGCCGGGCTATTCTGGACATTCACAAGCGGATTGCCGACGATGTTATGCAGCTGGATAATCCAACGCTAACGTTCCGTGAGCGGGAACAGCTTCGCGAGAAGCTGCTTAACGAAGTGATTACGCTGTGGCAAACCGATGAATTGCGGGACCGCAAACCAACGGTTATCGATGAAGTGCGCAACGGCATGTACTATTTCCATGAAACGCTATTCCAGGTGCTGCCTGAAGTGTATTTGGAATTAGAGCGGTGCTTGAGCAAATACTACCCGGAGCATTTGTGGCATGTGCCGACATATTTGCGTTTTGGCTCTTGGATTGGCGGCGACCGGGACGGCAACCCATCTGTAACGGCCGATGTGACATGGCAGACGCTAAAAATGCAGCGCAAGCTCGTTGTGCGTGAATACCAGCGTTGTCTCGCTGATCTATTCAAGCATCTTAGCTTCAGCACGACGATCGTCGATGTCACGGATGAACTGGAGGCGTCGATCCAAAGAGACCGACTTCAGGTTACGTTGCACAAGACACCGCAATGGTTGAACGAGAAGGAGCCTTATCGGGTCAAGCTAACTTACATGACGGAGAAGCTGCATAACCTGCTGGATGATTCCAAGAAGGGAAGTCCGGAGCGATATTCGGACGTCAAAGAGCTTATCCATGATCTTAAGATCATTGACCGCAGCTTGCGTCACCATTATGCGGACTACGTCGCGGATACACATATTCAGAAGATCATCCGCCAGGTTGAACTTTTCGGGTTCCATACGGCAACCCTGGATATCCGCCAGCACAGTCAGGAACATGAGAATGCAATGACGGAAATATTGGCGAACATGAATATCGTCAGCAATTACGCCGAACTGGAGGAAGAAGAGAAGATCAAGCTGCTTGAACGGCTTTTGAACGATCCTCGCCCTCTAACTTCGCCGTATCAAGAATACAGCGAGAGCACTACGGAGTGCTTGAATGTGTACCGCACAGTATTCCGGGCCCAGCAGGAATTCGGAACCCAGTGCATTACGAGCTACTTGATCAGTATGACGGAAGCCGCGAGCGACATTCTCGAGGTTATGGTCTTCTCCAAAGAGGTGGGCTTATTCCGTAAAGAAGCGGATGGCACAGTGATCTGTACGCTGCAATCGGTGCCGCTCTTCGAGACGATCGACGATCTTCATAATGCCCCTGGCATTATGCGTAAGCTGTTCAACATGCCGATTTATCGCCAGTCGGTTGCAGCGATGAATGACCTGCAGGAAATCATGCTCGGTTATTCCGACAGCAATAAAGACGGCGGCGTGGTGACGGCGAACTGGGAGCTTCGCGTGGCTCTGAAGCAAATTACCGCTGCAGCAAGTGAATCCGGCGTGAAGCTGAAGTTCTTCCATGGACGCGGAGGGGCGCTGGGACGCGGAGGAATGCCGCTGAACCGCAGCATTCTGGTACAACCTGCGGAGACAATCGGCGGAGGCATCAAGATTACGGAGCAGGGCGAAGTCATATCCTCCCGTTACTCCTTGAAGGGCATCGCTTACCGCAGCCTGGAGCAAGCCACTTCGGCGTTGATTTCGGCAGCTATCAATGCGAAGCTTCATCGCGACAATGACGAGAATGAACAAAAATGGGAAGAGATTAGTGCGGGTATTTCTGAGACTTCATTGAAAAAGTATCAGGACTTGGTATTCCGTGAGCCGGATTTCCTGAAGTACTTCAAGGAATCTACACCTCTTCTGGAAGTCGGCGAACTGAATATCGGATCCAGACCATCGAAACGCAAAAATAGCGATCGTTTTGAGGATCTACGTGCTATTCCATGGGTGTTCGCCTGGACACAGAGCCGGTATCTGTTCCCAGCCTGGTATGCAGCTGGAACGGGATTGAACCAGTTCTATCAGGATAACGAAGAGAACTTGAAAGTACTGCAAGAGATGTATGAGAATTTCTCCTTCTTCCGTTCGGTCATTGACACACTTCAATTCGCGATCGTCAAAGCTGATCTGGTCATCGCCAAAGAGTACGCTGCGATGTGCGGTGATGATGAAGTCAGGGATCGTATCTTCAAGCAGATCGAAGAGGAATTCCATTTGACGAAGGATATGATTCTGAAGATTACGGGGCAAACGGATATACTGGATCATAATCCGGGACTCCAGGAATCCATTCGTCAGCGTAATCCTTACATCGATCCGCTAAGTTACATGCAGGTACAGCTGCTAAGCGAGCTCCGCGCGATTCGCGAGAAGGATCAGGACGATCCGAATCTGCTGCGCGAAGTACTGCTTACGATTAACGGAATTGCCGCTGGACTTAGAAATACGGGTTGATGATAATATAACGATGTAAACCAACAAGCCGGAGACCTTTGACGAGGTGCCGGCTTGTTTGCAAGTTTACAGATATTTCAAAGATTCGACGAGCCGGATGCTTGACTTGGCGGCATGTCTTGCTTTTTGGAGAGACATGAATTAACATTTGGAATGTAGTGCCGACGGCGAGGGTCCTATGTTATTCACGGGATGCCGATGGCCGGACAGGCAGGGTGAAAAAAATTGAAGCCCGTCCATGGATCTGGGGGAAATTCAATGGTAGATCATTTTGATGTGAGATTAGTGAAGCTAGCCCGTCAAGGGGACCAGGAATCTTTTGCCGACCTTGTCGATTTATATAAGGATAAGATATTTCATCTGGCCTACCGCATGCTGTCGAACCGCCATGAGGCGGAGGATATCGTGCAGGAGACTTTTTTGCGTGTATATAAAAATTGGGAACGTTACGACGAGAAACAGAAGTTTTCAACATGGGTGTACCGGATTGCGACCAATTTATGCATAGACAGGCTCCGGAAGCGCAAGCCGAATTATTACCTTGATGCGGAGATGAACGATCAGGAAGGGCTGGACGGATATACGCTCATTCCAGGTGATGAACGAACGCCCGAAAGCGAGTACTTGCTGACGGAGACTCAGCAGACGATTCATTATGCAATCGAAGGTTTGCCGGCGAAATATAAATCGGTCATTATTTTAAGGTATTTGCAAGAGCTATCGCTTAGCGAAATTAGCGATGTGCTGGATATGCCGGTAACTACGGTCAAAACGCGGCTTCACCGCGGTCGTGAATTTTTGCGTAAAAAATTGCAGCATAAAGTTTTTTAGCGATTTTCCGATATGTAGGGAATATTTAGTTTTTTGAAACGTATTGCTAAGCGCAACGTATTGTATGTTAGGACGACTATTTGCACCGTAAGTTGCTCCGGTTTTGCATAGATTTTACTGAAAGGACTGGCTGATATGGATTGCAAACAAGCCACCTCATTGATGCATGAGTATTTAGATGACGAGTTGTTTGGGGAAGAGGCCTTGTCACTCCAAAGGCATCTTCAGGAGTGTCCATCCTGCCAGATGCAATTTAAGGAATTAGAGCAGACGGAATTGATGCTGTTTGCGACAATCAAGCGCTCTTCATTATCCGCTTCCGACGAGCTGGTGGACCGGATTATGAAATCCATTCCCAGCCAACAGAAACAACGGGCTTGGCTCCAATGGGTTAAGAGACACCCTGCATTGACGGCAGCGGCGATGTTTCTGCTAGTGATGCTGTTCAGCACCATTTCCCTGTGGAATACCGACGATCAGCTTATTGTGAAAGGGAAAGATCTGGACCATGTCGTGATCAACGGAAGGACTGTAACGGTGCCCAGCGGCTCCAAAGTAGCCGGCAACCTGACGGTAGAGAACGGTACGGCGGAAATCTATGGCGAGGTGGAAGGCAACCTCACGGTCATTGACGGATCGTACTACCAGGCTTCAACCGCCAAGATTTTGGGAGAGGTCAGAAGTATCGATCAGGCGCTGGATTGGATCTGGTACAGGATCACGAATACTTTTACGGAAGTCGCCTATAGGTAATGAAATATTCAGGCAAATTATTGGCGCCTCCCTACTCGGGAACAAGGCGCCTTTTTATTTTTTGTACCTACAGGAAATTTTTACATGCATAGGCGAAAGGTGCTATTTCTCAGTAGCACTTGCATCTGGATTGTGAACGTTATAACCTAGAGTTTAAGGGGAATATATAGAGACAAGCCGATTCACCGATTTGATGCATCTACATAATGTTTCTTTGTCAGCGCTCAAAGTTGACGGAGAGATAACCGGGGGTTGCACCATGAACTATTTTGCAAATTTAACATGGCAGGATACCATTAAAGATATTATCGATATTCTTATCGTTACTTATATCATTTATCACCTTATTCTGTTGGTGCGGGGCACGCGCGCCGTCCAATTGCTTAAGGGAATTCTTTTCCTTGTCGTCATTTGGGCCGTGAGCACCTGGTTCGATTTATATACTTTGAAATGGCTCATGAATCAGATGTTTACGTTCGGGGTGCTTGCGATATTCATCATATTTCAGCCGGAGCTTAGACGGGCGCTGGAGCAATTAGGCCGCGGCAAATTATTCGGTAGAAGCACAGCGGATGAAGAGGAATTCGGGAAAGAAGTCAGCGAGGTTATTAAGGCCATTAATTATTTATCTCGTAGAAAAATCGGCGCGCTTATCGTGTTTGAGCGGGATACCGGCTTGAATGAGTATACGGAATCGGGCATTCCGATTCAATCGGTGATCACCTCCCAACTGCTGATCAATATTTTCATTCCGAATACCCCGCTTCATGATGGGGCCGTAATCGTACAGGGCCGCAAGATTGCGGCTGCGGCTTGTTACTTGCCATTGTCGGAGAATCCATTCATCAGCAAGGAGCTTGGGACACGGCACCGGGCAGCGATCGGGATCAGTGAGGTCGGAGATGCGATCTCGATTATCGTCTCGGAGGAGACGGGACAAATTTCCCTGGCGATCGATGGCCAAGTCGTTCGCGATATTAATGAAGAGTCGCTGATTTCCAAGCTGTATGAGGAATTGGGACCTAATTCGAAGCCAGCCGAGAAGCGTGCGCCTTTCTGGAAGAGGAAGGAGGGCGGAAGCAATGGATAAATGGCTAAGCCATAACAATGTAGCTAAGGTGATCGCTCTTATCGTCAGCATCATTCTTTGGGCCATGGTGCATTTGGACAGCGGGACTCCCGTAGCGCCAACGCCCGTCGTCAATACGAAGGTTATACCTAACGTCAAAATCCAAATCGTCAATTTTGATAGCGATAATTATGTGCTTTCCGGGCTTGAGACCGACAAAGTTAGGCTGGAGGTACGGGGGAAACGTACGGATATTACGACCAATTTTTCCGATTATAAGGTCAAGCTTGATTTGAGCGACGTGGGACCGGGTACGTCGTCCCAGCCGCTGATTCACGAGCTTCCGCCGGGCGTTCAACTGGTCTCCATGAGTCCATCCATCGTCAAAGTAACGATTGAGGCGAAGCAAACGAAGGACATCGCCGTGAATATTGTCACGAAAGGGCAACCTGCCCACGGAATGCAGCTCGGGACTCCGATCGTAGCTGGCTCGGGCTTAGTTCGGGTGACCCTGTCTGAGAGTGAGCTAGCGGAGCTCGAACGTGTCCAGGGGATCATGGATATTAGCGGTATCACTGAGCCGATCAAAGGAAAAACTGTGAAGCTGGTCGCATATGATAAGCATGGGCAGGAAATGAGGAATGCTGTAATTGTGCCTTCATCTGTGGACGTCGACATCCCGATCACGAAGCTGTACAAGAGCGTTCCGCTTGAGGTGCGGGAAGTCGGGCAGCTGCCGGATGGACTGGTTGTAGCGAGCGTGGAAAGCGACGTGAAGGGCGTTGCCATATATGGGTCTAAAGAAGTGCTAGAAAGCATTTCCTCATACTCAGTTGCGGTGGATTTAAGCCAATTCAAAGGAACTAATCAAACTAGGTATACGGTGGACTTGACTCCGCCCCAAGGTTCTGAGAAAATCGAGCCTAGCTCCGTTACGGTTACCGTCAAAGTGGAACCGCCGGACCAAAAAGAGATCAGCAGCATTCCGATTTCCCTCAAGCAGGATAATCCGCATTTGGCAGCAAACATTCTCGATCCGGCAGAGAAGAAGATGTCTCTAACGGTAGTAGGCGCCAAGGAGGTTATCGATAAGCTGCAGCCGGAGGATATCAAGATTACTGCGGATTTATCTGGCCTTGGACCGGGGATGCACACGGTTCCCGTCGTCGTTGCGCTGCCGCTGCATTTGGGACTAGTCGAAAGCGATCGCTCCAGGCAAATCAGCGTGGAGCTTGTAGAGAAGGCTGAGCCGACGGTCACGGAGCCGGAAGAGCAGCAGGATTCGAATTCAGCCAATAATGCGGATGCCGCCACCCCTGCTTCGGAGAACGCGGGGGGAAGCGAGTCGAATGTTGGCGGGTAACAGAAGCAGTAAGTCTGCCGTAAAATAGCGATAGCGGCATCAATCAAATCTCATATAACGTATAAGGAGTGAAATCATGGGAAAGTATTTTGGAACGGATGGAGTACGTGGAGTTGCAAATAAGGAACTGACTGCGGAATTGGCATACAAAATTGGTCGTTGCGGAGGGTATGTTCTGGCAGGCCAAGCTCCGAAACCCAAAGTAGTGATCGGGATGGATACCCGGATTTCCGGCGTCATGCTGGAATCGGCGCTTGTAGCGGGACTGTTGTCCATTGGAGCAGACGTTGTTCGCCTGGGAGTCGTCTCGACACCGGCAGTTGCCTTTCTAACTCAGAAGCTCGGGGCGGATGCGGGCGTCATGATTTCTGCTTCGCATAACCCGGTTGAGGATAATGGCATTAAATTTTTTGGTAATGATGGATTCAAGCTGTCGGATGAAACGGAATTGCAAATTGAAGAGCTGATGGACAAAGAGGTAGATGAGCTTCCGCGTCCAATCGGTACAGATTTGGGCAGCGTAACGATAGATAATGATTCTAAATTGAAATATTTGGAGTTTTTGAAAACAACGATTACTTCTTCGTTCAAAGGACTCAAGGTTGTACTGGATTGCGCGAACGGGGCGGCCTACGAGCTTGCGCCGCGCTTGTTCAGAGAATTGGGTGCAGAGGTGCATACGATAGGAGCGGAGCCTAACGGACTCAACATCAATGAGCAGTGCGGATCTACGCATCCTGAGGATCTGAAAAGAGAAGTTGTGCGCCTGGGCGCCGATCTCGGTCTTGCCTTCGATGGAGATGCCGACCGGCTGATCGCGATCGACGGGAATGGCGAAGAGGTGGACGGCGACTATATTCTGTGCATCTGCGGTGATGCGATGAACCGCGCTGGCAAATTGAAGGACAGCACGGTCGTGACTACCGTGATGAGTAACTTCGGCTTCTATAAAGCAGTGAAGAAGCTGGGACTGAATACGGCGCAGACCGCGGTCGGCGACCGCTATGTTATGGCGGAAATGCGCCGTGGCGGGTATAAGCTGGGCGGGGAGCAATCCGGGCACGTAATTTTCCTCGATTACAGCACTACAGGGGATGGCATCCTGACGGCGATCCAACTGGTTGATACTCTGATCGCTTCCGGCAAATCTCTTAGCGAGCTCAGACAGGTCATGAAGCAGTATCCTCAAGTTCTAGTGAACGTTCGGGTACAGGATAAGAGCAAATATGAAGGCAATGAAGCAATCGGCAAAGCCGTTGCAGCGGTCGAGAGCCATCTGGCGGACAATGGACGAGTGTTGGTCCGTCCTTCGGGAACGGAATCGCTGATTCGCGTAATGGCTGAAGGTCCAGACAAAGCGGAGCTGGAGCATCTCGTATCGCAAATCGTGTCGGTTGTCGAGACTGAACTGGTATAACTCGGTTTGTTTAAAAGGGACTATTTACGTAATTTATGACATAAGCCGCTGGGACGGGAGACACCTGTTTCAGCGGCTTTTTATGTGGGTATAGAGCGGTGCAGGCAAGGACCAGGCCACATACGGAAAGGGTGCAGGAAGCCCAGGACGAGATGATTATTGCCAAATGGTTTTGAGTTGCATATAATTAAGCATATTCAAAAAAAGAAAGCGAGGGTCGTGAGGTTACCTAGCAGTTTAAGCGCCAGAGCTTCATTCGCGCGAAGCTATGATCTCGTAATATAGGGTTATCTAAGCCAAAGGGTTAGCAAGTCCACCAGCAGCTAGTGGAATGCACCCGTGGATAGAAGGCATGGGTAGCTCCTTACGAGACTTGCTCGGCAATCGAAGCTGACGAGGTGGAGGTGTTCGAAATATTCGGCGGGGACCTTCCGGTAATTCATCCATACCGTGACCGAGGAAGTCAAAAGGAATGGGCGACTGTTCTGACAAACTTCTCGGAAGGATGCTGGAGAGTAATAATACAAGTTCATGAATGTGCGAGAGAAAGATGCGGGAGAACCGCAGTGTGCGGAGAGAAGTGGACATTCATGAAAATGCCTGGATAATTTCAGACTTTTCTAATTGTTTTCATATATTTAATTTTTGACAATTGAATATGCTGTCTCTGTATACTGCGGTGCAATTCTTCTGTTTCCTTTCATTTCGAGCACATTAATTTTGAGATGATGAAACGGAGGATATATAAATATGTGTGGGATTGTTGGATATATTGGGAAGAGAGACACGCAAACCGTATTGATCGAGGGACTGAAGAAGCTGGAGTACCGTGGGTACGATTCTGCAGGCATCGCCGTATTTACGCCGGAGGGTCTGCAAATCGCCAAGTCGATCGGCCGTTTGGCTAACCTGGAGTCGAAGTTGGAGGATACGCCGCTCGTAGGTACGGCCGGCATCGGACATACCCGCTGGGCTACCCATGGCAAGCCGTCGGATGTGAATTCGCATCCGCATACCGATCACAGCCAGAAGTTCTCCGTTGTGCATAACGGGATCGTGGAGAACTATTTGGAGCTGAAGGAAGAGCTGATCAGCCAAGGGTACGTGTTTGTTTCCGAGACAGATACGGAGGTCATCTCCCACTTGGTTGCTCGTGAGTACGAAGGAGACATCGTTAAGGCGGTTCAGAAGGCCATTACGTATATGCGCGGTGCTTTTGCGCTCGGTGTGCTGACGGAATATGAACCGAACAAGCTTGTCGCTGTACGTCAAGCGAGCCCGCTGATTATCGGGCTGGGTGAAGGTGAGAACTTCATCGGCTCAGACATTCCTGCCATTTTGAATTACACGCGCAAAATATATATTTTGAATGACGGTGAGATGGCGGTTCTGACAGAGGATGCTGTCGAATTGATGACCATCGAGGGGAACTTTATTTCTCGGGAAATGATTTCTGTCGATTGGGATGCGGTGACCGCAGAAAAAGGCGGCTTCGATCATTTCATGCTGAAGGAAATCCACGAGCAGCCTAAGGCCTATCGTGACACGATGAGAGGCCGGATTAGCGAAAACGGGCGTAAGGTCGTCTTTCCTGATTTGAAGTTGACAGAAGAGAAGATACGCAGCCTGAACAGCATTCACATCGTAGCTTGCGGTACGGCATACAATGCCGGACTTGTTGGCGGTGCGGCAATTGAGCAGCTCGTTCGCATTCCGGTGATGAACGACGTGGCATCGGAATACCGCTATCGCTCACCACTGATTACGCCCGACACGCTTGTGATCGTCGTCAGCCAATCCGGCGAAACGGCGGATACGCTGGCTGCCCTGCGCGAAGCCCATGCGAACGGTGCACATGTGCTAGCAGTTACGAACGTAGTCGGCAGCTCGATCGCTCGTGATGCGGACGACGTGATTGCTACGCTGGCTGGACCGGAGATTGCTGTCGCTTCGACAAAAGCTTATACCTCGCAGTTGATCGCGTTCTACTTGCTTGGCTTGTATATGGCCCAGGTACGCGGCACGCAGAGCGAGGAAGAAGTCGCTCATATTATCGCGGCAATGCAGTCCTTGCCTGAACAGGTAGAGAGCATGCTGGATGAGGCAGATGCAGTGAAAGCTTATGCCGAGCAAATTGCTGATCATGAGCATCTGTTCTTTATCGGACGCGGTCTGGATTACTCCGTCGTACAGGAAGGGTCGCTGAAGCTGAAGGAGATTTCCTATATCCATTCCGAAGCTTATGCAGCCGGCGAGCTGAAGCACGGCACGCTTGCTTTGATTGAGGATGGCATTCCGGTCATTGCCTTGGTCACGCAAGACAATGTGCTTGAAAAGACCGTCAGCAACATTAAGGAAGTTAAAGCGCGCGGTGCGGATGTCATGGCTATCACGCATGAGGAGCATGTTGCGGACTTGCTGAAGTCCGTCGATCAAGCGCTCTCCATTCCGAAGACGCTGCCGATGCTTACACCGGCGCTGTCGGTTGTCCCTCTGCAGTTGCTTGCATACTATGCGGCCCTGGCCCGCGGCAACGACGTTGATAAGCCGCGCAATCTGGCGAAGAGCGTGACGGTGGAGTAGGGGGAGTTAGGGACAGTAGAATTTGTTCCAGTGTTAAAAAATGTGGACTAACATGTAAGATGATGATGCATTTAGAGGGAAGCTTGGAGGTATGATTCCAAGCTTCCCTCTTTTTATTAACCAGATTAGCGGTAGTAAACTAATGTGCGAAATGGATTAAGAGAGGTTTAGTAACTTTAAAGATTATGATAAGAAAGAAAGTATAGAAAAATTGAAAATAGAATCAAGGATACGGAAACAACAATTCAAATTAGAATATGTCAAATGCTTAAGCTGTCAAAAAGATGCTAACTAGTCAAGAAGAAAAGGAAGAAAATTAATAAAATACATATATCCCAAAAATAGGTATACAAAAATGTAATCATTTGTTAATATATGTACATGCTACCTTTTTTAAAGGCTCTTTATGTCATATTTGCTTTGAGGATTTCTGCCAAATTTCGTATGGGATAGGAATGAGATTGAGGCTTGAATTTGTGTAAAGGTGACAAAGCTGAAGTTTGGAGAGGGTTAAGATGTTTAGAAAAGACGATCAGATTTATGAAGCTCAAGAAAATGGAGAGTTTGTTCTGCTCAATCTCCGAACAGGGCAATTTTATGGATTAAATCATATTGGGAGCGAATTTTGGAAGCTCTTATTTACTACGGAAATGAATGATATTTATCAATATATTGAAAAGACATATAAAGCTGATCCAGTCATTGTCCGTCGCGACCTCGAAGCCCTATTAAGTGATCTCATCCGGAACGGGTTGGTACATAGATCATGAGAAACTCTTTCCAATTTGTACAAGTCGTATTTGCTCTTATTCGCTTTCAAATCGAACTTCGAATATACGGTTTTCAAAAGATTTTCCCTAAATATGTTGAACGATATCCGATATCCAAGCATTCAGAAAATGAACGAAATCATATCGATCGAATGAATCATTTACTACGTACAATCGATATGGCATGCGCACTGGTTCCATTTAAAGCAGAATGTTTACATCGATCATTTCTCGGTTTTCGATTTGTTAGGACAAAATGCTCTATACCTGTAGATTTAGTGATCGGAGTAAAAAAATTTCCATTCTCCTCACACGCATGGCTTGTTCTTAACGATAAAAACATTAATGAACAAGAGGATTATACAAAACAATTTATTATCATCCTAAGTTCGAAAGGATTGAAATAATATACGATGCGATGGTTCTCAGGAGTCATAAAACTTGATCATTCTGAGCTTTCACTTGAAGAGATTGAAAGGATAAATCGTAACACACCCTTTAATTACAACGTCTACAAACATCAAATCATTCAAGAATCGTTTGCCTTTTTCAGCATCGATTCTTCTTATGATTATAATCCCATTACACACAATGACAATTGTTATTTTCTTGGCGAAGTACGGCTTGACAATCGAAAAGAGCTTTTAACTCTGTTGCCCCTATTAAGAGCAGACATATCCGATGAACAACTTATTTTACACCTGTTTCAAGAAAAGGGGCTGGATGTATTCGCCTCATTGCTCGGAGAATTTTCATTTTTGATCTGGGATACATCTCGTCATCAAGCATTATTCGTTCGCGATCAACTTGGAATAAAGACATTATTTTGGTCTCTTCAAGAAACGACACTTTACTTTGCTAGTGATATTTTTTTAATGGAATCTTGTATACGGTTACAGCACCTTAACGACGAATACTTTTTCGATTTCTATAAGTCCAATGCAAGTGCTGACAATGAAATCACACCATTTAAAGATTTATTTCGGGTTCGGAGCGGAACGAGGGTATCGATTGATTCTAGAGGAGCAAGTACTCAACGCTATTGGAGTATATCGAATGTCAATCAATCGTTTAATTATCGAGATTTGAGTGAATATACCGAGCACTTATTCCATCTATTAGCGGAGAGCGTTCAATATCGGCTCAATTCTACACATCCCAATGCTGTCATGATGAGTGGGGGGTTGGATTCAACATCTGTTTTTGCGATTGCACAACATCTATCCCAGTTCAATTCCGGTTATAAGACTTTTGCGGTAAGCGGAATCTTTAATCATCATAAGTCAAGCGATGAAAGGGAATATATTCATCCTGTTCTTCAACAATACGAGGTCGAACCGCGCTTCGAAGTTTGCGACGACTATGGAGTATTTTACAATTTTCCTCAAGACACAACGTTTTCATTCGAACCTGCTGTCAACGCCGCGACATATGCCTTGACTAGAGCAACAATTGAGCGGAGCGTTAAGGAAGGAGCAAAGACAATCCTGACTGGTTATGGTGGTGACCATGTTTTGGGAGGATCAGAAGCTGTTCTCGCAGATCTAGCTGGACAATTTAAAATAAAAGCCTTGTTCAGTCATTTATATCCGTTTGCACTTCATAGACGGCTGTCTGTCCCCAAAGTGCTCTGGCATAGTGCGATTGCCCCTCATCTTAATCTCGGATTAATAAAAGAGTGGACGACCGATCGAAAAGCAGAATATATCGATGAGCTAAAACAAATAAATACGTTTAATAAACAAAATTTTTTCCGTCAAATTTCTGGAACAAAAGCACGCATTTTTTCTGATCGAGTTATCGCAGCGGAATTTGGCGTTGATATTAGCCATCCATTTCTTGATCGGCGATTAATTGAATTCCTATATTCGATTCCGGGAGAGTTGTGCTGGAATGCCGGAACGACGAAGTGGTTACTTAGGCGTACGATGCAGAACAAATTGCCTAATGAAGTGATTTGGAGGGAAAACAAAACCGATCATCTCTCGCTAACTTTTCAAGGTTTGCGGCAGAGTTGGCCGGTTTTGTATCCCGCTATTGAAAAAGGAAGAATATGTCGATTTGGGTTTATCGACTTGAAAGAATGGCGAGCAGCATTAGAGCTATGGAGACAAGGCCATTTGACAAGGGATGACATATGGGTTTTATTGGCGATCGAGATTTGGCTGTATAGGCTTGAACAAAAAGCCATAGTTTCATGTGAAGGTTAAATATCGGTGTGCGTACCCGCAAAGGGAATTAAAATACAAATCATTTAAGGAGGAATTCTAATGAATTATTCAACTCCAATGCTTACTGTTTACGGAGATTCAAGCAATTTGATCAAAGGTGATTGCGACTGGGGCACTGAAAATTGGTGGGCAGACAAGACGGGATATTATAAGTATACTTACTCCGACTGTGTTATGACGGTAACTTGCGCCACCTTTGGTGATTGCCATTGTGGGTCAGCTTCTATGTGTACAACGTCTCAACCAAGAGATCAATGTAGTTCTGATAGCGATTGCTAATCTATATCATTAAGTAATCTAATTGTAGGTACGCACATTCTTTTTTCACTGTTATCGGAAGTGAGTGGTTAGATGATAATACTTTCTTTATCCATTAGCTTAGCACTCATATTGATCCTCGTGATAACCGCTAGGAGACAGATCTTTCAGCAAGAAAGTGCTTTAGCGAACATGATGCCTGTTACAGAAGTTAGGAATAAATTGTATGGTGGGTTTACTGGATTTGTTTTATGTCTTGATTTTACGCGTTATCCGAATACTCGGAGGATGAGCGACTTCATTTGCCAACATATTGAGAGAGAAAAGATTCTTATTTATGACATTTCTATGTTTAGTTCTAGCGATATGTCTATGTTTCAAGGGATAACTGATTATTTTTATCCGTCACTTGGATGCGTTAAGGAAGGGGTCTTGGATCAAGATATGATTGTCCTAAACAGATTTGACTCTGAATATAAAGATCAAATCGTAGAGTTTATTAAACAGTTTGAAAAGGAAAATGAGCATGAATAACTGGCTGGGTGTCCTCCAATGGATGACTGCGATCGGAATGGCAGTTATCTACTATAAAAGCAGCACACAAAAATTACGAAATGCGTATGGCTTTTACCGTATCGTTACAGGGGACTATAAATTAACAACTAAGCAAAAAGCAACCGTACTTTCTCCTTTTCTTGCTGCATTTGAACTCATCACTGCCATTTGGCTGGTTGTACCTTGGATGCAGGTGTTTGGCTTCATGATGGTTGCGTGTTTACAAATCCTATTTCTATTTGTGTTGATACCAAGGAAAGGGCTTGTACTCAAGAATGGATGTGGATGTTTTGGCTTAAACACTCCTAAAGAGATTACAAGTCGTGATCTTGTTCAAAACAGTGCGATATTGTTTGTTGCTTTTATATTTATCGGTATTAATTTGTTGGGAGTATGAAGTTGTAGGAGGGCCGAATGTTGGAAATTACTTCGCTTTTGATGGCTTATGCAATTGCGATTACACTCCTGTTGTCTGGTATTAGTAAGATGTACGATATTCAAGGTACGATAAGAAGTGCAACTGCCGTTGGGATTTTACCGACTACTCTTGCTCGTAGTTTTGGCTTTTTGCTGCCGTTTGCGGAAGTCATACTAGCGGTAATCTTATTTATTTCTTCAGAATCGTATCTGTTGCTCGCTGCCTTGCTTCTTGTGTTTGTCTCGTTTGCGATTGCGAATGCAAAAGTGATGCTTGAGAAAAAAGACCTCGCCTGTCATTGTTTTGGAAGATTAATAACAGGGGAAATGGGATTAGGAACTTTGATGCATTCGCTAATCCTAATCATCTATTGGATTCCTGTTTTCATACAGCCTACAAATTATACTAAATTGCTTCACACCATTCATGATCCTAGTTCAATAGCTATCATTTCTATGGGGATTCTTTGTTTGGTTGGAACCGGAATGATCTCTCGTCTCATCGATTAAATGAGGAGGTTAGGAATCCTTGTGCAAAGTCAACTCGCTCTTTGGATGTTATTGAGTATTCAAACAGTGCTCCTATGTACTCTGGCTTTACAATTTCGAAAACAAAAAAACGGGGGTGGATTGCCCCCCGGCATGCGCATTCCGAATATTCCAGTTGAAACGGCAAACGACACACAATACTTACGAAGTATTGCTAAGGAAAATAATATTACTTTTATTTTGCTCGTCTCGGGCGGGTGTAAATTTTGTGTGGCCGTACTTAAAGAACTTTCAAAACAGTATAACGATCAAATGATTCCAATTCGAATTCTTTATTATGGGAAAAAAGATGAAACGATAGATATTCCTTCAGAAATTCCTGTATACCAGATCAGAAAAGAGATGACTAGTCTTATAAAAGTTAATAAATTTCCATTCGGTTTAATATTAGATCAGAAATCAGTTATTTTGCGCCGAGATATTGTATCTGTTCAACAATTAGAGTCTTGGCTAAAAGCACAGCGAGAAAACTTCCTTGAATTTACGGGTGAATAGGGATGGACCAGGGGGGGATACGCCGCTTATCTTTGGATTCATTACGGCATATTAAATTAATATTTTTGATTGGATGGAAAGCGCATCCTATATTGATGTCTGCATGGATCTTCATCATGTTTATTTTGGCCTTTATACCTACTGTTCAAATCTGGCTTCATAAAATTCTGATTGATCAAGTTTCGACTTTATCAACAGGACAAGGGTCTATTTACATCGTTATGTTTTCTTTATTTATCTACTACGGCTCAGGATTCGTGTTGGTTACCATAACAGAAATCCAAAAATACATTTACACAATCGTTCAGCAAGATGCCAACATGAAGATGAAACATGACTTGTTGAAGAAGATTAACGCCGTCCCTCTTCAACACTTCGAAGATCATGCATTTTTCAATCAAATGACGATGGCCCAAACGGCATTAAACATGGGATGTTTTGATTTCATACAGTACTTGTTTCAAGGGTTGAAAACTATACTAACCATTATTAGTGTATTCGGACTATTAGCATACGTTAGTTGGGCTCTTCCCTTGGGATTAATTGTGTCTACGATTCCCGGTATTCTATTACTATTTATTGCGAAAAAGAAACGTTTCAGTTTTACGCTCCACAGTACGGAAGAAGGACGTGAGATGGATTATTTGTACCGATTATTGCAACTTAAAGAATCGGCGCGTGAAATAAGAATCTTTCAACTTGCAGAACACCTGATATCGAGGTGGAAACAAATCCAGTTAACCTTTCGAGGGTTCCAACTAAAGAATAAAAAACAAGAAGCTCTCGGTGGTACTTTTGGTTCCATGTTCATGACATCTTCCGCGATTGTTGTGGGTTTACTATTACTTTGGCAAGTAAAAGATGGGGCAATTAGTATTGGTAGTTTTGTAGCATTAATAGCGTCAGTATTAATGATTCAGGGTCTGGTGGGCAGTTTGGGTGCAGTGATAATGCAACTGTGGGAGAGCCTATTTAATCTGAATCATTATTATTTATTTCTGAATAAGAATATCGAAACGGAGCAAGGAACTCTTCCCTTTCCAAAGCCTCATTTTCACGCAATAGAATTCCAAGAAGTTAGTTTCCGATATGGGAAGCATAAAGAGAGTATTCGAAATGTTTCACTCCAAATTAGGCAAGGTGAAAAAATTGCTATCGTAGGGGAGAATGGTGCGGGTAAAACAACATTAGTCCAACTGATGCTAGGCCTCTATTCTCCAACACAGGGGCGGATATTAATTGGCGGGGTAGATATCCGTGAAATCGATCAAACTTCTTTCCTAGCAAAAGTCACTTGCGTATTTCAGGATTTTGTACGCTACCGTCTGTCGTTACGCGACAATGTCGGTTTCGGTCATCTTGCAGACATCGAAAATGATGAAAAAATTAGAGGTGTCCTTGAAAATACAGGCTTAAATTCATTAGTAAAACAATTACCGCAGGGTCTGGAAACGAAATTAAGCAGTCAGTTCATTTCAGGACAAGAACTTTCAGGGGGACAATGGCAGCGAGTAGCGATAGCTAGAGCTTTAATGAAAAATGCAGAGATCGTTATACTAGATGAACCGACAGCTGCACTAGACCCGCGTACTGAAGTAGACATCATACAACAAATGCATCAACTATCGAATCAGAAAACAAGTATTATCATTTCTCATCGACTTGGTCCAGCTCGATTATGCGATCGTATCTTAGTTATGAAGCAAGGGGAAATTATTGAAATTGGCAACCATAAAGAATTGCTTTCGTTAAACGGGGAGTATGCTAAAATGTACCGTACTCAATCACAATGGTATCTAGACACAGAAAACGAATCGAGGCGAGCACTTTGACTGTGATTCTGGAAATAAAAAATCTCAGCAAATTCTATACAACGCATTCAGAAATGACGTATGTCATTAAGGATATTAACCTAACTATATCGCGAGCAGAATTCATTGTCGTCATGGGGAAAAGCGGCTCTGGTAAAACAACTTTACTACAACTTATCGGAGCATTGATTGAACCGTCGGAAGGTAATATACGAGTTGATGGTCAATCTTTGCAAGAGATTTCCGTTGAACCACATGCTACACAATACCGAAGAGAAAAAGTTGGATTCATATTCCAATTTTTTAATCTCATTGCTTCGATTAATGCCGAAGACAATGTTGCCATGCCCTTGTTGCTGGCAGGCGTGAAGAAGAAAGAGGCTTACGATAAAGCGAGAGATCTGCTTGAGAAAGTAGGTTTGTTCAACAAAAGAAAACAATATCCTCACACTTTATCGGGGGGGGAGCAGCAGCGTGTCGCGATCGCGAGAGCTCTCGTGCAAAATCCTTGCCTATTGCTAGCTGACGAACCAACAGGAAATTTGGATTCAGTAACGACCTCTCATATTTTGTCTTTGCTGGTTCAACTTCAGAAACATCGTAATCAAACCATTCTGTTAGTTACTCACGATCCTCAAGTGGCCGCTCATGCGGATCGGGTCATTTTTTTACACGATGGCAAACTGGTTCTTGATCATGCTAATGATAAAGAATGTGACCACAATAAACGGGTTTCGGTTATCGTCGATCTTCAACTTGCATCGCAAGGAAAGGTTGATATCTGATGGTTATTCTGATGCTAGCCTGGAAGATGCTTTTTGCGAAAAAGAGTAGGATGATCTATATGCTCATCGGGGTAATGTTAGGTACGGTTCTTTTAACTAGTGTAGTGCTGCTCAGTCAGATGCTTCATGCTTCAATAAAAAAACAACAGTTTGATCAATTTGGATATACAGATATTATGGTGGGATATAGGACGGCTGAACAAGGACTTACCCCAGAACAAACAGATCAAATTACGAGCAGTACGATGGTTCAAGGCTTTGCGCAAATATTGGCGGCGCCTAAAATTCCCGGGCTCTCTCCTGATTTTTATGTTGTTGGGGTTGATAATTCCGAAATTGCGAAATCGACCTATAAATTCACGCAAGCTCTGCAGCCCTTTGAAATTGTGTTGACCGAGAGGCTTGCCGAACGTTGGGGTGTCGAATTACACGGTAAAACATCCATACCGTCTCTTCCATCTTCACAGCCCTGGGTCGTAAAGGAAATTATCCCTGATCGTTACGGACCAGACGGCCCGTTGCCGGACTATGCCATTTTTCATTTGCAATCCCTGCAAGAGATTGTAGGAAGCGACGTAAAAGTTAATCTTCTTTTAATAGATTTAGTCAAAGATCATGATAAGCAAAGGTTTTCGCGGTTTGTGAAGGATAACTTTGATCCCATACCGGATGTAGATATCGTAGGTGACCCTGAAGAGGGAGATAAACTAAATAGTTTTTTAGTCATCGGATATGCATTAGGGATTATGGTTGTATTTGCTAGTGGTTTTATGATTCTGAGTAGTTTCTACATTACTGTACAACAGAGAAAAAAAGAGCTAGCTCTTCTACGTATGATCGGTGGAAGTCCGAGTCAATTGAAGTTGATGGTCTGTGTAGAGGGGTTGACGATTGCCATTATCGGGTCATGTCTCGGCTCGCTTATAGCTGTATTATTAACGAAAATAACCATAGATTGGATGGCTCGGTATCTTTCCATCCCTTTATTTTCAGTGTCAATTTCATATGAGTACGTTGCGGTCACTGCAATAAGCATCGCCTTATTTGTTTTTTTAACATCCTTGATTCCTGCCCATAAAGCCTCAAAAGTTTTGCCAATGGAATTCCTCAATGAGATACTTGATGCAAATTTGCAGCCTCGGAAAACTCAGAAATGGATAGCGGTTGGGTTAGTGATAATTAGTCTTCTTTGCGCAGGCATAGGCAGATGGGGGGATCAGGAAAGTTCCTTGCATGTTCTGTTCTATGTTGTAGGAGGATTAATGATCTCCAGCTCTCTTTATATGTTAACTCCCTTTTGGATATCACCTGTTTTGCGCATATTGTCCCCGCTCCTTGAACGAATAGCAGGCATAGAATCCAAAATTGCTGTTCAAAATCTGATTTTCCAACGAGCCCAAAGTACATTGGCTGTTATTATCATTGGTTTATCCATGACATTGACTATTCCGATTGTCACTATTTATACATGGATTGGAGATAACATGTTGAAGCAAATAGAGTCAAATTACATCTCTGATATTTTAGTATCGAGCAATAAAAGCATGCGTTCCACTGTTCCGTTGGAAATACAAGAAGATTTGCAACGAATACCAGGTGTGAAAACGGCTATTGCAGTTAGCGTCAATCGGACATTAATTCTGGATAATTATGATTTCTCAAAGAGCAATCAGAGATGGTTAAATTTAAAGTCATCCCCTTCTCCACTTTTACAAGATGAACACAATAAACCTGTTTTGAAACGAGAAGTGGCGAACTATAAATTGGTTCATGTCCAATCTCTCGTTAAGGAACTTAATCTGCAATTGCCACAAGAAATCGAACCAAAAAATGCGGTAATGATAACAGCGCGTTACGCCGAAATGTTGGGTGTTAGGAAGGGGGATACTTTGGAATTTTTTATCGTTCCTTTAGACTATAAAGACCCTTACCGCCAGGTGAAAGTTACGATTGCAGCAGTACTAGATCAGTTGTATGCAAACGAAGACTCGCTGCTGCTTTTGGATTGGAACAACTCTGCGCTCACAGGACTGGATCAACCCAATGTGCATAGTGTCATGCTATACGTCGATCCGACCCAGAAAACGTTTGTAGATCAGCATATAAAGATGCTTCAAATGAATAAATATGACGAAATCAATTGGAGCGACAGATCTACTCAGTTGCAGGAGCTGTCAAAGCAAATGTCCGAGCGCATTTTGATATTGGGAGCGACTTTTGTGTTGTTGCTCATGATGGGACTGAGCGGGATGGCAAATCATCTGTCGGCCATCCTCCTGACTAAACGTCGTGAAATGTCTATACTTCGTATGATTAGCGCGACCCACGGTCAAATTCGGAAAATTGTTTTCGTTCAATGTGGATTATTTGGCATGATAGGAATCGTTATCGGAGTTATCACAGGGTGGCTCATCACTTTCTACTTTTCACAAATAGATAATGGTTACATTTATAATGCTATAAGAGAACAAGTATATATTGTAGTATGTGTTGTGGTTTTTACTATTATCTTATCGCTGCTATTAGGAAGCAAAGAAGCCAGAATGGTTTCCGAGTCTAAGAAGTCCAACATTCAAATGGATTAGTATACAGCTTCAACGATCGACTCTCCCTCGGGAGAGCCGTTTTTTTATGGACGTGCTGACGAAGTGGTACGCAAAAAAACGTCAGCGTTACCGTTGGAGCAGTTCCTGTTAAGAAGTAAATTTACTCTAGATCGTTATCGAAACTTAGCATTGAATTGCTTGTAATGAAAAAAAGACGACCGTGCATCCAGTACAGTAACCTAGAGGTGCCCCGCTCGCAGCAACGAGTAACATTACGGCGGCTGCGTTATAAATCCTTCATTTCAGCTAAGTCAAGCTGGCGAACCCGCGCTTGATCGGCGATCATTTCGATCTCGGTAATTCTGCCATCTATAATCTTAAGTTCGAGTACGAAAAGCATTTGACCGCGAGGAGCAACGATTACGCCCACAGATCCGTTCACGAGCACTGGCCTTGCGCCCTGGGCACGACCAGCGAAGCCCTTGGCCACAGCTTCCGCACCGTGAACAACGGGCCATGCCGCGACCGGTGGAAATGCAGGGTCTTGTCGGAGTACAACATCGGGGTCTAATACCGTAAGAAGTTTCTCAAAATCTCCAGAACGCGACGCAGCTAAGAAAGCATCTACAAGCTCTCTTTTTCGCTTGAACTCCTCCGAATCCGCAGTCGCTTTCGCTCCCTGAACCCGACGGCGTGCACGGCTCGCAAGCTGTCTGGCTGCAACTTCGTTACGCCCAATAATCGGGGCGATCTCCGAGAAAGACAAGGCGAAAATGTCGTGCAATACGAACGCGATACGTTCGGCAGGGTTCAAATTTCCAAGGACCATCAACATGGCAAAACCAACAGAGTCGGCCAACAAAGCTTCGTGCTCGGGGTCGTTTTCGTTCTGACGGCTATTAACTGGTTCAGGTATTCCTCCCAGCGTAAGCTCCTCACGACGCGATTTGCGAGTTCGCAGCATATCCAGACAAACCCTCGAGACGATCGTTGTTAGCCATCCCCCCATGTTCTCAACTTTGCTAGTCTCAGTGCGGCTAAGACGTATCCATGACTCCTGTACAGCATCATCCGCTTCGCTTAAAGATCCGAGCATCCGGTAAGCTACCGTTTGTAGGTGATTTCGATGCGCCTCGAATTGTTCCACAAGCCAATCATGATCGTTCATACATCACAATCCTTCCTTTGCTTCCTGTTTATTTATATGTCGTACAAAACTCAACAAACGTGACAATGGAAATGTGCCAGATCTGCATTTTACTCATCCTAAAAAACTTTTCGCCGTATCCGTCACGTTTCCCCGCTGACTTACGACATAGTTAGTGACAAGGGAAACCGATCATATGAAGAATATCGAAGGTGTCCCGAAAAGAACATGTAAACTAAGGAGGAAATACTTATGACTGTATTTTCCATCGTTCTTCAAAGTTTGTTGGTCTTATACTATGCCTTTTCAGGAGGAGCCAAGATCGTAGGGGCCAAATACTGGGCCGATATATTCAAGAATCTTGGACTACCGCAGTGGTTTCGTGTAGTCACAGGTATCGTCCAGTTAGTCGGATCAGCATTACTCATCATTGGCTACTGGTATGCAGGGGCGGTCGCATGGGCTGGCGTTTGGCTTGGAATCACTATGTTATTGGCGTGCCTCGCGCATTTCAGGGTTAAAGACTCAATCAGCAAAACGGCTCCAGCCATCGTTTTTACTATATTAATCATCATTCTAACCATCATTAATGCAGATGGTCTGACACTTCCTTTATTTTAAAACTATGACTAAACAAACGATAAGCTTTTAAAATTGAAGGAAGAGCTTTATATCCTCTCAAAAAGTCCCGATGAAAAATTTACATCGGGACTTTTTTGCAATTTGAAGGAAAGTGTGGGCGAGCTACGAACTACCTGAAGCCTAGAAGCCTGTTATATTACCTTAACTAGGGGCAGGGGACCGTCAGCCTGTTGGATTGAAGTTAGTTTGTTTTAGTGGGCAATTGATATTGTCTTTATCCCATTTTGCAGGATTTGTATTATCCGGGGTTAGATTATTAATAATGTCACGGTAGTGATTTTCTTTATTGGTTATAAACTCCGCCATTAATTTAACTTCTTCCAATTGAGCTAGTACCGCTTCTTTTTGCCTCAGTATAATCTCATAGCGCTCCCGTATAGAAGAGTCTCCATCCAAACATAAATCTACATATTTCTTGATATCTTCTACTGACATGCCGCACTTTTTTAAATTTTTCGCACCGACAAGCCATTTTATAGAGTCATCATTGAATATACGATTATTATTTTTATCACGCTGTAAACTGGGGACTAAGCCCTTATCTGTATAAAAGCGAATGGTATGTTCTGTCAAGTTAAGTAGTTTAGCTACTTCTTTCACTGAATGCATAAAGGCCTCCTTTAAAACATTTGTTCAAAATTATTCAAAGTGTTGACTTCGAGTTACACGAAGGTGATAGGTTTATTCTAGCTTGGTTAAGTCGGAATTGTAAATCCCAATCATTTAGGAGGTATTTTTATGCAAAAAGTAATAGATGTAAGGAAAGATCAGGATCACGCATGTCCATAAGATCTGGAAAAATGATCAAGGCTCCTCAAGATGTGGAGAATTTTCCGAACCAAAAAGGAAGCCTGAAGATGGATGGGATGTCCGTTATCGAATTCTGCTATTACACGCAAGGCAGAAAGGGAACCTATTTTTTGAAGGATCATCTACTGCTGTTCGTTAAATCAGGTATCTATACCGTTCGGTTCGGGGAGCGAAAGTATACGGTGCGGAGCAATGAGATGCTGTTCCTCCATAAATCGATCGGTATCGAGTATGAAAAGCTGGGTGAGCCTGATTCCGGTTATATCCTCGACTATACGATGTTTTTCCTTAACGAGAAGACAGTGAACGAATTCCTCAACTTTGCTGGTATAAAAGCGATTTATCCGGTGAATGAGATTGTTCCGGTAATGGTCTATCCTATCAACAATCGTATTGAAAGTTATATTGAATCGTTAAAACCCTATTTCGACGATGAAGTCAAAGAAGGATTGGTTCGGGTGAAGCTAATGGAACTGCTTTTTCATATGGCGGATTCGAATGAACGGTTTTTATATCAATTGATGCAACCCATTAGCAAGGACAGGAGCAGCATTGCGAAGGTCATGGAGGAGAATTTCATGAATCCAGTTTCTCTTGACGACCTAGCCTATTTGTCCGGCAGAAGCCTGGCGACGTTCAAAAGGGATTTTCAGGCGATTTACAACACGTCCCCGCTCAAGTGGATTCGCAATCGGAGGCTTGATAAAGCCAAGGAGATGCTAGCGGAAACAGAGTTATCTATCACTGATATCTGTTTTTCGATCGGATTCGAAAATAACGCCCACTTTTCTAAAGTGTTCAAAGAAAAGTTCGGGCTCCCGCCATCGGAGTTTAAAAAGCAGCTGAAATTGAGAGAAGGGTCGTAAATGAGCTAAATGAACAATACTAAATGAGCTTCTCGGCAAAGCAACTCATTCGTCTTAATGATAATCTTTTCTCATATAACTAAACAAAATTAAGGAGAGAAAATTTCTAATGAAAACACTAGTTCTCGTATTTCACCCAGATGTATCTGCTTCCCGCGTCAATCGCCGCTGGGCGGAAGAAATGGAGAAGCAAGATAATGTTACCGTTCAACGCGTCTATGAAGTTTATCCTGATGAGCAGATCGATGTCGCAGCCGAGCAGAGGCTATTGGAGCAGCATGACCGCATCGTTTTGCAATTTCCTTTCTATTGGTACAGTACGCCGTCATTGCTGAAGAAATGGGAGGATGCCGTTCTTACTTACGGGTGGGCTTTTGGAAGCGAGGGGGACAAGCTGCACGGAAAAGAGTTGCTGATTGCCGTTTCAGTAGGTGCCCCTGAAGAAAATTATTCGTCAAACGGTGCCTTTAAATACACCGTTCAGGAGTTGCTGCGCCCTCTTCAGGCAACAAGCAACCTGATCGGCACTCGCTATTTGACCCCTTTTATAGTGCATGGAGCGGCGCGGATGCCCGATGATCAAATTGAACTGAGTGTAAAAGAATATGTAGCTTATGCACTGAAGCCTGGAATTGCGCCGCTTGCCGACCGCTAATTGTTGTCTTAGCCCTCATCGAGAGGGCTAATTGTTTAAATAATACAAATCGCATACTAATGTTCTTGCGAAATTAAGGAGTGGATAATAATGTCAAGTTCAAATGAGCTTTCTATTGCACGGAAATTGTTTGGTGATTTTGCACCGAAATTTGCCGAATTAACCGATGATGTTTTATTAGGAGATGTCTGGCAGCGTAAAGGACTTTCTCCGCGTGACCGCAGCTTAATTTCTGTTGCCTCTTTAATAACTGGCGGGCATTCAGAAGCTTTGAAGACCTATTTAAATAGTGCCAAACAAAATGGCCTTTCGGAAGAAGAGCTCATTGAAGTCATAACCCATCTTGCTTTTTATGCTGGTTGGCCGAATGCGATGAGTGCTATTAGGGTTGCCAAAGAAGTGTTTTCGAAATCAATATAACAAGTAATTTCGAAGAGTAAAGGAGAAAAAATGAGTACAAGATTAGCAAATAAAGTGGCGTTGTTAACAGGTGGCGGCTCGGGTATTGGTCGTGTAATTGCACTACACTTGGCGAATGAAGGGGCGACTGTAGTGATTATTGGTCGCAGCGAAGACACATTGCAAGAATCTGCAAACCAGCATAGTAATATTTCTTATATGGTAGCGGATGTCGGAAACTCAGACAACCTATCCCACATCCTGAGCGAAATTCAAAACCGCTTAGGCAAATTGGATATTTTAATAAACAATGCTGGTGTTGCCCCAGTAACCCCTCTTGCCGAAGTGGATATGAGTGAATTTGACAATGTGTTCCGGGTCAATGTTCGTGGTGTGGTTGATCTGACCAAACAAGCGTTACCGCTGTTAAAAGAAAGCAAAGGTAATGTAATCAATATATCTTCTGCGATAGCCAATAACCCTATGCCGAACATGTCGATTTACTCATCGAGTAAAGCTGCAGTAACAACCTTAACTAAAGTTTGGGCAAAAGAGTTAGCTATAGACGGCATTCGAGTGAATTCCGTTGCCGTTGGCCCGATTAAAACACCGATTTACGATAAGGCAGGCTTATCGGAAGAAGCATCGCAAGAACATGTCGCATCCGTTCAGCGAATCGTACCACTAGGACGTTTTGGTACATCGGAAGAAGTGGCGTCTGTCGTAGCGTTTCTCGCGTCTGATGAAGCAAGCTACGTAACTGGTTCCGATTATGCAGTTGATGGTGGGTTTGGGGCTTAAGCAGGCTTGCCCTAGTTCAAGTTGCACGTTCAAAAAATTAAAGGATAAATGTAATAAAGTTGGCTTTGAGCCGAAGGCGAAAAGAAAGGGGTTAATCATATGAAGGCAATGATGTTAAGAGAAACAGGTGGACCAAACCAACTGAAGCTGGAAGAGGTAGAAATGCCCAAACCAGGTTCGAAAGAGGTCATCGTGCGATTACAAGCGGCAGCTCTTAACCGCCGGGATTTGTTAGTCATATATGGCCGATATCCAGGGATCAAGCTGCCTGCTATTCCCGGCTCCGACGGCGCAGGGGTAGTTGTTGCAGTTGGAGGTGAAGTCAGTAATGTCTTAACCGGTGACGAAGTGATTATCAATCCCGGGCTGAACTGGGGCAACGATATGAACAAAAAAAGGGCGGACTTCACCGTTCTCGGCGTTCCTACTAACGGAACTTATGCCCAATTTGTAAAGGTGCCAGCGGAAAATGTCTATTTAAAACCGTCCCATTTATCTTGGGAAGAGGCAGCAGCGCTCCCGCTCGCCGGTTTGACCGCCTACCGTGCTCTTGTAACGAAAGGCAAAGTGAAGAAAGGGGAAACCGTTCTTGTCCCTGGCGTTGGTGGAGGCGTAGCCACCTATCTCGTACAGTTTGCAGCCGCACTCGGTGCTAAAGTTTACGTGACATCCAGCAAAGAAGAAAAAATCCAAAAGGCAAAAAAATTCGGTGCAACCGAAGGTGTCAACTACACATCAGATGATTGGCCGAAGGAATTGGAGAAATTAACTGGTGGTATTGATCTATCCGTCGACAGTATAGGCGGCGAAGTGTTTAACACACTGCCGTTACTTGGCAAGATCGGAAGCCGGATCGTCAGCTTTGGGGCAACGAGAGGCCCGATTCCGAATTTCGTCCTGCCAAATATGACTGTAAAAGAAATCTCAGTGTTGGGCTCAACTATGGGAAGTCCGCAAGATTTTGCCGATATGGTCAATCTGGTAGAGGAGCACGAGATTCACCCTATTTTGGACAAAACTTATTCGCTGGAGGAGGTAACCGAGGCGTTGTCTAGAATGGAAAAGGGAGAAAACTTCGGGAAAATCGCTTTGACCATTCCACAAAATTAATGGAATTTTCTGTTAATGGCAAGACAATTATTTTGTTGTAAGACAATGTCATGAAAAAAAATCTGCCCTTAAATAAGGGTCTTTTGCTAACGGGCAGATTTGCTTAATAAAAGTCGTGATAATGTGGAAATTGGAGCAGATGGCCTGTGTGCCACCTGCTCCTTATTTAAGGGGGAAGGATTGAAATTAGATATCAAGTTTACGTTCACCAATCCATTTCACCATCGCAGGGTCACGATGTGAAAAGAACAGGCTCTCTTTCGTATCTAACGTAGCAATCGACTCCATATCCTGCTGGTTTAATTCAAAATCAAAGATGTTGAAGTTTTCGACAATTCTTTCTTTACGAACAGACTTTGGTATTACAATAACTTCTCTTTGCGTCAACCAACGTAAAACCACTTGAGCGACGGATTTATTATACTTTTCAGCTACGGATACCAATATCTCATTTTGGAACAAGTTGTTTCTCCCTTCAGCGAAAGGCGCCCAGGATTCGATTTGAACATTATTTTCTTTCATGAATTTTGCATTTTCAATTTGCTGATTGAATGGGTGCGTTTCTACCTGATTTACGGCAGGAACAACTTCATTATGAATAATCAAGTCGATCAGGCGGTCTTCATGGAAGTTGCTGACGCCGATTGCACGCACCTTTCCTTCACGATACAACTCCTCCATAGCACGCCAGGAACCAAACACATCGCCATACGGTTGGTGAATCAAATACAAATCCAAATAATCTAATTGCAATTTTTCCATTGATCTTTCAAATGCCTTTTTTGTGCGCTCATAGCCAGTATCCTGAACCCAAAGTTTCGTAGTAATAAATAACTCTTCTCTTGGCACACCACTGCGCTTGATCGCTCTGCCAACCGCTTCTTCATTTAGATAAGAGGCAGCGGTATCAATCAGCCGATAGCCTGCGATAATAGCGTCATACACGCTTTGTTCGCATTCATTTGGGTCGGCAATCTGAAAAACACCAAAACCAAGTATAGGCATCTCAATACCATTATTCAGAGTCACTTTTTTCATGAAGAATCCTCCAGTTCTTTATTATTATGTGAAATCGACTCAATCCTATCGACAGTACCCTTATGACATCCTTATTATGCATCATACGACAAAGTAATCGTTATCCCAATCCTGTCAAATGTTTGCCTAATTCTCTCACTACCACTTATTTTGAAGTGAAAATCGACTATAATTGAACTACAAAGAGTGACGGAACGAGGAGAAGCAAATGTCTGAAATAATCACTATGCAGCAAAAAGAACTTGCCAAAATTATTGAACGCTATGCACAAAACGATGGTGTTTACGCTACAGACATTCCGTCATTAGTATTCATACGTGATTCGAATATGTCCGTACCTCGACATGGGGTTTACAAGCCTTCCTTTTGTATTGTGGTTCAAGGGGCGAAGGAGGTTTTGCTGGGGCAGGAACGCTTCAAGTACAATCCTGCAGATTACCTTATTGCATCCGTAAACTTGCCTGTTACCGCTCAAGTCACCGAAGCTACTTCAGACGTTCCGTATTTGGGTTTCATACTTGAATTTTCTGCGAGTCAAATTCTAGAGGTTCTACGTCAATCTGGAATCCCAGCAGGATCGAAAGAGAGTGCAAAGCGAGGTATGTTTGTTAACCAGATGGAGCTACCTTTAATGGATGCCGTCATCAGGTTAGCTCGTTTGCTGGACAACCCGAAGGATATTCCCATTCTTGCGCCGCTGTTTACGAAAGAAATTCTGTATAGGGTTCTGCAAGATCAGCATGGGGCTAGGCTTCAGCAAATTGCATTAGAGGGTAGTTCTGCCCATCAAATAAGAGAAGTTATTGAACATATCACGAATAACTATAATAAGTCATTTCGAGTTGAGGAGCTTGCGGAAAAAGTGAATATGAGTGTCTCATCACTACATAGACACTTCAAAGAGGTAACCGCTATGAGTCCTATTCAGTTTCAAAAAGAATTGAGGCTTCAGGAAGCTCGGCGCCTATTATTAACTAAATCTGTGGATGCCACTGATGTGGCATTTCGAGTAGGCTATGAAAGTCCCTCACAATTCAGCCGTGAGTATTCCCGAATGTTTGGCTTCCCACCTAAGCAGGATATAAATCGCCTGAAAGCAGAATGAGAATACGAACCACGGTGGCTTCTCACCATATCCAATTGCGGGGAGGAGAACTCAAAAAATCACCGAAATAGAAAAGATATAATTAAAAGGGAGCGTGACTGATATACCCCATGCTAAAGATGTTTTGGCCGATCAATTGTTAGCAAATGCGAACGACCCTAGTTTTTACGTTCCGTTTTCGGAAGCAGTAGCAAACTTGTCAGAGGAAGAAGCGTTTTGGAGACCCAACGATGAAAGTAACAGTATCGCTGAAATTGTGCAGCATCTGCTTTACTGGAATGAAACATGGCAAAAGAGGTGCGAAAAATCACATGTAAATGCTGTTGCGCCAATAGGTGATAATAATGAAAGCTTTATTGTTCCAGAAAATAAAAGATTCGCTGACTTAAAAGAGAGCCTTCTAGAGGTTCTGCTTCAGTGGCAGGGTTTACTAACTGAAGAGAAGGTAGAAAGTGAAGTGAATGGTTTCCCAGTGATTGCAAAGTGGTGGGGGATACTGGGGAATATATCCACGCACAACGCTTACCATATTGGACAAATTGTTTACATCCGAAAGCTGCAAAAAGGCTGGACAACTAATAGTAAATGAGAACAATAGGATGTATCATATGAGGCTACCTTCGGGTGCCTCACTTTTATATAAAATACTTTAAATTTTAAATTTTGCAGGGTATACAGGCCTTCATAGCGAATATATGGCCCAGGAATAAAAAAAGATAACTCCGAATAAAATGTGAATTAACAACATAGATGGTTTTCTCTTATAATCTATGAAACTGCCTTTGGGAGATTGGCTCTATGAAAATGAACTGGTATTATCGAACGATTCTTTCATATGCTCCGATTCTCTTCGTCATCATTTCCTCGATGATCTTCATTATTTTCCTTGTATTGAATAATGCCTCCGAGAAGAAGTACAAGGAGACCAACAACGCGATATTGGAACGTATGGTCTTCAATCTGGATGCCAATTTGATGTTAATTGAACGCAATGTAGTCAGCAAATTGTTAATGGATAACGATATCCAAGAGTACTTTTCTGATCGGCCCAAGCATGCCGTTGACGATTTCATGCTGCAGAAGAAAATTATCGAATTAAGTCTAGCCCTGCCTTTTTCCAATACGATCTATATGTACAATGAGGACGAGCAGCGGGTTATTTCGGATCTGGGCTCGTATGCGCTGAACTCTTTTGGCGATCGTGAATTTTTAATGTTCAACTATGACAAGAAAGAGTCGACGGACTGGCATGACCCGCGCTTATTCGCCTATTCGGCGTTTGACGAAGACAAGCAGAAGGTCGTCTCGCTTGTGAAATACGCCTATACGGGGGATGAAGTACGTGGTGCCTTTGTCGTAAATGTGTACCAGCGGTCTTTTATGGACTATCTTAATTCGCTAAATGAAAGCGGTTCCAATTCTTTGCTGTTATTAGAAGGCGACGATAACGCCTCATCGGCTTCGGACAACGGTTCCGACAAGATTATGGTTCAGTCTGATTATACAGGCTGGAGGTTTATTTCTCAGGGCGCATATAATAGCAGTTACAATATTTTATCTCTCTTCTCTAGTGTATGGATGTTTATTTTGATCTTTATTATTTTACTGGCATTGATCGGTTTTACAATTGTAACGCATATGCACTACAAGCCGATTCATTCCATTATGGAAAAGGTAGGCCAGTTTTCGAACCGAAAGAGTGAGGAGCTTGGCATTAAGGGGGCGAATAATGAGTTCACTTTTATAGAAATGGCATTGGATCATCTGCTTAAGAGGTCTCTGGATTATGAAAATCTGCATAAAGAAGATTGTTTACTGCGGCAGCAGCGTCTTTTTCGCGATTTGTTGGCGGGCCATCTCTATTTAACGGACGAGGAATTCAAGCAGCAGCTTGCTGATTTGAAACTGCCTGATGCGTATGACCGGCTAGGGGTTATCATTGTGGAAATTGACCACTATTCTAGCTTTACGGACAAATACAAGGTCAAGGATCAGCATTTGCTCAAGTTTATTATCGAGAGCGCCTTTCGTGATCTCGGGCAGAACCATCATTCATTTGTTTGGCATGTCTGGATGGAACCCCATCGAATCGCTTTTGTCATCCAGCATATTGCAGCCGATCCACGCAGCGGCAAAGCGGCGGCCGCTTACGCGGAGGAATTCCAAAAATGGATTAATCAGCATCTGGAGCTTACGATAACGATTGGGGTCGGAGCGGATTCGGATTCCATCGAAACCATCGCGGATTCTTACCGTAATGCGCACGACAACATTGAACTGAAAACGATTTTTGGAACGAATACGATCATTGATAATCGTAGGAGCGCCGGTAAATTAAGCCTGGACAATTATGTTTACCTGCAAGCTCTGGATCAGGCGGTTCAGTCCTTCAGAATGAACGAGAGCGATTGGCGGGAGAAATTGACTCAGATTTTCATGGAATTAAGGAAGATGCGGTTTATGAAGCAAGACATGACTGGGCTTGTAAATATTTTTGCCAAGCGGATGGATAAGGCGGTTAACGCGCTATCTTCGAACATTCAAGATATTTGGAAGCAGGATTTTCAGCATCGGTTCGCCCACCTGGACGAAACGGCGGAAACGCTGGACGAGTTCGAATATCAGTTCATGGGCATTATGGCGATGTTCGAGGCTTGTGTGGATGAGGACCGGCAGGCTAGAAGACATCACAGCATTGCGATGCAAGCCAAAGGTTATATTGACGCGCATTTTGCCGATCCGGATCTGTCCCTGGCCCGGGTAAGCGATATTTTCAAACTCCAGCCAAGCGCTCTTAGCCTGTTATTTAAAGAGGAATTGGGCGAGAAATTCGTTGATTATGTGTTGAAGATCAGAATGCAGCAGGCCAAGCAGCTATTAATAGAGACAGAGGATTCGATCCAATCCATCGCTGAGCAAATCGGTTACCAGAATGTGAATTCATTTTATCGGGCTTTCAAGAAGCTTCAAGACGTTCCGCCAGGGGAGTTTCGCAATATGTACCGCACGATATAGAATACAGTCCTAACAATTGAGGAGGAGGGATCTCCATGCCGCTTCTACGGTCTTTAACTTCGATCATGGTGGTAATCGCCATTTTGTCATTTATGATAGGCTGTAACAGCCCTGCGGGATCGAATAAATCAGGCCAAGCGGAGGGCGCCGGCCGGCGCCTTGGGCCCGACGAATCTGCTTCGACCGATCGTTGGACAACGTTAAGGATCGAACTGTTCGAACGTAATAATAAACCCGCTGGAGCAAACTCGATTACGGACAATTATATTACGCAATATATTCAAAAGAACTTTGGAGATCCAGAACGCATCAAGGTTGAATTCATTACGATTCCCAGGGCTGAAGAAGTGGGGAGACTACAAGTGCTAATGGCCGCGAATCAGGCCCCGGATATTGTGTTTACGTATGATCTTCCTACGGTCTATAATTTTTTCACTCAAGGAAAATTAACCGACCTTTCCTCTTTGTTAGATCAGTACGGTCAAGACCTGACGAGCGTCCTGGGTGAGGAAATCTTAAGCTATGGACGCATAAATGGAACGCAGTTTACGATTCCGGCCAAGCGCGTGCTAACGGCCCGAAGCACGACCCTCATACGCGAAGACTGGCTCAAGGAAGCGGAATTGCCTTTGCCTGCAACGACAGAGCAGTTTTATCAAGCATTGAAGGCGTTCAAGAAGATTAGGCTGGAGAAATACGGAGAAAACATTTATCCCTATGGACATATCGATTACTATCATATAGCGCCGCTGCAATACTCGTTTTGGGATTGGGACCGAATCACCGAGGAAGATTTGTACGCTGACCCGGGCTGGGTGATGCCGGGCAACAAAGATGCATTCAAATTTCTGAACCAGCTGTATCATGAAGGTCTAATCGATCCTGATTTTCATCTTGACAGGTACGCCCAGCAATTCCAGAAGGACTTGGTGAACGGTCGCGTAGGCGCTGCAACACCCAATACGATTGAGCCTGTGTATATGGGGTATTTAGCCGAATTGCAAAAAAACGATCCAAACGCGATACTGACTCCCATTGATCCCTTCACCAATGCGAATGGCAAAAAAACAAAGCCGATTTTGGAAAAGACGGGTATGTACATTATGGTTCCAAAAACGAGCCGCAACGCCGAGGCAGCAATCAAGTATTTGAATTGGATGGCGCAGCCGGAAAACTATATTACCCTTCAGAACGGGATTGAGGGGGTAACCTACAAAATGGAGAATGGATTGCCAGTTGCGCTGGAGAATGAAGATGCGAACACGCTGCTATTTAATTACTTCGATTATTGCATTATTCTGAATGGCAAATATGTCAGCAGCACGGACGAACAGTTGAATCTAAAAGCCAATGCTTCGATTCCCAGCTTTGAAGACTTCGCACTCCGGAGTGTGGAATATGGAATGAACGATGGAATTGCAACTCCGCGGATCCCAATCATCCTGCCGTCTGAAATTAAATATTCAGCTATTCTGAACGATAAGAATGATGAAATCTTTGTAAAAGTTCTAACAGCGAAGCCCGAGGAATTCGATGCCGTATACGACGAGGAAGTAGCAGAGTATATGATGATGGGGGGAAGGCAGGTTCAGGAGGAGAAACATCGGGCTTATCAGGATCACCAGTAGGCCATAAATGAAGAAGTTGTCTTGAGGGATATGCATTCCTTCAGGGCACTTCTTTTTTTGTGCGTGACAATAATACGGTCGTAGGCCTGCCATGACAAAAATAGTTAGACATATAAAAAAGGTGAATGGGCCGCAAAAAAAAGGTGTGAGCCCAAAAATAATTGAGAATATCGCAATGGAAAATCCCTGGTGTATAGTTAGCTCCAAACAATCAATAGACTTCAGCGGAAAGGATGACGCCTATGCAAACAGAGGTGCGCCGGCCGGGAGCAGAGCTCACCGTCAAACGACGAAATGCCATGTCCGGCTTTAAACGGCAATGGCCGTTGTATCTCCTGATGGTATTACCTATGACATTCTTTATTACTTTCAAGTACATCCCGATGCTGGGGGTCGTGGTCGCTTTTAAGGACTACAACATTTTTAAAGGCATATGGGCGAGCGAGTGGGTCGGACTAGACGTGTTTCGGGAGATCTTCGCGATGCCGCAGTTTTATAAAGCGCTTCGCAATACTTTAATGTTAAATGTAATTTCTTTGCTGACATTCCCGATTCCGATCATATTGGCGCTTATGCTCAATGAGCTGCGCATCAACTGGTATAAGCGCGTGAGCCAAACGCTCTTGTATCTGCCCCACTTTATCTCTTGGGTCATTGTCGGCGGGATGGCTATTCAATTGCTGGCTACCAATAGGGGCAGCGTGAATGAATTTATAAGAAGCCTCGGTGGACAACCAATTCCGTTTCTCGAGGATACGATCATGTGGATCCTTACTTATACGGGAGCCGGAGTGTGGCATTATGCAGGCTGGGGAACGATTTTATACTTGGCAGCGCTTACAGGGATTAATAAGGAACTATACGAAGCCGCGGAAGTGGACGGGGCCAGCCGGTTGAGAAAGATTTGGCACATTGCGCTTCCCGGGATTAAACCGACTATCGTCGTGTTGTTTATTATTCAAATCGGGCATATGGCGGACATCAGCTTTGAACAGCCTTATGCTTTGCAGAATGGTTACGTGATGGATGTAGCCCAGGTCATCAGTACTTATGTATACACGGTCGGTATCCAGTCCGCTCAATTTGCTCTTGCGGCTGCCGTTGGATTATTCCAATCGGTCGTCGGTTTGGTCCTGCTGCTTACGGCTGAACTTATTTCCAGAAAAGTCAACAATCAAGGAATCTTCTAAGGAGGGACTTGCGTGATAAGGAATCCTGTTGAAAAAATCATTGATGTCGTCATCATGGTGCTTATCGGCATTTTTTCATTGTTTTGCGTCGTGCCGATGATCCATATCTTTGCATTATCCTTTAGCGGCAACAGGGCAATTATGTCGGGTGAAGTGTTCCTATGGCCTGTTGACTGGAACTTTCATTCCTATTCCGCGGTCTTCGGAGATGCATCCATGATGCGTTCCCTTGTTCTTACGGTTGTCCTGGTCGCCGTATATACGGCGGTCGCTTTAGTGATGACCATCATGGCGGCCTATGCTTTAAGCCGCAGAAATTTTAAAGGCCGGAATATCATGTTTGGCCTGATTGTCGTCACGATGTTTTTCAATCCAGGGATTATCCCCAATTACTTGCTTATAAAGGAACTGAATCTGTTAAATTCGCCTTTATCGCTCATTCTACCGCTGATGATCAGCGCCTTCTTGTTGATTATTATGAGAACTTCTTTTAGCGGGGTCCCCAATGAGCTGGAGGACTCGGCCTGGATTGACGGCTGCGGCCATTTTCGATTCCTGCTCCGGATCGTCCTTCCGCTGCAACTGCCGATTCTGGCGACCATTGGACTATATTCCGCCGTGGATCGATGGAATATGTTCCAGGATGCATTGTTCTATATCAACGATAAAAATTTGTACCCGCTCCAGTTGAAACTTTATCAGATGGTGATCAATAGCCAAGTGAACGATGCTACGGCGCAGGAAGGCTTCAACGCGGCGACCCCGATTCCGCAAGGCATCCAATCGGCTAGTATCATGTTTGCCACCGTACCGATTTTGCTGGTGTATCCTTGGCTGCAGAAGTATTTCATCTCCGGCATGCTTACGGGGGCCGTCAAGGGATAGCCCCGCTAAGGCCGGAATTATTTTAATAGCTGCTCTTCGGCAGAAGTCTAGCGACGACTGCGCTGAAGGTCACTATATATAAAAAGTGAAAAGGGAGGCAATTGCATGCGAAAATCATATCGCTCATCCCTGTTTGCTCTGCTGGCTGTGGTCCTAAGTGTGACAATGGTGTTGGCAGGTTGCGGCAGCGGAGGAAATGGAGCAAGCAAAGAAGGTAAGGACGGTAATTCCGCCAATCCACCCAAGGAAGCTAAAGGTGAACGGATTAAGCTAAAAGTAGAATTGTTCGACAGAAACAATACGCCGGCTGGTCAGCCGCCGATTACGAATAACTTTATGACGCAGTACATCCAGAAAAATTTCGGTGACCCCAACAACATCGACGTAGAGTTTGTTACGTTTCCGCGCGCGGAAGAAGTGGATAAGCTGAATGTACTGATGGCATCGGGTTCCGCACCAGATATTGTGTTTACGTATAACAAACCGACCGTGCAAAACTATGTGAAAAGCGGCGGTCTGACTGATTTAGGTCCGATCATTGACGAGCACGGCACTAACCTGAAAAAAGTATTGGGACCTTCCCTGCCTTACGGCGTCTTTGAAGGAAAACAATATGTCATTCCCGCGCTTCGCGTGATTCAGGCTCAAACGACGACTTTTATCCGCAAGGACTGGCTGGATCAATTAAATCTGCCGCTTCCGCAAACGACGGAGGAATTTGTAAATGCGATGCGCGCCTTTAAAGAGAAAGATCCCGGAAACACGGGGGGCAAAGTGATTCCTTACGGTTACATCGATGTGTTCCATATGATGCCTTTGGTGAATTCCTTCTGGAAGTGGGATGAAATTTCGGATAAAGATTTGTATGCGGTTCCAAGATGGCTGCAACCGGGCAGCAAGGACGGTTACCAGCTATTGAACCAGATGTACAATGAGGGGCTGATCGATCCGGACTTCGCGATCAGCGATGACTTCAGCCAAGCTTTCGCTCAGCAAGTCGTGAACAGCATTGCAGGCGCTGGTACGCCAAATACGAATGAACCGGTTTATAACGGTTACTATGCCAATTTGAAGGCGAATAATCCAGACGCTGTGCTTGAGGCAATCGACCCTTTCTCCACACCCGACGGGAAGCATCCAAAGCCAATCTATGAACCGAACGGCGCCTTTATTATGGTTCCGGCCACAAGCAAAAATGCAGTTGCGGCGATCAAGTACTTGGATTGGATGTCGGATCCCCAAAATATACTGGTGCTCCAAAACGGAGAGGAAGGCAAATCGTACGAGATGAGCGCAGACGGACTTCCTGTGCTGCTGGATACGCCGGAAGCCCAGAACTTGCTGTACAACTACTATGATTACTGCATTATTCTCAACGGTAAATACATTTCAACGGAAGATCCGGACAAAAACATCGCAGCTAATGCTTTTGACGCTAACTTCAAAGATTTCACCGTCACAAGTATCCAAGTGGGCAATAACGATGGGTATACTTTGCCCCGGGTAGATATTCCGGTGGATGCTGAAATCAAGTACGCTAAAATCCTGGAGGATTTCGAAAAGGAAATGCTAGCCAAGATTGTTACGGCCAAACCGGATCAATTCGATAAAATCTATGAACAAAAAGTAGGAGAATACATGGCTATGGGCGGAAAAGCAGTCATGGAGGGCAAAATGGCGGCATACGATGAGTTCTACAAACAGTAACTTATTAAACAGTCGGGCCTTTCGAGTAGGAGGCCCGATTTACACCTAAGTATAAAGGAGTGGAATCTATTGTTAAATGTAGCCGTGATTGGGGCCGGCGCCATTTCTTCGGCGCATATTCAAGCGTATTTACAATTTCCGGAGCAATGCAAAATCGTGGCCATCTGTGATATTTATCCGGATAAGGCGAAGCAAAGAATAGAAGAGTTTAAACTGGAAGCGGCCGTGTACAACGACTACAAGGAACTGCTCCAGCGCAGCGACATCGATTTGGTGTCTGTGTGTACGCCTCCTTATACTCACGCGGAAACGGCGATCGCCTGCATGAACGCTGGTAAACATGTCATGGTCGAGAAGCCGATGGCTTCCTCGCTGGAAGAATGCGATGCTATGAATGAAGCGGCGGAGCGAAGCGGTAAGATTTTATCTGTCGTGGCACAAAACCGCTTTACTACGCCCATGATGAAGTTGAAGCATGTGCTGGACACGAATTTAATCGGCCCGGTTGTGCACGTACAAGTCGATTCCTTTTGGTGGCGGGGCCATTGTTATTATGATCTGTGGTGGCGGGGGACCTGGGAGAAGGAAGGAGGTGGCTGCACTTTAAATCATGCGGTACATCATATTGATATTTTCCAATGGATGAACGGCATGCCTGCCGAAGTTACTGCCGTCATGAGTAATACATCGCATGACAATGCCGAGGTGGAGGACATCTCTATTGCAATAGCTCGTTACGATAACGGAGCGTTGGCCCAAATCACCAGCTCCGTGGTGCATCACGGCCAAGAGCAGCAGCTGATCTTCCAAGGAAAGCATGCGCGCGTATCTGCGCCATGGAAAGTGGCCGCTTCCACCTCCAAATCGAACGGTTTCCCGGAGGAGGATAAGGCGTTGGAGACCCAAATCCAGAAGGTCTACGATGAGCAAGCCGATCTTCCCTATGAGGGCCATCGCGGACAGATCTTGGATGTCCTGAGAGCTATCGAACAGAACACGCCTGTGCTGGCAGACGGTATTCAAGGCAGACGGACGCTTGAGCTCATTACGGCAATTTATCAATCCGCCAGCACCGGACAGACAGTCAAGCTGCCGCTGGGGCCGGATAGTCCCTTCTATTCGCGGCAGGGCGTTCTGGAGCACGCAACCTATTTCTATGACAAGAAAACCAGCATCGAAAACTTTAGCGACAATACGATCACGTCGGGTGGCAATGCTTGAGAAGTTGACTTGAAAAGGAGCAGACACAATGACAAATAAGCAGGACGGCATGAACTATGCGCCAAAAGGAAAACCAAACCCCGTAGTTGGCAAGGGGGAATTTCAGTTTGCGGCAATCGGTTTGGATCATGGGCATATCTATGGGATGTGCAACGGCCTCATGGAGGCAGGTGCCGAGCTCGTGGCGGTGTATGACCCGGACCCGGAGAAGGTGCAGCGATTCGTAAATACTTTTCCCCAGGTGAAAGCGGCACAGTCCGAGGAGGAAATTTTAAACGATCCGCAAATCAAATTGATTGCCGGCGCTTGCATTCCATCTGAGCGTGGCGCTCTGGGGCTTAGAGCGTTGGATCATGGCAAACATTATTTTGTCGATAAACCGGCCTTTACCACATTGGAGCAGGTGGATCAGGCTCGCCTGAAAACGAAAGAGACTGGACTGAAATGGGGAATTTATTACGGAGAACGCCTGCACGTGGAAAGCGCCGTGTTTGCCGGCCAGTTGATTGAGGAGGGCGCCATTGGCCGCGTCGTTCAAGTGATCGGCACGGGTCCGCATCGCGCGAATGTAAAAGCCCGGCCGGAGTGGTTTTTTGATCCCGCCTATTATGGCGGCATTTTATGCGATATCGGTTCCCATCAAATCGAGCAATTTTTATCCTATACGGGCGCCAAGGACGCCAAAGTGCTGCACAGTAAAGTAGCCAATTACAATTTTAAGGATTATCCGAAGTTTGAGGATTTCGGCGACGCTACGCTGGTGGCGGATAATGGGGCAACGTTTTATTTTCGCGTAGATTGGCTTACTCCTGACGGGCTGGGCACATGGGGCGATGGAAGAACCTTTATATTAGGCACCGACGGGTATATTGAAATTAGAAAATACATCGATATCGCCCGGGAAGCGTCCGGCAATCATTTGTATTTAGTCAACCATGAAGGCGAGCGGCATTTCGACTGTTCTGGTAAAGTGGGATACCCTTATTTCGGCGAGTTTATTTTGGATATTCTAAACGGGACGGAAAACGCGATGACGCAGGACCATGCTTTTAAAGCGGCCGCTTTATGCATTGAGGCGCAAGCGTCGGCTATAAAAATTGAAACGGCTTAATTTGCCAATACATTTGCGCAGTCTGAGGCTGCAACCTTCAATCACGGGCCATACGCCTGTGATTTTTCTTTTTGGAAGGCTCTTTTCTACCCCAAGCAGGAGAACTATTTATTTACGACGAATTTCCGTGTGGAAAGGAGGGATTCAATTGACTATACATGCGGTTCTTTTTGATTTGGATGGAACACTGCTAGACCGTGACTCATCACTATTAGAATTTGTGAGAGACCAATACCATCGTTATTCTGCGTTACAAATCGTTGAAAAAGAAGTTTTCGTCCAACGGTTTATCGAACTTGATAATCATGGTTACGTATGGAAGGACAAAGTATATCAACAGATGATGGATGAGTTTTCTATTAAAAACATGGATTGGACTTTGCTATTAGATGATTACATAAGAAATTTCCAAAGGCATTGTACAGGCTTTCCGAACTTGTTAAGTATGCTTACTCAGTTAAAAAACCATAACATAAAGTTGGCATTGATCTCAAACGGTTTTGGACAATTCCAATATGATAATTTCAAGGCGTTACAGATTGAATATTTATTCGATGAGGTTTTAATATCTGAATGGGAAGGACTACGGAAACCTGATAAAGCAATATTTAATCGTGCATTGATGAAACTTGGTGTAAACGCCGAAAATGCTCTTTTTGTTGGAGATCATCCTGATCACGATATACGAGCCAGTCGTGATGTTGGAATGAGAGCGGTTTGGAAACGAAATAGTCAGTTTGCAACTGTTGTTGAGGCTGATGCAGAAATTGACGATCTAGAGGAATTACTTCATATTGTATTACATAACGTAACCTAACTTTCGTTGCTAAAGGGTGATAACATGTACGACCAATTAACAGCCTATTGTTTGTCCAAAAAAGGAGCCGTCCAAGATTATCCGTTCGGTCCGGACCCGCTGGTCATGAAGGTAGGAGGCAAAATGTTTGCGCTGCTTACCAAGGTTGGCGATGACAAGGAGGTACACATTTCGCTGAAATGCGATCCCGTGATTGCGGAGAATCTGAGGGAGCAGCATGAGTGCGTTCGCCCCGGATACCATTTGAACAAAAAGCATTGGAATACGGTTATCGCGGACGGGAGTCTTCCTATGGATGATTTGGAGAAGATGATCGACCATTCCTATGATTTGGTGCTCGGCACGCTCACGAAGGCAGCCCGGGAGGCGGTGCTCCTGAGAATTGACGGGAAGTAGCCCATTTTGTTCTATTCAAGCAAAAAGGTTTGAAAAATTGATGTTAAAGTTAATTTCTTGTTATGGAAATCTATGGCAAATAACAATAAGATTAGGTTGCATCATGAACTTTATAAGCATTTTCCGGGGAAAGGAGGATATTGGGACCAAGAGAGGCAAGCAGGGAAAATATGAACCAAGAGGTGAGAAATGTGAAGAAGAAATGGTTGATTGCGCTTTGCTCTTCGCTTCTTCTGTTGACTTCATTGGCGATCACTGCGAAGGGCGCTACTGTGTTTTGGGAACCCATGACGTACTATAATTCACAGACCTGGGAAATGGCCAACGGGTACTCTAACGGCAACATGTTCAACTGTACCTGGCGGGCTAATAATGCAATGTTCACAAATGATGGCAAGCTGCGTCTCGCACTGACAAGCCCTTCCTATAATAAATTCGATTGTGCGGAGTATCGCAGCAAGTTCACAGCCGGATATGGGTTATACGAGGTGAATATGAAGCCGGCAAAGAATGTGGGCATCGTTTCGTCCTTTTTTACTTACACGGGGCCAACCGACGGCACGCCATGGGATGAAATTGATATCGAATTTTTAGGCAAGGATACGACAAAAGTACAATTCAATTATTTTACTAACGGTGTTGGAGGGAATGAAAAGGTCATTGATTTGGGCTTCGACGCATCTCAAAGCTTTCATACCTATGCCTTCGATTGGCAGCCTAACTCCATAACGTGGTATGTTGACGGTGTTGCGAAACATAGGGCAACTAAAAACATTCCCAAAACCCCTGGCAAAATCATGATGAATATTTGGAATGGCACTGGAGTAGATAGTTGGCTCGGGTCGTATAATGGAGCTAATCCGCTGTACGCTTACTATGATTGGGTAAGATACACTAGTAATTAATTAACAAACAATCCGGACAGGGGCGCTCCTGTTCCGGATTGTTTATTGTACTAGTATAATGACCCTAGGTGATGATGATGATGGGATCGAAAAGGAGAAGAAAGAAATTCAAGTTTACGTTGTCGTTAAAGTTTTCGATTGTCCTGTTCGTGTTATTGAGCATTGCAGTCGCGCTAAACGGCCACTCGTATAGAGTGAGCATCCATGTGATCGAAAGTGATATTCAAAACTCTTATTACGAGCAATTGCGGTTCTTTCTAGTTCAGTTGGACAACCAGGTGAATAATTTGGCCGCCAACTTGTTGCAGTTAGAGGAAGACTCCATCATGAAACAATACATCAATACGACAGCACCAGAAGATCTGTTTGATTTTAATATGCTTCGATCCAATATGTATGAAAGAATTAAGCTGCAGAGTGTATCCTCCAACTGGCCTATGGAGATCAGCGTATTTTTAAAATCAAAAGAAGAGGTCATCTCTACCCGGCCGGATGTAGTCTATGGGGATCTTGCTTCCATTACGAGGGTGGATCCTAGTAAAGGACTATGGAGCTACGAATCAGGCCAGGGCAGTAGCGAGAACTACTTTACAATGGTTCGATTAGCTCTTGATTATGCTGTCATTGCCCGATTTTCAGATACCTACATTCGCGATATGATTAACAAATTCCAGCAAAATTCGAATCGGCACACCATGCTGTATCATCCGAAATATGGCTTCATCGGGAATCCTCCATCGGATTTGGGAGAATGGAGGCAGCAGCTGGACTGGAATTCATTGCAAGAACCAGGCAACCAGATACTGAATTTTAAGGAGCATCGATTGCTTCTTAATTACGCCCCAGTGGGGAGTCTAGATTGGGTTATGATCGATCTGGTGCCGCTTGAGAAGGTAGTCTTGCCCGTGAAGGAAAGCAGCCAATTCTTTGTACTTGGAATCATTGCGATGCTGGCGATTGGTGTAATTATCACTGCTCTGATATACCGGCAGATACAGCACCCTATCAACGAGCTTGTTATGAAGCTGCAGGATATCCGCTCGGGACACTTTTCCTCCCGGTTGAAAGCCAAGCACCGGGATGAGTTCCAAGATGTTTTCTCCGGATTTAATGACATGGCGGAGCGGATTCAGGAGCTCATTGAAAAGGTGTACGAGGAGAAGCTCCGATTGAAGGAAGCTGAACTGAAGCAGCTGCAATCGCAAATCAATCCGCATTTTTTATACAATTGTCTGTTTTATATTAAAAATATGGCCAAATTGGGCGAGGATGAGCAAGTCGTAGCTATGGCACTCAATCTGGGAGAATACTACCGCTATACGACCCGTCTTGAGAATCCGATGACGACAGTCCGCGAGGAGGTCAATTTCTTAAGGAATTATTTGAACATTCATTGCTTCCGCAAACCGATGAGCTATCAAGTTCATATTTCCGAAGATCTTATGGAAGTATCGATCCCCCGGTTATTTATCCAGCCCTTAGTTGAAAACGCTATTATTCATGGCATCGAAAAGAGTGATCAAGAAGGGAGTATTAGAATCCAAGGCTTTTTCATATCGGATGGATTTGTTATTACTGTTGAAGATTCTGGAGACGGTATAGAGCCGGAGAACCTTGAGAAGCTTCGCGAAAAAATGAGTCTTCCGCTTACCCCCGAAACAGGCTGCGGCTTGTGGAATACCTGCCAGAGGGTGGTGAACCTGTATGCGCCGGGTTCGGGGCTGGAATTCGATCGTTCCGGCTTGGGAGGATTGAGAGTTTCTATCCGTTGCATGATTAAACAGCAGGAGGAACCAAATGTTAAGCTTACTGATTGTTGATGATGAACCGACGATCGTGGATACACTCGCTTTCACGATCCATTGGGAGCAGCTCGAAATCATGACGGTATACAAGGCATATTCTGCAAAAGATGCGTTGTTGATTCTCGCGGAGCATGCGGTTGATATTGTGATTGCAGACATTAATATGCCCCGCATGACAGGTATTGAATTGGTTGCGGAGATCTACCAGCAGTATCGGCATGTGAAAAGCGTGCTGCTCTCAGGCCACGCAGAATTTGCCTATGCCAAGCAAGCCATCAAATATGGTGTATCCGACTATTTGCTTAAGCCCGTTTCCGATGAGGATCTGATTGCTGTAATAAGCAGGCTTGTACAAAAGATCAAGGAAGAATGGCAGGAGGTTGTCTCCCAAACACGTGTCGTCGATACGCTGAAGGAAAGCTTGCCGATCCTGAAGGATAAGCTTCTGAATGAGATGTTAATGGGCAGGCTGAAGGAAGATTCCTTGATCTATCTTTTGGATTTGTATGAGCTTCCTTTTCATTATGGGGATGAAATTTGTATTATGGTCATTCGAATGGAGGAAAGCCTGCCGGAATTTAATGAACGGGATTTCTTCTTGGTGGAATATGCCATTATGAATATTGCTGTGGAGATGTTGGGGGATTCCCATGACTTATGGTCCTGTAAGGATGCCAATGGCCTCTTGGTTCTGCTTGTTCGGAACAAGATTGTCAAAGATGACAACGAAATGGTGGATGAACATCGAAAATTCGATTCGCTGGCGATGCAGCTTCAACGTAATATCGGCTTGTACTTGAATCGTGTCGTATCCATTATTGTAAGCACGTGGGGGAGATTTCCCGAAGACATTAGCTTGCTGTACAGTCATATTACGGGGCAAATCCGCAGCAGGCTGGCGAATGAGTCCGGCTGTTTCCTGTCTGGCCAGCTTTCCGAAGCAGCTTATGTACAGCAGCCCTTGTATCGCCTGTACGAGACACCTACGCTGCAGCATCTGCTTGAAAACCGCAGGTGGGACGAATATCGGGAAAAACTAGAGATGGTGATTGAAGATATGAAGCAGGCGGGGAACTTATCGGAAGAGCATGTCCGGGAAGCTTATACCGTCGTGGTTGGTTCGTTTTATTATTATGCACACAAACATAATCGGCTGTTAAGCGATCTAGTCGGAAGTACAGCCGTTCTCGATCGGTCTGTTTATTCTGTCCAGCAATTGTCGGAGTGGGCGTTTTACATGCTGGATAAAATTCAGCGCAGCGACCAGGCAGAGCAGAGAAGCTCCAGAGAAAAAATGACGTTAAAAATAAGGGAATACATAGACCGAAACTTGAGCACGGCATCCCTGCAAACGATAGCGGATGCAGTCTATCTTCATCCCGTGTATTTGTCCCGATTATATAAGATGGAAACGGGAGAAGGAATTAGCGAATATATCCAGAAGCAGCGCATGCTGAAGGCGGTTGAAATGCTCAAAGACAACTCCCTGAAAATTTATGAAATTTCTGAGCATATGGGCTTCAAAAACGCTGCATATTTCAGCAAAGTATTTCGGGAGGAATACGGTATGACCCCCAATGAATTTCGAGAACAGTTATAGTAGTTAGCGTATAAGAGCTTCTCTGGCTGAAGGTGGCGATAATGCCTTCAAATCAGAGAAGCTCGTTTATTTTTTTGCATATTAATTGGTTCTTTGTTAGTCATTTATTCAGCTCAAACAGACCTGAAAAAAGGTAGTCAATAAAAACATAGTAATGTTGAAATCGAGTTATTTTGGTTCCCGCAGATTCTTCCTACAATAAAATACGACGCAGGGAACTGCGTACACTTTTAATAAAAGAAACGAAAAAGCGGGGGGACAACAATGAGTAAAAAACGGATCAGCCTAGTTCTGTTGACCATCATTGTCATGATGAGCATGATCTTATCGGCCTGCGGGGGCAGCCAAAGCAGTAAGGATTCAGGAAATCAAAATACGGCTACTGCAACGGACAAGGGTGCCAACCAACCAACTACAGGTGAGGTGACACTGACCGCCTGGATTATGCCGAACAGTCCGAAGCCAGATAAAGATTTCATGACAGCCATGAAGCCTTATCTGGATCAGAATCCAAACGTTAAATTGAATGTCACGGTTCTCGACTGGGGTTCAGCATGGACGAAGATCACCACGGCTGCAACGAGCGGTCAAGGTCCTGACATCCTGCAATTAGGTACGACTTGGGTGCCTGCCATTGCGGCGATGAATGGGATTGAAGATTTGACCGACCGTGTTGGTGAATTGGGGGGACAAGACAACTACCTTCCTGCCAGCTGGAAAACAACGATGATCGACGGGAATTCCGAGGTGTATGGTGTGCCATGGTTTGTGGACGCCCGTGCACTCTTCTATCGCAAGGATGCCCTTGACAAAGCAGGGTTGGATCCGGCAACTGCGTTTAAGGACTGGGATACCTTTAAGCAGACGTTGGGCAAATTGAACGGGATCGAAATCGAAGATCAAAAAATGACGGCCTTCGGCGTACCGGGCAAGAACGATTGGAACGTTCCGCACAATATTTTTCCATGGATTTGGGCTGCGGGCGGCAATGTGTTTAATGAAGACAATACCAAGGTAACGTTCAATGACAAAACCGCTCTAGAAGGAGTCATGTACTACACCGGCCTGGCTAATGATGGGCTAGTGGACAAGGCTTCCCTCGAGAAGAACTCTTCCCAGATTGAGAGCGACTTCTCGGACGGTAAAACGGCAGTCATGGTGAGCGGAGCCTGGATGATCAAAAACTTTGCAACTCCTGAGGAAGACGGCGGTGTAGGCGGAAAAACCGCAGCCCAAAATTACGGTGTAGCCGCACTTCCAGCGGGTCCTGCAGGGCCATCTACATTTATCGGCGGCAGCCACTTGACGATCTTTAAAGGATCCAAGCACAAAGAAGCGGCTTGGGATATCATTAAGTACTTGTCCAGTGACGAAGCACAACTGACTTATTCGCAATTGTCCGGCCAGCTGCCAGGCAAAAAATCGGTGATGGATTCGCTGGCATCCGACCCGAATTATAAAGCGTTGGTTGAGGCTACGAATTACGGGATGTCTTATCCTTCTGTTCCTCAATGGGGACCTTGTGAGACAGCTCTCGTAAAATACTTCGGAAATATTTGGGATATTGTAGCGGGTGTCTCTGGTACTTACAATGAAGCATCGATTCAAAAACAGCTCGATGATGCAGCTAATGAAGTCACTGCTATCCTGAATCAGTAATCATCCAAATGTGCTATCAAGTGCTGGCTTGATAGCACACTTTATTAGAAGGAAGTGAGATACCGTGGAAATATCAAGAATTCCTGATACGCCGAAAGCCAAAAATACGTTTGGAGCCCGATTCAAAAAGGGGTTCAGGGAATACCGCATCGCGTATTTATTCATTCTTCCCACCTTTCTATTTATGATGCTCGTACACGTCTTGCCCATGATCCAGGGGATCGTGATGTCATTTTTGAAGTTGAATCAGTTTACATTAAGCCAGTATTTAAAAGCCCCGTTTATAGGATTGAAGAATTACTCGGAGCTGCTCTTCAATGAAAATAATCCTGTCCGTCAAGGATTGGGATACGCGCTGCGGAATACGGCCATATACAGTGTCGTCGTAACCATTTCCGTGATGATTATCGGACTACTGGTAGCGATACTGCTGAACCGGGATTTCCCGGGAAGGGGGATTGCCAGAGCGGCTATGCTGCTTCCGTGGGTTGTCCCCTCTTATGTTGTAGGGGTTCTCTGGGGGTTTATGTGGCAAAAAGAAGGCATCATTAATTATATTCTGGTCGATATCCTGCATTTAATGTCTGATAAGCCCTTTTGGCTGATTGGTCAAAATACCATTTGGGCGATCATTATCCCAACGGTATGGAGAAGCTGGCCTTTCATCATGGTTGTCTTTCTGGCTGGACTCCAGACGATTCCGGATGATCTCTATGAAGCTGCAAAAATCGATGGTGCCGGCCGATTGCGGCAGTTCTTTACCATTACCCTGCCTATGCTCAAACCGATTATCGCCGTTCAGCTTCTATTCCAGATTATCAACAATGTGTACTCTTATAACATCGTCGCCATGATGTTCGGTAACGGGTCCGGCTACCCTGGCAAATGGGGCGATTTGCTCATGACAGCTTTGACGAGACAGACTTTCGGGTATTGGTCCTTCGGGGTTGGCGCCGCGGCATCTTTCCTCCTGATGGGAGCTATGTTGATCATTGTCGGGATATGGTATCGAATCTTTAGATCGGAGTTGAGAGTGGATTGAATACCCGAATCGCGAAAAAACTAGAGTATTACTCCCTAAACACGCTCACCTGGGTGATCGTTGCAGTTGTCGTATTCCCTATCTTTTGGATGGTCAAGGTTTCCCTTCATACGAATGGCGAGATCCTGCAGGGAATCACCAGCATGGCAATCCCTGAACCGCAATGGCTTAACTACAAGAATCTTTGGGAAACGATCAATTTTGGCCAATATTTTAAAAACAGCTTGTTGATTTGTACCGCAACGATGCTGATTTCTTGTTTCCTGGCCATATTGGCGGGATATGCACTTGCCAGGTACAGGTTTCCGGGCTCCGGATTGTTCGGAATCAGCGTCATCGGGACGCAAATGATCCCGGGTATAATGTTTCTGTTGCCCATATATTTATTATTCTTAAATATCAAGGACACCCTCGGTATTCCTATGGTAGATACGTATTGGGGAATGGTGCTGGTATATTCAGCATTCTATACACCTATGAGTATTTGGATTATCCGGAGTTTCTTTGTCTCGATTCCAAAGGATTTGGAAGAATCCGCACGAATTGATGGTTGTAATCGAATCCAGGCTTTTGTCCGAGTTATTCTACCCCTTTCCTTGCCTGGTATTATCGCCATGTGTGTGTATATTTTCTTGACGGCGTGGGACGAATTGATGTTTGCCTGGGTCCTGACGACGACACCTGAAGTTCAAACGATTCCTGTAGGCATCAGGCTGTTTGTCGGACAGTATACCAACCGTTATGATCTGTTGATGTCTGCGGCGACCGTGGTTACACTACCCGTTATTATTACCTTCTTTTTATCTCAAAAATATTTTATCAGTGGGATGACAGCCGGGGCGGTGAAAGGGTAGCCTTGGCACAAAAACAAACAGCTTATTTTCCGAAAGGGAGATAAGCTGTTTGTTTGTGCATATCGTAGTTTGATTCTAGTTTTCCGTATAGGGCGTGTATTTCATCCATTCATACTCCGCCGTAATTGGGGACGCACCGTCGTAGGGGCCCAGCCATGAGTCAACACCGACGCCGTTCCAAAGGTTCATCATGATTTTGGCAGGGGTTACAGGAATGTTATCCGTTGCCGTATGTACTAACTCACCGTCAATGTACCAGTTAATTTCATCCTTTGTCCATTCGAAGGCATAGTCGTGGAATTCTTCAGAAGCGTCATACCCAAGCTCAATTAGTTTCTCATGGTTGCCCACCCCGTCGGTGTAATAGTTCAATTGGACTTGGGTCGTGTCCTTGCCGAGGAATTCGATGTCAATTTCATCCCAAGGCGTTCCGAAGGAGGGGCCGGTATATACGAAGAAAGAGGATACAATTCCTGTGTTTTTGGCCGCCTTCATACGAATCTCATACTTTCCGTAATGATACCTCTCCAAGGTTTTGTATTCAGAGCCCTGTATATTTCCAGTATCATTCTTTGTAAGCATAAGCTCCATTGTTGAGCCGTTAAAAAGGATATTGTCAGAGGACCATACACAATCAAAAGGGTTTCCATTGGAGTAACCGGTAGACACTTCCCACTTTGTCGGGTCATGCTTCGCAAATGTGTGAACCCAGGTGTTTTCTTGTTTCGACTCTTGGGTAGGGTCACTTTTTTCTGAACAACCTGCAGCCATTAAGGCAATTAAAACAGTCAATACAATTTTCTTTTTCATCTGATCATCCATCCTGTCGTTTAATCTTATTTCATTCTAGATGGAAAATCGATGAAAATTAAAGGGCAATCTTTTAACAAAACCATCATATTATTGACTTATTCCATGAACGGACTGATACCATTCGTTGACTTCTCTAGTTATTTGTTCTCCGCCGTTTGCATTCCAATTCGCAACAAAATCATCGAAGTAGTCTATATTCTTTTTACCGTAAATGATTTGCAAAAAGGTCTCATGCTGTGTTTGCTGAAGCTGGTCGCCTTTCTCCTGCATGGTTGGTGTCGGCGGGCCCTGGTACTCGTTGGGTAACCGGCTGGAGAATAGCTGGGCGAGCACGGGTTTCTCGGTGCCGGACACCATTCTGGTCCAATGGGACGGAATTCGTGCGCCATCATAGGTGAGGGTATAGGCTGTGACATCGACATAACCGCCGGGTATAAGGTTTCGGTCCATGGAATACTTGCCGTTTACCTTCGTATAGTCATAGTCATTTGCCATGCCGTATGCGAATTCTCCTTCCCCTAATCCTTGCGTTTCGTACAGGTAGTTCATGTAACGGAAAAAGGTTTGTGGATTCCTGATGTTTTTGTTGATGAGTACAGCTCCATTTCTAGGTTGGGAAGCACGATGATACGATATGCCGTCAGGCCCCTTTGGCAGGGGAATGGCGATGAATTTAGCCTGGGGATTCTTCTCCGTGAGCACATTAAGCGGCCAAAACCGCATCCAATGGGGGCCGATGACGATGCCTGCTTTTTCTTGGGAAAATAACCGGGCGGCCGATTCTTCATCCTGCCATAAGGCCTCATTCGGAAAGTACCCTGCTTCTCTCCATTCTCTAAGCTTGATCAAACCTTGCTTGGTTGAATCCTGGATGGATCCGAACTCCAGCTGATTCTGAGTTTCGCAGAAGTTCCATTGTTCTGGCAGGCAGCCGTACATGCCGAATACCCAGCTGATGTCAGCCATCCAAGTGCTGATGGCGTTGCCCAGACTGACCGCCAGGCCAAAGGTGTCGTCCTTTCCGTTGCCGTCGGGATCTTGGCGGGTAAATGCCTCAAGTACTTCTTCCAACTCTGACAGGGTGGCAGGGGGGGACAAACCGACCGTTTCAAGCCAATCCACCCGAATCCACATCATGGGGTCCGAATTGTAGTCATAATCCAGAATCGGGATGGCATAATGCTCTCCATTCCGTTCGTAAGGATACCAGACGGAAGGGTTCTCATTCATCGCCTCTTTCCAGACTGGGGATGCGTACTGCTCGAACAACTCATCCACGGCCATAAATTGGCCAGAATCAATCATCTGATGAATGACATCGGTTCTAACCGGAATAATATCGGGCATCTTTTGTTTATTTAGCAGATGGAGCTTTAATTTGGTTGAGAATGTTCTGTCCGGGGTTGTCCATAAATACTGGAGATCAATGCCCAATTTTTCACGCACGGATCGGGTATGAATGTTATCTTCAATGTTTTCACCATTTTTGAAGCTTAGGGACGGCCGCAAACTAAATACGGTTGTTAATGCTTCCGGTTGGTTCTGGCTGCCAGATGGTTCATTGGATTGCGTCCACTGGCTGTGTTGATAGAGTTCGTACATGGCTATCATAAGGATCAGTATTGCGGGTACGAACCATATTTTCTTCATACTTTATCCCTCCGGCATTATTGTATCACGGAACGAATTGACATTGAACGCTGGTTCTGCCTTCGCACTCAAACTGGTTAACGGATAGCTAGAAAAGCTAAGAAGTAGTTATATGGCCGATACCCCATCCCTTTTATAATGTATTTAAATTGCGATAAGGGAGAGTGAGTAGAAGGTGAAACGGTTCATTGCACAAGGGCTAGTCCTGTGTATGTTGTTCAGCAGTTTCATGACTGCGGGTTATGCCAGTCCGATGACAGAAGATTCAAAAGAAAGTGACATAAAGGGTCATTGGGCCGAATCTATGCTCGGGAAGTGGACCTCTTTGGGAGTTTTGTCGGGATATCCCGATGGGAAGCTGAATCCGAATCAGCCTATGTCCAGAGCTGAGTTCAGTATGTTGCTGCAGCGGGTGTTCGGTATCAGCGGAACGAACCAGCTCCCATTTAAGGATGTGCCAGCGGACGCATGGTATGCTTCTTCTCTGGCAGCTGCTGCTCATGCCGGATTTATTAAGGGGTACGAAGACGGAACGTTTAAACCGAGCAACTCGATTACGAGAGCCGAAGCAGCTGTGATGCTGTCAAGAGCATTTCAGTTTGCTGAAATCGAGCAGGGGATGAGCACGGATGTGCTGGGAACCTTTTCGGACAAATCAGAAATTCGCTCTTATTCCTTGTCTGCTGTGAAAGGACTGGTTATGGCGGGGGCCATGAAAGGATATCCGGACGGTTCCTTCCGGCCCGATCGATGGGTTTCCCGCGCTGAGGCGGTTGCCATGCTGGACCGGCTTGCTGGGACAGTGTACAACAAGGCAGTCACCGATGAACGGAAGGAAGTCCTGGCAAATGCTATAGTCAATTCGAAAGAAGTGATTTTTCGAAATAAAGAGATTACGGGGAATCTATATCTAACCCAGGGAATCGGCAATGGGGATGTTGCGGTAGAAAACACGAAAGTCGCCGGAGTAACCTTCATAAACGGCGGGGGACAAAACAGCATCCATCTCAAAAACACGAATTTAGGAAAGGTGGTTCTGTATAATCTGGATCACCCCATTCGCGTAAACGTTGAAGGGAAGTCCGTCATTCAACAGTTGGTACTGCGCAGTCCGGCGGTAATTCACGTCGATGATGGAGCTTCGATTCATGAGTTGGTGCTTCGGAAGGGATCTAGCGGAACGGTGGTTAGTGGAAAAGGTGAAATCTCTCGCGTACGATCTGAAGCGGCAGAAATTATGGTGAACGACCAGCTGCTGGAGCAAGGGAAAGAGTACATTTGGCCATCTGAGAGGGAAGCCTTGATACCTGCTGGCGAGAAGGGAGTTCCAGTGGGGAACACGGAGAAAACTGGCGGGTTGAATCCATCTCCGGGGAATATGAGCCCTGGCACGGGCAGCGATACGGGATCCCGCCCGCCTCATTCCTGGCCACCTGCGGCCCTGCAGGGAAGCTTGCCTGGAACTACGAAGGTAACTGCCACGGTCTCTGCTGGGAACCGGCTGGCTGTTCTGGTATCTCATAAGGAGTTGACCTCTCCGCAGACTGGAGATCCTTTGCTGAAGAGCAGCTTATTAATAGATCCATATGAATCAGGAACTGACATTTCAGGAGTCGACCCAAGCATTAACAAGTACCTCGGAGTTTATGAAGTCGATAATAACGGAAAGATCGTCCGTTTCCATCAGATCGTCTTGACGGAGGCGAATATTAAGCCTGAAACCTGGAATAGGGTATGGAGTGACGAATTCGAAGGATCCAGCATCGACAACTCCAAATGGAACTTCGTTCAAGGCGGCGGAGGTTACGGCAATAATGAGCTTCAAAACTATACCAATCGCACACAGAACGCTCGCATTGAGAACGGGAATTTGGTTATTGAAGCCCATAAGGAAGATTATCAAGGAAATCCGTATACTTCCGCGAAGCTGACCACGGAAGGCAAGGGAGATTGGACTTACGGCAAATTTGAGATTCGTGCCCAAATGCCGCAAGGCAAAGGCATATGGCCGGCGATCTGGATGATGTCCAAGGATCAGAATTTGTATTCCGGTTGGCCTGCTTCCGGAGAAATCGACATCATGGAGCTTTTAGGGCATGAGCCGAACAAAATATATGGAACCCTTCATTATGGATTGCCTCATGAACAGGCACAGGGCAGTTACACTCTGCCAGACGGGCGCACGTTTGCCGAGGATTTTCATACCTTTGCGGTAGAATGGGAGCCGGGGGAGTTCCGTTTTTACGTGGACGGCGTGTTATATTCCAAGCAGAACAACTGGTTTAGCAAAAATCCGCAGGAAGGTGGAGAATACACCTATCCCGCTCCTTTTGACAGGGATTTCTTCCTGCAGTTGAATCTGGCCGTTGGTGGCGATTGGCCAGGGAATCCCGGCCCAACTACAGAATTCCCGCAAAAAATGCTCGTAGACTATGTGCGTGTATATGAAAGGGACGGTCATGCTTATCGTCAACCAGTTATGCCTGCCACAAAGACCGCGGTCGTAAGAGAGCCGGGGGAAGATGGGAATTATGTGGAGAACGGTACGTTTGAAGATGAATTGAACCATTGGGTGTTCCAACCGTTCGCGCCGCCTGCTGATCTGTTCGGCGGTGCAGGATCTGTGGCTGTGGATCAAGGGGCGGTAAAAACGACCATAGATCAGCAAGGGGACGTCAATTACGCCATTCAGCTGATTCAAGCCGGTTTGCCATTGATTAAAGGATCCACCTATCAACTGTCCTTTGATGCATGGTCGTCAGGAGACAGAACGATGGTAGCGTCATTGTCAGGTCCTGACCGGAGTTATATTCGCTATATGGATGACAAGTCGGTAGCTCTTACCGCCGAACGGCAAAACTACACCTATACGTTTACCATGAATTCGGATACGGATCCAAATGCCAGAATGGAGTTCAACATGGGGAACGCAGGCATCCTTCCGGTATGGATTGATGAGGTGCGCTTAATTAAAATTGCTGATCCTGATCCGAATATTTCTCGTGATGCCCTACCGAGCGGGAACTTGATTTATAACGGCACTTTTGACCAAGGCAAGGATCGTCTCGGCTTTTGGAAGATCGATGGACCAGGCAGCGCGGATGCGCTCTATTACGTCGGAAGCGCGATAAATGACCGCAAGCTGTATGTGAAGCCGAAGATGGCTGGACAGCCTGATGCGCTTACTCTTAGTCAGGACCGGCTAAACCTCATAGAAGGAAAAATGTACATTTTGTCTTTTAGCGCTAGAGCGGAGCATAACGTATCCCTTTCGGCCCAGATTGGAAATGACGATAAGTCGAATCTTTATGCCGAGCAGTCTTTCACTATAAGTACAGAACCGCAAATCTATTCATGGATTTTTACAATGGGCCCGGCGAACAGTTCAAGCAAGCTTGAATTCGGGTTGGGAGCTTTGACTGATCGCCTTGAACTGGATAATGTGAGTTTGAAGGAAATGAGCCCACCTGTAGAGGTGAACGGTTCAAAGCGCATTGAAGCGGAAAATTACTCCGACATGCAAGGCGTGCAAAAGGGAGAAGACGGGTTAAGCGTTGGCTGGATCGACCAGGGCGACTGGATGCAGTACATTATTGATGTCAAGAAGGCTGGCGAATACAAGCTTGCTTACTACGTTGCGTCGGGATATGAAGGTGGCGGATCATTGACCTTGCTGGCCAAGCAGGGCAGTGTATACACGCACACATTGCCCGTAGGCGAGATCCAGGAGACGGATGCGGATTTCAAATATACGTGGAACATAGCGAATACGGGAGACTGGGGAATATTCAAAGTGATGGAGCAAACCATTCAGTTAAATGAAGGAATACAGACCTTGCAAATCTATGCTCCTCATGTGAATATTGACTATTTTACGCTGACGGATGTCAACCAGCGGAGCTTTACCGGAAATCTAATTCGCAACGGGACATTTGATGCCGATGTTAGTGAGTGGCAGACCTATCAGTCGGACAATAAGTCCGATAAGCTCTCTATTATCGCGAAAGATGGTGTCATGCAAATTCAACTCCCTGAAATCATGCCCGAAAATTGGAACCAGCAGGTCTACCAAGAAGGCCTCACGTTGGAGCAGGGGAGAATCTACTCGGTGACATTTGATGTCTATTCCACGGTAGACCGGCCGATTCAATTGGGTATAGGCGTTGTGGATCCCAGCAATAATTATGCGTATACGGATTTCCTTGACGGCAACAAGCCTACGATTTGGCTAACTCAGGTGAAGCAGCAGCAGCAATTTTCCTTTGTGATGAAGCATCCGACGGAGACGAATGCCAAGCTGGAATTTGATTTGGGTCAGTTAACGATCGGAGGGAAAATATACGATGAGTCAGGAAATATTTTCCTAGACAACATTCGGCTTAGCAGCAGTCTGATTCAGAACGGACTGTTCGGCGAAGGCACGGATGATTGGTCAGCCTATTGGGGAGATGAGTGGAATGGGCATTCTTCCGGAAGCTTAACCCAGAGTGGCGGAGAAATGGTGATCCAAATCGATACGGCAGGCAGTCAAAATTGGAATCCTCAAATCAGTCAGGAGGGGATCCGGCTCGAAGAAGGTAAAACCTATCAAATTTCCTTGGATGCCCGTGCAAGCATTCCAAGAAAAATAAATATCGGTCTTGGAAAAAAGCTAAGCGAAGACCCTTGGCATGTCGGTTATTTCGGAACGGATCTGTCACTGACAACGAATATGCAGAGATACACATTTACATTTACAATGAATGGTACGACAGAGGATCACGCCAGAATCGATATTAATGTGGGCGAGCTTGAAGGTTTGGGTTCCAATACGGAGGTCATTCTAGACAATATCGTGCTGGTTGAAGTAGACTAGACCGTCAGGAACAACGGTATGAAAATTAGATAAGGTACAGTCCATTAAGAGGTTGGGGGGGCTGTACCTTTTTCGTTATAACATCAGGCATCCTAGCTATTTTGAAAAAGAAGTTGCTTGAGCCGACCATTGTCGATTATAATACTGAATAATTGTTCAGTATTCTGAAGGCGGTGATTCAGGAGTGAATAAAAAGAAGCTGCAAAGCGAGCAAACCAAGAAGAAGATGGCCGATGCCGCTAGAGCTTTGTTCATACAGAAGGGCTACAAGGCCACATCGATCGAAGATATTGTGAAGGCAACCGGCTGCAGTGCCGGCAACATTTATTATCATTTCAAGAACAAGGAAGGCTTGTTTCTATATTTGATTGATGAATGGAACCTCGAATGGGAAGAGACTTGGCAAGCGAAGGAGCCGCTCTACCCGACCACGATCGATAAATTGTATGGCATGGCCGAGCATTTAGCGCTCGATCAATTGAACCATCCGCTGACTAGGGCTGCTGATGAGTTTTACAACAACTCGGAGAAAGCCTCGGACGTGGAAGAGCGGATTCATGAAATCGTTAAAGGCTATCTCATTTTCAACCAGCAATTGCTGCAGAAAGGGATCGATAACGGCGAATTTAAAAATACAAATGTGGACGGGTTAGCCATCATCTTAGATAGTCTATTACTTGGTTTAAGCCAGCATGCGCGGAATATGGATCGGGGGGAAACGCTTGAGGCTTATCGATTGGCTATGGATGTGTTTCTGCATGGGATCGCTAAGCGACCCAAATAATTATAGTATATAGAAATTACGTCGATTGACGTTTTTCTTTTTTTATCATTTTGAATGAATATTCAGTATTTTTGTATACAACTTTGGAGGAATTTTGTATGGGTTTAATGTTGAAAAATCGGGGTGCGGTACTGATCCTGATGTTGAATATTTTTCTGGTTTTTATGGGAATTGGATTGATCATACCGATCATGCCTAAGTTCATGAATAGTTTAGGCATTAGCGGGAGCACGATCGGTCTGCTGGTGGCAACCTTTTCGCTGACGCAGTTTCTATTTTCGCCGCTGGCCGGACGATTGGCCGACTCTTACGGAAGAAAGCGGATGATTGTTATCGGCATGATCGTATTTGCTTTTTCCGAAGCACTATTCGGGTTAGCGAACGATCCTGTGCTATTGTTTGTCTCAAGGATGCTCGGCGGCGTTAGCGCCGCGATGATCATGCCAGCCGTTATGGCTTACGTCGCAGACATTACGACGCAGGACGAACGTGCTGCTGGGATGGGCTATATTAACGCGGCCATTACGACAGGTTTTATTATCGGGCCTGGAATCGGAGGTTACATCGCCGAGTTCGGTATCCGCGTTCCCTTTTATGCTGCAGGAGCTGCGGGGCTTATAGCGGGCATTATTTCTTTATTTGTCCTTCGGGAGTCTCTATCTCTAAAAGAAGCCTCACCCGACTCGTCCGGCTCATCCGCTTCAACGGACAAAGAGAGCAGCTTTATATCTCAATTGCTCCATTCCTACCGGGAGCCTTTTTTCTTAAGCTTGATCATCGTATTTGTCATGTCTTTTGGGCTAGCCAATTTTGAAACGGTCTTCGGACTGTTTGTCGATCATAAATTCGGGTTTGAGCCAGGAGATATTGCCTTTATCATTACATTCGGCTCGATCGCCGGCGCCGTGGTTCAAGCTACGGCCTTTAGCTGGATTTTAAAGCGGTTTGGCGAGAAAAATGTCATCTCGGTTTGCCTTCTATTTGCGGGCATTTTCATTCTTATGACGCTTTTTGTGCATAAGTTTTGGATGATTTTTGCCGTTACCTTCATCGTCTTCCTGGCGATAGATATTTTGCGTCCAGCTATTGGTACCCAAATGTCGAAACTGGCTGCGGATCGGCAAGGTTACGTTGCCGGCCTTAACTCAGCTTATACCAGTCTCGGCAATATTGCCGGACCGATCCTGGCGGGATATTTGTTCGATATAAATATCAACTATCCGTATACTTTAGCATGTATTGTTCTGCTTATTTGTTTTGGCTTATCTTTAAGGGTAGGTAAAAAAGTGAGTGCACCGTCTCCTGAGGGCCGCTCAAGTGCGACTTAATATCGTGCAAGGAACATGTAAATAGCGACTAGATTTAATGCTCTCCACAAGGCTATGATCTTTCATTTGCCTACCATGTGGGGGGCATTATTTTTTTGCTGCTCAGGTATTTATTTCATTAAATCACGAAAAGATTCACAAAAAGGGTAAAATAGTACCTATCAAAATATTGGAAAATATGTAAAATGTAGAATTATCAGCTGATATATTCTAGAGTTTGAGGAGGCGATTTGCATCAGTAAATCTCTTGAAAATAAAAAAAAGAAAGGAAGATTCCAAATGTCTATACAGCGAAAATGGATGTTGGCTTTTCTTTCTGCGGCTGTAACAGTTTCCCTGGCTGGAACAGCTACTGCTCTGGCCAAGACGCCTCAGAGTCAGGCGTATGCGGTAAGCCAGGCGTCCATCGCTGCTGCCTCATTGTCCGACATGCCTGCGGCACTACGGCCGTCCATTGAATGGGTCTATAACAACCGCATGCTGAAAGAGAACTCTGTAGGTCGCAAAAATCTCATTTATGACCAAATCTTTGCCGGCAAAGGAACGATCAATTATGTGGTGCGCTGGCAGTCGACCAAGAATTTGACGCTTCAACAGCGTCAGGATATCGAAAGGATGCTAGGCCGCCAGTTGAACAATTGGACCAAGCATCTGAAGGGATATGACGGATGGCCTTACGGTGATATTCCGGTCAAGGTTGTGGGCTGGGCCGTCGCTAATCCCGCACAAATTTTGAACAAGCAGCCAAATGAAATTGTGTATACGCAAACGATCGTAGATGAGCTCAGCAAAACCGATCCGCGCATTCCGTCGGCACTGCCCATCGCTCCAAGCGCACTGTCCCGATTTGAGCATTTCAACGATCGGAACTATGTTTATCCGGGGGGATTGGACAAGCGGTTTGACATGTATTTATGGGCCACGACCAATTTTGGCGGTGGTGCTGGAGGAGACTGGGGACAGCGCATGTCGGATGATTATATTTTAAGTACGGTGAACAACAATGAAGTTCATATTACGGAGCATGAGATAGGCCACGGGTTCGGCATGCCGGACTTCTACGAAGCGAAGGATCGTCCGCCGGGAGGCTTCCCAATGCCGACCATTATGTGGGCGGGGAACTCAACAATAATTACGGACTGGGATGCTTGGCTGCTTCGCTATACCTGGAGCCAGCTCAAAAAGGATACTCAGCGGTTCCAACAATAATGATTTATCTCGTAGGTTCTGAGTGGAGCCTATCGAATTAGTGGAATTTCGAGCCCAAGATTTTCCCTGTTTATTTATTTATCGGACGAGGAGTTTGCACTCAGTAGTACCAATAGCACTCAAAGTGAAACGCGCAACAAAAAAGGCGTGCCGAAGGCACGTCCTTTTTCATGCAGGAAAGAAGATCCTCTTGTTTACTTCACCTTAAAGTTGCTCACCAATAGTTGCAGACTCTCTGCCATTTTGGATAGAGCCGATGCAGATGCCGAAATTTCCTCCATCGTTGCCAGCTGCTCTTCCGAAGCCGCGGCTACGTTTTGGGTATTGGAAATCGAAGCATGGGCGATCCGGGCCATCTCTTCTACGGAGGCATTAACTTGCTCTAGGCTTGCGGACATTTCTTCGGATACGGCGGACACCTCTTGAATTTGTGCCGTTACGTGTTCGATGGATTGCAGTATTTTTTGGAATCCAGCTTCTACATCATGAACGACTCCCACTCCTGCCGCTACTTCTTGAGTTCCTTTCTCCATCACGCGGACAGCACGATCGGTATCTTCTTGGATATAGGTGATTAATTCGACGATTTGAGTTGCAGACTCCCTAGACTGCTCGGCCAGCTTTCTGATTTCAGTCGCTACTACCGCAAAGCCTTTACCGTCTTCGCCCGCGCGAGCCGCTTCAATGGCGGCATTAAGAGCTAATAAATTCGTCTGATTGGCGATACCTGTGATTACTTCGATAATATCCCCGATCTCCTGGGATCGTTCCCCTAACTGCCGAATAGCGGCTGCCGATTCATTGACGGACGAATGGATGGCATTCATTTGCTGACTGACCTGCTGAAGTGATTCGCTTCCGGCGTTGGCTTCCTTATTCGTTGCCAATGCGGCATCAGACACACTGGAAGCCGTCTCGGCTACTTGCTGAATGCCGATGGTCACTTCTTGCATGGCTCTAGAACTCTCATCGGCGCCTTGCCCTTGCGTTTCAGCTCCATGGGCGACCTCTTGAATCGACGCGGCAATTTGGTTTGTTGCCTCTGTGGTCTGCTCAGCGCTAGCCGTTAATTCCTCGGATGAAGCGGCTACTTGCTCAGACGTAGAACCGATTTGGCGGATGATCGTGCGGAGGCTGTTCAGCATTTCGTTGAAGGAGCTGGCCAGTTCGCCGATTTCATCTTTGTTTTTCACTTTTATTTCATCTACGGTAAGATCACCTGCCGCCATCCTCTTAGCGGCACGGGTTACGGACAATACGGGCTTGGAAATAAGATCGCTTATGAAGAGGGCAGTCCCGATGCCTAGCAAAACGGCAATAATTCCAAGAATAATGACCCACATTTTTATCGAGGCTGTTTTTTTGGAAGCGGATGCATTTCCGTTATCCAGCAGATCATTTTGGAATTGGGACAATACGGCGATCTTATCGTCGAATTGCTTGGTGATCTCACGTCCTTGTGTTGATAGCAAATCTCGATATTCAATATAATCATTTTGTTTTTTGAGTTCGAATAGGCGATCGGCAAACTGTTTGTATTGATTCTCTACTTGCTGAATCTCCTCCAGCATTTGAATAGCCTCTGGCAGAGAGAAACTGTCCATCAAAGCATTGAATTTTAATTCATATTCATTTCGGGCGTTGGTGAACTCATTAAAAGCTGCCTCATCACCAACGATTAAATAAGTTTGCATGCTAGCTATCTCTTGCTTGGCTGCCGCCTGTAAGTCCGTGATGTTCACGGCCTTCTTCGCGCGATCTCCGAGCAAAATACTGTAGGTCTCATCAACCAAACTAATTTGCGAGTAACTGATTCCAATCATTATGCTCAAAATCAATAAAACGGCCGAAAAGCCGCCAAATAATTTTTTTCGTATAGTGAATTTCATGATGTGTGTACCACCTTAGTATGATGTAGTAAATCTGTACAGGGTGTCCCCCGAAATAGAAGTGTTCAGCAGGCCTGGTCGGTAAAAAAACCTCCTTTTATTTCAATTCACAGGGAAAAACTGCTCAAAAAGGAAATAATAAAAAAACAACCAAATCCCGTAGAAATCATTCTACGGATTGGTTAATTCATAATTAATTCCCTGGTTTCAATTTCGAGCATTTAGTCCTATGCCATTGTATAAATTCACGACAGAGTTGACCAGGTATAACCAGGAAAAAAGTCGAAATTTGTCTAAAAAACTCGAATTTTTATTAATTGATTTGTTATAATAGAAATTTAAGGAAATCCAATGGGGAGTTATCAGAGGATACTCTCTATTCCTTATCCCGGAATGGAAGACAGGCATTATGATCAAAATAGATGTATAAGTCAAACAACTGGAGGTACACGATGACAATTTATAAAGTAAATATGGGGCGCGGGCTTAAGACCGCTACGCTGCCTCTTGTTATAAGTACGTGCATTTTACTATCAGGATGTGCGGGTAACACGCAAACTGGAGTCCAGGGAACCACGCCTGGGCCTGCAAACGGAACTGCAGTAACGAACCCGAATAACACAGGAGGGCAGCCTAACCAGCAAAAGAACGCGGCAGCCGTATCGGAGACGGAGGGTCTTCCTTCCGGGGTAAAGGTTCAGAGAGTAATCAAAGATATTACACTTAATAATAATTATCATAAAAAAATCGAGCTGCTTACCGATGGAGGCAAACGCGTGACGATTACGGATGCCAGCGGCGGGCTGGTGCTGCTGAACCTGGAATACGAAGGCACGATCCTGGGGGCCAGCGGCAGGGTGGTTACCGTGCAGCTGGATCATGGCGGTCAGCAGACGATTACCATTCCGGACAATTTGACGATTGAGGACGATGACAACCTTGGACTGAACAAAGGCGTTGAAATCGAGTGGGCCGTCGATGCGGACGGAAATATCCAAAGCGTGGAGCTGGATGATTGATTAACAAAAAAAGCCGGGCACCGCTTAGGACAAGTTCCTGCGTGGGCTCGGTTCTTAATGGATGCTTTAGAGCTGCAATTACCGCGCGGAGTATCCGCCGTCGATCACGAGCTCGCCGCCCGTAATGTAGGATGCTTCATCCGAAGCCAAGAACCAAATAGCGTTGGTTTCGGCGATCTTGTCAATATTGTATGGCTAGTGGAAATTCCATACCGTGGATGATGTAAGGGATCGCTAATTTAATATATTCCTCTGCAGAGACCTGGCTGTTATTCTGCCAATCGATCGAAGCGCCATAAATCCCCCAGCTCAGCATGACGGCGGAAATGCGGAGCGATTCGTCGCGTTCTTTGGCATATTGCTGCAGCAGCATTTTATAGAACAGGTTCTCTAGTTCCTTTTTGATAATCGCTTCAATGGTAGTAGTAAACGCCTCGAAGCTTCTGCGGCACTGCGATTGCAGCGATTTTCGAAATTGGGTGAGGGACAGGAAGATATTGATCGCCGTAGTCTCATTGAGCTCGTCATGCCCGGAGATTTCGCTGATGACTTTGGTCATCAAGTCTTCGGTTAACACTTTTTCCAATAAATCATATTTATCCGTGAAGTGATAATAAAAAGTAGCCCGATTGACGGTCGCCTCGGCGGTAATATCCTTAATGGTGATATCTTTAAACTCTTTATATGTTGATAGCTGCACGAAAGCATCCATAATTAATTTGCGGGTACGAACGATGCGCGGGTCTATTTTTGCTTCGGTCATAGGAAATGCCCCATTTCTCACTTTTTCTACATTTCATTGCATTTGTCGTATAAACGATAAAAGCCCTAAACTATTGGTTGAGCGGCAAAGTTATTACTCTTACAATTAATTTTATGCAACAGGTGTTGTATAAGCAATAGATGATAAATGACATCTGCAATAAACATCTGGTAAAATAGAGTGTGATATCTATCGCATCTAAATATGTAGAGAGAAAAGTGGAGGAATTTTACATGAATGTACTAGTCGTTAAAGCCAACAACCGTCCTGCTTCCGAGGGCGTGTCCAGTAGAATGTATGAAGCGTTTATGGAGGCCGTTAAAGGCCAGGAGAACCTGAACGTAACTACGTATGACGTATTCGAAGAGGATATGCCTTACTTCGGCCAGGATCTGTTCAACGCCTTCGGCAAAATGCAAAACGGCGGCGAATTGACGGATGTTGAGAGCCGTCTCTTGGCAGCTAAACAAAAAGCTATGGACGCATTAAGCGCTGCAGACGTCGTTGTATTTGCGTTCCCGCTGTGGAACCTGACGATCCCGGCGAAATTGCAAACCTTCATCGATTACGTTTATGCTGCGGGATTTGCATTTAAATATAACGAGGAAGGCCAACTGGTTTCGTTGATGACGGATAAGAAGGCAATCTTCCTGAGCGCGCGCGGCGGCATCTATTCTACGCCGGAAACTGCACCAATGGAAATGGCTGTTAACTATATGCGCAGCGTATTCGGCGGCGTGTTCGGCATGCAAATCATCGATGAAGTTGTCATCGAAGGACATAACGCGATGCCAGCAAAAGCCAATGAGATCATCGAAGATGGCTTGCGCCGCGTAGCTGAAGCTGCTTCCAAACTGGCTCTGCAACACGCGTAATTGTAATAGACTAGGCATGATTTAGCTGCTAGGCTAGTATCATCTTAAGTACTAGACCAGTCATCATATAGTTGCGGATATGCATCATTTGCGTGCTTTGAAACAAGGCTGTCCCCAAAGATCAAAATGAATTGATCGGGGATGGTCTTGTTTTTTTTGTGCTCACAATGGGGGTTGGGTGGGGGGTTAGAGGCAAGTCGCCAAGACGCTCTCATTTATCGTTAACGGACAATGGTTCCGCTATTTGCAGTAAAAACGCAAAATTGGCGAGCTAATGGACCGTGGTTCCGCTACTCAGCAAATTTAGAGCGAAAATGGGGCTAGCAAGGGCAAATAGCGTCCTCTGTGTCCGATAGAATTCAAAATCGGGGAGGAATGAGGAAATAGCGGATTCTCTGACCGTTAGCTTTGAGCGCCCCGTTGTTCTATGACAGTCTTCGACTTCACCAGGTTCCACTTCTCCAATGTAACGTTCATGAGATTCAACTAACTGCTACTACTCGAATTGTAACTTCGCCGAATACTTCCCAAAATGTAACTCCCTGCAGCTGCAGCAGCATTCACAGCAATGGATTCTTTGTGCGGCGCAGAACGCCAACTAAACAATAACGTTTGAACTTCCGATATTACTAATGATTCGAATGACGGAAGGTGAAGGCATGTTTTTTTTCGGCAAGAAAGCCAAGATGACGGAACAAAAGGTGCAGGACATCGTACAGACGCTAGAGCAAGTCTACACAGCAAAAAATATAGACAAGCTCACTGGAATGTTCCATCCGGACAAGCGGCAAATATCGTTTCTTAATCATTTTCAACTGATGATGAACTTTCAGATTTACAACATCCAATCCGAAATCTTGAACGTAGAAATCCTTACGCTGACCGGGGAAGAAGCCACATTTACTTATACGCGCAAGCATATTTACACTTATGTCAATGAAGCGGATGAGAACGGCGAGACGCTTAGCAATATTACCAGTTACTACGTGCAAATAGCTGCGGAGGAGAAGTCTGTCTACATTACGAAATACTCTCCATACAGCGTCTTGCATTTGGATAAGGACGGAGAAATATTGCCGGGAGAGCAGGCGGTTGTTCCAGCAGGGGCACAATTTTTCGAGAGGATGCGGCGCTTCATTAACGAGTTCGATTTAGACGGCTTACAGGCGTCTACTTATTTGCTCTATAACGATAGCGAAATGATTGGTTATTACCCGGAGGCAGAGAGGTACCGCTACAAAACGTCGGAGCAGTTCACTGTCGATTATTTCGAGAAAATGGACGCGAATTCGATCAAGGAGCATACCGAGGGATATTTGGAGCAGGAAATTTTGGAGCTCGGAGAAATGCTCGCGCTTGGAGCAGATTACTCCATCCTTGAGGCACAGTTTACGACAGATTCCCGCTTTCGGCATGAGCTCGTGCTGAGCATGGCCGCACCGGACGGATTTTACATGATCCGCTACTTGAAGAAAGACAATCGGTCCATCCCGCCAGAGGCACGACAACGTTGGATTGAGCAAATGAAATCGGCCGCAGCGCAAATCGCAAACGAATAAACATTGTAAAACGGGGTATCCGAAACATCGCTTAGGATGAGGAGGGTAACCCCGTTTGTTTTGCAGCATGGAGCAAAATTTGTTATTCATAGCATGAAATAGATATTACGATGGGTATCCGCATGCTCATTAATTATGTAAAATATCGATAACAGTCTATGAAAGCGCTTGCCATGAATCGACCTATAAACGGGGTGGCCATCTTGATAGGGAAAATTCGCGGACTAATGAGGGAAGCCGGCATCTATCACAAAATGCTGATATTAATTACGCTGCTGATGATCGTCAGCTTCTCATTGTATTGGATCGCGCTAAAGTATGTGACCGATCTATATGACCGGCAAATGTACGAGCGAACGTCTCAGGTGCTGAACAGCTCGGCGCTGGGGATCGAGAATCAGCTAAGGGAGCAGGAGGGTCTATCGTTCCGGGTATTCTCCGATGAACAGCTGCAGTACAGCTTGTCCCGTCTGAAGGTAGACAGCGCCACGTCTTACCAGAAAGCCATTCAGCGCAAAAAAATAATGGATCGTCTCACCGCGATCGCTGGCTCCGAGAAGTTCGTCTACTCGATCATGGTCATCGATCCGGAGCGGCATATTCTGATCGGAGGCAACCGTGCAGGGCTGGCGCAGGACCTGCAGACCGAGCTTATTTCGATTGCCGAAGACGCAGACGGATCGAACGTATGGTTCGTCGGCAGCGACCGGTCGCTGTACGCCGTACGGCAAATCAAGTCGTTCAATGGGACGACCTTTCCGCGGGACGACCTGGGCACGCTTATTATCCGTTTCCGCAAAGAGCGGATCATGGAGGATTACGTCCAAAGCGGCGGGGATGACAGTCATCTCATCATTACCGACGGAAGTAAAATCATCTATCCCGATAATCCCCTTATCCCGGAGGAGGAGATTGCCGCTGAACTGGTGCACTCCGAATCTTACGGGTTAACGACCGTAGGAGGGAGCAAATATTTTTTTACGCGGGTAAGATCGTCTGATTTAGGCTGGACTTATTTGAATATGACCCCGTATGACAGCATGTTCCGCACGATTTCATTCGTCAAAGACCTTGTCACCATCATCTTTATCTTGATTTTGCTGATCGGCATTGCGCTTGGAGTCAAATTGTCACGCAGCATCACCCGGCCGATCGAGCAGTTGATCAAGAAAATGCGCAAAATCGAGAAGGGCGATCTCGACAACCTGGAGGAACAGTCGCTGGGAGAGGTGCCAAGAACGTCGCAGACCGAGGTCGAGCATTTGCAGCGTACGTTTAAAATGATGATTCAGCGCATCCGCGAACTTATCAATCAAAATTATGCCAAGCAGCTGGTCATTCGCGAAAGTGAATTAAAAGCGCTTCAGGCGCAAATCAATCCGCATTTTCTGTATAACACGCTGGATTCGATCAATTGGCTGGCCAAAGTGAACCGCCAGACGCAAATTTCGCAAATGGTAGAGGCGCTCGGCTTCCTGCTGCGCAGCTCGCTGAGTGACGGAACAAGTCTGATCACCTTGAAATCGGAGCTGGATATCGTACGCAGCTATGTGACGATCCAGCGTATCCGTTTCGAGGAACGGCTGGATTTCCAACTGGAGGTGCCTGATGAATACCTGGATGCCTTGATCCCGAAAATGACGCTTCAGCCCCTGCTCGAGAATGCCATTCATTATGCCCTGGAGCCGAGAATCGAAACTTGCCATATCCGCATCATCGTCAAGGAGTCGGCCGAACGAGGCGGAGGACTGGATATCCGGGTGGAGGACGACGGCCCGGGGATGACGCCGGAATTTCTGACAGAGCTCAGAGGCGGGCGGGTGCAGACGCGGGGCAAAGGCATCGGGCTGTCCAACATCGAAGAACGCATCAAGCTGACCTTCGGCTCCGAATGGGGTATCCGCATCGATAGCGAGCCGAACATCAGGACGGCGATTCATATCCGCATTCCATATAGACAAGGAGAGGACGAGGATGTATAAGGTGCTGCTCGTAGACGACGAGCGGATGATATTGGAGGGTATTCAGCAGGTCGTAGACTGGAACAGTGCGGGAACCAAGCTGATCGGCACTGCACGCAACGGGATCGAGGCCTATGAGCTGATTGTCAAAGAGCAGCCGGACTTCGTGATCAGCGATATATCCATGCCCGGGCTGAACGGGCTGGGGCTGGTGGAGAAGACGCTGCAGGCGTATCCGGATATCCGGTTCATTATGCTTACGGGATACAAGGATTTCGAATATGCGCGCAGTGCCATGCAGTTTGGCGTGAAGCATTACCTGTTGAAGCCCTGTAACGAGGCGCAGATCTATGAAGCGTTGGCTGAGCTTGTGGCCGAGCAGGAGGAAAAGCGCGAGCGGGAGAGGTTCGTCGCGAGGATGAAGGACGGGCTGAACAAGGTGCTGCCCCATGTGAAGGAGCAATTTTTGCGCGAGCTCGTATCCAATAAGACGTACGGGCGCAGTGATCTGGAATACTACCGCGAGCTGTTCGGTCTTGAATCCGTGGAGCAGCCGGTTCGCTTGCTCTTGTTCCAGCTGGAAGACTCCCATGAATACGAGCATTTATTTGCCTTGAAAAATATCGCCGAGGACTTGCTGACGGGTGTCCTGCTGGGAGCAACGCTCAACGGAAGGCTGCTTATGGCCGTGCGCGAGGCGCCGGAGCCGGCCCAACTGCTGCGGAGCATCGAGGAAGTGAAGCGAACGTTCCTTGGCTTCTATAGCGTCGAGCTGACCGTGGCGCTCAGCGAAGCCGGACCGATGGAAGCGGCACGCAAACTGTACCGCGAGGCGCTAGAGTGTATGAATCACCGCTTTTACGTCGGTGAGGGGAGCCTCATCACGCAGAGCGATCTGCCAGCAGACGACCGGGGAAGCGGGGATGTTGAGCTGGACGAGGAGCGGATGGCCCTGCTGATCAAATCGGGGCTCAGCGACGAGGTCGAGCACGAACTGGAGCGGCTGTTCTGCCGGCTGGCGGAGCTGTGCCTGGAAATCGGCGTCACTCGCTCCTACGTGCTGGAGCTGTACGCTATGCTAATCCGTCTATGCTCCCCGGAGGATCGTCAGCGGTTCACGGCGCAAATGGCCGAGATCGTCAGGCTCGATACCTTGTCCAGTCTGAAGGCGTTCGTCAAGGAAGCGGCCATCCACGTCACCTCCGGCTACTACAGGAACAGCATCAGCCGCCGCTCCTCCATCGTCGAAAGAATGCTCTCGATCATTGAGCAGCATTACATGGATGCCGAGCTGACCCTGAACGGGGTGGCGCACGAGATGCTGTACATGAATCCCGATTACCTTGGCAAAGTGTTCAAGCAGGTGACAGGAGACAACTTCTCCTATTATTTGAGCCGTCTGCGGATCGAGAAGGCAGCGGGGCAAATCCGCCGCAGTGGTGATGTGAAGGTGTTCGAGCTTGCTGATTCGTACGGCTTCGGGGGCAACTCCAAATACTTCAGCCAGGCGTTCAAAAAATGGATGGGCATGACGCCGACGGAATACCGCAAATCGCTGGAAGATGGCAAGGCCTGAGTGAAGCACCTCTGATTTTTATACCTTTAAGTCGGATGAGTGAGTTTCCTTACACCCCCCTTAGGGGCGAAAATGATACTTGTAAGCGTTAACAAACTAGCGTTCGACGAAAGGGGAGCATGTTTGTGAGGAAGAAAACCGCTTTATGGATGTTGGTTGCCCTGCTGTTCATTTTGCCTGCCTGTAGCGGCGGAGGCAGCACGGGAGGTGCGAGTAACGGAGGGGGCAATGACAAGCCCGCGCAGGAGAGCCAGGGCAAAAAAGATAAAACGACGCTGAGAATTGCCTGGTGGGGAGGCGATAAGCGCCATGAATATACCCAGCGGATCGTCGATAAGTATCAAGAGCTGAACCCCAATGTCAAAATCGACGTCGAGTACGCAGCGTTTGACGACTATTGGAAGAAGCTTGCACCCCAGGCGGCCGCGAACCAGCTGCCGGACATCGTGCAGATGGACATCTCTTACATCGTACAATATGCCAAGAACGGCCAGTTAGAGGATTTGACGCCATTCATGGGGACTCAAATCAAAATCGATGACGTAAATGAAAATGTTATTTCCACGGGAAAAATCAATGACGTCCAGTACGGAGTACCGACCGGAGTCAACGTACTTGGATTCCAATACGACCCCGAACTGTTGAAGAAGGCCGGCTTCGACGGCATTCCGGAAAATTGGACCTGGGATCAGTATGAGGAAATCGCCATGAAGGTTAGGGACGCGGGTTATGTCATGGACGGCTCCATGGCGCCGGATATTTTCTTCCACTACTTCCTCCGTACCCATGGATATTCGCTGTATAACAAAGAAGGTACGGCGCTCGGCTATGAGGACGATGCCTTATTCACCGAATTTTTCGGGCGTCTGGCCAGTTTGATCAAAGAGGGAGCTGTGCCTTCCCAAGAGAAGCTGACGCAAACGAAAGGCATTTTGGAAGAATCGGATATGGTTAAAGGAACAGGCGTAGGCGTGTGGCAATGGTCCAACCAGTACGTCGCACTTCAGGCAGCGGTCAACCGGCCGATGGAGCTGGCGCCTATGATGGGACCGAATATGGAGAAAGGCCTGTACATGCAGCCGAGCATGTTCTGGTCGATTACTTCCCACTCCAAGAACAAGGAAGAAGCGGCTAAGTTCATCGACTTCTGGATTAATGACGTGGAAGCCAACAAAATGATCAAGGGCGAGCGCGGAGTTCCGATCTCGGCTTCGATCAAAGAGGCGATCGTCTCCGAATTGTCGGAGCCGGAGAAGCAGATCTTCGACTTCGTTGCGGCCATGGAAGAGAAGAGCTCGCCGATGAGCCCGGCGCCGCCAGTAGGATCGCCGCAGGTAATCGCCTCCCTTGCCGACCTGGTGGAGCAAATCAACTACGGCCAGATGACTCCAGAGAAAGCGGCAGCTACGTTCCGGCAGGAAGCGAACGGCATCCTAGCTAATAACAAGTAGGCTTAGGCTGTCCTTGACCACTTGAGCACGGCGGTAAATACGCTTTTGGAGCGAGTGCCCGTTTACTGCCGCTGCTCAGGTGGATTTCATGTTCACGATACTGCCAGGAGGTGCAGGTGCCTTGCGGAAACAGTCACTCAGAGCCAATTTGACCGGATATGCTTTTATCAGTCCGTTTGTAATCGGGTTCTTGGTCTTTACGTTTATTCCGATTTTGATCTCATTATATTTGTCGTTCACCAATTACAATTTATTCAACGATCCGCAGTGGATCGGGTCCTTCAATTTCAAAAAAATGTTTACCCAGGATCAGAAATATTGGAACTCGGTCAGAGTTACTTTTATATATGTATTTGCCGGCGTGCCGCTGCGGCTGATGTTCGCCTTGTTCGTGGCCATGCTGCTCAACACGAAGTCGCGCATGGTTGGTTTCTATCGAACCGTGTATTATTTGCCATCGATCATCGGCGGAAGCGTCGCTGTATCGATTATGTGGCGCAACATTTTTAACGAACAGGGCATCGTAAACAGCCTGCTCATATTTCTCGGTATTCCGCCCGTCGCTTGGTACGGCGACCCCAATGCTGCACTTGGAACGCTGATTGCATTGTCGGTATGGCAATTCGGATCGTCTATGCTGATCTTCCTGGCCGGGCTGAAGAACATCTCTCCGGAGATGTACGAGGCAGCAGGCATTGACGGAGCAACCGCTCCGCGCAAATTTTTCAAGATCACGCTGCCTCTGCTGAGCCCGATCATCCTGTTCAACCTGATCATGCAGACGATCAGCGCATTTATGACCTTCGTACCGGCTTACATTATTTCCAAAGGGGAAGGAACGCCGATGGACGGAACCCTGCTGTACTCCCTGTATTTATTCCGGCAGGCCTTCATGTTCAACAATATGGGCTACGCCGCGGCGATGGCTTGGGTCATGCTCATCATGGTCAGCATCATGACGGCGATTCTGTTCAAGACATCGAAATTATGGGTGTTCTATGAGTCGAAAGGAGGCCGTTAATCATGGTTGCAGGCAAATGGAAATGGCCGGTCTATCATCTTTTTGTCGGGGTAATTGCCATTCTCATGCTGTACCCGATCATCTGGCTGTTCATGAGCTCCTTCAAGGAGAGCCGGACGATCTTCGCCACGGCCTCACAACTGATTCCGCAGTCTTGGAATTTTGGGAACTATGCAGCAGGCTGGGCCGGCGTTGGAGGGCAGCCCTTCGCCCAGTTTATTGTCAATTCGCTTATCATTGTCGTGCTGGCTACTATCGGCGTCGTCATTTCCTCGGCGCTGATCGCCTTCGGCTTCGGCCGGCTTGATTTCAAAGGGCGCAATCTATGGTTTGCGCTGATGATGGTGACACTGATGCTGCCCCATGACGTAGTGCTCGTCCCTCAATACATTATTTTCTCGAAGCTCGGATGGCTGAACAGTATGAAGCCGATTGTCATCCCGAATTACTTCGGAGCGCCGTTCTTCATCTTTCTGATGATTCAATTCATCCGCTCGATTCCGATCGAGCTCGATGAGGCGGCGACGATCGACGGCTGCGATAAGTTCCGGCTCTTTTACCGTATCATTCTGCCGCTCATTAAACCGGCGCTTGCCACGGCGGCGATTTTCTCCTTCTATTGGCGGTGGGAGGATCTGATCGGCCCGGTGCTGTATTTGAATTCGCCGCAGAAATATACCGTGTCGATGGGGCTGAAGATGTTCCTGGACAGCGAGTCAGGGTCCAACTGGGGAGCGATGTTCGCGATGTCCATCGTCAGCCTGATTCCGGTCGTCGTTGTATTTTTTATATTCCAGAAACAAATTGTAGAAGGAATTAGCAGCAGCGGGTTAAAAGGATAGGAGACGCTGACGGTTAGCAATAGGCGAAAATCGTGAAGGGGGGGATCGTATGGAAATGGAGAAGACGTCATGGAAATTCGACTTCGGGGCGGGGCAGCCGGCGGACGGTTTTACTGGCGTGACCGCAGAAAGTGTGTATAGCCCTGCGGCTGGATACGGATTCGAGGACACAGGCCGGGTGTATGCCCGGGATAGATCGGCGGCGGCCGCTGCCGTACCCGGCGATGCAAGAGCAGCGCTGTATCACCGCTTCTGCATTCCGATGGGAGCTACGTTTGCGGCAAATGTGCCGGACGGCGTATATCTGGTGAGCATTCTGGCAGGAGACGCTTTGGCGGAAACGCATACCATGCTGAAGGTCGCTGGCAGCAAGCGGGTGCTGCCGCCGATCAGCGCGGCGGCCGGACAGTTCATCGAGGAGAAGTTCGCCGTTCCTGTGCGGGGCGGCCGCTTCCGGCTGCATGTGTCAGGGCAGGCGCCACGCCTGAACATGCTGGAGCTTCAGCCCGCGCCAAGTACGCTGACCCTATTCCTTGTAGGCGATTCCACGGTGACGGATCAGGGGGAGGACGGCTATCCATACGCAGGGTGGGGGCAGCTCTTGCCCGCCTTGTTCAAGCACGATGTCTGCGTGGATAATCATGCTCAGTCCGGGCGCAGCTCGCGGAGCTTTATCGAGGAGGGGCGCCTGGAGGCGATTCTGCAGTTGATCAAACCTGGCGATTTTCTGATGCTCCAGTTCGGCCATAACGACGAGAAGCCCGATCCCCGGGGAACGGAGCCGTTTACGACGTATAAGCAGCATCTGCTGCACTATATCGAAGCCGCTCGGGAGAAGCAGGCTCACCCGGTGCTGGTGACGCCGGTGCATCGCCGGTATTTCAACCCGGACGGAACACTCTCCGATACGCATGGAGATTATATCACGGCGATGCAGGAGTTGGCGGAAGAGACGGACACGCTGCTCATCGATCTTGCCGCCCGAAGCAAGCTGTTATTCGAGAAGGCCGGACCGGAGGGCAGCAAGGATTTATTTATGTGGGTGTATCCGGGCGAATACATGAATTTCCCTGCCGGGGTGCAGGATAACACGCATTTTCAGGAGCAGGGGGGAGAAGCGGTCGCCCGGTTAATAGCTGACGGAATTCGCGATTTGCAGCTGCAGCCTTTGTTAATGTATCTCAGGTAACGTTTGGGAGGAACAAATGACTACAGAGCCATTTTGGGAAGGAGAGCTAGACATGCCAGCATTGGTTTATGACGAGGAGAAGGTGAAGCAGACGATCGATCGGGTCGTCGAACGCACGTTTAATATGGATTTCAACTGGGACTGGCCGGGCGGCGTAGCTTATTACGGCGTATGCGAAGCGTACGAGGCGACGGGGAATGAGCAATATTTGACCAAGCTGAAGGCTTGGGTTGACGAGCATATGGAGGACGGCCTGCCGAAACTATCCGTAAACGGCGTATCCATCGGCCACTGCCTGCTGACGCTCTATCAGGTCTACCAGGACGAGAAGTATTTGAACACGGCTGTGGAAATGGCGGAATTTTTGAAAAATAAAGCCGAAAGGTTCGCGGACGGCATTTTTCAGCATACCGTTAATTCAGTAAATGATGTATTTCCCCAGCAGGCCTGGGTGGATACGATGTTTATGGCAGGCTATTTCCTGCTGCGCATCGGGCACCTGCTCGGGAACAAGGAATATTTCGCGGACGGCCTGAAGCAGTATCACGGCCATGAAGAGTTTCTGCAGGACCCGGACACGAATCTTTACTATCATGGCTGGGATCACTTGAACCAGAACCATATGTCCGGCATATATTGGGCACGCGGCAACAGCTGGGCGGCGCTGACGATGTCCAAGGCGCTGAAGTACGTCGAGGTTCAGCATCCTTCTTACATGATTATCGACGGCTCTTTGCGGGACCAGCTAAGCGCGCTCGTCAGGCTGCAATCGCCCGAAGGGTTGTGGCATACGGTGCTGGATGACGATACCTCCTACCTGGAGACGTCCGGATCGGCAGGAATCGCCACGGCGCTGCTGATGCGGGGCAGATTGTACAATAAATATACGCAAAAATCGATCGACGGCATTCTGTCCCGGATCAAGGACGACGGCACGGTGACGGACGTTTCGGCCGGTACGGCGGTGATGAACGACGTAGAGGGATACAAGGAAGTGCCTTACAAGCGCATTCAGGGTTGGGGACAAGGGCTAACGCTGGCATTTTTGGCTCAGCTGCTGCGCTCCAAGGAAGATCCGTACAGTTAACAGGAAGGGAGAGTCGTCATTATGGGAGTTCAAGCAAAAGGGCACCATTTCTGGGTCATTCCCGACGGTTATATTCCGCCGGACAGCCGGGGAGAGCTGGTCAGCCACGAAAGCATTTGCGTGCTGAATTGCGGGGAGACGCCTGCGAGGCTGGGCATTACGATCTATTATGAGGATCGCGAGCCGCTGGAGGGCATCGAGGCGACCGTCGAAGGCCGGCGCACGAAGCATATCCGTACTTCTTCATTGGAGAGCGGCGGGGAGAGAATCCCCCCCGGAGTGCCTTATGCGCTGACGGTGGAAAGCGATGTTCCTGTCATCATTCAATACAGCCGGCTCGATACGTCGCAGCCGGAGCTGGCCTTGATGGGCGTCATGGCACATCCCATCGGAAGTTAGCCGCTTTTTTAAATCCAGCTAGCAAAAAACGCCGCGAGGCGTTTTTTTCATTGGGTTATGCTTATTAGAAATCCTTTATAGACTAAATATTTATAAAACTTAAATTTCCAATATAGTTAAAAGGTTATTTTTTAAATATATTATGGTAAAATATTTTTAAAATAGGAAAGGAGAGATATTTTGAAAAGTGTCTTTAGTTATCAGACAGCGTTACCGGACGGGCATTGGGTCTATTTGAAGGACATGAACCAGAGAACGATTCAGCAGTGGAACTGCTCTTTTGCGCTTAGCGGGCATCATGTTTACATGGATCAATTGAAGTGTATTTCAGAAGAAGAAATAATTCAAAGATTGGATGCCCACAAAGAATTGATCTCCGTGGTTGAAGAAGAGTTGAAAGCGCTTCACCGGTTTCTGATCCGACCGTTTATATTTATTTTGACGGATACGGAAGGCGTGACGCTCAGCTTGAGCGGTCCCGAGCATGTGATCGCTTCGCTGAAGGAGCACAATGTCAGGGTAGGCAGCTTGTTTGATATAAAGCATGCGGGGATCAATGCGCTATCCGTTACGATGGAAACGAGCCGCATTGCCGTTATCCGCGGGGAAGAGCATCATCTGAAGCTGTTTGCGGGCTGGTCATGTATCTGCGCTCCTATCCATATTAATGGTGAAATCAAAGGATATCTGGATATGTCTTTATCCGTCAACGAAGATATTACATACGTCATTCCGCTGCTGCAGCAATTGATAGACCGCGTCAAAGGAAGGTGGCCGGACCCCGAGCTAAGGAAGCAAGCGATCTACCATGCGTTCGATCAATGCGGGCTGACCAAGCGGGAGAAGGAGATTGGCTACCTCTGGATGCATAACCATTCGGTGGGGCAAATCGCCAAAATGCTGTATATCGCTCCCGGAACCGTGAAGAACACGCTGAAAAATGTCTACAAAAAAGCCAATGTCAGAGACAAAGGAGAATTCATTATCAAATTTTATCCTTAAATTTAGCGCCAAGGAGATATATAGGCTCCGAAATGTCCCTAAAGGGATATTTACATGTCATAGACCAGAAATGGTATAATTTAGGCAGTTGACCTTAAGCATGCACACAACTAAATTGCGGATGGGACGATTTGAAATGATATTTTCGGGCAAATACCACTGCATTAAGCAATTCGATATCAAAGACTGCGGTGCGGCTTGTCTGGCTACGATTTCTAAGCAGTATGGGCTAAAGATTCCGATATCCCGAATACGGGAGGTAGCTGGAACGGACAAGAAGGGCACGAACGTCTACGGAGTTATTAAAGCCGCAGAGAGCCTTGGGTTTACAGCCAAGGGGGTGAAGGCAGGACAGGAATCCATATTTGAACCGTTTCCCTTGCCGGCCATCGCTCACGTCATTATTGATCAAACGTTACTCCACTACGTAGTCATACATAAAGTTACGAAAAAGGAACTTATCATTGCCGATCCGGCAAAAGGAATCGTGAAGTATACGCCCGAGGAATTTTTCAAGATTTGGACAGGCGTGCTTATTCTGATGGTTCCGGCGCCTACCTTTCAAAAGGGGGATGAAACAAAAGGTTTATTTCCCCGGTTTTTCAGTCTGTTAATTCCTCAACGCAAGCTTATCTTCAGCCTGTTTATGGCTTCTATTCTCTATACAGTACTAGGAATTCTCGGTGCATTCTACTTTAAATTTCTGTTGGATGAAATTTTACCTCACGGTTTGGACAAGACCTTGCACATGGTCTCCATCGGCGTTATTACTTTAACCCTATTCAAAATATTGTTAAGTGCTTTCCGCAATCATTTACTGCTATTTTTAAGCCAAAAGTTAGACATTTCCTTAATCCTCGGTTATTACCAGCATGTGCTTAAGCTGCCGATGAATTTCTTCGGCACCCGCAAGACGGGAGAAATCATATCTAGACTGATGGACGCCTCCAAAGTGAGGGACGCGATATCGGGGGCGACATTAACGATCATGATCGACGTCATCATGGCGCTGATCGGCGGGTTCATTTTATATTCCCAGAGCCCGTTTCTGTTCGGGGTTACCTCAACGATGATCCCCCTGTATCTTGTACTCGTATGGGCGTTCCATAAGCCGTTCGAGCGGATGAACCGCAAGCAGATGGAGGATAATGCCCAACTGAACTCCTATTTGGTGGAGTCGATCAATGGGATCGAGACAGTCAAGGCGTACAACGCCGAGCAGAAAGCGAATTTTGAGACGGAGAAGAAGTTTGTTGTCTTGCTGCGGAGCGTGTTTCGCTTCGGCTTTTTCAATAATATGCAGGCGTCATTAAAGGGGTTAGTACAGGCAACTGGGGGAATCGTCATTTTATGGGCAGGAGCGTACCAGGTTATCCGCGGAAATTTGTCGATGGGCCAATTGATTACCTTCAATGCGCTACTCGCTTATTTCCTCGAGCCGATCCAGAATTTGATCAACCTGCAGCCGCTGGTACAGACTGCCGTAGTTGCCGCAGACCGGCTCGGGGAGATTCTGGATCTTACGCCGGAGAAGGAGGAGGACGAAGACCGGAAGATCAGTCCGGTATCGCTGAAAGGGCAGATGAAGCTCCAGAATCTGGACTTCCGGTATGGCACTAGGCAGCTTGTCCTGAAAAACGTGAATTTGACTATCTCTCCCGGGGAGAAAATTGCTTTCGTCGGGGAGAGCGGATCAGGCAAGACGACGCTGATTCAGCTGCTAATGCGATTCTATGCCCCGGAGAAGGGCGATATTCTCATTAACGACAATAACATTAAGGACATTGACATAGACACGCTGCGCGAGAAGATTGCTTATATTACGCAGGATACGTTTTTTTTCAGTGGTTCGATACGCGATAATCTCTGCCTTGGCATCGATGACGAAACGGAATTGGAGCGGGTCGTGGAAGCCGCGAAGATAGCCAAGGCGCATGATTTTATTAACGAGTTGCCGTTAAGATACAACACGGTGCTAGAGGAGGATGCATCCAATTTATCCGGAGGGCAGAAGCAGCGTCTCGCTATTGCGAGAGCGATTCTGAAGCAGCCTGACATCCTTATTATGGATGAAGCGACGAGTAATTTGGATTCGACGACGGAGAAGGCGATTTCGGAGACCATACATAATTTGCAGGATGTCACTACGGTCATCATCGCCCACCGATTGAGCACGATCATGCGCTGCAACCGGATTTTTGTCATGGATCACGGTGAAATTATCGAAGCTGGAACGCATGCTGAGCTTATGGGCCGCCGGGGCAAATATTACGAGTTGTGGAAGGATCAGATCCCGGAAGGGATGAACGAACAGAACCTGCAGGGACAAGGCATGCTGGAGACAGCCAACAACTAGTTGCCATAGAGTGATCCTATCGTGAGCACAACATCAGGGAAGTAGGTAGGACGAATATGAGAGCAGTCATTAGGGATATGGGAGAAATCACCGATAGCCGGGAGATCATGGAAGCCCGGACGAGCCCGTTCATCTCGATCTTCCTCGGTTTTCTGGTACTTATTCTAGTTGTCGGGCTGATTTGGGCCTCCATAAGCAAAATCGACATCGTAGTCAAAGCGAGCGGCGTAGTGCGTCCGAACGAAAAAGTAAGCCGCATCCAGAGCAAGGCCACAGGCAACGTAGAGAGCGTTCATTATATGCCGGGGCAGAAAGTGAAGGCCGGAGATGTATTGTATACGCTGCATAAGGATCAGATAGAAGCGGACAAGCTGGCTGTGGAGCTCGATGTACAGAAGGCGAAGGCTCAGTTGGAGGAGCTGGTGCAGTTCAGAGGCCAAATCCTTGCCGGGAAGATGTCTGGAAATCTTGATACTGCCGAACAGTCCGAACGTCTTAGCAATTTGCTGGATGGCCACTCTTCGAAGCAGAAATTTCACGTCGAATTGACCCGGCTGATGGGATTGCTGGAGCAGGCTGAAGAGAAGCAAAAGCATCTGCAACTGCTGAAGCAGTCCGTGGCTGCAGGTACAAATCTATTGCCACCCGCTTCGGAATACTATTACAAATTCCAGGACTACCAGATCAAGAAGGAGCAGTATGCGCTGCAGGAGGAAACGGCGTCCGAGCTTTTTAAAATGACGGTTCGGCAAGATGGGGATGACAGCGGGGCCAAGCAAAAATTGGAGGAGGTGCGGCTGCAGGCCAGCGATTATGCCAACGGCTTTGAAATGGCGCTTATTACGGCCATGAATGAGAATGACCAGTTGTTGAACAAATTGCAGGGGGAAGTGGATGCTCTGTATTTGCAACTTGCCGAATCTATCGAATCCGAGCAGGAGCATGTAAAGAGCCTGGAGGAGCGCCTGCAGAATCTGGACTTCGCGTTAAGGGATTATGTAATTACCGCTCCGATCGATGGAACCGTGAACGTCATTACCGACATCAATGCAGGGGATCTGCTGCAAACGGGGACGGAATTGCTGACGATTCTGCCGGAGAACGATTCCGAGTTCATGATGAAGCTGGCGATATCCAATTCAGACGTGGCCAACATCAATGTGGGAGATACGATCAAATACAGCTTCATTGCCCTTCCCTCGAATGACTACGGCATGCTGGAGGGCACGGTGCGCTCCATCGGCGGGGACGCGGTAATAAGCCAGCAGGATGGGTACAGCTATTATGCGGTCGAAGCCGATATCCAGAGCAGATCCCTCCGTAATAAAAAGGGGGAAGAGGCTTACATCAAGACGGGGATGATGGCCGAAGCGCAGATCATTACAAGAAGCGAGACGGTGCTTGAATATATGTTGAAAAAGCTAGATTTGAAGCAGTGAATTTCCATTCCAATAGTTCAACTTATATGGAAAGGAGGTGAAAATAATGAAAATCACACTCGATGCATTGCAAAGAGATTCCATCAGCTCTCATTTTAATGTCGAAATCAACGCAGTCGAAATTTCCCCAGAGGAAATGCAGCAAATCGACGGCGGAAGCCTGGATCGTTCAACCTATCTCACGCTGGCTATCGGCGAAGACGGCCCGATCATGACGACGTTGGCGCTTGGTGAGGAAGGCGGCGGCCCGATCATGACAACGCTTGCCGTCGGCGAAGAAGGCGGCGGCCCGATCAAGACGACGCTTGCCATCGGCGAAGAAGTGTTCTAATGATTAGTAACAAAGGGGGTAATGTCAATCTGACATTTATCCCTTTTGTTCTTATATTTGCGAATTTATAAATTCAATTGAGAAGGAGATAAATCATGCCCATTCTCGTGGTTAATCCCATGAATGATGTACACTGTCGTCATATGGTGACGAAGCTCAAAGAAATGGGGATCGAATTCAAGGAGCTCGGCTCGCCGCAGTTGAATGATTATGCGGCCGTCAACGGCGAGCTCATCTATAACGGGGAGCCGTTTCGGAGGCTTCGCTCCGTTTATTTCCGCAGCATCATGACGCATAATCCGAACCAGCTGACAGGAGGAACTGCGGCCGATCGGTACAACAATCAGCTTCAGTTCTCAGCCCGGGTTGAGGCGGTGCGAGGATGGCTGCACGCGCTTCATGAAGAAGGCGCTAGAGTCATCAACGCGCCGAGCAACTCATCGAAATATTATCAATTGAACGCCCTCCATCGACTAGGCATTCCCATGCCGAGAACCTGCATTACATCGAACCCGGAAATCGCCCGCAAGTTCATTTCAGAGGTGAAGAACGCGGTATGCAAACCGCTTCCCGGAGGCGGTTATTGCAGGAGAGTGACGCCGGAGCTGCTGGAGCAGCTTGATGCCATCAGCAATGAGCCTGCGATATTTCAGGAGGAAATCCCCGGGGATGATATTCGCGTCAATATGCTGGCCGGACAAGTGATTTCTGCTCACAAAATTATTAAATCGAATCCGGATATTCTCGATTATCGGGATGACCCGGAGTATCATTCCGGGGAAGTGCAATATGAGCCCGTTGACCTGCCTGAGGGCGTTGCCAGCTTTTGTGCCAAGGCGATGCAGCAGCTGGAACTCCGATTCAGCGGCATAGATCTGAGAAGAACATCTGATGGAAAATTTATACTTATTGAATGTAATAGCATGCCGGCCTTCCTCGATATCGAGCTGAAGACGGGCGCGCCGATAACAGCTCGCTTGATTGAGGATTTGCAGCAGGCTCCCCTGATTGAACGCTCCTTATCCTATGCTGCAGCCGGCACTTATACAAGAAAGAAGGATACAGTGAACAATTCTTACTTGTTCGATTACTACGACGTCATGAGCAATTGGAGCAAGCAGGTACGCAAGTTTAAAGATCGGATTATCGTTGATTTGAATGAGGAACAGAAGGTCCAAATGCTGAAGCAGACCGGCTCACCTAAGGCGCAAATGGAGCTGGAAATCCAAGACGGCAAGGTAAAAGTGCTGCGAGTCTGGTAGTTCACGCAAAATAGCCCTCAGGGGATATTTACTTATTTTGTCATATTATTAATAATATAGTTAAGAAGGAAAACTAATCCGAAAGAGGTAAATACCCATGACAGGTTTCACAGGTATCATGATCTTCTCGTTCATCGTAGGGTTTGCCGCTGTCTTTATTTATAGTCTATATGTCAAGAAAAGAAACAACGGAGGGAAGTAGCAAAGGTGTACTTTAGTTAGACATTTACATATATTGCACAGCTCTTTAACTAAAGTAAATATTATTTTAAGGAGGAGAAATTATGGATTCTGTAATGCAACTGAATGGCTTCAGCGAACTGTCTCTCAACGAAATGATGGCGATTGACGGTGGCGGTGATTTTAGCTGGAGCGACCTGGGTAAATCCGTAGTTGGCGGCGCGGCAAGCGGCGCAATTGGCGGTGCAGCTAGCGGAGCTATGGCTGGCGGCGTTGGAGCTTTACCAGGAGCGGCCGTTGGCGGAGCCGCAGGAGCGGTTGGCGGAGCAGCAGCTTATCTCCTTACGTTCTGGTGGTAATCGCCGATTAGCTGTCCATCCGGCAGCAGCCTTTTGGACAAGCTGAAGAACATTAATCATGATCAATGGATGATTTCAGTCGGGCATTTCAGCCCGGCTGAATCGTCGTTTATAACATAAAGCACATCTCATCTTAAGTCAGTATTAACGGAGTGAGGACATGATTGCAGCGAAGATCATTTTATCCATCATCATTTATTTGTTTAATGCATTGATCGCCATGATCCTAGGCAATCTTACAATTCAGCGTTATAAGGAAACGGGCTCTAAGGAACGGGCCTTGTATTTTTTCGGGACATTTAGATTGTTTCATTACATATATTACGTAGTTTCGATGGTTGCGATTATTATGCTGCTGACCAGCTTCCTCCCCAAAACGAAGCTGAATTATATTCTCATAACGATCCTACCATTTGCCTATTTGATGCTAAGTACGATTCTGAGTCAGGCTATATATCACCGGGTGAACCGAGTCGTTCGGGATGTCGGGACTTCCATACGGGACGAGTTGGTGGCTGCCATCAAGTCGAGTGTTCTGATGTATTTGCCGGCCCTCATTGTGTTACCGTTCAGATTTAATTGGGTTAAGATCGAGCTAAGCGGACTATGGGCCTGTCTTCTCATTTTGATTGGAATTGCTGCCTACAATTTGGCGTACCCTTACCTGCTCCGGCTTTCCTTATCGGCCAAACCTTTAATGGATGAAGGGAAGAAGGCGGAGATCGAGAGGTTTTTGAACAAACATGAAATGAAGCGGGTGCAGGTATTCGAATGGCCGACATCCGATAGCAAAGTAGCCAATGCGATCGTCTGCGGCTTGATCTATAAGCGGGTGTTCATTGCCAGCTATTTACTGGAGAATCTTTCAGCAGACGAAATGAATGCCATTCTTGCCCATGAAATCGGTCATATCAGAAGGTTCCATTTATGGATTAAAGCTGTGTTGTTCGTTGCGGCGATTCCTTTGTTTTTAGGCCTGACGTCACTGATGGATCAAATAGAAGCCACCGGGTTTCATATTCCGATTCCTGTCGGGGTTGTTTTTATTTTGGCTCTCCTGTTGAGCTATTTGTGGTTTGTGAGCTCGTATGTATCGAGAAAGCTGGAGAGGGATGCAGATGAATATGTGCTTAAAATGGGAATTCCGGCAGGCGTAATTATTGCGGCATTGACCAAATTGGCTGAGTTGAACCATTCGGTGTTATCGATTCACAGATTCATCGAGAAGCTGCAGACGCATCCTTCGTTCGAGCACCGGATTGGGTGGATTCGCAGTGCGGAACAGCATCGCTATAGAACAGAAGAGGAGCGGACAATCCCCAAATAAGTATCGATCTATTGAGGCAAATTCTATCATCAAAAAAACAATCGGAGGTATATAAGATGGAGCAGACGATTCAAATCGAGACAGGGAAAAGCATTAGATTTGAGAATGTAGCTTCCTATCGCGCAAGAATGAAGCAATCCGAAATAGATCATGAGCTGGGCCAATTCGTTGCCGTTTTGAAAGAAAGCGGTGCTAAACGCAACGGGCCGATGATCTCCGCTACTTTCGCAATAGATCATGGTCAGGAAGAGCAAGTTCTGGACATGGAGTTTTTGTTCCCGGTTGATCGGCCATTGGATTTGCCGGAGCCTTACGGTTTCAAGCCGGTATTTCAGCTTGTCGATGCGGTATATACCAGGTATGCTGGAAATCCCGAAGGCTTGGATCGGGTATTCGCAGAGCTGGTCGATTACATCAACCGCAACAAGATGATTCAAGTATCCACAGGATACACGCTATCCATTCAACCGCCGATCGGCGCTGAGCCGTGTTTCGATGTGTATATTGTAGTGAACCAGTCTATTCTATGACGCAAATCTATCCCATTCGTTTGACTGAACTAGCGAAATAATGCCCTCAAGCTCATTCAGAGATGGTATGCTATGTATATTGCGATAATAAGCAGCTAGCTTCATAGCTTATCGACAGAATGAGTGGAGGGGGACATAGAGAGATGAGTTATAAAATGATCGTGCTGGATTTGGATGATACACTGCTGCGGGATGATCACACGATTTCGCCGCGCACGAAGCAGGCATTAATGGATGCGCAGGAGGCAGGGATTAAAGTGGTGCTGGCCTCCGGCCGTCCGACTTTTGCCATGACGCATATCGCCAAGGAATTGGAGCTGGAGAAATACGGCAGCTTCATTCTATCTTTTAACGGTGCCAAAATCACCAATTGCGCAACCCAGGAAATCTTGTTCAGCAGCACCTTGACGCCGGAAACGGCGCATGAGCTGTACGCCATCAGCAAGCAGGAGGGCGTCTGGATTCATACCTACGTCGGTGACGATATCGTGACTCCCGCGCACAACAAGTATACGGACATCGAAGGCGAAATTACGGGGATGCCGATTGTCGAGGCTGTGGATTTTGTCGCAGCGGTTCAGGAGCCGGTCGTAAAAGTGCTGATGGTTGATGATCCGGAGAAGCTGATTGCTCTGGAGAGCAAGCTGCAGCCGCAATTGGCAGGCGAGCTTAACGTCGTTCGCTCCAAACCCTTCTTCTTGGAGTTTACGGAAGCGGGCGTAGATAAGGGGACAAGCCTTCACCACCTCATCCAGCAGCTGGGCATCAAGCGGGAAGAAGTCATTGCGATCGGCGACAGTTACAACGATCAGGCAATGATTGAATTTGCCGGACTTGGCGTAGCCATGGGCAATGCTCCTGACGATATTAAAGCTATCGCAGATTATGTGACCGATACGAATATGAAAGACGGTGTAGCTAAAGTCGTCGAGAAATATATGCTGAATCAAGCAGCACCTACCGTCTAGAACGGAGACGGAAACGTAACCATAGGAACGAAATAGAGCGCTGACCGTAGTGTCGGCGTTCTTTGTCGTTATCTGCCCTGACCCGGATTAGCCCCGGAATAGCGCTAGTGCGATTTTGATAAATAATTGACTTCGCGAAAATGTATTTGTATGATTCACATCAAAAACAGCTGCACAGGGGGAGGGCGCATGCGCAGAAATTTTTTGATGGGGCCGCTCAGGCAAGTTACGTTTAAGAACCGGATCATTGTTATCTTTTTGATCAGCAGCTTGATTCCGTTCATATGTCTTGGCTTCATATCCTTCTACACGATTAATTCAATCCTTGGCAACAAAGTGGAAGCAGCGCTTCAGAACAACCTTAATCAGGAGCTTATCGTACTGGAGAATACGCTGAACAACATGAACCATGTCTCGCAGCAGCTCGCTTTTGGAGGGGGAACGAATAGACTTCTTGAAGAGCTGCTGCAGGAGAAGGAGTCGTACAAGCAAATTCAGCTCCGCAACAATATTAAAGCGGAATTGAACGTCATTTCCTTCTCCAACCCGAATGTCGGCTTGATCATGTACTATTATCCGAAGACGGGCACCTATGATTTCGAGAATTTTCGGCTGCGCAGTGAGTTCAAGCCGGATGAGCTGCCTCTAATGGCCCAGTATTCCGAGATTACCTATTTCGGCCCGCATAAGAGCTACAACGGATCTATCAACCAATATGTGTTCAGCACGATGCGCAAGGTCAATTTGCCGGATCAGGACGTATATTTGTACATCGAGACGGGCCGTAACGCGCTAGAGACCTTGTTTGCGCCCGAGAACCGGAAGAGCGATTCCCGGAGGCTGCTCATTTTGGACAATGACGGCCGGGTTGCTTTTAGTGAAAATGAAGGCGTTTTCCCAGTGAACAGCAGGTTCCCGAGCCAGGGGCCGGCGGCGGCATCGGGCACTTATGAAGCTTTTTATTGGACGAAGGCGACAAGCAATCAAGGGTGGAGCATCGTCTCCCTAATCCCGAAGAACGAATTGAATCAGGAGCGCAACAGCTGGCTTTTGCAAATGGCATTCATTTTTGTCGTATTCATTGGCGTGGCCCTGATATTTGCCTGGCTGCTGTGGAAAATGGTGTATAACCCGCTCGATAAATTCAACAAAGAAATCAAAACTTTGATCCAGACGAATACGAACCATACCGGGCTTACAAAAATTCCTGAATTCGACTATTTGCTCTACCAGATTAGGGACATGAAGACGAAGATATGGGACCTGTATGGAGAAATCGAACGGAAAGAGAAGCGGCGCGCCGATTTGGAGGTAGAGAAGCTGCTGTACCAAATCAACCCGCATTTCCTGATGAACACGCTGGATACCGTACATTGGCTGGCAGTTTTCAGCGGCCATGAGAAAATCGACAAGCTGGTGCTTTCGCTGAATAAGCTTCTCAGCTACAACCTCGGCAAAATGGGGGAAGCGACGACGATCGGCAAGGAGATACAGGCGCTGAAGGAGTATTTGCAGCTGCAGCAAATCCGCTATGATTTCCAGTTCGATGTCGATATAGAGGTAGATGAGAGCACGATGGGGTTGTCCATTCCCCGGTTTATTTTGCAGCCGCTGGTGGAGAACGCTTTGTATCATGGGGTGAGCGATGAAGGCTATATTCATGTCGATATCAAGCTAAACCGGGAGCTGGAGATCACGATTCAGGACAACGGTTCAGGAATGACGCAAGCGGAAATCGCCGCGCTGCTGCTGGACGAAACGAAGGAAAGCCAGAAGGTGGGGATGGGAATCGGTATGAGGTACGTCAAGAGAATACTTCAGGCGAATTATGGAGAGCGAGCGAAGCTGGAAATCAAAAGCGAGGTTGGACAAGGGACGCTAGTTACGTTGCGCATACCGGTAACAGGAGGTGAGCAGGCATCATGATACGCGTATTGATCGTGGACGACGAGAAGATTGTGCGCAAGGGGCTGGTCTCCTTTATGCCCTGGCAGGATTTCGGCATGACGGTAGTCGGCGATGTGAGCAACGGAGAGGACGCACTACAATTCATAAGCACAAATGAGGTGGACTTGCTGCTGACGGACCTATCCATGCCGCTGATGTCGGGGATCGAGCTGATGAAGGAGGTGCGCGCCAAGTACCCGTATATTCAGGTCGTCGTGCTCACCTTGCATCAGGAATTCGAGTATATTCAAGAGGCGCTCCGGCTTGGAGCGATCGATTATATTGCCAAAACACAGCTGGAGAAGGAGCAGTTCGAGGACGTGCTGGGCCGGATTGCTTCCCTATTGGCGCAGAAGGCGCCCCTCAATACGGCGCCGGTTCAGCAGGACAAATTAGCTGATGCGGATGACATAATCGCACTATACGCCTTGAATCCGCAAACCGATGAGCTTCTATCGGATATTCCGTTCCCGGAGCTGGCTTACGAGGCCGATATCGGCATCTGGTGCTGGATCGGTCTTGAAGAGCAGGCGAAGAGGAAGATCGCCGAATGGAAGGATCAGCTTCGCGCGAACGCGGCCCAAGCGGATTATATGTTAGTAAGCCTGCAGCAACTGAACGGGCTTGACCGCAAAGCGGTGCTGCAGCTTCTGCGCGCCTATCGCAAAGGCGACCTGTTCTATGACTATGACCCGTCTCAGCTTTATCAGCATGTGAATGGCCCCGAAATTATGAGCAAGGGGAAGGGCGAGACGGCCCACGACACGAACCGGATTAAGGAGAAGTGGCTTACGGCTGAATGGCTTTATGACGATGCCCTATTTGAGGATATGGCGGGCAGTCTGAAGGCGCTCCGGCTGCCGCCGATCCGTTTGACCCGCATATTTTTCTCGATCACGGATGAATGGAACCGTCTTTATCGCCAGCTGCTGCCGGCGCCGATCGTGATTGAAGATTTCATGAGCAGTTGGTTTCAGTTTGAGCAATGGCTGAGGAAAGCTAGAACGATGATCAAGGGCGTAAACACGCGGGCGGCCTATTCCGAAGAAATCCAGAACAGCATTATGAAGGCGGTAGCTCTGGCCCAGCAGATGATGAGCGAGCCGCTGACGGCTGGAGACATGGCGGAGATGGTCAATATGAGCAGCAGCTATTTCAGTCAATGCTTCAAAGAGATCGTCGGGCAGACCTATACCGACTATTTGCGGGAGATTCGGATGCAGCGCGCCCGCCAATATTTGCGGAATACGACCAAGACGATCCAGTGGATCGCCGAGCAGGTCGGCTATAACGATGAGAAATATTTCAGCCGATTGTTCCGCGAGCAGGTGGGCATGCTGCCCAGTGAATATCGCCAGAGCAGCTCCGGGTAATCCCGGAGCGGAGCAACGGACAATGGTAGAGAACGTTCGAAAAGAGGGTAGACATTTTTTCGGGCGTTTTTTATTTTCAGAAGAAATTTAACCTGATTCGCAATCGTTCTCTATCCCGGCCTTAGGAGGCTTCACGCTATGCTTAGAGTGTAAATCGATATCGATGTCAATTTGGATCGAGGGGGCAAATGAATGAGAAGAAAGATGGCAGCCATTTTGGCGGGAGTATTAATAATAGCCAGCTTAAGCGGATGCGTTACGAAAGATGCCGACAGTGATGGCGGAAATAACGGAGACGGCGGGAACGGGGCTGGCGGCGCAGTGAACGCGGAAGCGAACATTGACCCGATGGGGGCCTACGCGCAGCCCGTGAAAATTTCCATCGGCCGAGCGGTGGATCCGAACTATAAATTTGATAACGAGGACACAGCGGAGAACAATGCCTACACCCGCTGGTTGAAGGATACGTACAACATCGTGACGACGCATTCATGGGAGGCGGCGGCCGGCACAGATTACGAGCAGAAAGTCAGTTTGGCCATCGCGAGCAATGATCTGCCGGACGCGATGATGGTCAACGAGACGCAGCTGAAGCAGATGATCAAAGCGGATCAATTGGCTGATTTGTCGGAAGTGTACGAGAAGTACGGGGCGGAACGATTGAAGGATATTTATGATTCCAATCCGGGACTGCTGGACAACGTCACCTATGACGGCAAGCTGTACGCCTTCCCGGAAACGACGCTTCCTTCAGCGCCCCTTACCTGGATCCGCAAGGACTGGCTCGACGAGCTGGGGCTGGAAGTGCCAAAAACAGTGGACGATCTCAAAATCATCGCCAAAGCTTTTATCGATCATAAAGTCGGCGGGGAAGGCACGGTTGGCATCATCGGAACCTCGCAGGGCGGCTCACTGTATTCTACTTTCCTGTCATCGGGCGACCACTACATGAACTTCTCGCCGCTGTTTTTCGCGAACAATGCCTATCCGGGCATCTGGGTCAAAGATAAGGACGGCAAAGCGGTGTATGGATCTACGACGGAAGAGACAAAGCAAACGCTAATCATGATGCGCGACTGGTATGCGCAGGGAATTCTCGATAAGGAGCTGGCTTTGCGGAAAAGCGCACAGGAGCTAATTACGAGCGGGAAGGCTGGTATTTTCTTCGGTCCATGGTGGTCCCCGTACAACCTGCAGGACATTATCAAGAATGATCCGAAGGCGAATTGGCGCCCTTATGCCGCTCCGCTGAATGCGGAAGGCAAGTTCAATTCCAATGAGGCGACCGGCAGCACGTATATCGTGGTGAGAAAAGGCTATGCCCATCCAGAAGCCGTGGTCAAAATGCTAAACATTCACGTCAGTGAGAAAGATCCAAGCTATGAGGAGGTTGTAGCCGACAAGCAAATGACCTCGCAGGAAATTCCGCTGTTCATTATTGCCGGTCATGGGGATCAGCTGCAGTATGCGGTCCATTCCGCCGAGAAGTACTTGGCGGGAGAAATCAAGCTAGAGGACATTGATAAGGTGAATTACGGCTTTGGCTACGAGGTTGCTGATCATGCGAAAAATGTGAAAAAGGAGCCGTACGACAACTATGATATCCAGTATTGGGACAAAAATGGCGATGACGCATTTTTCGCCCACGTCTATTCGCACCTGAATGGCGGCTCCGCCTTCGTTAACGCTGACGTGAACTATGTTCGCAGCCTGGCGACTTCGAAGACGAAAACGATGGAGGCAAGATGGACTAATCTGGAGAAGCTTGAGGATGAAATTTTCCTAAAAATCATTATGGGCAGCGCTCCAGTCGAGGAGTTCGATACCTTCGTCAAGAAATGGTATGACCAGGGCGGAGAGCAAATCACCAAGGAAGTCAATGAACTGCAATAATTCCGAAATACTCAAGACGGGTGTTTATTCACTCGTCTTGATATCTTCTTAAGGAGATCAGCGTTATGAGAAACAAAGGGGTAGCGATACATTACTATTTGATGCTGCTGCCGGGACTGATTTGGTTGGTTTTTTTCAACCTGCTCCCGATGTACGGAATTTTGATGGCCTTTAAAGATTTTAATCCGGGGATCGGACTGTTGAAGTCGCCATGGATCGGCCTGGAGAATTTCAATTACATGTTCGAGCTTGATGACAGCAAGGAGATCTTCGCCAATACGATCACGATCGCCTTTGCCAAAATGGTCGGGAATCTGATCGTCCCGCTGGTGTTCGCCCTGATGCTCAATGAAGTGAAGAACAGGCTGTTTACGCGGTCCGTGCAGACGATCGTCTACCTGCCGCACTTCCTGTCCTGGGTCATCGTAGCTGGAATTATGCTCGATCTGTTCTCATACTCCGGGCTTGTGAATCAACTGCTCGCGTTATTCGGAGTTGAGCCGGTATTATTTTTTGCCAGTCCGCAAATCTTCCCATCGCTCGTGGTCGGCAGCGACATTTGGAAGGAATTCGGCTTCGGCGCCATTATTTATTTCGCAGCCTTAACGTCCATTAACCCGGAAATGTACGAGGCGGCGGCCATCGACGGGGCTTCTCAATTCAGGAGGCTCATCAGCATTACGTTGCCGAGCGTGCTGCCGGTCGCGGTGCTGTTGGGCACGCTGAGCCTCGGGAATATTTTGAACGCAGGGTTCGACCAGATTTTTAACCTTTACAATCCTATGGTGTATTCGTCCGGAGATATCATCGACACCTGGGTATACCGGGTTGGCCTGATCAATATGCAGTACGGTTTGGCAACGGCGGTCGGCTTGCTGAAATCGGTAGTGGGCTTGTTCCTGATCTCGATTTCGTATACTTTGGCCTATCGGTTTGCCAACTACCGGATTTTTTAAAAGAAGGAGGGGATAGGGATGGTAGAGGATCGGTCGATTCCTTCCAAAGTGCTGAATGGACTTAATGTATTTCTGTTGATCATGATCACGCTGCTCTGCGTGTATCCGGTGTGGTATACGTTTGTTATTTCCTTAAGCGACAAGGCTGCCGCCGCGGCGGGGGAAGTGTTTCTTTGGCCCAAAGGCTTTACGTTATCCTCGTATGAAATGATCGTGTCGGATCAGCAATTTTTCAAATCGTTTCTCATATCCGCACAGCGTGTGCTCTTTGGAACCTTGATTACGCTGTTCGTCATTGTTTTGATGGCGTATCCGCTTTCGAAGACCTCCAAGCAGTTTAAATCGCGCAATATTGTCATGTGGATGCTCATTTTTGTCATGCTGTTCAACGGCGGGCTTGTGCCATGGTACATGACGATGAAGTCCCTCGGGATGGTCAACAACATCTGGGGGTTGGTGCTCGGCGGCGGGCTGCCCGTGTTCAACGTCATCCTTGTGATGAACTTCTATCGGAACCTGCCGAAGGAGATGGAGGAGTCCGCTTTGGTAGATGGGGCTGGGCCGTGGCGCACCTTGTTTAATATTTTCCTGCCGTTGTCGATGCCTGTCATTGCTACGATTCTCGTATTCACGATCGTTTACCACTGGAATGAATTTTTTCAGGCTCTGGTATTGATGACGAAAAACGAAAATTATCCGCTGCAATCCTATATCCGGCAGGTGACGGTCGTGGTCGATCCGTCCAAGATCGACGCGGAATCGGCGAAACGTCTGGCCAGCTCGTCGAACCAAACCTTGAACGCGGCCAAAATATTTATTTCGATGCTTCCGCTGCTCGTCATTTATCCATTTTTTCAGCGATATTTCGTCAAAGGAATTACGCTTGGCTCCGTGAAGGGGTAACGGGTCAGCAAGGATTAGCATCAATCATTATTTGTTAGAAAGGGAACCGTCATGAAAACTAGTGAAACAATTCATCCAGATCAAATAGAGCTAAAAACTAGTGCGCCTGCGGGCGCCCGCCCTGTGCTGGTAGGTTCAATCAGCTCGTATAAAGAGGAGCAGGGCGTCTATCTATTTCAGGGCGAGAACGCCTCGATTATGCTGCAGCCGGTCAATGACTATATCGTTCGGGTGAAGCTGCTGCCCGGTCATCAGTTCGATTTGCGTTCTACGATCGCCATTCAGCAGGAGGCTTATGCAGGCGTTCACGTCTCGCTGGAGGAGACCACCGAGATGTATAGATTAGTGCTGCCTGAGCTTTCGGCCGTGGTGCACAAAAGCGATGGCCGCTTGGATTTTCATAATGCTGCGGAAGAGCTTGTGTCGAGCGAAATTGAGACCTTTCGGGCAGCCCGCAGCGAATTTGGCTGCCGGAGAAGGATGGAGCCCGGCACTCATATTTACGGATTGGGCGAGAATACCGGCTTTCTGGACAAAAAGGGTGAAAACTATGAGCTGTGGAATTCGGATGTTTACGATCCGCATGTCCCCGACATTGGCAGCTTGTATGTATCGATCCCGCTGCTAATTCATTTTAGGTACGATCGTCCGGCTTATGGCATTTTTCTCGACAATCCGGGGCGTACGTCGTTCGACATGCGTTCGGATCGCGAGGCTTATACGTTTAAAGTGCATTCAGGCGCGATCGATTATTATTTCATTCTTGGCCCCGAATTGAAGGATGTCGTCACCAGGTACAGCGGACTGACGGGGCGGATGGAGCTGCCGCCGGCATGGGCGATCGGATACCATCAGTCCCGCTACAGCTATATGAGCCAGGAAGAGGTCATGGAGCTGGCGCGGACTTTTCGGGATAAGCATATTCCTTGCGATGTCATTTATCTAGACATTCACTATATGGATGAATACAGAGTATTTACGTTCGATCCAGTCCGTTTTCCGAACCCGCGGAAGATGATTGCGGAGCTGCGGGATATGGGCATCCGCATCGTGCCGATCGTCGATCCTGGCGTCAAGCGTGACCCGGATTACCTTCCTTACCGGGAAGGAGTTCGTCAGGATTATTTTTGCAGGAAGCTGGAGGGAGAGGTGTTCATCGGCGATGTTTGGCCAGGTGCGAGCGCGTTCCCCGATTTTACCGAGGAAGAAGTTCGTACCTGGTGGGGAGAGCACCATAGTTTCTATACGGAGCTGGGCATTGCGGGGATTTGGAATGACATGAACGAGCCATCGGTGTTCAACAGCCCTACGAAGACAATGGATCTCGACGTAGTTCATGGGAACGATGGCGATCCGAAAACCCATGGGGAGGTCCATAATCTGTACGGTATGCTGATGTCGGTGGCTACGCAGCAGGGCTTGAAGCGGAATTTACAGGGCAAACGGCCTTTTGTCGTTACTCGCGCAGGCTATGCAGGCGTTCAAAAATACGCGGCAACGTGGACGGGCGATAACCGCAGCTATTGGGAGCACCTTGCCATGTCGATTCCTATGGTGCTGAATCTGGGTCTGTCGGGCCAGCCGTTTGCCGGTCCGGATATCGGGGGCTTCAGTCATCATGCGAGCCCTGAGCTGCTGGCTCGCTGGACGCAGGCAGGCGCATTTTTCCCATTCTGCCGCAATCACAGCGTGCTCGAATCGGTCTATCAGGAGCCATGGGCCTTCGGCCCGGAAATTGAGGAAATTTGCCGAAAATATATCCGTTTGCGTTACCGATTCCTGCCGTATCTTTACACCTTGTTCTACGAGGCACACAAGACGGGCATGCCGATTATGCGCCCGCTCATTTTGGAGTATCCGCATGACCGCAACGTTCACAATTTATGCGACCAATTTATGGTTGGCAGCGGTCTGCTCGTGGCTCCAATTCTTCGTCCCGGCGCGGAATCCCGTGCGGTGTACCTGCCTGAGGGTGAATGGATCAATTATTGGAGCGGAGAAAGAATGGCCGGAGGACGTCATATTTTGGCGCTGGCGCCGCTGGATGTGATGCCGATGTATGTGAAAGCTGGGGCGGTCATTCCGGAGCTGGCCGAGGACGAGCGGCACTGGAAGCCGACCCTTAATGAGGGGGCAAAGATCGTGCTTAGCGTATATGCTCCTGCCCCGGGAAGCGAATCCACGGGACAATGGTATGCCGACGACGCTGAAACCTATGCTTATGAGAACGGGGCGTATAACCTCGTGACGGCAAGGGTTGCATCCAGTGCGAACGCGGTGTCCGTGCAGCTGAAGTATGACGTCAAGGGACTTGCGGTTGTGAAGGGGGCAGCTCTTGGAGCAGAGCAATTGTCGGCAGCGAGTGGGGCAGCTCTTGGAGCAGAGCAAACGTTGGCAGCGAATGGGGGTGCTGCTTCCGAAGCCGTGGAGCAGCGGACAGTGAAGGCTGGAGCCGCTCCCAAAGTCGGGGAACACATGGCAGCGAGTGAAGGTACTGCTCCAAAAGTGTCAGAGCAGACGACAGCCAGTGATGTGCTATCTCTCCACGTGAGACGGATGGAGTTCGTACCTCGACAGATCAATGTGAGCGGCCCCGGACTTAGTGGTCAGGTTCATCTGGACCAAGCCGGAGGCAGCTGGCACTATGATCCTGAAACCCAAGAGCTTAGGCTGCAAGTTCCGAATGTGTTCGTGGACTTGGAGATCGTCGTAGAGGGCTAGTTGTTGCATTTATTTTGTCGAACCGCGCATATTTTGGCGTGACAAGATCAGCTTGAGTAGGAACTCGGGCTGATCTTTTTTGTTGTTGAGTAGTATGATAAAAGGTCACGAAGATCAATCATCTTGAAGGGATTCGATTAGCGAAAGAGCTGCAATAATACATGAATTTTGAGAAAAAAAGCTGTGAATAAAGGAATTGATGCAAGAGCCTCACGGCCCTTTAATTGAACAGTAATAAATTAAACTACTAGATGGTCAGGATAAGGTAACTAGATGTATTTCATACAGTTAGTTTAGCGGTTTTGGCCGTGTTAGAGGGCATTAACTGCAAAATCTACATTTAGTTTTAAGCGATTTCGACGAATTGGCTCCATTCAGGCAAACTAACTGCATGTTTTACATTTAGCGCATGTATTTCTTATATAAGAGCTTAACTAGCTGTATAAAATACATTTAGTTTTTAAATGACCTCGTAAAACCAGGGAGCTGGATGGATGGCCGCCACCAACGATCTAACAATCTCTAACAAACCACCGTCCCAACAGTCAAGGCACTAACAACTACTAATTTATTTACATGGCCCCATAATTAAACTGGAGTCTTATGGCGAAAGCGCAGGAATTTTCCGGCGAAAGTGACCATTTAGGTAGTTTTGTAGAATAATCTGTTCAAATGTTTCCACCTCACCTTATTGACAATGAGAATCATTATCAATAAAATGGAATTGATCAATCGTTGAGAATGGTTATCAATTACGTAGGTGGAGGAATTGAGATGAATCAAACTTCATTGGTATATATATCATGGCTTCTGATTATCAGTGCGGCGGTTTGCCGAAGAGAGGCTGAGCGGCAATGGGAGACTGTTGATGGGCAGAAGCAGAGAACGAGAGGTTCGCAGAGAACGGACAAGGAGGGGAACGCATGCCAAGAGGGCCTTTAAATCATGAGCTGGTACGGGAATTTATCGTGGCCGCGCATGGAGATTATGATGCGGTTGCAAGGCTGCTCAAACAGGAGCCCGCACTTGTGCATGCGGTCATCGATTGGGGGAGCGGCGATTGGGAGAGCGCCCTCGGCGCCGCGTCGCATACCGGGAATTTCAGCATTGCAAGACTGCTGCTGGCGCACGGGGCACGAATGGATATTTTCGCTGCAGCTATGCTTGGAGAACTGAACGTCGTAAAAGCGATCGTGGAGAATCATCCCGAGACCGTCTATGCTAAGGGGCCGCACGGAATATCGCTGATCCGTCACGCCGAGGCCGGTGGGAATGCTGCCATTTTCGTCTATGAGTATTTAAGTATATTCCTATCGAAAGAGGTGGTCGGAAAATGATGGTGATGATGAAGGCCATCCAGATCATCCGGGTCCGAAAAGGCAAAGCAAACGAAGTGCTGGCTCGCTTCAGAACGCCCATATCGGTCCATGCTTTTGAAGGATTCCTGTTCATGGAAGTGCTGATCAGAGATAATTGCCCGGAATACGATGAGCTGCAGGTTTGCACTACTTGGGAGGATCGATGGTATTTTGAGAAGTGGTTAACGAGCAGAGCAGCGCGAACGCTCCACCGCAAGTTTAGAGAGCTTAAGCCGGAAGTCAGCCAACTCATTGGCTCCGAGCTGGCGACTTATGAAGTAGCCGCGCAGTATAGGCCGCTGCGGCAAAAGTTTGAACCGGAACGGGGGATGGCCGGTCCCATGACAGAAAATAACATTAACCGTCAAATTTTAAGAATTTTATAATTATACCAATTCTCTTGTTAATTACCCTAAGGTTGACAATCCCGTCAGTACACCGTATCATAGACACACGCTTAGTTTCTTGGTGATAGCCAGGAAAGCGGGGGAACCAGTTCTTTTTTTTGGGGCGAATCACTCATTCCTATGAGGTGTAGGGTACCATCTTACCCGAGTCCGTCAGCTAACCTCGTCAGCAGTGGATGGGTCTGTTATATGATTATTTATTACGTCTCTTAGACCCTATTTTAGGGTCTATTTTTGTCTTCTGACCCTTGCTGGCGCAGCTGTGTCTAGGACCCCGATCCGGGGTCTTTTTTGTTGATTACTAGGAAGGAGGATGTACAATGACAAAGACTAAAACGAAGTACATTACGAATCTGGACAGACTGACTATGATTCCGGAAGAGGAGCGCGAGCGTTTGAAACCGATTACGGAGAAATTCGTATTTCGGGTGAACGATTATTACTTGAACCTGATCGACTGGAATGATCCTCAGGATCCCATTCGCAAGCTGGTCATTCCAAATGAGGGGGAACTCGAGGAGTATGGCCGCTGGGATGCTTCCGACGAGGATACCAACTACGTTGTGCCGGGATGTCAGCACAAGTATACGACGACCGCCCTGCTGATCGTGTCAGAGGTATGCGGCGCGTACTGCCGGTATTGCTTCCGCAAGCGCCTGTTCCGCAACGACGTGAAGGAGGCCATGTCCGATGTGCAGCCGGGAATCGATTATATCGCCAAGCATCCCGAGATCAACAACGTCCTGTTGACTGGCGGGGACAGCCTTATTCTAGCCACGGAGAAACTGCGGGGCATCCTTGCCCAGCTGCGTGAAATTGAGCACGTTAAAATTATTCGTCTCGGCTCGAAGATTCCCGTGTTCAATCCCATGCGCATTTACGAGGACGAGGAGCTGCTCGATGTGATCCGCACCTATTCTACGCCGGAGCAGCGCATTTACGTTATGGCCCATATTAACCATCCGCGCGAGATTACGGAGGAAGCGAGACGCGGCTTTCAGGCATTGCATGAGGCCGGCGCGATCGTAGTCAACCAGACCCCGGTGCTGAGAGGCATTAACGATGACCCTGTAGTGCTTGGCGAGCTGCTGGATAAGCTGTCTTGGGCAGGGGTTACGCCTTACTACTTCTTCGTGAACAGGCCGGTAGCGGGGAACCGTGATTTCGTCCTTTCCTTGGAAGAGGTCTATCGGATCGTCGAGGAGGCAAAGGCGCGGACATCCGGTCTGGGTAAACGAGTCAGGCTGTCGATGAGCCATACGTCCGGCAAGATCGAAATTCTCGCGATTGAAAACGGCAAGGCCTATTTGAAGTACCACCAGTCCCGCGACGGGGATTACGGCAAATTGATGATCCTCGATTGCCCTAAGGATGCGGCTTGGTTTGACGATCTTCCCGGCAATGAGCAGTATTGGCGGCAGCCCGAGAAGAAGACCGATGAAGTTGTCTCCGTGAACGAAATGCCCGATTTACCGCAGAAGAGAAAACGCACGCCTGCTATGCTATAACATATAAATCATAGTGACCATCCCCTGAGGAGCGGCCTGAAGTAATATTTGGCTGCATCCTCCGGGGATTTTTGTTTGTATCCTGATCGTTTGCACGCTTTTCATTTCTCAGGATGGCGGTGATAGATTATGATAAATCTAATAAGACATTTGGAGAAGGGGTAGTTATGGAGAGACTGACATTCGATCCTTCCGGGTACAAAATAAAATGGGGTGCCGAGAGCATCGAGCTGCTGGCGAAGGAGTTCGCGCTGCTGCAATTTTTGTATCGCCACCGCGACCGGGCATTTACGCGCGAACATCTCCTGGACCAGGTCTGGACGATGGAGTTCCCGGTAGAGCGGACGGTCGATGATCATATTTATCGCCTGCGGAAGAAGCTGACTCCTTGGGCGCATATCCGCATTAATACGGTGCGGGGATACGGATACAGCCTGACCGTCGGGGAGCCGAAATCCGTGATGAATCCATCGGTAGGCGATCGCGAGGTCAATTCCTCAGTACGGGACATTTTCAAGAAATACCATCTGTTCGGGCAAGGCAAATCGATGCTGGCTCTGGCGACACAGCAGGACATTCTCGGCTTCGAGATGGACCCGTTCTATATCGTTTATCTGAAATTTATTCAGGGCGATATCCCCTGGTTCCTGGAGGCGAATGACCTGCCGCTGCAAACCCGGCTGTACTGGTTGCTAATTCTATACCGTGGGATGAATCCGGAGCCTGGGCAGATGCTGCGCTATTGTGAGCAGGCCATTTCGCGGCGTGTCCTCTCCCCGGAGGAGCATCGCGAAATGCGTATTCTTAACATTCTTGAGGTGTATGCCGACGCCGGGCTTGCGATGGAGGCCATGCAGCGGTTCGAAGAGACGAGAATGACGGTTGAGGCGGAGGGACTGACCGGCTTCGTCATGCCGGTAGCCATTATGGAAATATACGTTTACGTGCTGGCGGGAGAACTGGAGCTGGCGGATAAGGTAGCGGAACGATTGGCCGGCTTGCTTCAGGATACGCCGTATTTGCGAGAGATCGGCCGTTTTCGCATCGCTCAGGGGTTGCTGGACATGGCACGCGGCCGGGAGAAAGAGGCCGAGCAGCACTTCGACGAAGGGCTTGATGTGTTGGAGATGTCGCTAAATGTCCCGCTTCGGATCATTTCTCTCTGTCAAATTAGGCGATATATCTCGTGGAAACATCCTGGCCTGGAAATGGAGCGTAAATATGCCTCGCTCTATGATTCCGAAGATGAAGAGCTTGGGCTATCCAGGCATAAGAAGGAGATGGAAGCCATCATTGGCAGAGCGCTATCTTTGTCATAGCCGCTTGCAGCAGGGCCGTCTGATAATCCTCTGACAATCACGGGATAGGATAGGGGTATCTAGAGATGCGAAAGGATAGATTGCCCTATGACACGAAAAGAACGCTCCTCCCTGTTATCAATCCGCAGCTTCAGGCATATGTTTGCAGCTTATGCGCTCGCCTCCTTTGGCGATTGGTTCGACGCGCTGGCCATTCAGGTGCTCGTCGCCTACCGCTGGGGCGCGGACCCGATGCTGCTGGCCCTCATTCCGGTGACGATGGCGCTGCCGGCGGTGCTGCTCGGCTCCTTCGCTGGAACGGTCGCGGACCGGGTGCGCAAAGCGCGGCTTATGATGGTCTGCGATCTGATCACCGTCGGGCTCACCCTATGCATTTTGGCTGCGCCCAACATGGCCTGGCTGCTCCCGCTGCTGGCGCTGCGGGCGGCCTGCGGCGTGTTCCATGTGCCTGCTCAGCAGGCGCTGACCCGGCAGGTCGTGCCGCAGGCATTGCTGTTTCAGGCGACATCCTTCAATGGCCTGGTGAACCAGTCCTCGAAGGTGGCCGGCCCGCTGCTTGGCGCGATGACGCTGACAGCGCTGTCGCCTCAGGCATGCATTATACTTAATGCCGGAGCAAGGCTGCTGTCGGCCGTACTGCTGATCTCGCTGCGCGCGCTTCCAGTCTCCCATCATACAGAGGAACCGTTGAAGAGGGGAAATTCCAGACGCGATGGGGCCTTGGATGCTTTTCTGCAGAATTGGCGCGAAGGCTGGCTGTATCTTTTTCAGGCCAAAAAAGTGCTGTATACGATGATGTTCGGCTTTGTCGGCTTGACCGCGCTGCTAATGATCGATTATCAGTTTCCGACGCTGCTGCGTGCGATCGATTCCGCGAATGAATCGCTGATCGGCTGGCTGGTGTCCGCGATCGGAGCCGGGGCGGTGGCCGTGCTTGTCATCCTTAATCGATTGAATCGTGTCGGCTACGGCTGGGGACTCGGCGGGGGCTATGTGCTGATCGGAACCGGAATCGCCCTTTTGGGGCTGTGTCCGCCAGGCACTGGCGTGCTGCTGCTTCTCGGACTCGGGGCGCTGATCGGCATCGGCAACGGCATGTATATGGTAACGCAAAATTATATACTGCAAAAAGAGACCTCCGAGCAGATGATCGGCCGGGTATTCGGCATTCAGAACACGATCGTCAGCCTGGTGATGCTTACCGCACCTTTGATTGGGGGCGTTTTGATCAAGACGGTCCAGGCAGGCGAAGCTTTTATGCTTATTGGAGCTGTCACTGCGCTGATTGGTCTTGTGGGTATTGTGTTCCGATCGGCGATATGGGGCGCTTCGGCGCCGGCGTCAAGCCGCAATCCAGCCACGGCTGCTGGCGAGGGAACCGGGAAGGCTCTATAATAGTTGAAAAGCAATTGCATTGCCATTAATTAACGTAAAAGTAGGATGCATATATGGAAAAAGACAAGCGTAGCCTGAGTATCGAGGCGGCCAGGCTGTACTATATTTCAGACTACAGCCAGCAGGAAATCGCGGAGCGGCTTGGCGTATCGCGGCCAACGGTGTCCCGTCTGCTCCAGCATGCGAAGGAGCAGGGATACGTTCGCATTAGCATCGTCGATCCTCTGGAGGATTTGAATGCATTGGCTGAACGCGTCAAGGTGAAGTACGGCATCGATAAGGTGCTGATTTGCCATTCTCCTCAGAACGAATATCAGGACATACAAGAGCATATCAGCAGGAAGGCAGCCGATTATTTGTACGATACGGTGAAGGACGCGGACATCATCGGCGTGACTTGGGGAACAACCATGCACAAAGTGGCACTCCAATTGCGGCACAAGCAGCTCCGGGGCGTTGAGGTGGTGCAGCTTAAGGGAGGCGTCAGCCACTCCCGCACGAATACGTACGCGGCGGAGACGGTGCAATTATTCGCTGAGGCTTACGATACCGTGGCGCGCTATTTGCCGCTGCCCGTTATTTTTGACAGCGTCCCCCTCAAGCAAATGGTCGAAGAGGATCGGCATATTGAGCGGATCATCCAGCTCGGGAAACAGGCGAATATTGCTGTTTTTACGGTGGGCACCATTCAGGAGGATGCCCTGTTGTTCCGGCTAGGCTATCTCAGCGAGGAGGAGCAGAATTTGCTGCAGCGGCGGGGAGCTGGAGATATTTGCTCCCGCTTTTTCGATGAGGATGGGAATATTGTCAGTGAAGATATCAACAACCGTACCGTGGGTATAGATCTGCCTGACCTGCGCCGGAAGGAGAAGTCGATCCTCGTGGCGGGCGGTCAGCGCAAATTGGCTGCCATCCGGGCCGCATTGAACGGCAAATACCCGAATATTTTGGTGACTGATCAGTTTACCGCGCAAGCTTTGTTGGAAGAAGCTTAGGTTGCCGTTGAGGCTGGCAATAGTCGCGTTGGATGAGTCCATTGGATGGACTATGCCGTCGAAATGACTGCTCCCTCGAATATTGTGTGTAAAGCGGGAATAATAAGAGGAAGAACGAGTTGAACATAAGTTCAACGGACGATATACATTCGTTCATGCGGGTGTTAAGATTGGGTATAAGAAAAGCGTGCATCATTTACTGGATGAATACAAACGATAGAGGAGAGCGTAAATATGAGTATAGCTGGCATGATCGATCATACGCTGCTGCGGTCTGACGCAACGAAAGAAGAAATCAAGAAGCTTACGGACGAGGCAAGGGAGTATGGATTCGCTTCGGTGTGCGTAAATCCGGCGTGGGTGGCCTATTCCGCGGAACAGCTTGCGGGAACGAAGGTGAAGGTGTGCACTGTCATCGGCTTCCCGCTTGGCGCCTCCACTTCCAAGACGAAGGCTTATGAGACGGCTGATGCGATTGGCAGCGGCGCTGCCGAGGTCGATATGGTCATCAATATCGGAGCGCTGAAGTCCGGCGACGACAATACCGTGCTCAGCGATATTCGGGCCGTTGTCGATGCGGCTGCGGGCAAGGCTTTGGTTAAAGTTATTATAGAGACATCTCTGCTGACGGACGAGGAGAAGGTTAAAGCCTGTAAGCTGTCTGTGCAGGCCGGTGCCGATTTCGTGAAGACGTCCACCGGTTTTCAAGGCGGAGGAGCGACGGCCGAGGATATTGCCTTGATGCGGCAAACCGTAGGTCCCGGCGTAGGCGTAAAGGCCTCGGGGGGAGTCCGCAGCCTGGAAGACGTCAACCGGATGGTTGAGGCCGGCGCAACCCGCATCGGCGCAAGCTCCGGGGTGCAGATTGTGAAGGGAGAGCAGGGCACCAGCTCTTATTAAGCGGCTGCATCATAAATCCATGGCAGATGATCAACGCATTGTAGCGCAGAAAGGAAGTAGTGGGGGAATATGGCGAAATTCAAAAGAATCCACCTGATTGTACTGGACTCCGTCGGCATAGGTGAAGCGCCGGATGCTGCCGAATTCGACGACGTGGGCGCGGATACGTTCGGGCATATCGCCGAAGCCTGCGGGGGGCTTAATATGCCCAACATGGCCAAGCTCGGCTTGTCCAATATCGAGCCGGTTAAAGGCGTACCCAAGGCGGATAAGCCCTTGGCGTACTATACGAAGATGCAGGAGGCCTCGCGGGGCAAAGATACGATGACCGGACACTGGGAAATTATGGGCCTGTATATTGGTACGCCGTTTCGCGTCTTTCCGGACGGCTTCCCAGAGGAGCTCATTCGCCGCATCGAGGAGAAGACAGGCCGCAAGGTCATCGGCAACAAGCCGGCCAGCGGCACTGAGATCATCGATGAACTGGGCGAAGAGCATATGAAGACGGGCGCGCTGATCGTCTATACCTCAGCGGATTCCGTGCTGCAAATCGCCGCTCATGAAGAGGTGGTGCCGTTGAAGGAGCTGTACGAAATTTGCGAGTTCTGCCGCGAAATCACTTTGGACGATCCTTATATGCTCGGCCGGATTATCGCCCGTCCGTTTGTCGGCGAGCCGGGTAATTTTTCGCGGACGTCGAACCGTCACGACTATGCTCTCAAGCCGTTTGGCCGCACGACGATGAACGAACTGAAGGATTCGGGCTTTGACGTTATCGCCCTCGGCAAGATCTCCGATATTTACGACGGAGAAGGGGTCACCAAGGCGGTGCGCACCGTGTCCAATATGGATGGCATGGATAAATTGGTCGAGACGATCAAGGCACCGTTCAGCGGGCTATCCTTTATAAACCTAGTCGACTTTGACGCCGTATACGGCCATCGGCGCAATCCAAAAGGCTACGGCCAGGCGCTTGAGGAATATGATGCCCGTCTGCCGGAGGTATTCGAGCTGCTGCAGGACGATGACCTGCTGATCATTACGGCGGATCACGGCAATGATCCGACGTATACGGGAACGGATCACACGCGCGAATACGTGCCGCTGCTGGTGTATTCGAAGGCTTTTACAGGAGAAGGAAAAGAACTGCCGCTGCGCAAAACCTTTGCGGATATCGGGGCTACCGTGGCGGACAACTTCGGCGTGAAAATGCCGGAGCACGGGGCAAGTTTCTTGGCTGATTTGAAATAAGAATTAGGGAGGAAGCCGCGATGAGCGTACACATTGCAGCTAAGCAAGGAGACGTTGCGGACACGATTCTGCTGCCGGGCGATCCACTGCGGGCGAAGTATATTGCTGAAACTTATTTAAGCGACGTAACCTGTTATAACGAGGTAAGGGGGATGCTCGGTTTTACGGGGACCTACCAAGGGAAGCGGGTGTCCGTACAGGGTACCGGAATGGGCGTTCCATCTATAGGGATTTATGTTCATGAGCTGATCCAGGAGTACGGTGTCAAAAACCTGATGCGCGTCGGCACATGCGGGGCGATGCAGGAGCATGTCCGCGTGCGGGAGGTCATCCTCGCTCAGGCGGCGTGCACGGATTCCAGCATGAACCGCCATACCTTTGGTGGTTATGATTACTCCCCGATTGCCAGCTTTCAGCTGCTTAAGGCCGCGTATGAGCGCGGGGCAGCCAAAGGGCTGAACATGCACGTCGGCAACGTCTTCACCTCCGACGTATTCTACCGCGACGACAAATCCGTCGTCCAGAAGCTGATGGATCACGGGGTGCTCGGCGTAGAAATGGAGACGACGGCGCTTTATACTATCGCAGCCAAGTTCGGTGTGAACGCGCTCACCATTCTCACCGTAAGCGATCATTTGATCACCGGAGAAGAGACTACGGCCGAGGAGCGCCAGACGACATTTCACGACATGATGGAGGTTGCGTTGGAGACGGCGGCTTCATTGTAGTTTCTTGTAGTTATCCGTAGTATTCCGGAGACAAGGAAGTTCGAATTGTTGGGTACGAGCCAGGTTATGTGACGGTATGAAGGAGCAGCTAATCAGATCAGAGTGAGGAGAATCTGCGATGAGAATGGTAGATTTGATTGAGAAGAAGCGCGACGGGCAAGAGCTTACGACCGAGGAAATTAAATTCATCATCGGGGGCTATACCCGGGGCGAAATTCCTGATTATCAGGTGAGCGCGTTGGCCATGGCGATATATTTCAAGGATATGAGTGAGCGCGAACGGGCTGACTTGACGCTGGCGATGGCCCATTCCGGCGATATGATCGACCTGTCGGCGATCGAAGGAGTGAAAGTGGATAAGCATTCCACCGGGGGAGTCGGCGATACGACGACGCTAATTCTTGCTCCGCTGGTCGCTGCGCTGGACATCCCCGTAGCCAAAATGTCGGGACGGGGACTAGGTCATACGGGCGGCACGACTGATAAGCTAGAGGCGATTCCGGGCTTCCATGTCGAACTGGCCAAGGAGGAGTTCGTGAAGCTCGTTAACGAGCATAAAATCGCGGTCGTCGGCCAGAGCGGCAACTTGACCCCGGCAGACAAGAAGCTTTACGCGCTGCGGGACGTGACGGCTACAGTCGATTCGATTCCGCTGATCGCCAGTTCTATTATGAGTAAGAAAATCGCCTCCGGCTCGGATGCGATCGTCCTGGACGTGAAGACGGGCGCGGGCGCCTTTATGAAGACCGTGGAGGACGCCAAGGAGCTTGCGCATGCCATGGTCAGCATCGGCAACAATGTCGGCCGCAGAACGATGGCGGTCATCTCCGACATGAGCCAGCCGCTGGGTGCGGCGATTGGCAATGCGCTGGAGGTTCGCGAAGCGATCGACACCCTGCGTGGCAGCGGACCGAAGGATTTGGAGGAGCTCTGCCTGGCCCTTGGCCGCCAGATGGTCTTCCTGGCAGGCAAAGCCGCTTCGCTGGAGGAAGCGGAGGAGAAGCTGCGGGAGGTTATCCGCAACGGAAAAGCGCTGGCGAAATTCAAGGAATTCATTGCGAACCAGGGCGGGGACGCCTCGATCGTCGATGATCCGGATAAGCTGCCGACAGCCGCATATCGGATTGAAGTGCCGGCCAAGAAGGACGGCGTCGTTGCATCCATCGTTGCCGACGAGATCGGTACCGCGGCGATGCTCCTTGGAGCGGGCCGGGCGACGAAGGAATCGGAAATCGATCTGGCGGTCGGCCTGATGCTCAATAAGAAAATCGGCGACAAGGTGACGGCCGGAGAATCCCTGGTGACAATTCACGCTAACCGGGAAAACGTCGATGAAGTTCTCGAGAAGATTTATGCGAATATCACAATCGCCGAGCAGGCGACAGCCCCTGCGCTCATTCACGGTTTTGTAACCGAGTAGGCTAGGCGGCGAGCGAAATCTGCCATCCCAAATTCATGGGAGGCAGATTTTTTTGCACTTTAAGCATAATTCCGAAAAAATCAAACCTCTTTCCTAAATATCGCACCTCCCCAAATGAAAGGTTGCCGCTCATAATGAGGGATATAAATGACAAGGGGGGAATAAAGTGTCAAAGGCAAAAATATCTAAAATGTTAAGTCTTGCTCTGGCATCAACCTTGGTGCTTGGTCTCGCTGCCTGCGGAGGCGGAGCCAAAGAAACCGTGGGCAATGCGGGCAGCATCGAGACAGGGGGAGCGGAGGTTAAAGCTCCGGATAAAAAAATCACGATTACGTTCCAAAATATTTTTCCGGATCCCACCGATCCCAAGCATCAAATCATGAATAAGCTCGTAAAGCAATACGAAACGGAAAATCCGAACATCAAGATCGAGCTCGATTCGCTCAACACAGACAATCAGAAATTGAAGCTGAAGACGCAAGCCGCATCCAAAGAGGTTCCCGACATTACCGTGGTCAATCCTGCGGCGCAAATGAAGCCTTTCGTGGATGCGAAACTGTTTGCCCCGCTCAACGATATGCTCGAAGTGAACGGACTCAAGGATACGTTCCAGGAGGGCTTGCTCGACTGGTACAGCTTTGACGGCAACATTTATGCATTGCCGGACGGGAACAACATTGGGGTCGTGTACTACAATAAGGAGCTGTTTGAACAAGCGGGCGTCGAGGTGCCGGGGACATTCGAAGAAATGCTCGAAGTTGTGAAAGCGCTTAAGTCGAAGGGCATTACGCCGATTGCGATCGGCGAGAAGGATACATGGACGGGATCATTCCTATTCATGAACATGCTGCTGCGCACGAACGGGCCGGGCTTCTTGAGCGATGTGCTGGAGAATAAGAAGACCTTCGAGGACCCAGCGTTCATTGAAGCCGTTGACGCATTCCAGAGCCTGGTCGCGGCAGGCGCATTCCAGGAGGGGGCTACCTCCTTCGATTACAATGCCGGGGAGAATTTATTCAAGACAGGCAAGACAGCAATGTATTATATGGGGTCCTGGGCAACGGGCGGCATTGAAACATCGTCAGTAGACGGCAAAGTCGGCGTATTCAAATTCCCGACCATCAACGGCAAAGGCGATCCGAACGAATTCATGCTGGCGCCGGGCAGCGCGTTCGCGATCTCGGCCGACAGCAAGCATTTGCAGGAGACGAAGGATTTCTTGAACTACTTCATGCTGAATTTCCCGAAGGAGACATTTGAAGCGAAAGGCGCGGTCGGTATCGGCCAGGTTGTAGACGGGGATTTCAAAGCAGCTGGCTACTCCGATATGGCGATGGAAGTGCTCGGTCTGTTTAAAGAGGTCAAGGGCGGCGATCTGGCGTTCGATAATACGATGAACCCGGGTACGGCGCAAGCTCACTTAAGCAGCATCCAGAACCTATTCGTACAGAAAAAGGACTCCGCCGAGGTGGCCAAAGAACATCAAACGGCTTATGAGTCAAACAATAATTAGCATCATTAAATAATTGAAGCTGTACGAAGGGAACACTTGCTGTTCCCTTCGTCATCTATCTTGACGCCAAATTATGTCGGCCAGAAAAAGGAGGGATGCGGCATGAATGTTCTTAAGGTCTCCCGCCTTACAATTGCCCTGTTCGTACTGCCTTGCCTGCTCATTTATTGCACCATGGTGTTCATCCCGATTCTCGTCTCGCTATATAGCGGGCTGTTGGATTGGAACGGAATCGGCGAGGCGACATTTGTTGGAATGAAGAATTTCAAAAATCTGTTTTTTAACGATCCCGTATTTTGGCCCTCTGTACGGAGGACGCTAATGTTCGCCGTGTTCTCCATGGCGGAAATTCCGTTAGCTCTGCTCGTGGCCATTTTGCTGCGGAGATTCATCAAGCGGCCCAATTTCCTCGTATCGAGCTATTTTCTGCCAGTGATCTTGTCCGTCGTTGTCGTCGGGCAACTATGGAAGACCATTTACAATCCGGCCTCCATGGGCGGTATGCTGAATCAGGTCCTGATTGCCATAGGGCTGGAATCGTGGACAAGGCCTTGGCTGACCGATCCGGCGGTCGCCATGTATGCTCTTTATTTTGTCGCTCTATGGCAGTACCTCGGGTACCACACTCTGATTCAGTTTACGGGAATATCCAATATCCCCGGAGAGCTTTACGAGGCTGCACGGATCGACGGCGCTGAAGGCTTCAAGGCCGACCGCCACATCACGTTCCCGCTCATTATTCCGATTTTCAAAATCTCCATCGTGCTGGCCTTCATCGGCTCGCTCCAGGCGTTCGATATGGTTATGGTCATGACGGCCGGAGGGCCGGCTCATGCCACCGATGTGATTTCTACCCATATGTACAATATGTCGTTCTTATCGATGAAATACGGGTACGGCAGCTCGATTGCCGCATTTCTCGTCGTCGTCTGCCTGATCGCGACGCTGATCATCAACCTCATTTTTAATTCATTAGAGAAACGGTTCTCGTAAAGGAGGAAAATCGAAATGAATACACCGGGTGCTCTGGCCGTTCGGAACGAAACCTCCGTACCGAGGCACAGACGATTTTCTGTTACGAAAGGAATCGTTATCGCACTTTTGTCGCTGCTCGTCGTGACGCAGGTGTACCCGCTGCTTTGGCTGCTGCTGTACTCCTTCAAGACCAATGAGGAAATATTGTCCGGAAGCTTCTTCGCTCTCCCTGGGTCGCCGCAGTGGATCAACTACAGCTCGGCATTGGCCGGGGGGAGGTATTTCCGCTATCTATGGAACAGCTTCTTCGTCACCTCGATCACGATGGTCAGCGTCATTATGCTAAGCTCGCTCGCCGCCTTCGCGATCAGCCGCTTCCGCTGGAAGTATGGCCAGGCGGTCATGCTTGTCTTTCTGGTCGGTATGATGATACCGATGCAGGCAACGCTGCTGCCGCTGATGCTCATTTTCAAAAATATGCACATTCTGAATACGCATTTATCGATTATATTTCCGTACATCGCTTTTTCGACGCCGATCTCCGTGTTCATCCTGAACGGATTCATGAAGACGGTTCCGCATGAAATCGAGGAGTCGGCGATTATGGACGGGGCCAGCGTATTCCGCGTATATCTCAATATTTTGCTGCCGATTTCCGTGCCGCCGATCATGACAGTGTGCATATTGACGTTTATCAACATTTGGAACGAATACATTCTGGCTGCCACGTTCATTTCCGCCGAATCGCTGAAGACGCTGCCGTTTGGTGTGAATAGCTTCGTCAGCCAGTATTCGGTCAACTATGGAGCGATCGGGGCTTTTCTCGTGCTCGGCGCGCTTCCCGTCATCGTGATCTATTTTCTGCTGGCGGATAAAATTACCCAGGGCATGGTAGCTGGTGCCGTAAAGGGCTGACTTTGAAAAACGGCTACTGTGATAAACTGGAAAGACTATTGCAGCGAATGAAGGGAGACGACATCATTGGCTCGAGGATTCCGTTCTATCCATAGCCGTCTTTTTCTGCTATTTCTTACGTGCATGACTGTGATTCTCATTTTAGTCAGCTTCCTGTACTATACGCGCGCACTCGCGATTATTCATTCGAAGATCAGCGACATTGCTGAGAAAAATATTTCGCAAACCGCCGGACTGTTCGATTTGATGCTCGAGGGCTATAACAGCGTCACCAAATCGCTGAACGGCAACTACGAACTCACCCGCCTGCTGCAGGAGACATCCAGCAATCCAGCCGTATCGGTCATCAACGAGCGCTCCATCACGAACATCATCGGGGCGGCCTTCTATTCCCGCAAGGAAATCGTAGGCATCCACATCATTACGAACGGCGGCAAAGTATACAGCTACGAGAAGCAGTTTGCGGGCGTCATCGATATCAATTATGCGCAGACCGAGTGGTACAGCAAATTAAAAGCGTCCAGGGGCAATATGGTCTGGCTCGGGCTGTATTCAGGCTCTCCCATTAACACGATGCAGCAGGATACAGTATTCGTATTTGGGCGGCAGCTCTATGACCTGACGGATTACAAATCCATCGGCGTTATCGTGATCGAGACCGATCCTACCCCGATTACTGAAGCGCTGTCCAACGTGAGCATCAGTCCCGGTACCCGGGTGTTCATTACGGGGATGGACGATCAGCTCATCGCGAGCAAAGGACAGCAAGGTGCAAGAGCGCCGGTATTTTCGCAGCTGCCCAAGCCGTCGGAGGATCAAGCTATTATCGTGGATGATACCTCTGACCAGCTAATCGTAGCCGCCAACACCGCGCTTGCTGATTGGACGATATACGGAATTACGCCAAAAAGCGACTTTAGCTCGGAAATCAACCAGACCCGGCTGTATTTGTTCATCGTCGTGCTGGCTCTGATTATCGTCAGTACGATGCTGGCCTCCATTATGTCCAGGACGATTGCCTCTCCGCTCAAGCTGCTCATTCGGGAAATGAAAAAAGTAGAATTGGGCAATTTCAGCGGCTCTGTGAACGTCAATTCGTTCGAGGAAATTAACAGCCTCGTCTCCTCCTTCAACCGGATGGTGCAGCGGATGGATGAACTGATCGAGCGGATCAAGCTCTCCTCGGTCAGCGAGAAGAACGCCCAACTGCAGGCGCTCCAGTCGCAGGTGAATCCGCATTTTCTATACAATACGCTGGACATGATTTACTGGATGCTCGATGAGAAGGGCAATGAAAGACTGAGCCGCGTCATCCTGTCCTTGTCCCAGATGTTCCGCTACAGCAGCGATTGGGAGGAGGCCTCCCAGACGACGCTGCGGCAAGAGCTGGAGCAAATTCGCCACTATTTAACGATTATAGGGAGCCGCCTCAATGATCGCGTGCAGACGGAAATCGATGTGGAGGAGCGCTGGCTTGACGTTGTTTTGCCGAAAATGACCATCCAGCCGATCATTGAGAATGCGGTGAAATACGGCCTGGAACCGCTTGGCAGTCCGTGCAAGCTGCAGGTGCTTGCAGAGCGGTATAACCATCAGCTGCATATCAAGATTATCGATTACGGTATGGGCATGGACGAAGCGGCGCTCGGCCAGGTTCAAGCGAATTTGCGGAGACGGCCAAGCCTGGCTCTCGAACCGGTAAGCCGGCCGCGGCGAGGGATCGGGCTGCATAATGTGCATGCCAGAATCGGCATGATGTTCGGCGAGAACTATGGATTACACGTGGAGAGCAGGCAGGGCGAGGGAACGACGGTCACCGTCGTCGTACCGATACCGATAGCGTTACAAGGAGGGCGTAGGGATGAAAATTCTAATTGTGGATGATGAGTCAGTGATCCGGGAAGGGATCATGCGCACGATTCAAAGAGCTTATCCGCATTATGATGTTTATCTGGCTGCTAACCCGGAGGAGGCTGTGCAACTGCTGCGAAGCTATCCGATCGAGGCCGTGCTGACTGATATTTTGATGCCGGGCATGACGGGGCTGGAATTGATGCAGCTGTCGAGGCGCGGCTATCCGCATGTAAAATGGGTGATCATTTCCGCTTATTCGGAATTCAATTATGCCAAAGAAGCGATAAAACTCGGGGCGGTCGATTACCTGCTTAAGCCGATCGGCAAGGAGCTGCTGCTGGACATGATCGATAAGCTGAAGGAGCTTATCGATCAAGAGGCGGAGAAGGCGCGGGAATCGAAGCTGCTGCGGGCGAATTTGAAATTTCTGAGAGAAGCCATGTTTCAGCGCTGGGCTTCCGGTCTTGGCATTGGAGGGATGGATATGACTTCTGTAATCGCTAACCACCCGCGGTTTCAATTGATTATGGTCAAGATGGAAAGTGACCGGGCCGTTCATTTGGAGCATTTTATCATCGATAATGTCTTGTCCGAATTGGCGACGCAGTATGGGCGGGGATTCGTGACGACCTATGATGCCAAGAGCCTGCTCGGCCTAATTACGGTCGATGAAGGCAAGTCGCTGGAGAGTCTGCTCGAAGAGCTGCGCAGCAATTTGAAGCGATATTTGAGGGTGCCCTTTCAAATTATGCACAGCGAGATGCTGCATGATTTCAACAAGGTTCCCGGCGAGGTGCAAAGAATGCATCAGGATTCGGCAAGCGCTGAATTCGAATATTACGCGACTGGCGGAAACGAGATTATCGAGGTGGCGATCCAATACATTCGTGCCTATTACAATACCGACCTGTCGCTTGAGAAGGTAGCCTCGATCGTCTATTTGAACCCTGTCTATTTCAGTCAGGTATTCAAGCAGAAAACGGGTTACGGCTTCAAGGAATACATCATCCATTTGCGTATGGAGCAGGCAAAGCAACTGCTGCTCAATCCGCAGCTGAAGCTGGCGGATATCTCCGAGCGGATCGGCTACCAGGACGTCAAGCATTTCACCCAGGTCTTCCGCAGAAAATATAACGCTACACCGACAGAATACCGGCAGGAGCATCGCGCCCACGCACATAAAGCATGTCCATGATAACACTCATTTTGAGCTGGAAGGGAGGTGATGCCAACTAACTTGGAAGCGCTTACTGAAGGGAGATGAGTTTAGGAACCGGGAGGTGGTTGGGCTTCTTGGACGAGATCGCAACACGAATAGCATGAGCATATAAAGATAAAAGAGGAGGCGTCTTTACTCATGACAAAGAAAATGATGTCGGTCATTGCGGCTTTAGCGATTGTTCTGGGTCTATCTTCCGTTACTCCGGGGATTTCCCAGGCGGCAACACCGATCAGTCAGGCGAATTCGACCATTTTTGGCCCGAATGTGTATGTATTTGATCCATCCATGGCTACGGCGGATATTCAGAATGTGGCAAATTCGATTTTTAATATTCAGGAACAGAATCAGTTCGGTACGGAGCGGTATGCGCTGCTGTTCAAGCCCGGTTCTTACAATGTGAACATTCGGGAGGGCTTCTATACGCATGTTGCGGGACTCGGCCAGAACCCGGATGACGTGAATATTACCGGCGGGTTCAATGTGGATGCCAAGTGGTTTAATGCCAATGCGACCCAGAATTTCTGGCGTTCCATCGAGAATATCAAGATAACGCCGTCCAATGGCAAGACGCAGTGGGCCGTTTCGCAGGCAGCGCCGATGAGACGGGTGCATATTGCCGGTTCGATGGACTTATTCGACTTTGATCCTAACTGGAATGCAGGCTGGGCCAGCGGAGGCTATTTGGCTGACTCGATCGTCGACGGCAAAATCGTGCCTGCTTCCCAGCAGCAGTGGTTCTCTAGAAACAGCCGGTATTCCGAATGGTCGAACGGCGTTTGGAATATGGTGTTTGTAGGCGACAGCAATCCGCCGTCAGGGAATTTCCCTGATCCACCGTATACGGTCGTCAATACAACGCCAATTATCCGCGAGAAGCCTTATTTGTACATTAATAATGCGGGACAATACCAAGTATTCGTTCCATCGCTGCAGACGAACACGAAGGGGGCTACCTGGGCCAACGGGTCGACGCCGGGCACATCGATTGCGATCGATCAGTTCTATATTGCCAAGCCCGGCACCGCAACGGCTGCGAGCATCAATGCCGCGCTGAGCCAAGGCAAGCACCTCTTGTTCACTCCGGGCGTGTATCATTTGAATCAAACGATTCAAATCAACAATCCGAATACGGTCGTCCTTGGCATCGGCTTGCCTACACTCATTCCAGACAACGGCGTTACTGCGATGAAGGTCGCTGATGTCGACGGCGTGAAGATTGCCGGTCTGTTATTCGATGCCGGACAGGCCAACTCGCCTTCCTTGCTGCAAGTCGGCCCGAGCGGCAGCTCACAGAGTCATGCGGCCAATCCGTCCTCACTCTATGATCTGTTCTTTAGAGTTGGAGGAGCCGGCGTAGGGAGGGCCGACATCAGCCTTGAGATTAACAGCAACCACGTCATTGGCGACCATTTCTGGATATGGCGCGGGGACCATGGTGACGGCGTAGGCTGGAATACGAACGTCACGAAGAACGGCCTGGTCGTCAATGGGAATGACGTTACGATATATGGGCTGTTCGTGGAGCATTACCATCAATATCAGACGCTCTGGAACGGTAATAACGGCCGCACTTATTTCTATCAATCGGAGATCCCTTACGATGTGCCGAACCAATCCTCATGGATGAGCCACAGTGGTACGGTCAACGGTTATGCCTCGTATAAAGTGGCCGATTCGGTGACGAATCATGAAGCGTGGGGGCTCGGGGTATATTCTTTCTTCAGGGATGCTGCCGTCAAGGCAAAAAGCGCGATCGAAGTCCCGAATGTGCCGGGCGTGAAAATCCACCATGCGACGACGATTTGGCTGAACGGCGTTCCGGGCAGCGAAATCACGCATATCATTAACGATATCGGCGGCCGGGTGTATGCCAATTCCCCTAGCGAAGCGATGAGGCAGACGCTCAATGAATTCGCTGGTACGGGCAGCGGCGGCGGTACCGAGACGGCGCTTAACCGCGCAGGCTGGACAGCCAGCTCGGTGCCTTCCAGCGGGGACGTGTCCGCGAATATGCTTGATAGCAACCCGTCTACGCGCTGGAGCGCAGGGACAGCCATGATTCCGGGACAATATCTTATCGTAGATATGAAGGCAGCGAAGACGTTTAAGAAAATCGTTATGGATTCGACGGGCAGCAACGATGATTATGCTCGCGGCTACGAGATCTACGTTTCAAATGACGGCACCAACTGGGGCAGCGCCGTAGCGAGCGGCAGCGGCTCGAGTGCGGTTATCACCGCAAGCTTCGGGCAGCAGACGGCCCGCTACATCAAGGTCGTACAGACTGGAACAGCCTCCAATTGGTGGTCGATCCACGAATTTAATGTCTATAACTAGAGGCTGAAGAGAAGCTTGAATTGAATAATGCGTTAGACTTGTTAAGAGTATTAGCTCTGCTAGGCAGCAGGGCTAATGCTTTTTTTGAAGGAGGAATGTTAGTTTTGATCGGGTGGGCTTGCTTGGAAGGAATGCTGCGAAAGTGCAGGATTTTTTTCGTTGCAACAGCAATATTGCATATTTATGATACAAAGTCCTCACGGTTACCTATTAAAAGTGGGGTCTTTCCCTCCAATAAATTAAACTACTGATATATGACTGTTCCTAGATGGTTAGGAGAAGGTAATCAGGATCAGGTAACTCAGGATCAGGTCACTAGATGTATTTCATGCAGTTAGTTTCTCGGTTTTGGCCGTATCAGAGAGAACTAACTGCAAAACCTACATTTAGTTTTAAGCTATTTCGACGAATGAGCTCTATTCAGGCAAACTAACTGTATGTTTTGCATTTAGCGCATGTATTTTTTATAAAAGAGCATAACTAGCTGTATAAAATACATTCCGATTTTAAATTATCAAAGAAAGGTTACTTGAGCTTCTGGAAGGTGAAGTCCACAATTTGTGAGTGATTTATTCGGTGATATGTGGGGGAGTTGGGACATTATTGCACGAAGGGAAAGGGGTTTGACTTTCTATCAGTTTAGGTATAAACTGATAATAACAACAGGAACAACAAGTACATCTATACATCAATCGAATCGATTATCAGTTACATTTCATCTAAATAACAACAATCACATTTTTTAAAGGAGGTGATGGCCAGTGGAAATGGACCGGCAGGAGGAACGTCTGGGGCTGCTTATATGGTACCGGTTATCCCGGATTTATAATCAGAGCTTGCGGGCGTCGAACCAGCATTTGAAGGCTTGGGATTTGACGGTAGCGCAGTTTGATTGCTTAGTGCAAATCGGTTCGCATGAAGGCTTTACCCAGCAGGAACTGGCGGATAAGCTGCTCGTTACCAAGGGGAACATCACGCAGCTGCTCTCAAAGATGGAACAGCTGGGTTGGATTGAGAGGAAGCAATCCTGGAAGACGAAATCCTTATTTTTGACCGAACAAGGGCGCCAGCTCTATAACGAAGCTGTTCCGGCTCAGGAGCATTTCCAGGCATCGCATTTCGATGGCCTCGACCTGGAAGAGAAGAAGCAGCTCATCGCTTTGCTGCGGAAGGTTCAGCACTCCTCGTTGGAACAAGAATAGATCATACCAGCATGCACAATCTACTAACATGGAGGGATAAATCATGCATTTCAAAGGAATTCACCACGTATCGGCCATCACAGCGAATGCCCAGCAAAACTTCGCGTTTTACACGAAGGTGTTAGGGTTGCGTTTAGTTAAAAAGACGGTAAACCAGGACGATGTTTCCGTATATCATCTGTTTTATGGGGATGGGAGAGGGAATCCAGGAACGGAACTGACATTTTTTGAAATCCCGATGGCAGGCCACAACCGGGACGGGAATGACAGTATTTCGGCGATCTCATTGAGAGTGCCGAACGATGCCGCGCTAGTCTATTGGAGCAAAAGGCTGGATGAGCATGGCGTAGAGCATGGAGAAATTACTGAGCGGGCTGGAAGAGCGACGCTGGCCTTCACCGATTTTGAGGGCCAAAGGTTGATCCTCGTTTCCGATGAGCATAATGAGGGCGTTCAGGGCGGCGTGCCATGGGAAAAGAGCGTCGTCCCCGCAGAGTACGGGATTACAGGCCTGGGTCCGGTGCAATTAACGGTAGCGAGTGCCGAGCAAACGATTTCGGTGCTGAGTGCACTGATGGGCTTCCGGAAGAAAGGGGAATACCCGTCCAGCGTTCCTGGGCAGCCGGATATTCAAGTATTTGAGACCGGGGAAGGCGGCACAGGAGCTGAAGTGCATATCGAGGAGCGGAATGACCTTCCGAAGGAACGCCTTGGCCGCGGCGGAGTGCATCACGTGGCTTTCCGCGTGGACAATGAGGAGGAACTGCACGGCTGGGTCAGCCAGCTTAAAGCGGCGAGAATCCCTAGCTCCGGCTATGTGGACCGCTTCTACTTCCGGTCGCTGTATTTTAGAGAGCCGAATGGCATTTTGTTCGAAATTGCCACCGATGGCCCGGGCTTTGATACGGACGAGAATATCGATCATTTGGGCGAATCGCTCGCACTCCCGCCATTTTTGGAGGCGAAGCGCGAGCAGATCGAGGCTCATCTGAAGCCGCTGGATACCGTGCAGTAACCGTGGCTTGCAAGCCCGATAAATATATAGTTTAGCACGGTGCACGGCTTAGGAGAGACCCGCGGGCATGGAAATCATGCTGTCAGCGGGTCTTTTTGTTGCCTGAATCTCTTTCGTTTGTGATATAAGACAAAAGATGTCATATATTCCGGGGTAAGCTAAAGAGGAAATAAGTATAAATCACCGGGAAGGAATGAATGAACATGAATACGAAGTTGGAGAGGGACAGGCTGGACAGCTTAATGGCGAGCGTGAAACGGAATTCGTTACGGGGCAAGGTTGCTGTCGTGGCCGGAGCAACAAGAGGGGCTGGACGAGCGATTGCAGTGACGCTGGGGGCAGCCGGGGCTACCGTATACTGCACGGGACGAAGCGTTCGCGGAAATCCGTCTGATCTGCAGCGCTCCGAGACGATCGAGGATACGGCAGAGCTGGTGACGGCTTGCGGGGGCCAAGGAATCCCTGTCCGGACGGACCATACACTGGAAGAAGAAGTGAAGGCTTTGTTTGAGCGGGTTAGCGCGGAGCAGGAGGGGCGATTGGACATTCTTGTGAATGATTTATGGGGCGGCGAGCATTTGACGGAGTGGGGCGTTCCCTTCTGGGAATCCTCCTTGGCGAAGGGACTGCTCATGCAGGAGCGGGCCGTCAAAGGACATATGATTACAAGCTACTATGGAGCGCCGCTAATGACTGCAAAGCAATCGGGGCTGATCCTTGAGGTTACGGACGGAGTGAGTTACAACTATCGCGGCAATCTGTATTATAGCCTGGCCAAAATATCCCCAATCCACTTGGCAGCCGCCATGAACGAAGAGCTGCGCCCCTATCATGTGACCGCATTAGCGGTGACGCCGGGATTTTTGCGGTCTGAGCAAATGCTGGAGTACTTCGGCGTGGAAGAAGGAAATTGGCAGGACGCCATCGCCCAAGAACCGCACTATGCCGAATCAGAAACGCCTTATTTCCTGGCGCAAGGAATTGCCGAGCTCGCCGCCGATCCTCAGGTTGCCGCCAAAGCGCAGGAGGGCCGGGTATGGTCAAGCTGGAGCTTGTCCGATGAGTATGGCTACCGCGATATTGACGGCCGCAAGCCGCATTGGGGCAATTATGCCGAAGCTCAGGGGCTGCCAGTTAATTGACCGTTTATAAGCTTGCCAGAGTTTTCGCGGATCCGCTCAAGTCTTGATCCACAGGATGAACGCAAAAAAACCGGCCTCTCCATACGGGGAACCGGCTTTTTTGTTTGAGCTTGGCGTAATGTAGCGCCGTAACACCCAAAGTATTCAATAAGCTCTCTCTCGGCTTCTCTCCACGCTTCGCTCGAATGCGACAATCCACTCGCCCTGCACGAGAGCATATCCGGAATCGCCTTCGACGACGAGTCCGTACAGATTCTTGACGTCGAGATACTCTTTGCGGTTTCCGTCGTCAAATTGCAGGGTGATATAATAGTGGGTCCGCGATGTAGAAGAGTGCATGTGATCATCCGCATGGTGGCTGGAATGATGCTCTACGTACGTACGTTTGGATACGACGGTGGCAAAAACCGATTCTTGCGGCGATCGCTTGTTTTGGGCGTATTTTACTCCGTTTGAGATGAATACGGCGATGATTATTCCAAATATAATGATGAAAATAATGGGGAAAAGAGTGGACATGGTATTAAAAAAAGGGTCTCCTCCCATAGGTGAAAAACCGAAATTAGACATATGGCAAGCCTCCTCCTCAATATAAACGCAACTAAAATACAAATGGTTTCGCTATATTGTTTTACTATTCCAAAATTGTCCGGCTTAGACGTTGCTACGTTATTTTGCCTTTATTGTGCCGTTTTGCAAATTATGTTAATATGAAATTACTTCTAAACAAGAACGGAGGGTTCCCTGTGATTTACATTAAATTCCGTTTTACCACTTTGCGCGGCTAATTGAATAGTGCTCAAAGGCTCTGCCCTGTGCAGGGCAAACGGGATAGGTGTGCTATCATAAAGGGAATCTTTATAATAGAATATGCCGATTGTTGCTTGCTGTCGCTGACAGTGAGCGCTATTTGCCGTAGGCTGGATGCCGCGGCAATCTTGTTTGCATGACACAGGGGGATGCCTGTGTCTTTTTTGTCATATCATAATTCAGAAATTCGGCATCGAATGCCGGAGGAGGTCATGTATATATGGAACAATTGGAGCAGAAGGCGATTTTGGTAGGAGTGAACCTGGATCATCAGGAGGATTTCGAATACTCGATGGAAGAGCTGGCGAATTTGACGGAGGCCTGCCATATTGAGGTCGTTGGCACGCTCACGCAAAATTTGCCCAAAGTCAATAAATCTCATTACATCGGAACAGGCAAAATCAGCGAAGTCCGCGGGCTGCTTGAGGGGCAGGAGGCGAATCTCGTTATCTTCAATGATGAGCTGTCTCCGTCGCAAATCCGCAATTTGGAGGCGGATCTGGAATGTAAGGTCATCGACCGGACGGTGCTCATCCTCGACATTTTTGCTCAGCGGGCCAAAACGCGGGAGGCTCAGCTTCAGGTTGAGGTCGCTCACATGAAATACATGCTGCCGCGCCTCGTCGGGATGAGGGAGTCCCTTGGCCGGCAGGGCGGCGGCGTAGGCACGAAGAACCGCGGAGCAGGGGAGACGCGGCTCGAGCTGGATCGCCGGCGGATCGAGGAGAAAATCACGGTACTGAGCAAAGAGCTCGAGGAACTCGTGGCTCATCGCCAGACCCAGCGCAAGCAGCGCAAGAAGAAGGAGCTGCCCGTCGTATCCCTGGTAGGGTATACCAATGCCGGTAAATCGACGATTATGAATGCGCTGATGGAGCGGTACAACCAAGCGCCGGAGAAGCAGGTATTTGAGAAGGATATGCTGTTCGCTACGCTGGAGACCTCGGTGCGGAACATACCGCTGCCGGACAACAAGGCTTTTTTGCTTACAGATACGGTCGGCTTCGTCAGTAAGCTCCCGCATCATCTGGTTAAGGCGTTCCGCTCCACACTGGAGGAGGTGGCGGAGGCGGATCTGCTGATCCACGTCGTTGACTACAGCAACCCGGAATATGAGCGGCTCATCCAGATTACCAATGAAACCTTGAAGGAAATCGGCATTACTGACATTCCGACGATCTATGCGTACAACAAAAGCGATTTAACCGATCATTCCGTACCGAAGGTTGAAGAAGATCGGATTTATATGGCCGCGAAGCCGCGAATCGGTATCGAGGAATTGGTGCAGTCCGTCAGGAAGTCAATTTTCAAGGATTACATCCGCTGTGAGATGCTTATTCCGTATGATCAGGGTGCGCTCGTATCTTATTTCAATGAGAATGCGAACATTGAATCCACCAGCTATGAGGCTGAAGGCACCAAGCTGACGATGGAATGCAGGCAGAGCGATTACAGTAAATTCAAGCAGTACGTGATTGAAGCGGGTAGCTAGAAAATAACAAATATGCAAAAGGCCCGGACAGTACACTTTATGAAGTGCGGCTGTCCGGGCCTTTTGCTGGTCGGCTCATTTATGTTTATTCCGCGGTAATTTCACCTCGAACGCGGTGCCTTCTCCCGGCTGGCTCATGACACGGATCTCGCCGCCATGCGCTTCTACGATCGACTGGGTGATGGAGAGGCCGAGACCTGCACCTCCTTGGCTTCGCGTCCGCGAAGCGTCGCTGCGGTAGAAGCGGTCGAATACGTGGGGAAGGTGCTCGGGCGGGATGCCGCAGCCGTTGTCGCGAATGGCCAGCACGGCTTCCGTCCGCGTCGCGGTTAGCGTTACGGTAATCAGGCCCTGCTCGGGATCGGTATGCTGCACGGCATTGCTGAACAGGTTGAGGATAACCTGTTTAATCGCATTGTCATCATACATTCCCGTCACTCCTCCTGTCAGGACGAAACGGGCTGTCCGCTGCTTGGCGAGCATCCGCAAGTGGGGCTCCATCTCCGAAACGAGGGAATCCAGCCGCGTCTCCCGCCGCTCCAGCTCGGGCTGGCGATCCAGTTTGGCAAGCAGCAGCAGATCCTCAACGAGCTTCTTCATGCGCGTCGATTCGCCAAGCATGCTCTTCAAGGATGCGTGCAATTGCTCCGGATTCGCTGCCGCGCCGCGCAGAAGCACCTCCAGAAATCCGTGGATGGAGGTGAGCGGAGTCCGCAGCTCATGCGAGGCATCTGCGATGAAACGCCGCATCTGCTCCTTTGCCTCCCGTTCACCTTCGAAGGAAACTTCGAGCCGCTCGAGCATTCCGTTGAACGACTGGGCGAGGGCATCGATCTCCGATTGTCCCTGCCTGGAGGGGAAGCGGATGTTCAAATTGCCGGCATTGATGTCCTCGACGGTACGAACCATGCGGTTCAGCGGATGCAGCGTCCGGCGCAGCAGGGGCAGGTAGAGCATCAGGCCGCAGGCCAGGGCAACTGCCGACAGGCCAGCGAACGTCAGCAGCTGGCGCAAGACGATACTCTGCAGCGGCGCGGTGTCTTTGCCGATCTGGATCAGCCCGTATTGCGTGCCGGGCCCTCCCGCCGGCCGGAAGACGATGAGCTGCTCCCGGCCAGTCTCATCCTGAACAACCTCATAGCCGCCATGCGCCTTATGCTCGGATTGCTTCAGGAGAGCGGCGTATTTCTCGGCGGACAATTGCGGCGAGCGCATGCCTGAAGCGCCCGACAGGTCCATGAATCCCCCGTTCTCCGAAATATAGGCGATCGACATGTCGGGCAGGAACAGCAGCGGTCGACCGCTGGAATTATCCGAGCTGTCCTTCCCCGTAGTCGAGGCTGCGGGGTTGGCGGCGGATGTTTCCCCGGTTAGCGGTACACGAATGTTCCAGCGCTCCGGTACGAAGCCGGGGACGCCGAAGAGCTCCTTTGGGAATCCGCGCATTTGCGAACTCATCGTTTCCGCCTGGTTCCGGTACAGGAAATCCTTCATAATGACGTACTGCAGCGCGCCGATCAGCAGAAGCAGAACCGCCAGTACGAGCAAGGAACGGGACAGCAGCTGGATCCGGAGAGAACGAGGGGCTGCGGCGCTCCGGATGCGGCTCTGAATCAGCTTCAGCCTGCTCATATATCGACCCTGTATCCGGCCCCGCGCAGCGTCCGGATGAGGCGATGCTCTTTATCGTGCAATTTATCGCGCAGCGACCGGATGTATACCTCGACGATATTTTCTTCGCCGCCGAAGTCATAGCCCCATACTTTGTCTAGAATGATCGTCTTGCTCAGCACGATGCCGTGGTTGATCACGAGATATTTAAGCAGCTCATACTCCGTAGGAGAGAGCTCAAGCACCTGATCGTGGTAGATGATTTCTTTCTTCTTGTCATTGACGCGGAACGGACCGATCGTTACCTCGCCGATCAGCGCCGGGAATTGGTTGCGCAGGCGCGCGCCGATGCGGGCCAGCAGCTCTTCGAAGCTGAACGGCTTTATGACGTAATCGTCGGCCCCGATTGTCAGTCCCTTAACCCGGTCCTCTACTTCATCCTTTGCCGTCAGCATAATGATGGAGGCGTGCAAACCGCTTTTTTTCAGCATTCGGCAAACCTCCCAACCGTCCATACCGGGCATCATCACGTCCAGAACGACGATATGCGGCTGGAATTCCGCGGCCAGATTAACCGCGCTTAGTCCGTCGTGCGCGCTCCGCACCTCGTATCCTTCATTGACGAGACCGAGCTCGAGGAACTGAACGATGTGGGGCTCGTCGTCGACGAGCAGAATTTTTATGCCTTTCAAGTGACTCATAGGTCGAGGCCTCCTCTTGTAGCGACTGGCAGTTTAGTTCTCTTTATTATAGGGGATGTTACTGAAAGTACGCTGAAAAAAACGATCCCGATGTAAAATATTTGAATCTAGGACTCTATCATCTTGATTGTCCGAGGCCTTGTAGGATATACTTTTCTAAGCTAATGAGTAAAAGGAGAGTATTTAGATGGACAAAGTATTGATTTTCGGTCACAAAAATCCGGATACGGATACAATTTGCTCCGCTATCGCTTATGCGGACCTGAAAACTAAGCTGGGCTGGAACGTCGAAGCCGTCGCTCTTGGCAGCGCGAATGGGGAAACTCAGTTCGCTTTGGATCGTTTCGGTTTCAAGGCTCCTCGCATTGTGGAGAGTGTAGCGGGCGAAGTGAAGGATGTCATTCTCGTTGACCACAATGAACGCCAGCAGAGCGTGTCGGATATCGATCAGGTTCGGGTGGCTGAGGTTATCGACCACCACAGAATCGCCAACTTTGAGACAAGCGGGCCGCTCTATTACCGCGCGGAGCCTGTAGGCTGCACGGCAACGATTCTGAACAAAATGTATAAAGAGAACGGCATCGAGGTTCCGGCGAATATCGCAGGCTTGATGCTGTCGGCTATTATTTCCGATTCCCTGCTGTTCAAATCCCCGACCTGCACCGAGCAGGACGTCGCAGCAGCTCGTGAATTGGCTGCAATCGCTGGCGTGAACGCAGAAGAGTACGGCCTGGACATGCTCAAAGCGGGAGCGGATTTAAGCGACAAAACGATCGAGGACCTGATTTCCCTCGATGCGAAGGAATTTGAAATGGGCGGCTCCAAGGTAGAAATCGCCCAGGTCAACGCTGTTGACGTAAATGACGTATTGTCGCGCCAATCCGAGCTGGAAGCTGCGCTGAATGGCATCGTGGAGAAGAAGGGGCTCGATCTGTTCCTCTTCGTCGTGACGGATATCCTGAACAACGACTCCGTGGGACTAGCTCTAGGTAAGGATGCTGCTGCGGTGGAAGAGGCTTACGGTGTTAAGCTCGATGACAACAAAGCGGTGCTGAAGGGCGTAGTATCCCGTAAATCGCAAATCGTACCCGTATTGACGGACATTTTCAACAAGCGTTAATTTTTACGAAAAGAGTCCGGAAGCAAATTTCTGCTTCCGGACTCTTTTTTCGCATTAAAACAACAATTTGTCACCTTTTGACTGCACTGGTGCTGAGTCACTATGCCGATTGCGGTTTAAAATAATAGAATGAAGAAGTTTAAACCGAATCCAGGGCGGAGCCTGAATCCGCACCCACCGGGATAGGGTTAGGCTTGTGTTTGAAGATCGGGATAAGGATCAGCGCTCCGATCAGCATGACGATTCCCGATACGGCATAAATTTCGACGAGCGGGAACATTTTTTTCAGCAGACCTGCTAGGGACATCATGATGACCATCATCCCCATGAACATCGGACTGAGCACGCCGTTCACCCGGCCGACGTAAGACTGCTCGGTCCATTGGAGAATCAGCGTATTGATGCCGATTTGAATGCACGGGAAGGTGAGGCCATTGATGAACTGCAGCGTTAGCGTTAGCGGAATGCTGGTCGAGAAGCCCATTCCGGCGATACATACGGCGCTGACCGCCATTCCGAAGGCAAGCAGCAGCTGTGGCGCGATTTTTTTCGTCAGCGTCATAATCAGGACGCCGCCTATAAGCATGGCGGAGCCGTTGACGATGAGCAGGAACTGCAGGAACTCTTTCGGCTGTCCCAATCTTTCGGTAACAACGAACAGTCCCAGAGTTTGAATGGTACCGACCGCAAGGCCCGCAATCGCAAAGGTAGCGCCGAGCACTTTCAGGACTTTGCTGCGCCATACGTAGCGGAATCCATCGGCCAGTTCTTGGCGGATGTTGGATGCGCGTTCCTCCTTGTGTTCCGGTTTCTCATCCGCAGGCAAGCGGAACATGACGAGGGCGGACAGCAGGAAGGCTACGCCCATAACGGCGATCGATTTTTCAATCCCGAATTGGTGGTAAGCATAGATGCCGAGCGCAGGTCCGATGATCATAAAGATCGCAACCAGCGATTGGAACAAGGCCATGCCTTGCTGCAATTGATCGGGGTGAACGTGCTGCTTGAACAGCTTCATCACCGAAGGCTGCGAGAATTGCGACAGGATCGCCGATGCGAAGGTAGCCAAGTAGACCGTCTCCCAGGATCCGTACATCAGCGTTAGCAATACGACGAATACGGATATCGCGGACAGGAAATCGCACCAAATGATCGTGCGTTTCGGCAGCCATCTGTCGGCAAATGCCCCGCCGATAAAGGAGAACACAAAGATCGGCGCGAATTCTACTACGGAGATCAGTGAAATTGCCAGCGGATCCTCATTCGTCATATCCGTAACGAACATCAAGATGGCGAAATTCCTAACCCAAATTCCAATCTGCAAAAGGACATTTGAGATGAGAATGGTCTGGTAGAACCGATTACGAAAAAGGCTTCCGTGATTCGAAGCCTGCCCAGCTATGGACATGATTAATCACCTCAAATATGGTTTCTCTTCTAGGTGGGCATAGGATGCCCCTTAGCAACAATAATGCATTTCGATCTACTTGAAAAGAGAAAATTTAACTATAATTGTTTCCTGTATTTTTTTATTATTTTCAGAGTGATTCACTTGATGTATGAACATCCTACTGGACGGAGGCAGAGACATGAGCATCAGAGAAGACGGACAGCAGACTATTCGCGGAAACCGGAGAGAGCATTCAAAGCAAAGCGAAATTGGCCAGTTTTATAAACAGATCGTCAACCATGCTGGAGATATCATTTACTGCTGTGATGAAGAAGGGATATGCGAATACATCTCGCCGTCCGTAGAGTCTTCCCTCGGCTACGTCCCGGAGGAATTGCTGGGCCGCCATTTCACGGAGCTATGCCATCCTGATGACCGGATTTTTACGTTCCGGCGGGAGATGCTCCGCGGCGGGGAAAACGTAGAGCTCCGGCTTAAGCATAAGGACGGAAAATACGTATGGTTCGAATTCAACATTACCCGGCTCGGTGCCCAGGGAGGATTGGAGAAGCCGGTCATTCTTGCCATCGGCCGCGATATTTCAAAATGGAAGTACGAACGGGCAATTCTGTCCGAAACGATGCGCACCGCGTTAATCGGCAGCTGGGAATGGGAACTGGCAGAGGATGAGATCGTCCTGTTCGATTATGTATATGAGATGTTCCATATTAAAAAGGGCTCCGTAGTAACAACCGCCCAGCTCGTAGAGCTTATGCAGGAAAATGAGCGAAAGCGATTCATAGAAGCGATTCGGCGGGCCATGGAAGTAGGGAAGCTCGACTTCGAATTCCAATATAAATATGAGGACGGTACTATTGGCTATTATTGCCTAAAAGGTACTGTATCCTATGACGAGGACAAGAGGCCCGTTAAGATGAACGGAACCGTGCAGGACATTACGGAACGCAAAAACATCGAGCGCAAAATCCAGGAAACGGTTGAACGGTATACTTCATTGAAGAAGTACAATCATGATGCCGTATTTTCCCTTGACCTGGAGGGCAACATTATCAATGCCAACGTCATGGCTGTGAAGATGACCGGCTATGAAATCGAGGAAATGGCCGGCAGGAGCTTCTCGCGCTTTATCGGGGAGAAATACGTCCAGCGCATCCTGAAAGAGGCAATCAACGATCCGAGCATCGAAAAGCTGATTGATAAGCTTCATACGAAACAGGGCGAAACGGTAGAGGTATTGACGACGATTGCTCCAATCATTATCAACAACGAGAACGTGGGCTTCTATATTATCGCTAAAGATATTACCGAGCAAAAAAGACTGCTCATCGCCAAAGAAGCGGCCGAAAGCACGAATAAGGCCAAAAGCGAATTTCTGGCCATGATGAGCCATGAAATCCGCACGCCGATGAACGGGGTCATCGGCATGACGGATCTGCTGCTGGAAACGACGGAGCTGGATAACACCCAGAGGGAATACCTGAACATTATCCGCAAGAGCGGGGACACCCTGCTGAGCATAATCAACGATATCCTCGACTTTGCCAAAATCGAATCGGGCAAGACCGTGCTGCATAAGGAACTGTTCGATATCCGCAAGTGCATCGCCGAGACGCTGGACGTGCTTACGCCTAGAGCTTATGGGAAGGGGCTGACGATGAAATACGACGTCAATCCCGACGTTCCAGACGCCTTGATCGGCGATCCGGATCGCCTGAAACAAATATTTCTCAATTTGGTCGGGAATGCGGTAAAGTTCACTTTTAACGGCGGAGTATCGATCTCGGTTGAGCTGCTGGAGAGGCAGGATCAATACGTCAGATTGAAGGTTATCGTCAAAGATACCGGAATCGGGATTCCCAAAGATAAAGTATCGCATCTATTCGAACCGTTCTCCCAGCTCGATCATTTCATGACGCGGAATTATGAGGGCACGGGGCTGGGGCTGGCGATTACCAAACGGCTGATCGCCCTGATGGACGGTGATATTTGGGTAGAGCCTACGGATGGGCAGGGCGCTACCTTTGTATTCCATATTATGCTGAAAGTGCCCGCCATGCAGACGGCTGCGGGCAAAGGAGCGGACGGAGCTGGCCTGGACGGAAGGCGCGCGCAAAAGCTGAGAATTCTTGTAGCCGAGGATAATGAGATAAACCAGATTGTATTGAAAAAAATGCTCGAACGGCTTGGTCATCATATTACGATCGTCTCGAACGGCATAGAGGTTATACAGAAAGTCGCCTATGAGCCGTTTGATCTTATTTTTATGGACGTGCATATGCCTGAGCTTAACGGGCTTGACGCGACGCGGGTCATTAAGGAGACCGTACCCGCGGAGAAATGGCCCGTTATCGTTGCCGTCACCGCCAACGCCTTGAAGGGGGACAGAGAGAACTGCCTGAATGCGGGGATGGATGACTATATCAGCAAACCGATCAAGAGCACGACCATCGCGGAAATCATCGCTAAGTACTTCGGATAATCAGGCAACTGAATCAGCATATAATGGAAAGCGCCTTGCATGATAATGCAGGGTGTTTTTTTATTAAGGACAGAGAAGGGGAGCAAAAGGCTCTAATAAGCAGTGATCAAAAGAATGCATGCCCTGTTAGCGTTTACAAGCAAATCTCGATCAGTTGTGAAAAAACGCTTAAATTTTATATAATCGAATCCGTGAGCGTTGCACCGGACCCCAATTTAATGTATACAGGAGGATTACATCATTTGTTTAAAACATCGAATATTCGTACGGCATGGTTCTCGAACACGCGCGCTGATCTGCTGTCCGGCCTAACGGTTGCTTTTGCATTAATACCTGAGGCCATCGCCTTCTCGCTATTGGCCGGAGTGAGCCCGATGGTCGGGCTGTATGCTTCATTTTTCATCGCTGTAGTGATTGCTTTTGCAGGGGGAAGACCGGGAATGATCTCGGCAGCTACGGGGGCCATGGCGCTGTTGATGGGCGGCCTCGTCCGCGACTATGGCATCGAGTATCTCTTTGCAGCTACGATTCTCGCCGGCGTCATTCAAATTATTCTCGGCGCGCTGCGGCTTGGAAAATTAATCACCTTTTTGCCGCATTCCGTCATGGTAGGATTCGTAAATGCCTTGGCGATCCTGATCTTCATGGCCCAGCTTCATTATTTTTCGGGCGAAGGCTGGGTGATGTACGCCCTGGTTTCATTGACTCTAGTTATTATTTATGTATTTCCCCGGATTACGAAGGCATTTCCTTCGGCCTTGGCAGCTATTATCATCGTATCCGTCATTACCATGCTTCTCGGCTTGGACGTCAAGACGGTGGGAGACATGGGGACGATTACGAGCGCTTTGCCGGTATTCCATCTCCCAGAGGTAGGCTTGTCGTGGGACATGCTCAAGGTGATATTTCCGGTTTCTTTATCCCTAGCCATGGTGGGGCTGCTTGAGTCATTGATGACGGCGACTTTGATCGATGAGATCACCGATACGCCAAGCGATAAGAACCGCGAGATGAAAGGGCAGGGACTAGCCAACATCGTTACAGGCTTCTTCGGCGGTATGGCGGGCTGTGCTATGATTGGCCAGTCGATGATCAACGTTAAATCCGGTGGACGAACCCGTTTGTCTACATTGGTGTCGGGTGTTGGCCTGTTGTTCCTCATCATCGTGCTCGGCGATGTCGTCAAAGCGATCCCTATGGCGGCCCTGGTCGGCGTAATGTTCATGGTTTGCATAGGCACGTTCGATTGGGGTTATATCAGATCCATGCGCCGGAAAATCCCATATTCGGAAGGCTTCGTAATGGTTGTTACCGTCGCGGCCGTCGTAGCCACGAACAATCTTTCCATTGGCGTCGGCATCGGCGTTTTGCTCAGCGCGCTTATTTTTGCCTGGAGGATGGCTAAGATTCGGATTACTTCGGAAGAGCAGGCTGATTTCAAGCATTATACGGTAAAAGGCCAAATGTTCTTCGGTACCGTATCTGGCTTCCTAAATGAATTTGACGTATCGGATGACCCAAAGCATATCGTTATTGATTTCACGGGATCTCACGTGTGGGATCATTCCGCCGTTCAGGCCATTTCCAAAGTCATTGCGAAATACAACGAGCAGGGTAAGAAAGTACAGCTCGTGGGATTAAACAGGGAAAGCTCGGAGCTCGTTGCCCGGGTTGGATTATTCGTTCCCGGAGAACAGGGCTAATGTTCAGAACAAAGGCAGGTCCGCATAACATGAATGCGGCCTGCCTTTAATATTTTTATAGGAGACTGAATCTTTCAAGCTGGTCATGGAGCCCTTCCCGGATTAGAATTTCCACCTGTTTCGGCCCGATCAGATCGAAGTGTGGATAAGCGTCCCGGTGATGAATGTATTTCGGGTTCAGCCCGTTATCCTCGCACCATGCCGCCAATCGCTCCAAATCATTGCACCCGACTTTGGTGACAGTCGTGATGCCTGGAAAGCGCGGATCCAGCCAGTAATGCGTCAAGTATGCAATTTCTCCTCGCGAGGCCCGCTGTTTCCAGACGTTCAGCTCCTCCCGGGTGATTCCGAAGGCCATGACATCCATTCCTTTGCATGTAATTATTTATGAATGCCTCTCCATAGAAAGGCCACGATTTTAGCCGCTGCTTCTTCATTGGACTCGAACAATGACTCATTATTCGAATAGCGCCGTTCGCCGATCCTTAGCATAGACACGAATAAATGCGCCGTGAGAAAAGAGTCCTCGCAGTGGATCTCTCCCTGCTTGGCGGCATCGGCGAAGCCGGTCTCCAGCGCTTCGTACAAGGCGTTCTCATGTTGGTTCAACTGATCATGCTGCTCCACGGTCAAATGATGTTTCACTTTTGCCGCCATGCCATCCATATGTACCTGCGGAACGCGCAAATAATTTTGGGCAATGAGCTCAAGCCGTTCCCGAAAAGAGCCTGACTGAGCGAGCAGCGCCTCGATCCGCTCCTTCACATTGATGAGAACGGCGGCCATCGAAGCCACGAACAGTTCGTTTTTGGTTGGAAAGTAATAATAGACGGAAGCCTTAGTTACCCCCGAATGCTGTGCGACCATATTCATGGAGACGGATTCGAAGCCTTTCTCCATAAACAGCTTGGAGGCGGTAAATAAAATATGCTGCGAAGTAGGCAGCCCTTCCTGCTGTACGGGAGGCCTTCCCAAGGGCTTCTTGCTTGGTGCTTTCATTAAGCTCACCTCAAATTACTTTACTGACGAATCATTATACCATAAGAAGCTGTTCAAATAATCATCTTCCCCACAGGGCGAGCAAAAAATGAAATTAGGCGATTGATAATTAACCTCCCGGTATATATAATTACTGATATGATTTATTTCACGTAGACTCAAATTTGAGAATATGGAGATGAGAGAAGCGATGGAACATTTGCTGGTACGGCTTGGCCGCTGGTTTGCGGGAAGCAAAACGAAATGGATTACTTTGGCTGTCTGGATTGTTCTCGTAGGAGCTTTGACCGCGATCTGGCCGGGCGTTAACGAGAAGGAGAACAATAATGCGGCCAATCTGGAGGCGTCGATGCCCTCGGTGCAGGCACAGCAGTTAGCCGAGCAGGAATTCCCGAGTGATTCCGGGATTCCGGCATTGCTCGTCTGGCAGAGGAACGGCGGGTTGACCGAGCAGGACTTCGGCAGCCTGCAGCAGCTTGCGGCTTGGCTAACGGACAATCCGCTTGCAGGGCAGGAGGGGGTTCCGCCATTCCACCAAATGCCGCTGGCCGTACTTCAGCAGCTGGCTTCCGAGGATGGAACGGCATTCGTGCTGCCGCTGTTCTTCAGCAAAGAAGCGGATGCGGATACCCTCGAAGCGGGCATGGAGCAAATCCGGGAGCAGTCGGAGGAAATCTTTGCCGCCGATCCGTTCGCGGTAAGCATTGACGATGGAGAAGGCCTGTCTGCGAGGGTGTCCGGTCCAGCGGGTATTTCCATTGACGCGGTCGGATTGTTCTCCAGTGCGGACGTATCGCTGCTTATTGCCACGGTGGTGCTTGTGCTTGTGCTGCTGCTGCTCATTTACAGATCGCCGATTTTGGCGGTGATTCCTTTGATCGGTGTGGGCTTTGCCTATGGGGCGGCCAGTCCGATTCTCGGCAAAATGGCCGATATGGGCTGGATCACTGTCGATTCACAGGGCATTTGCATCATGACAGTGCTGTTGTTCGGCGCCGGAACGGACTATTGCTTGTTCCTGATTTCGCGTTTCCGGCAAATTCTCGGCGAAGAACGTGATAAGACGAAGGCGCTTATCCGCGCATTCAAGGATTCCGCCGGAGCGATTGCGATGAGCGGCTTCACGGTCGTCATCGCCTTGCTTGTGCTTATGTTCGCCAAATACGGCGCAGTCCACCGGTTTGCGGTACCGTTCAGCTTGTCTATCCTGATTATGGGTGCAGCCAGCCTGACACTCGTTCCTGCGCTGTTGGCCATCTTCGGCCGGGGCTCCTTCTATCCGTTCGTACCCCGTACGCCGGAAATGATCGCCGAAAGAGCGCGGAAGAAGGGCAAATCTGTTCCGGCCTTTTCCCCGGCGGCAGTCAAGCCGCAAGGGGGCCTGATCGGCCGGGCGGTAACGCGGCGTCCATGGCTAATCATTGCGATCACCGTCATTTTTCTAGGGGCATGCGCAATGAATTCCACCCGGATCGAATATACCGTGGACTTATTGTCAACGTTTCCCGAGAGCAGCCCATCGCGGGAAGGCTTTGCCATTATCAGCGACAAGTTCACGCCAGGCGAGCTGGCTCCGGTCAAACTTATGGTCAATACGGAAGGGAAGGACGTGTCTCTGCAGGAGATGTTCTCCGCTCTCACTTACGTTAGCAAAGTGTCGGACGCGGTAGAAGGGAGAGGCCACCCGGATATTAAGGCTGTAGAGATCGAACTGAATCTGAATCCGTATTCCAACGAAGCGATGGCGCTCATTCCGGAGCTGCGGGAGACGGCAGAAAATATGCTTCTGGCGGCTGGTATTTCAGCGCCGGAAGACCATGTGTGGATCTCGGGGCAGACGGCGACCCAATATGACACGGATCTGACGAATCAGCGCGATGCGGCTGTCATTATCCCGATCGTCATTGGGCTGATCGCTCTTCTTCTTCTGCTGTATTTGCGTTCCGCCGTGGCGATGCTGTATCTCGTCCTGACCGTTGTGCTGTCCTATTTCTCGGCGCTCGGTCTCGGCTGGTTCGTTATCCATGATTTGATGGGGACTGAAGCGATTCAGGGGCTTATTCCGCTTTATGCGTTTGCTTTTCTCGTAGCCCTCGGCGAAGACTACAACATATTTATGATCTCCAGTATTTGGCGCAAGAGCAGAACGATGCCGCTGAAGCAGGCGATTCGGGACGGGGTGACGGAGACGGGCAGCGTCATCACGTCAGCCGGGCTGATTCTTGCTGGCACGTTTGCCGTACTGGCAACGCTGCCAATTCAGGCGCTCGTTCAGTTTGGCATCATCTCGGCGATCGGCATCTTGCTGGATACATTCATCGTCCGTCCTTTCCTTGTGCCATCCATTACGATGGTGCTCGGCCGCTTCTCCTTCTGGCCGGGACGAGGTTCAAAGAAAGCGCTGGCTGAGCAAGGTGAGCAGTATTCGGCAAGTTAAAAAATAATGCTTGCAAAACTAATACCATTAGTTAAAATAAAACTAATGGTATTAGTTTGTTTAGAGGAGCGTGTGTGGATGAGGATTCTTCAGCGTGAGTATTTAAGGCAATTAACGTTTATGCCCAGAGTGTTTCCGGTGAATTGTTATCTGGTTGAAGAGGAGGAGAGTCTTACTTTAGTAGATGCCGCTCTTCCTTATAGTGCAGCCGGGATCATGCAGGCGATTAAGGATAGCGGCAAACCGCTGGCCCGAATCGTATTGACCCATGCCCATGATGACCATGTAGGGGCTTTGGATAAATTGAAGGCGAGCTTTCCTGAAGCAGAGGTTTGCATTTCTGACCGTGATGCACTGCTGCTTGCGGGGGACCGGAGTCTACTGCCCAGCGAGCCGCAGACGCCGATCCGGGGCGGGGTACCCAAATCCGTTAAGACCCGGGCGGATCATCTCGTTCGCGAAGGAGACAGCATTGGCTCCCTGCAGGTTATTGCTGCTCCCGGCCACACGCCGGGTTCAATCTCGCTGCTCGACACGAGAACAGGAACACTGCTCGTCGGCGATGCCTTCCACACAAGAGGAGGGCTTACGGTGTCGGGGCATCTGCGTTTGAGCTTTCCATTCCCGGCGCTGGCTACGTGGAATAAAGAGGCCGCAGTCGCAAGTGCGATCAAGCTGGCGGAGTATCGGCCCACTCTGATTAGTGCAGGGCATGGAGAAATGCTAAACGACCCGGACAGGGCGATACAGGCAGCAATAATGGCGGCGAGACGCCAACTGGAGCGAGATAATTAGAATTTATGAGGAGTGTTCATCATGCCCCCAAGACCAGGTCTTGATACCGATACAGTACTGATGGCCGCGGTGGAGATTGCCGACCAGCAGGGCGTTCAGGCCGTAACGATCGCTTCGGTCGCAGCCGCCCTCAGAGTTCGTTCTCCATCGCTATACAACCATATCCGCGGGCTCGAAGAGCTGAAAGCCCTGCTTGCGCTATATGCCCTGGAACAGCTCTACAACAGTGTCAGCGAAGCGGTAGACGGGCTGGCGGGGAAAGAGGGGCTTGGACGTTTTGCCCATGCCTATATCGGCTTTGCCCGCCTGCATCCCGGATTGTACGAGAGCGCCCAGCTCGTGCCGCAAGGGATGAATCGAGAGGAGATCGGACAGGCGAAGGAACGCGTTGTCGATCTTGTGCTGCAGCTTCTAAAGCCTTACGGGCTTCCGCAGGAGGATGCTCTGCATGCGGTTCGCGGGCTGCGGAGTCTGATTCATGGCTTCGCCGCGCTGCAGAAACTAGGCGGCTTCGGCCTGCCGCTGTCCGTAGAGGAGAGCCTGGACTTTAATTTGCGGGTTTTTCTCAAGGGACTGGTGCAATAATTTTGGTTAGGATACAGTGGGTCTGGTTAAATATTACACAAGAGAACAAAAATAATCCCCGCAAGGAAGGAGCCTCCCTGCGGGGTGAATTTGCCCACGACCAGGTGGGCGACATATGACTATTATGTGCAGAACACAGGTGCAGCATGACACCTGCAGATTAAAATTCCTAATAATACGAAAGAGGAGCCTAGGCTCCTCTTCTGACTCAATACACGTAGAACGTGTGAGTTTATCCACGACGAGGTGGATGACATAATAAAACTCTACGGACAAATCACTTGTTAATATATTAACCTTTTACCAGCCACATGTCAATCTTTTTCGATCATTTTTTTGCCCGCAAAGCGCCCCACTAAAAACCCAGCGTCCATTTCAGCCGGTTTTCCAGGCGGTTCATGTCCTCTTCATCCAAATTACCGAGGTGCTCCTTTAAGCGTATTTTGCTGACAGACGTAGCTTCCTCCGTTTTGGCGGCGGAATCGAAGGCGAGGAAGTCATATTTGCTTTTGAACAGAAAGTAATGACTCTGAAAACGCGGAATCGGTTTGCCTTCCTTCGTCAAAATTGGTTGGCCGGTTTTCGGACTAGTTCGCGTTTTTAAATTTTTGGTCAGCGGTACGACGATGACATTGCCAGACGTAGAGTTTACCGTATTGTTCGATACGACGACGACAGGCCGCTCTTCGTTTTGCTCGCAACCGATATTTTCTCCAAAATTACAGAAATGCACTGCACCGCGGGTCATTCTTCGTCTCATTTGCACTTTCTCATGCTCAATCCAGTATTGTGACATTTCGATTTTGACAGGTTTCCAGGCATTGATTTGTTCCTCTTTCAATTTTTGCAGTGCTCTGACCCTGGCGTTGGGCTGGGATGCGGGGCTATTCACAGAATGATGGTTGTTTTCCTGCTCGTTTCTCATACGTTCTCTCCTCCAAGCCTTGGGAATAGACATATTGTAGAATTACACACGTTTGCCCTTATCCTAAACAAATATTGTAAAAATTTTTAATAAAGATTGAATCGGAAGAAAATCAACTTAAAACCGGGGAGTAGGATTGTTGACAAATAAATTTGACCGTATGATACTTTAGGCAGGCATGAACTATGAACATAAGAGGAAGTCAGAAATAGAGGTGAACCAAGAATGGCCAAGAGAAGAGATTCGAAGCCTTCAGCTGCTTCCACCGGAGATAAGCCCGCGACGCTTAAAGATCTGCTTGGGGCGGATACGATCAGCAAGCTTAAAGAACAGGCCGCGAACCTGAAGCAGGAGGAAGAGGAGCGCAAGGCTGCAGCTAGACAGCAGGCTGAAGAGGCTCGCAAGGCGGAGCAGAAAAAATTGGAGAGCAATTTTGAGTATTTGCTGAATAACAGTGATATGGATTGGCATAAATACAAATAAGCTCAGATTGGCGCAAATCTGGTAATGAAGGTGGATGAGGGGTTCATTTATGAGTAAATTCAATAGAGACTATTTGATTACTATGGACGATATCGTGAGAGAGGGAAATGACATTCTTCGGGTGGTAACCGAGCCTGTTAGCATTCCGCCGACGGAAGAAGATCAAGAAGAGATGGCAGCGATGCTGCAATTTTTGAAGAACAGTCAGGACCCCGAATTGTCCAAAAAATACAAGCTTCGGGCCGGCGTTGGACTATCAGCTAACCAGATTGGCCTCAATAAACGGATGTTCGCGGCTTATCTTACCGATGATCACGGACAATCCCGGGAATACGCCCTCTATAATCCGAAAATCATCAGCCATTCCGAGGCGATGATCTATTTGCCGGAGAGCGAGGGCTGCTTGTCCGTCGACCGCAGCGTGCAGGGATTCGTACCGCGCTACGAGAAGGTGCAAATCAAGGCCTATGACGGAAATGGCAATGAGCTGAAGCTAAGGCTCAAAGGCTTCGACGCGATCGTCATGCAGCATGAAATCGATCATTTGAACGGGATCATGTTCTATGATCATATCAATAAAGAGCATCCTTATAAGCTGCCGAGCGGCGTGCCTATAGCGAGCTTGTATTAGAATTTGCTTCAGCATTTAACGAAGGCTAACCCGGAATAGGGTTGGCCTTTTACGTATTTTATTACTTTTACTGCAGCAGGACGATCAAAATCGGCAGAGTAATGAAAGAGGCGATCGTCGTCCACAGTACGCATTTGGATACCGTCTGCGGCGAGGCACCGAATTTCTCGGCGAGTGCGGAAGCATTCACTGCTGCAGGCATGCAGGCGAGGATGAACAGTACGGCGAACAGCACGCCGTCGATTTGCAGCAGCCAAAGGGCGAGCAGCGCGACTGCAGGCGACAGCAGCATCCGGATAGCGATGCCGGATCGGAAGGCCCGTTTGGAGCCCGAATTCATCGGCACGCCGGCTACGCCGACCATTTGTGCGCCGAGGATGGCGAGCACGACGGGCGAATAAGCGGCCGCAGCCATCGTGATGCCCTGGGCGATGCCGAAGGGCAGTGAAAATCCGGTAACCCTAAGCAAAATGGCGGCAGCCGCTGCATATATGGACGGCAAGGTAAATACCGATTTCACCGCTTGTTTTATGGAAAAATTGGAGCGTGCCGCTAAATACACACCTATCGTATTGACGATGATCATTTGGCCGATGACGTAGACGGAGGCCTTGTCCAGCCCAAGCTGGCCGAATGCGAGCAAAACGAGGGGCAATCCGTAGTTTACACTGTTCGTAAACGTCGCAACGAGGGTGAGCCCCGCTTTTTCGTCGGACGGAAGCTTTAGAAGCCTGCCTGCCGCGGCGGCGACCAGCCAGAGCAGAATAAGATTCAATAGAGAGAAGCCAAGCGTTTGATAAATGTCCTGATATGAAATATCCGCTTTAGCCAGCGTCTCCAGGATCAAGGCTGGGTTCAGGAAATACAGGTAGAGTGTGACCAGCGGCCTGGTATCGAGCTTCTGAAATCGTTTGAGCAGTGCCCCGGAAATGACGGGAATCGAGATCGGCACGATGACTTGCAGCATGGTGTTTAGGACAGAATACAGCATCAATAATCTCCCTTCAGCCGACTAGCACGGCTATATAGACTCTAGCAAAAATTCCGCCAGTGGTCTAAGAAAAAATAATAAATATGTGCGAAGCGAGAACTTTTTCATCCGCTATCCCGTTACAGTAGCAGAAGCCAACCGCGCGGGGTTATTCATTACATTACCGTTATGAAATGAGGAAATTTAGGCATGATCAAAATCAATCATTTGTATAAAATGTACCGGAAGGGCCACATGGCGCTGGATGACGTCAATTTGACGATCGGCGAAGGCATGGTCGGCCTTCTCGGGCCTAATGGCGCAGGCAAAACCTCGCTGATGCGCATCCTGGCTACATTAATCCGTCCCAGTTCGGGAGATGCATTGATTCATGGAGTTTCACTGAAGAACGCGGAGGACATCCGGAAGATGATCGGGTATTTGCCGCAGCAGTTTCAAGTGTACCCTCAACTGACTGGCGCGGAATTTTTGGATTATGTCGCCGTAATGAAGGGAATGAGTGATCCCCGCAAGCGCAAAGCGGAAATTTCCCGCCTGCTGGAGGAGGTCAACCTTGCGGAGAAGGGAAATAAGCGCATTCGCACTTATTCCGGCGGTATGAAGAGGCGCCTTGGAATCGCCCAAGCGCTGCTTGGCTCCCCCCAAGTGCTGATCGTGGACGAGCCGACCGCCGGATTGGACCCGGAGGAGCGCGTGCGCTTCCGCAATCTGCTTACGCGGTTCAGCTTAGGCCGGATCGTGCTGCTGTCCACGCATATCGTTGCGGACATTGAGAGCAATTGCCGGCAGATCGCCGTGCTTGATCAAGGGGAAGTCCGCTTTTCCGGGGATTTGGCGCGCCTGCAGGCCGCCGGCGAAGGCAAGGTGTGGGAAGGGATCGTTGAAGAAGGCTTGTTTACCGAACTGGATCCGATGTCCATTGTATCCACCCGGCGAACGGATGACGGACTGCTCTGCCGGATCATCGCCGATGCTCCCCCTAAGGATATGGAAGCGTCCGTAGTTCGGCCTACCCTGGAGGATGGCTATTTGGCGCTGCTAAGGTCCTCTCAGGAGGAAGGAGCGGAGCAGCGATGATGAAATGGAAGCGGCAATTTGCGCTGGAGTGGAATCATATCTTTCGCAATCCTTGGCTAGTGGGACTGCCGGCTCTTTACGGGGTACTGTTTACATGGTTTCTATCGGCGGTCTCGCCGCTGAACAATCTTTTTATTGAGGCCTATGGCTTTCATGCCCTGGTTCATACGCTTACGCTAGGCATAGTGATGCTACTGGGCATTCTGGCTATTCGACGCGATATTAGGCGGCCCGCTTACGAGTGGAATGCGGGGCTGCCTCTGTCCTACGGTATGCGGATCACGGCGAAATTTGCTGCAGCCATGGCGTATTTAACCTTGTTTTCCCTGCTGGCGGCCGGTTTGTTTGTCGCCTTCTCCTATGGCAGGGGGATCGAATCTGCGGTCAACATCTCGCATGGCGTTTATTTCTTTTTATCTTATGAGATCTCGTATGTCGTGACGCTGGCGCTGGCTATGCTTCTTGCGGTATGCCTGCCGAATCGCGTTGTCTATTTGATTAGCTTTTGTGCCTGGATGTTCGGGACGTTTTTCATGCAGCTATTTATTGTAGAAAGGTACAATTTATATATACTGCGCATTTTTCACTTGAGCGAGCTGTTTGTTGATGGGACACGGGGATATGAATTATGGGGTTATGGGACTGATATAGATGAACTCATAAGATCGGGGCTGTTCGTCTTGGCATTCGCGGCGCTGCTGTTGACGGCTGCTGTGACGATTCTTAACCTGCTGCGTCCGACCAAGCATGGAGCGCGTATGTGGTTCACCGCCGGTTTATCTGTACTGCTCGCCTGTGCAGCTTTTGCCCCCTACGGTTTATTGTGGCAAGACAGGTATAGCAGCTATAACGATAAAGTCAATGACGATACCATTCTGGAAATCGCTAATTTGTGGGATGAAGATGAAGAAACGGAGATGTTTGAGGTTGCGAATTATGACCTTGTGCTGGAGAGAGCGGAAAATGACGTAATATTCGGCACGGCCCGGCTGGAGATTCCGGGTTCGGCCCTTTTATCTCAAAGCAAGGAAGGAGTAACGCTGACCCTCAACCGACTCTTTAGCGTTAGCGAAGTGAAGGTGAACGATGATCCTGTGTCTTTTATCCGGCTAGGTGATTTGCTATCGTTGCCCTGGAGCGATGCGCCGGAACAGCGGGAGAGCGTAAGCCTGGAGATCCGCTATTCGGGAAAGGTTGCGGAAGACAACGGAAAGGGCCTATTCCAGGCTGTTGTCCAGCGGGACAATGTGCTGCTGCCGAGGGATTTTGTCTGGTATCCGTTTCCTGGCACGCGGCATGTCTATGTGAAGGAGAATTGGTCCAACACGCTGCAGCTCGGTTCGGTGTTTAAGGAAATGCCTTTTCCGGCTGCCGAATACCGGCTGACGGTCAAAGGCTTCGATTCGAAGCTCTATACAAGCTTGCCGGAGCTCGAGCCGCAGGCAAATAGCGATAAGCCGTATGGCGCTGACTTCAAAATGCAGGTGTTTCAAGGGCTCGGCAAGGACGGTATTAGCATATTCGGCGGGCCGTTCGTTGAGGTTAGCGTTCCAACGCTGCCAAGCCGGATCATTACGACACAGAACAGCAGGGCGTTAGCAGAGCATGTACTGCAGGAATGGAGCGGATATTACCGTTACTTTGCCTCATGGGTAACGGATTTTACACCCAAAATTCATCAGGCCGGCTATTTTGTGACCAAGCAGATGCTGAACGAAAGAAACGAGAACGGAATGTACTCGATTTTTGCAAGCTACAGCGAGGATAACGGCTTTGCTGGTTTGCTGATGACCGAAATGCTGCTTGGTACGCGAAAGGGCTCTTTTCAAATCGAGAATACGAGGGAGGACATCCGGCTGCCTCTGCGCAGCTTGATGTGGTACGTTTATTATAGAGAAGCCGAGGGGCTCAGTCACAAGGACATAGAGAATGGGATGGCCGATTTTCGCATGCTTGGCGCGCTGTTCCATTCTGATACTAATAAGGATCCCGACAATTTGGGCGGCCGCATGGCTGAAGAGGTAGGCAAGGCGATCGATGCGGGAAAAATCAGCCAAGTGAAGGAAATACTGAATTATTTCTATACTCAGGGGATGGAAATACCGCTGGAGGACCCGGATGGCCCGGTTCAAGCGAGCCCGGTTCCTTACGAATCCTGGGAGCGGGAGTGGGGGAGGGTGATGGGGCATGAAAGCGGAGCTTAAGGCGCTGGGCAGTCAGGTGCGGCTTGATTTGAGCATTGGTAAACAGCCGCTGTTCCTACTCACGCTGCTCATTTATTTCACTTACTGGGCAGCCATCTGGCTGGCCGATCCATACCGTCCTCAGACTGTATATTATTATGCGGAAATGGGCATGTTCCCGATCGTTATTATGCTCACCGTCCTGTTATTCGAGCGGGAAATCGGCGGGGGAAGCATGGAGATCATCGCCACCTATCCCGTATCCCTCCGGCTTATGGCCGTCAGGAAGTGGATACTCTCCCTGGTGCTCTCCGCTTTGGCGGGCGTGGGCTGGATGGCTATGTACCGGATGAAATTCGGCGGAATCGAGAGCGTCATGTATCCTTGGGACGGGGGAGAGGCCGTATCCCGGCAGGCAGGGTACCTGCCGCTTCTGCTGCAGACGCTGCCGGCCTATATGCTGCTTGCTTCCGTGACGGTGCTGGGCATCACCTGGTTCCAGAAGCTATACGGCGGTTTAATGATTGCCTTTGCCCTATGGATGCTTGATACGGTGAGTGCAGGACGCATTCTTGGAGGCTTTACGCTGTATACGGCGTATTTGATGGAAGGCTCCTCATTTATAGCTAATCGCGTTATTTTACTAGTTCTTGCAAGCTTCTTATTGCTGCTGGCTGGAGGAATCATGGGCAGCCGGGAACGCTGGATCGGCAGAGAAGAGGAGTAGAGTTATAGAGCGGGATAATCCTATTGTTTATCGCAAAAAAAGAGAGAGAGAGGGGGGGGAAGCCATGATTTCCGATCAGCAATTAACGGAGAGGGTAGCCCTAGGGGAACAGGAGGCTTTCGAGCTTCTTGTCACCCGTTATCACGGGCCTTTGCTGAATTACGTGACCCAGCAGTTGAAGGACCGCGGGAAAGCCGAGGATATCGTTCAGGAAACGTTCATCCGGCTCATTCGCCACCTGCGGCAGCATGGAGGGATGGAGCAGCTGCGGGCGTGGCTCTACAAAGTGGCGCTGAATTTATGCCGGGATTATTGGCGCAGCGCCGCCTTTCGCTCGGAGCATACCGCTGCTGAGGACATTCCGGATAATGCCGATCCTGCCCCCGGTGCCGAGGAGATGCTGGAAAGGCAGGAAATGTCCAAGCAGATTGCAGCTACCTTGGAATATTTGCCGGATATTCAGCAGGAAGTGGTCAGGATGCGCTTCTTCCATGATTTGAAGCTGCAGGAAATCGCGGAGTTGAAGGAAATCCCCCTTAGCTCCGTTAAATCGCATTTATACGGAGCTTTGCGAAAGCTGAAGCGCTTGTTGCTCAAAGGCTCCGAGCCGGATATAACATCCCCGCATGCGGGGGGCCGAAGCCGAAGGAATAAGGAGAAGGAGGTGCAGCTTCATGAATCACTTTATCGATGAAGAGCTGGAAATGCTGGAGCAAGAGCTGCGGGAGCCACTGCGGCGCGCGATAGCTCCCCCGCCGTCCCCGGCGGAGACCGCGGAGCTGATTCGCAAGCTGCAGCCGGAATTTGACGCGATTAAGGCGGATCATGCCTCGGAATCGCTTCAGTTCAATGAGCAGGTGGAAGCTCCAACTTTGAGGATGCTGCTGCGGAGCCAATTCCGCTTGAATCGCAAATCGCTAATCATGTCCAGTACAGCGGTATTTCTAATGTTGATTCTTCTCGTCGATCCAGTTCAGCCGGTCATGTCCATTGGAGTTCTGCCGTCTTCTTTGTTTCCGGTTATCACGCCGCTCATGCTAATCGCATCCATGCTGTTCAGCTACCGGACCTGGGATTCCGGAATGCGTTCGATCGAGAGCATTACTCCTTATCCTCCGGCACTTGTTATGTACAGCCGGATGTTGATGGTCATCGCCTTGATCGTCGTGTGGGCTTTCATGAGCTCGCTGGTCGTCAGCGTACGCATATTCCAAGCCGGCGAATTTGTCCTGCCGCTGGGGCCTTTTCTGCTGCAATGGCTCGGCATTACGCTGCTGACAAGCGGGGCGGCCATGTATGTTCTCTTCCGCAAAGGAATTTATTACGCGCTGGCCAGCGCCGTGGCCGTATATGTTCTGTGGTTCATTTATATTGATAATTCCCATTCCTACATTTTGCGGATCGAGTACCGGGCGGTGATCGACAGCCTGCTGTTGGCTGCAGGAGTCATGCTGCTGCTTCGCTCTTATTACCGCAGCCGCAAAGTGAAATTCGAGGTAAGCGCAGGTGCAGGCCATGATATCCATTGACTATGTTCGGCAGCCTGTTGGTACGTTTGCGCTGGAGATTGAACAGCTGCGGTTGTATCCGGGGTTGACGCTGCTCGTCGGTCCTAACGGGGCCGGAAAGTCGACGCTGCTCAAGCTGCTGGCTACGGTGGACAAACCGAGAAAGGGCAGGATCGCTTATCAAGGCCGGGAAGCGGCCGATCACCTGCCGCTCGTCCGCAGCCAGATTGGTTACGTTCCTTCGGACATCGAGCTGTATGAGGAAATGACGACGCATAAATTGCTTATGTATCTTGCCGAGCTGAAGGGAGTGTTCCAAACCGAGCTGGTCGAACGCCTGATTCGTGATTTTCGGCTGGAAACGTACCGCAATACCCGGATCAAGCGGCTATCGATCGGCGTGCAGAGAAGGATCGCCATCGTTCAGTCGCTGCTGGCTCAGCCGAAATTCCTCTTCCTTGACGAGCCGCTTAACGCGTTGGATTCAGGGGAGCGGAAAATGGCCATTGCCTATTTGACACGCTATGCGCTGGGGCGGATCGTCGTAGCTGCTGTTCATGAATTGAATGAGTGGGAGGCGGCGGCGAATCGCATAGTATGGCTTGAGAACGGCGGGATTCGCTTTGAGGGCGGCGCCGCGGAATGGAAGTGGGACCTTCCTTCGAAGGTATGGGAGGGAACGGTGACAAGCGAGCAGATGCGTCTGTTCCCCGAGCAGCGGGTTATTTTTATGAGGGAGACGGAGGCGGGGCTTTTCGTACGGGTTGTCGCGGAACACGAACCTTTTCCCGGCCTGGCTGAGGTGCTGCCGTCCATGGAGGATGCCTATTTCATCCGCAAATTTTCTGTGAATTCCCGGAGCAGATAACTGTCCACATGTGTATAACCCTAATCTGGCGGGAATCATGGGTGCCAACGGGGCGATAATGTGAATATGTTGAGGGTTGCTGCCCCGTTCTTCGGAAGTTTATGAACAGTATGCACATTTCCATGCACATATGAACAAATTAGCCGCGGTTTTCAGCTGTCGGCTTATTTGTTGTCCACAGCGGATCAAGAAGTTGAATAATTCAGAGGAAATTTATCGGATTTGGTATTTTCAAACGCTTCATTATGTGAGAGAATATGAAAAACAATGACATCCGTTTTGGGATATGCAAATTTAAAGGAGGATTTAACTATGTCTGAAGAGCGTCAACTCGGTCTTGAAACACTTGCGGTTCATGCAGGTCAGGAAATTGATCCTACTACTTATTCGCGCGCAGTACCGCTGTATCAAACAACATCCTATGGCTTCCGCGATACGGAGCATGCGGCCAATTTGTTCGGTTTGAAGGAATTCGGCAACATTTATTCCCGTATCATGAACCCGACGAACGATGTGTTTGAGAAAAGAATCGCGGCGCTCGAAGGCGGCGTTGGCGCACTTGCCACGAGTTCCGGGCAGGCAGCGATTACGTTCTCGATTCTGAATATCGCAGGTGCGGGGGATGAAATAGTCTCGTCCTCAACCTTGTACGGCGGAACGTATAACCTGTTCTCCACTACGCTTGCCAAACTGGGAATCAAAGTGACTTTCGTGGATTCGTCCAATCCGGAAAATTTCCGCGCGGCGATCACCGACAAGACCAAAGCCCTGTTTGCGGAGACGATCGGCAACCCGAAGGGGGATGTCCTCGATATTGAAGCGGTAGCTGCGATTGCTCATGAGAACGGCATTCCGCTTATTGTAGACAACACCTTCCCGAGCCCGTACCTGCTGCAGCCGATTAAACACGGGGCGGACATCGTCGTTCATTCTGCAACGAAGTTCATCGGCGGACATGGGACCTCCATTGGCGGCGTCATCGTCGACGGCGGAAAATTCGACTGGAAGGCTAGCGGCAAATTCCCGGGGCTGACCGAGCCGGATCCGAGCTACAACGGCGTTGTCTATACGGAAGCGCTTGGACCGCTGGCTTACATTATTAAAGCCCGCGTTCAGTTGCAGCGCGACCTGGGCGCATCCTTGGCTCCATTTAACGCTTGGCTGCTTCTTCAGGGTCTGGAGACGCTTCATCTGCGCGTAGAGCGCCATAGCGAGAACGCACTTAAGGTGGCGAAGCATTTGGAAGCACATCCGAATGTCGAGTGGGTCAGCTATGCTGGACTTCCTAGCCACGAATCTTATGCGCTCGCACAGAAATATCTGCCGAAGGGTCAAGGCGCGATTCTGACCTTCGAGATCAAGGGTGGCGTAGATGCAGGCCGCAAGCTGATCGAAAGCGTGAAACTGTTCTCGCATTTGGCCAACGTCGGCGATTCCAAATCCTTGATCATCCATCCGGCAAGCACGACGCATCTGCAGCTGTCTCCGGCGGAGCAACTGTCAGCAGGCGTTACGCCCGGACTCATTCGCTTGTCGATCGGTACGGAGTCGATCGAGGACATCCTTTATGACCTGGAACAAGCGATCGCAGCCAGCCAGGCCTAATTATTATTTGTTCATATCCCGTGAGAGATAGGCGAGTTTGAACGCTGCTCCCGAAGGTTTGTCATCAAACCTAGGGGGCAGCTTTTTTAATTGGACAATAGCACCATTTATGAATTCGGTGATTACTGGTGGCGGAAGTGGTGGTGGTGATCGGCTGTGGTAGCTGCGATGGCTGCAGGGGCAGTGAATGTAATAGGTGTAGTGGCTAAAGAGGCTAACCGACTGCAATGACTGCAATAACTGCAATGACAGTAATGACAGTAATGGTTGCAATAACTGCAATAACTGTAATGACTGTAATGACTGTAATAACTGTAATAACCACAATGACCACAATTACTATAGTGACTTTAGGTAGCTTTACGGGTTAAGTAGCTGAAATAGTTGAACTAGCTATGGTGTTGATGACGATGGTTTAGTAATCATAGTGACAGGGGGTGTAGTACAGTGGTGAACACGGATATACGCATACTAACTGCATTTGTTGCAGTTAAAATGAGGCTTCTACACGCTGAGGCGTAACTAACTGTATTTCATACAGTTAAATTAGACGATTACGGGTTACGAAGGTGAAAAGGGACATTTTAGATGTAGGAAATACATTTAAATTGCAAAATTACCCTGAATGAAGACTAAATAGATGTAAGAAATACAGTTAGTCTCAATTAAAATCTACCTCAGAGCTAAAATTCCCCCACCACCAACATCACTCACCACCAACATCACTCATCACCAACATCACCCACCAACTAACTCTCCCACCAGCTAAAATTCACCTAGTCAAACTATCTTACAAACCATCCCCCTCAAGCCAAACTCACCCACCTGCCTAATCTCTCCAACAACTAAAACCTCCCAACAACTATCAAAATGAGGGAGAGAGACAATGGGCCGTCGATTTCGATGATTATGTCTACTCACCTATTTACACAAAGCGCAGAAAGGTTTAAAATGAACATAAAGTTTCACTAAGGAAAAATTATTGTTCTTATGCAAAAAATGATTATCGTTCTCAATTACATGCTGCTCCGGGATTTTCCCGGGGCAGCATGTGCCATTTTAAGGGCATTAACAATAGTATTCATTCTCAATTAGATCCACATAAGGGAGGAGATTTACATGCAAGCAATACACAAAAGAATGAGCACAATCCAGCAATCCGCGTCCGCAAATTCGCCGGATCCGAGAAGACGGCGCCGTCAGTCGCTGCTTCACATGCTGAAGCATCGGGAGATTATTATTGCGCTGGGCAGCGGACTGCTTATGCTGACGGCGTGGGGGGTAGGGTCTTTCTCGCAGACGATATCTGTGCTGCTCTACATTGCCGCTTATTTTACGGGAGGATTCCTGAAGGCCAAAGAAGGGCTTGAGACGCTATTCAAGGAACGGGACTTGGATGTGAATCTGCTCATGATCGCCGCGGCGCTGGGGGCTGCCTCCATCGGCTACTGGAATGAAGGCGCGATGCTCATCTTCATTTTCGCTTTGAGCGGCGCGCTGGAGTCCTTTGCCAGCGAACGCAGCCATAAGGATATTTCCGAGCTGATTTCTTTAAAGCCGGAGACCGCGGTGAAGGTGGGCCAGGACGGCATGAAGATCGTCCCTGTGGAACAGTTGGCGATCGGCGACCTGCTGCTTGTGAAGCCGGGCGAGGTGATTCCCGCGGACGGATTGGTGCGAAGCGGAGGCTCGGCCGTTAACCAAGCTACCATTACCGGGGAATCGATCCCGGTTGATAAGGCGCTGGGCGACAGCGTATATGCCGGAACATTGAACGGAGAAGGAGCTCTGTATGTTGAAGTAACGAGCCCGGCTGAAGGAACCCTCTTTGCCAAAATTATCGCACTGGTCGAGCAGGCGCAGAATGAGACGCCGGAATCCCAGCGCTTCATCAAGCGGCTGGAAGGCATTTATGCCAAGACGATCGTGGCAGCGACAGCAGCGCTTATCCTGCTAGCTCCGTTGATGCTCGGTTGGAGCTGGTCGTTTACTTTTTATAAAGCGATGGTCTTTCTCGTTGTTGCTTCGCCATGTGCCCTGGTCTCCTCCGTTATGCCGGCCATGCTCTCGGCCATGTCTAAGAGCGCCAGAAAGGGCGTGCTCTTTAAGGGAGGGGCACATATGGATAATTTGGGCAATACGAAGGTGGTGGCCTTTGACAAAACGGGTACGCTAACGGCCGGGCAGCCGGTCGTGACCGAATTGTTTGTGGCAGAGGGCTATGATCGTTTGGATGTTCTGGCGGCCTGTGCTTCTGCCGAAAGCCTGTCCGAGCATCCACTTGCCAAGGCTATCGTAAGCAAAGCTGTCAGCGAAGGCTTGCAGCTGCAAGAGGCCGTGGATATGAGAGCCATTACTGGCTGGGGTATCGAGGCCAAGGTGGACGGCCGGATGTGGCGAATCGGCAAGGCGGATGAGCAGGATGCTGCCATGCCGGCCGCATTGATGGAACGGCTGAAAACATTGGCAGCAGAGGGCAACACTGTTTCGCTGATTATGAAGGACAGTGATTATGTGGGCCTTGTTGCGCTGCAGGACGTCATTCGCCCTCAGGCGGTCGCCGCGATTTCCAAGCTGCGTGAAATGGGAATTGCCACGGTTATGCTAACGGGCGACCGCAGCGGGACGGCGGAGGCCATTGCGAGAGCGGCTGGCGTGGATCAGGTATTCGGCGATTTGCTGCCGGAGGATAAGGTGAATCATGTCAGAAGCCTGCGGGCAAAGCACGGACATATCGTCATGGTCGGCGACGGCGTTAATGATGCTCCGGCCCTTGCCGCCGCTACTGTTGGCATGGCCATGGGCACGGGCGGAACGGGAGCTGCGCTGGAGGTCGCGGATGTCGTGCTGATGAACGACAATTTGGAGATGGTTGCGGAGACGGTGGCGCTGGCTCGCCGTGCTCGCAGAATCGTGAAGCAAAATCTCATTTTTGCCGCTGCCGTCATTCTGACGCTAATCGTAGGCAACTTTGTTCAAGGCATCTCGCTTCCGCTCGGTGTAGTCGGGCATGAGGGAAGCACGCTTCTCGTCATATTGAATGGGCTGCGCCTACTTCGTTGAAGCAGGCCGTCTCCTTCCCGGATTCCCGGATTCATGAATCCTTCATGCAAACTTCACTGAACGCGGCTACCGCAAATGTTGACCTTAATTAATGATTGCAAGATAATAAAGGTAAGGTACTAACAATATGAATAAATAGGTTTGCAGTACTCGTGATAAATTGCCTTGAAGGAGGATGTTATATTATGTATAAATCTATTATTATCGGAACGGGCCCGGCGGGGCTGACAGCTGCGATTTACCTGGCCCGAGCGAATTTGAAGCCGCTCGTTATTGAAGGACCCCAGCCTGGCGGCCAACTGACGACAACGACGGACGTAGAGAACTTTCCTGGTTTTCCGGAAGGAATCATGGGGCCTGAGCTGATGGATAACATGCGCAAGCAGGCAGAGCGATTTGGCGCTGAATTCCGTATGGGATGGGTGAACTCGGTGGATATGAGCAGCCGTCCATTCAAGCTTCAAGTGGAAGGCATCGGGGAATTGGTATCCGAGACCCTGGTTATTTCGACGGGAGCGACAGCTAAATATCTCGGGATTCCGGGCGAGCAGGACAATGTGGGCCGCGGCGTGAGCACCTGTGCAACCTGCGACGGTTTTTTCTTCCGCGGGAAGGAAATCATCGTCATTGGCGGCGGAGACTCCGCACTGGAAGAAGCGGGCTTCTTGACGAGGTTCGCCTCCAAGGTAACGCTGGTTCATCGTCGTGACGAACTGCGCGGCTCGAAGATTATGCAGGACCGTGTGCGCGCCAATGATAAGGTGGAATGGGCGCTGAACCGCACGCCGATTGAAGTTCTGACGAACGATGTGGGCGTAACCGGCCTTAAAGTGCGCAATAACGCGACCGGAGAAGAGGAAATTATCCCGGCCAGCGGCGTATTCGTAGCCATTGGGCACCATCCGAATACGGGCTTCCTGGGCGGTCAGATTGATACGGACGAGAACGGTTATATCGTGGTGAAGCCGGGAACATCCGAGACGAACGTACCGGGCGTGTTCGCTTGCGGCGACGTTCAGGATACCCGTTACCGCCAGGCTATTACGGCTGCGGGAAGCGGCTGTATGGCAGCGATCGACAGCGAGAAATTCATAGAAAGCCTAGAGCATGAGGCAGCAACTGCGACGAAATAATCGATAAATAGATAGATAGATAGATAACCCGGGTAGGGAAATAGGAGAAATCATATGAGTCAAGTTATCGTATATACGAGCACGAATTGTCCGAACTGCCATCGGGTCAAGAGCTATCTTGCGGAGCAGGGCGTAACTTACGAGGAGCGCAACGTGCAGAGAAACAAGGAGTTCTCTCAGCAGGTATTGGATATGGGGATACAAGTCGTTCCGGTAACGGTCATTGGCGAGCAGCGCATTCTTGGATTGAACAAAATCCAGCTCGACAAGGCGCTGGCAGAGCAAGCTTTGCTTCGGGCTTGAACTTGAAGCAACACGTCGAATATGTCGAATCGATTATAATGAAGAACAAGAAGAGGAGAACGGATTGCCCGTTCTCCTCTTATATTCCATAGATGCGAAGACGATGTTGTAAGTTTTGTCAGACAAACAAGCCGACAACAAGCTGAAATACGATATAGCTGGCGATTCCGCTGCCGATCAGGATGAGCCCGCTCTTCTTCCGTCCTTGGAACAGGCGCAGCAAACCCAAGCTGCCTAATGGGGCAATGATCAGGATGAAAAACATCACAGTAATAAAAAGTTCAACGGAAATGTCCGATATATTTACTATAGTCATATATTTGTCTCTCCGTTTCTAATATGGCTGATTGCGCAATGATATTTATCACATTATTAGCATGTTTTATATTATACCTAAACTGCTATCCATTTAAAAGGAAATCGTATAGGGAAATAAGGCATTTTAGCGTCTTTTTTGTTTGGCTGGTAACGGGCTGCAGGCAGGGGTATGAGACGGAGGATTCGACAAAACTAGAAGCCCTTTTCATTTTAGGTTATGTTACAATGAGCTTGAACTAACGGGAATTGTATATTTTATGCAGAAGGGTTGGGAGATGATGAAGCAGCAAATCGCAAAACGATGGATTACGGCTGGGATCGCAAGTGCTATTGTGTTTGGTGCCGTACCGCCGGGCGTCGGTTATAGCGAAGCATACGCGAAGTCGGAGATAGCTGCAGAGAACGTAGCCGTAACCACTTCAAAGGAGCTTCAATCCACACTAGCCGAGCTTATGGGAGCTAGGCAAACGACCATCACTTTGAAATATCAGGGCGCGACTAGCAATCTGAAGGATATTTTGAAGGAAGCCGTGAACGGGGCGCTGGAGAGCGATCCTTACACCAAGTATGTCGTTGACCGTTATACATATTCTTGGAAAGGAACCTCCGGTTCGGCCAAGATCACTTTCCAAATATACTACCGGGAGACGGCGGAGCAGTCGGCCTACGTTGACGAACGGGTAAAGGCGATTCTGAAAGAAATTCTGAAGCCAGGCATGAATGATCATCAGAAAATTAAAGTGATTCACGATTATGTCGTGTTGAATATGAAATATGATGAAAATTTGCAGAAATACACCGCATATGAAGGCTTGAAGACAGGCGAAGCGGTATGCCAGGGATATACGCTGTTAACATATAAGCTCCTGCAGCAGGCGGGAATCAACAATCGAATCGTCGAAGGCAGCGCGGGCGGCCAGCTGCACGCCTGGAACCTCGTATATTTGGGGGGACAATGGTACCATCTCGACACGACGTGGGATGATCCTGCCCCGGACATGCCGGGTGTCGTTAAATACGGCTATTACATGCGGACGGACGAGCAGATGAGAAAGACGCACACCTGGAATAACGTATATCCGGCCGCCAAGCAATCCTATCGTCAGACGCTCGGATCGCTGATCGCTGCAGGCGGCCAGGCGGCTGCGGGGCTACAGGAGCTGGAAAACCAGCTGGAATATACGCTGTATCGTCCGGATGCTGCCCTCAGCACGGCCCAAGGAGTTCAGACTCGGGTCAAGCAGGCGGTCGCCAGCAAACAGCAGACCGTAACGATCCGATATGCCGGTTCGGAGCGGCAGCTTGTCGATCATTTGGGAAGCCTGTATGAACTTGAGCTTGGCCTTAAGAATATCTCTTATTTGGCTGAGCCGCTGGAAGGAACCAATGATTTGCGGGTCGAGATTCATTGGGAGAATAAATGAGATAGATAGGCATTTTTGAGTTCATATATTTATATAAAAAAAGGAGCTGTTCCCAAGTAGGGCAATCTACTTTGGGGCAGCTCCTTTTTACACGTATAGACGGATTATTATTTTCTTGCCGGCGGCTCCAGCTCGCACTCCTGCAAGGGAATGACTTTGGTGCGTTTCGTCCATTTGTACCCGAGCCAGATGCTCAGGAACAAGGGAACACTGATATACGACACGACGACGCCGTACCAATCGATCCGCCCACCGGTGAAGGCCGACAGATTTTGCCCCAGGATGACAACGATACAGAGCACAAAAGCAAAGATCGGACCAAACGGGAACCATTTTGCCTTATAGGGAAGATCGTTCAAGTCTTTGCCTTGGGCAACATAGGCCCGCCGGAAGCGGTAATGGCTAATAGCGATGCCGAGCCAGGTAATAAATCCGCACATGCCCGAGGCGTTAAGCAGCCACGTATACACGATTCCGTCTCCGAATAGGGAGGCCAGGAAGGCGGTCATTCCGACTAGCGTCGTCAGCAGCAGCGCATTGATCGGCAGTCCCCGGCGGCTGAGCCGGGCGAGGAACTTCGGTGCTTTGCCCCGCTTGGCCAGCGAGTACAGAACGCGGGAGGACGCATACATACCGGAATTGCCCGCTGACAGAACCGAAGAGAGAATGACCGCATTCATCACCGAGGCAGCAAAAGCCAATCCGGCTTTCTCGAAGACGAGCGTAAATGGGCTGACGCCGATGCTCTCGATGCCATCCTTCAGCAAATTGGGATTTGTGTAAGGAATGAGCAAGCTGATGACGAAGATCGCCAAAATATAAAAAATAAGGATGCGCCAAAATACTTGACGGATCGCACGGGGAACATGTTCCCGCGGATTGTCGCTTTCGCCGGCGGCGACGCCGACCATTTCCGTTCCCTGGAAGGAGAAGCCTGCGGCCATAAATACGCCGAGGAAGGCGAAGAATCCGCCGTGGAACGGCGCGTCGCCGATCGTGAAATTCTTGAAGCCGACCGCTTCGCCGCCGATGATGCCGAATATCATCAGCACGCCGATCGCCAAAAATATAATGACTACCGCTACCTTAATGGTGGCAAACCAATACTCCGATTCGCCGTATCCTTTAACAGATAATAAATTGAGACCCAGAATGAGCGCAAGGAACAGAACGCTCCACAATAGGGATGAGCTGTCCGGAAACCAGTATTTAATAATCAGCGTTGCAGCCGACAGCTCGGCGGCAATCGTTATGGCCCAGTTGTACCAGAAATTCCAGCCCATGGCGAAGCCCAGGGACGGATCGACGAAGCGCGAGGCGTAAGTCTCGAACGAGCCCGAGTCCGGCATATACGTAGCCAGCTCGCCCAGGCTCGTCATAAGGAAATAAACCATAATTCCGACGGCAACGTAAGCAAGAAGGGCACCGCCGGGGCCTGCCGAAGCAATCGCTCCTCCACTGGCGAGAAATAATCCTGTCCCAATTGACCCGCCGAGGGCGATCATCGTCATATGGCGGGCTTTGAGTCCTCGATTTAACTGATTTGTCGTTGTTTTGTTGCTGCCCATAATCCGTATCTGCATCCTCTCAAATAAAAAATAAATAATACAAAAGCAAAAGACCGCCGGAAAGGTTCCGCGGTCTTATCGTTATACCGTGATCCCCATAAACAATCTTCAAGATAGCACAACACGGCTTCCCGCAGGAGTCAGCCGTGACAGTTCTGTCCCTTTCGGCAACAGCCCCAGCATGTCCGTCTATTGGAAGCAGGACGTCCACGCTTCGGCGATGCTGCCTTCCCATCCGGTTCATCGGCGGCTTCCATGCCTCCCCGGACGTACTGATCAACATCGCGACCTCTACCTCACCCGAAATGCCGATGAGGTTCTTATTAAATTGTCAGATTAAATGATTACTCAGTATATAACAGCGGCCTGCCAAGGACAATGATCAATTATTGACATCGGCATTATGCGACAAGCCAATTGATCAAACGGAGCAACTGGAATCAGGCAATTAGGCGTCCTTCGCGCTGTTCTGCCTATGCTGCGCCATTTGCTGCCAGATCGTGCCCGCAGCCTGCTCTCCGGATTCGATCCGCTCAAGCGCCATCCGCGCCTGAAGGCCAACCTCGAATTCCGGGTCATCCGAGGCAGCGCGGAGCGCGTCGCGCGCATCATCGGTGCCGACTTCGTAGAGGAAGCGGGCCGCCCGCCAGCGAACGAGCTTGCTCGAATCCTGCAGCGCGGCAATCATCGCCTGCGTCGCCGCCGGGTCGCCGATGTCGGACAGCGTATCGCCTGCCGTGCGGCGTACCGCGGCGGACTTATCGCGCAGCGCCTCATAGAGCAGGTCCATGGCCGGCTTGCCGATATCGCCAAGGTAGACGACGGCTAAGCGCCGCACCTGCATTTGCTTGTCGCTAAGCGCTTCGGCTAGCAATTGCAGCGCTTCGGCCTCCGGCTTCAGCGCCTCCAGGCCTGCGTAGCGAACGCGCCAGTCGTCGCTTTGCATCTGCTCGCGCACCTCGTCCAGGCTAAGTTCGCGGCGCTGCTCGATGAATTCACCCTCGCTGCTGCCGTGCTCGATCGCCTGCGCCACGAGCGCCTGCAGCCGCTCCGGCGGGTAGGCCGCTTCCAGCTCTTGCTCTACCTCGCGGGCGATATCCGCCAGTTCGCCGTAACGCACGCCGTAATCGGTCAGCTTGCGCTCTTTGATCAGCGTGGCGCTGGACACCTCGGTCACCGCCGCCACGAAGCGGTCGCTCAGGCCGATCCGCTCCTCCTGGTTTCCGGATTTCACGCGGATCTGCATCGGGATGCTGCGGAAGAACTGCACGAAGACCTGCGCTTCGCCATAGCCTTGCGCCGCCTCCGAATCGCTTTGCTCCCATGCGGAAGCAATACCCTCCTGGCCGAATTGGGTTTGGACCTCGGCCAAAATCGCCGACCAATCCGCATTGCCCTTCCGGTCGAGAGCGACGAAATCGGCGGTATGAAAGACGCTTTTCACACCGGGGATATGCAGCATTTTTGCAATCCAGGACGGAGCTGAGCGTTCATTGTCTAGCGTATATGTTTTGCGGATGCCCGGCTCCAGACTTTCGCTCAGATGGAGCTTCATCGTGTTCGGGCTCGGCGTTGGTTCGATAAATACAATTTTCATCATTTGTTCACACTCCTTTCAATTTATTGTACATCAAGGAAGAGGTTTACCCAAGCCTCGGAAACAAGCTACGGAAGAACGGCATACCCAGGACCAGTCAGGAATAAAAAGGAATCCGGGCGGCACAATACAAGTAGACGAATCGATTCAAAGGGGAGGCGTATCGTTATTATGTATCACCGCCAGGAACGGATACTTATCCTCGTCTGCTTCATCGTAGCGGTCATTATGCTGTATGCCACCATCAAGAGCGCTTTCCGGTATTTGGGCGCGCCAGCGGAGCCGGAACCCGGCCGCTGGATTATGACGAGAAGGGAGCCAAGCCAGACCCATGTTCTCTATGGACCCAGTCACATTGAGCCGGATTCTAACCGGCCTTACATTGTTTGTACATATTAATTTCGCCTCGATCGGGGTAGGCGTCCCGCTCATCATCGCTTTGGCCGAATGGAGGGGGATTACGCATAAAGACCCGCATTATTCTCTGCTCGCCCGGAGATGGGCCCGCGGATTCGTTATTTCCGTGGCAGTCGGTGTTGTTACGGGCACATCGATTGGCCTGCAGCTCAGCCTGCTATGGCCCAGCTTCATGCGGGTAGCCGGGCAGGCGATTGCGCTTCCGCTGTTTATGGAGACTTTTGCCTTCTTTGTCGAAGCGATATTTCTCGGCATATATTTGTATACATGGGAGCGGTTCAGACGGCCGATCCTGCATCTGCTGCTGTTGATTCCGGTCGTGCTTGGGGCATTCTCCTCGGCGTTTTTCATTACCACGGTCAATGCCTTCATGAATACGCCCCAGGGGTTCACACTGGAGAACGGCGTCTTCACGAATATTAACCCGCTAAGAGCGATGTTCAATCCGGCTACGCCGACCAAGGTATCGCATGTTCTGGCGTCCTCGCTGACGATGAGCTCCGGGCTGCTGGCGGGCATTGCTGCCTATAGCTTGCTCAAGGGGCGCAACCACCCTTATTTCAAAAAAGCGCTCAAGCTCACGGTGACATGCGCGTTCGTCTTTGCGGTATCCACGGCGGTCATCGGGGACTTCTCGGGTAAATTTCTCGCGAAGTACCAGCCGGAGAAGCTGGCGGCGGCGGAATGGCACTTTGAGACGATGGAGAGGGCTCCCCTCATTTACGGAGGGATTCTGGGTGAGAACGATGAGGTGAAATATGCGCTGCGGATTCCTTATGCGCTGAGCATACTAGCCGGCAGCACCCCGAGCACCAAAGTGATCGGCCTTAAGGAATACCCCAAAGACGAGTGGCCGCCGCTGCTCATTCACTACATGTTCGATATGAAGGTAACGCTCGGCATGCTGCTTGTGCTCATTCCGTTCCTGTTCCTGCTGCGCCGCTGGCTGCCGGGCCGCAATAAGGGCTATCCGAAATGGCTGCTGATCGGCATCCTTACGCTGGGGCCGTTCGCGATGGTGTCGATTGAGCTCGGCTGGATGTTCGCCGAAATCGGGCGGCAGCCGTGGATTGTTCGAGGCTACATGAGAGTTGCCGATGCGGCGACGACTTCACCGAATGTCGGCTCGATGCTCCTGTTGTTCATCATTTTGTATCTCGTCCTTTGCGTATCATGCGTTTACGTATTAGCCAAGCTTTTCCGCAATAAAGACGTGTTCTCGGAAATGAGAGAGCGGGGAATCGAGGAAGGGGGTCAGGGATGAGCTACGAAATCATCGGAATTACGGTGCTCTGGACGTTTCTATTCGGTTATTTGATCGTGGCATCGATCGATTTCGGAGCCGGCTTCTTCAGCTATTACAGCGTCATTACCGGGCAGAAGAACAGGGTGCACCATATCATTCAGCGCTATCTTTCCCCGGTCTGGGAAGTGACGAACGTATTCCTGATCTTCTTCGTCGTCGGCCTTGTCGGCTTCTTTCCGATATCGGCGTATTACTACGGCACAGCCCTGCTGGTACCGGGCAGTTTGGCCACGGTGCTGCTGGGGCTTCGCGGCGCTTATTATGCCTATAACACCTACGGGAGCAGCAAGGAAGATAACAAAGTTTATATGGCGATCTACGGGGCGACGGGATTGCTGATCCCAGCGGCGTTATCGACGGTGCTGGCGATATCGGAAGGCGGCATCATCCGGGAAGAGGGCGGCCATGTTATCCTCGACTGGGCGAGGTTCTTCGCTAGTACCTACACTTGGTCCGTCATTGTGCTGGCGCTCGTCTCCGTGCTGTACATTTCTGCCATGTTCTTGACCTATTACGCAAAGAAAGCAGGCGACCGCCTAGCGTTTGAAGTGCTGCGAGGATATGCGCTTATGTGGAGCGCGCCCACGATCATCGCTTCCGTGCTGGCTTTTTTTCAGATCAATCGGCATAATCCCGAGCATTTCCAAAATATGCTCAGCATTGCCTGGATGTTTATCGCATCGTTCCTGTGCTTTCTGCTCGCCATCTATTTCGTTTGGAAAAGAAACCGTCTAGGCTGGTCCTTTCTGCTCGTCATGCTGCAATTCGGCTTTGCCTGGTACGGATATGGGCGGTCCCATTTGCCGTATATCCTCTTTAAGCAGGTAAGCATTTACGAGGGCTTCACGAACGAAACGATGGCGGTGGCGCTAATCACGGCGTTCATTGCCGGCCTATTCATTCTGGTCCCTTCGCTTGTGCTGCTGATGCGCTTGTTTCTATTCGATGCCAAATACATTCGGGGAGGATCGCCGAAGAAGGGGTGAGCTAAGCCATGGAGCATTTCTTGATGATGGGGGCACCGCAGCTGGTTATTATCGCCGCGGTCGTGTTTTTATTCGTTTACGCCTACCGCTACAAAGACCCTACTGATTAATTTGATTAATCCTTTGCTTTTACGGGTGTATATGTTCTAGGTATAATAAAATAAGAAGCGCAAAGAACAAACTGGAGGGGAGATAGAAGGAGGGAATCCTCAAGCATGGCCAAGAAACGCTATACGAACATCGACAACGTCAACACCGACAAAACCTTAAAGCAGTTCAGACAGTGGCGGGAGGAGCGGCGCAGCAAGAAGAAAGATTATACCTACATCATTCCGAACTCTACGCCGCAGCTTGATTTTTTGCAGGCCAATACAACCGAGCTTACCGTGACCTGGATAGGCCACGCTACGTTCCTGATTCAATACAAAGGCCTGAATATCGTAACCGATCCCGTCTGGGCTGGGCGAATGGGATTTCAGCGCAGGCTTGGAACGCCGGGAATACCGATTGCCGACGTGCCGGAGCTTGATGTCATTCTCATTTCCCATTCCCATTATGATCATATGCATATACCTTCCATCCGCAGGCTGTATGGGGCAAACACCGAGCTAATCGTGCCGATCGGCCTAGGGCGCAAATTGCGGCGCAAAGGGTTTAAGCGCGTTCACGAGCTGAGCTGGTGGGAGCATCTGGAGATCGGCGACGCCAAAATTTCGTTTGTGCCGACCCAGCATTGGACGCGGCGGACGCCGTTCGATACGAACACGTCGCATTGGGGCGGATATGTCTTAGAACCGGCGAGAGTAGATGAAGGGCAGCAGGAGCATGTCGTTTATTTCGCTGGCGACAGCGGTTATTTTCGCGGCTTCGAGGAAATCGGCAAGCGCTACAAAATCGATGTGGCCTTAATGCCGATCGGAGCTTATGAGCCGGAGTGGTTCATGACCTCACAGCATACGACCCCGGAGGAAGCGCTGCAGGCGTTCCTCGATGTGAAGGCTAAGCTGATGATTCCGATGCATTATGGAACGTTTCGGCTTGCTGATGATACCGCGCGTGAGGCGCTCGATCGTTTGGATGCGGACCGGAAGCGACGGGGAATCGCAGAAGAGGCCATTAAGATCCTGCTTCACGGTGAGACGCTTCGTTATCCGGGTAGCGGCTAGCGGACTCCGGATAAGACCGCCGGGTAAGCAGAGGCTGCAAAAGACGCACGCGCCGTGCGTCTTTTTTTTGTGGGCAAATCGTTTTCGACTGGGGCGGGCCGCCATGATTTATGCTATAATGTTGACCAGTGTGTAATATTTATAAAGGATGGTAATGCCGAAATGATAAGTACTACTGGTGTAACGCTCCGCTATGGAAAACGAGCACTTTTTGAAGATGTGAATATAAAGTTTACGCCGGGGAACTGCTACGGCCTCATCGGCGCGAACGGGGCGGGTAAATCGACCTTCCTCAAAATCTTGTCCGGAGAGATCGAGGCGAACCAAGGCGAAGTGCATATGACTCCGAACGAGCGCCTTGCGGTGCTGAAGCAGAACCATTACGAATATGACGAGTACCCTGTGCTGGAGACGGTGATCATGGGGCATACCCGTCTGTATTCCATCATGAAGGAGAAGGATGCCCTGTATGCCAAGGCGGATTTCTCCGAAGAGGATGGCATGCGGGCTGGGGAGCTGGAAGGGGAGTTCGCGGAGCTGAACGGCTGGGATGCGGAGCCGGATGCGGCTGCGCTCTTGATCGGGCTCGGAATTCCACGCGATCTTCATGATAAGAAGATGGCTGAGCTGAGCGGCAACGAGAAGGTACGGGTATTGCTTGCCCAAGCTTTGTTCGGACGTCCGAACAACCTGCTGCTGGATGAGCCGACTAACCATTTGGATTTGGAATCGATCCAATGGCTTGAGAATTTCCTCATGGACTATGAGGGCACAGTTATCGTCGTATCCCACGACCGTCACTTCTTGAATAAGGTCTGTACGCATATCGCGGACATCGACTTCGGCAAAATTCAGCTCTATGTCGGCAACTATGATTTCTGGTATGAATCCAGTCAATTGGCGTTGGCGCTGCAGCGTGATGCGAACAAGAAGAAGGAAGAGAAAATCAAAGAGCTTCAAGCGTTTATTCAGCGTTTCTCCGCGAATGCTTCGAAATCGAAGCAGGCTACATCCCGGAAGAAGCAGCTGGACAAAATCACGCTCGACGATATCCGTCCTTCGAACCGGAAATATCCGTTCCTGCACTTTAAGTCTGAGCGCGAGGCAGGCAAGCAGCTTCTGAGCGTCGACGGCTTGACTAAGACGGTGGAAGGCGAGAAGGTATTCGACAACCTCAGCTTTGTCGTAAATAAAGGCGACAAAATCGCTTTTGTCGGGCCGAACGGTCTGGCGAAGACGACCTTCTTCCAAGTCGTCATGGGCGAACTGGAAGCGGACGCTGGAGAGTACAGCTGGGGCGTAACGACGTCACAGGCGTATTTCCCTAAGGATAACTCTAAATATTTCGACGGCGTCAACCTTAATCTGGTTGAATGGCTGCGTGAATATTCGAATGACCAGGATGAGACTTTCCTTCGCGGCTTTTTGGGCCGGATGCTGTTCTCCGGGGAAGAGGCGCTGAAGAAGGCGAGCGTGCTGTCCGGGGGCGAGAAGGTTCGTTGTATGCTGGCGAAAATGATGCTGAACGGCGCGAACGTGCTGGTATTTGACGAGCCGACGAACCACTTGGACTTGGAGTCCATTACGGCACTGAATAACGGCTTGATCGATTTCGACGGTACGATTCTGTTTACGTCTCATGACCATCAGTTCATCCAGACGATTGCCAACCGGATTATTGAAATTACGCCAAACGGCATCATAGACCGCGTTATGACCTACGACGAATACTTGGAGAGCGAAGAAATTCAAAATCTGCGCAAGCAAATGTATCCTGAAGAAAAATAATTGCAAAACTGCGCTAAATGCAGAAGGGGTTGTCCCAGAAGTCATCATAGATGACTGAGGGGCGCCCCTTTCTTTTAGAAAGCTATCCGAGTCTGTGGAACCAATTTCTGTGGAACTGTTAGACATAAGCAGTCCGACACTAAATGGAATTCATGTATCTAAAACGAATGGTTTAATGGATTAGATGGATTTTATGCACCTAAAATCAAGAATCCCGCCCATGATGGACAATTCCCTTTTTCTAAAGACATAAAATCCATTTAAATCTACTTTTCTTTCTTTACCGCGGAAACTAACTACTATAATTCCATTTAGAACGTGAAATCCGCGATTCACGCTCGGCATAAGGGGGAGGTGCAGAGCGTATTTGGTCGCATCAAGGGCAACTGGTCGTTTCGCAAATGAGAATGTAATTTTTTAAGGAAACTACATGCAATGCATTCGAATAGGTTTGCTATCAGCTTAAGACAGCCGCCGTTGATGCCAAAAACCAAGGAGCTAAGCGAGAACAAGCCGCTTAGCTCCTTGGTTTTTTACGATTTCTATCCTATTTTGCTGATGAGGGTGCTCCAAGGTTTACTTTTGGGACACCCTCTATTGCGTCTTGGAGCTGCTCCTCCTATGACCCGCCTGTACGGCGCCGTTGGTTATTCGGCTTTTTATTGTTCTGGCTTTTCATTGCTTTGGTCTCGGTTCCCATGAACCCTTGTTTGTTACCTCCGGCTTGCTGCTGTTTTTTCTGCTGCAGCTTCTGGCGCATCGCTTCGGCTAAGTCGATTTTCCGCGGTTCATTGCTTTCTGTCATGTCGATCATCTCCTATAGGGAAAGGGGTTTCTCTTATTCTATACGTTTTTAAATTATTGGACAACGGGAATAATGAATAACGCTTGCTTTAGCCCGGGGCAACACTGTTTCTCTAGACTCACACGAAGTTCATTTGCTACGATGATATAACCAAATTTTATTTACCAAATAGAGAAGGAGCTGGAGGTGCAGATTTGGACATTTATGAAGAGATACGCAAAGGAGAGCGGGGGGCCTGGATCAGTATTTCCGCTTACCTGGTTCTGTCTGCATTCAAACTAATTTGCGGGTATCTCTTTGCATCGAGTGCCCTTTTGGCAGATGGCTTCAACAACGTAACCGATATCGTGGCTTCGCTTGCGGTTCTGATCGGACTTCGCATATCGCAGAAACCGCCCGATTCCGATCACGCCTACGGGCATATGCGGGCGGAGACGATTGCAGCTTTAGTGGCCTCTTTTATTATGGCGATGGTGGGGATTCAAGTCATTTATGGTTCGATTCGTTCGCTTGTGACAGGAACAGAAACTGAGCCGGATATTCGCTCGGCGGGGGTTGCGTTGATCAGTGCAGCAGCGATGTGGCTCGTCTATGCCTATAATCGCAGACTGGCGAAGCAGATCAACAATCAGGCGCTAATGGCAGCGGCCAAGGATAATTTGTCCGATGCATTGGTGAGTATCGGCGCAGCTATCGGAATTATCGGCGCGCAATTTGGGCTTCCATGGCTGGACACCGTAGCGGCATTTGCTGTCGGGCTGTTAATTTGCAAGACTGCCTGGGATATTTTCAGGGATTCGACGCATCGGTTGACCGATGGCTTCGACGAAAGCGAGCTTGGAGATTTGCGGAGCTCCATTTCAAGAATTCAAGGTGTAGAGGGAATACGGGATGTAAAAGCGCGCGTCCATGGCAATCATGTGCTGGTTGATGTCGTCATTGAAGTAGATCCGCTGCTTACGGTGATTGAGAGCCACGAAATCAGTGATCGCGTCGAGGAGCAGATGCGGCGTATCCGCAACGTCATGCATGTTCACGTCCATGTTGAACCGAAGGCCGGAACGTAGGAAGAACCGTTAGAGTATGCAGGCTCTAACGGTTTTTTGCACTTAAGATAAATAGGATATCAGACCTAATTTCTGAATGCTTGCTGGGTATTTTGTAGCTGAATCATATACATAACACGAAAATCGACTTATTTAGACATTTGCCGACAAAGGATATAATGGTTAGAAGTTTAAAAGAAAGGAGGAATTGACAGAATACCCCATATTTCCAACAACATCTAGGAGGTTTTTCATCAATGAAACGGAGTGTGGCTATTTTATTATCCAGTGCCATAGCATTATCCATTTATTCTTCCATGCCGGCGTTGACCTCGGCAGCGGCTTCATCTCAGAGCGCCGTGCAGACTACGGGCCAGATTGTGGCTGGCGTCAATATGCGGGACAAGCCGTCCACGTCAGGAAAGGTTATCGGTCTCTTGAAGAAGGGGACGGCGGTTCAAGTCCTAGAAGAAAGCAACAGCTATTTCTATAAGGTGAAGGATGCCGGAGGGAATGTCGGATATGTGAGCTCGGCGCCAAAGTACATCACCGTTAATGGTAAGGCCTCTGCACCGGGGTCATCGGAGACGAAGCAAAGCGGCCGCGTCATCTATGGGGTGAATCTGCGCAAAGCGCCGTCCACGTCCGGGCAAATCATTACGATGCTGAAAAAAGGCACCAACGTTACTATTTTGGAACAAACCAACAATTCATTTTATAAAGTGAAGAGCGAGAATGGCCTGACCGGTTATGTCAGCTCATCGAGCAAATATATAGAGCTCACCAAAGGTGGGGCTTCCCAAGGGAACGGCGGTGCATCTGCTCCTGCTCCTCAACCGTCCGTCCCGGCGAACATCAAAGAGCAGGTAGATAAGGTAATCAAAACAGGGAAGAAGTATTTGGGGACTCCTTACGAGTACGGATCCAACCGGAACACGACGGCTACTTTCGACTGTTCCGATTTTATAAAACATATTTATAAGGAAGCCCTTGGCATTACGCTTCCGTCTGATTCCCGAAAGCAAGGAGCGTGGGTCAAGGAGAACAGCAAGCCAGTCTATCGGATTAGCGATCTGAAAGCCGGAGACTTGGTCTTTTTCATGAGCTATAAAGGCTCGTCCGCTTCCGCCTACGCGGGGGTCAACAGGGATAAGGAACGGATTACGCATGTTGCCATGTATATCGGCAACGGCCAACTGCTGCAAACCTATTCCGTCAAATCGGGCGGCGTCCGGATTGATAAATTCGACGGCTCGTGGGAACACCGTTTTCTATACGGGGGCAGCGTGCTTCAATAGTTTAGCCCCAAACTAAAAATCGCTCCGCAGAACCTGGGAAATCCCTGGCTCTGCGGAGCGATTCGTGCATTAAGGCATGCTCCTATGTTATATATTAGCTATAGTCCGGCACATAGTTTGGAACGTAGATCCAGGCTTTGCCGAGCCAAGTATATATTTCTACCCAATCATCGATGATATGTCCCGTCGGGTGCACTGATTGCGGGGCAAGGGCGTTTATCGCATCGCCGTTCGGAGCGTTATAGAAATTCGTAATGCTAAGCAATTCAATCGGATTCGGAGCGATCACCGTGTCCTCAGCTTGAATGAGTGGTTCGTCGAGAACGGGGACGGCCGGATCGGCTTCAGCTGCTGAGGCTCCGGTAGCCAGGGCGGTGGAGATAATTACGGAAGCGGTAATAGCTGCAAATTTTTTCAATTGAAACTCCTCCTTGAATATATTTGGTTGTATTCTTGTCGTACTTATGTAATAAACAATCAAGCAACTTCAGAATCATGCTAAATGACAGTTTTTAATTTAAAGGAGAGATTTGGTGTGAAAAAAAGACGGTCATGGGGGCTGCGGGTGTTCATGCTTCTGCTAGTATTATCTTTGCTCGCGGCTGCCGCACTCTGGTACGTCCGCCCGGAACACAGCCTCGATATGAATTACTCAGAATTACGCTGGAAGGACAAGCTGACAAGGATGATCGAAACCCGCAAGCCGGAGGTTGAGCTCTCGGAGGAGGAGTTCAACGATCTGGCCAAGCAAAATTTGGTCCGCGCGCTGCAGAGTCACGGTGAGCTTCCGGTTAAGATTACGGGCACGCAGTTCGAGCTTGCGGGCGACCGGCTTACGGTCCATTTGAACGGCGCTTGGGGAGCGGTGAAGTTCGGAGCTGCGGCCCGGTATGTCATGGAATATTTTCAAGACCGGTTAATTTTGACCCCGGAAGCGGTCAAGGTCAGGAGCTTATCCTTTCCGCCGCAAATCTTCGGACTTGAGCAGGTGGAGGTCGATCCCGGCCCTTATGTCCCCGATCCGGTTGCCATACAGAATATCGTCTTCCAAGACCGGCAAATTACGATCAAGCTTTCGCTGGACTGGCTTGAAATCGCAAGGTACTTATCCTCCTATTAAAATGAAAAAAGGCGGCTGCTTCGTCATGAAGCGCCGCCTTTTTTTAGTATGAGATTGCCGTACTCATGATGGCTTATCTATTTAAAGTGAACGGCTGCGTCCAGTGAAGAGAGAAATCACGAACAAGACGAGGAAAATGAAGAAAAGCACTTTAGCGATTGAAGCAGCTGCCGCTACAATGTTAAAGAATCCGAAAATTCCTGCAATAATCGCTACCATCAGAAAAATAACTGACCATTTCAACATGATAATCACCTTTCCTTCATAGTAAAATAGTGTAGTATGAAGCTTAAAGCGACAAAGGCTGGATGTGTAAAATGTCCTATGCGGAAGTGATCCCAAATTTGGCATCCCGTCGCTTGTAGTTGTCATTAACCGGGTGAAATCTGGATGAAACAGGAGGCATATTTTCGAGAATCGTCGTTAAGACAGACGTTGTTTCGCCCCGAAAGGTCAAGGGTAACTAAGGAGTATCGACAGAAGTCAGGACAGGAAAGAGAGGGAATGGTATGATTTGGCAGATCAGCGTTGCACTCATTGCCGTAGCATTTGCGGTACTAGTTATTTTTCTGGTAAAAACTTTGCAGGCTGCGGAAAAATCCCTAGATAAAACGACCCAGACACTGCAGGAAATTCAGAAGACGGTGGATGAGCTCAGCTATGAAGTCAAGCAGGTCGTTAGACAGGCTAACAGCATTACCGAGGATGTCGAGCATAAGATGAAGCAGCTCGATCCCGTGTTAGAATCCGTAAAGAACGTTGGAGATGTATTGAACGAGGTGACGCTCGCCGCCAAGCAGGTATCTTCTTCGCTGGTCGGCAGGGTGAAGAAAACCACACATAAAGCAAAAAGCGCAGCTGGAGCGGAGCATGGCGTACCCGAAGAGCAGCCGATTGACCGTTCAATGCATACTTATAGCTCGGCCTATGATAGTCCGGCAAATTCTAAGTCGGATCCCGGCTGGATGAAATGGGTGGACATCGCTTCTGGCGTTTGGCAAAAATACCGCACGTGAACATAGGATCGGATCGGCAAGTTTCCAAGAAGAGGTGAGAACGATGCTGAACATGATGTTATTGCTGCTCGGGCTCCTTACAGCTTCTCCAGACCATATTCCGGCAACCGTGGACAGCGCTCCACAACTTTCAGTGAAACTTGCCCAGGTGCAGCAATCCAATCCTAAGCCGATAACGGAATTTGAGTCGATGGGCGAGGTAAGCTTATACGATGATCGCGAAAGCGTCGTCCGCAAGAAAGGCGAACCGCTGTCGATCAATAAAGACGTTTATTCCGGCTATACTGAATATCATTACAAGGACATTACTGTCGGATTAAGTGAGGATTTGGTTTATTATGTCCATATGCATATGGACGAAAGTACGGGAGCCTGGGCTGGAGTAATCCAATTGAACGGACAATGGCTCCCTCTGCAAAAGCAGGAAATCACGCAGGCTCTCGGAGAGCCTGACTTCAAAGCTGAAGACGGAGATGTATATATCCGTGATTTAGCAGCGATCAAGATATACCGTCATCCTACGACAAAAGCTATCGTAGGCGTTGACCTGTTCGATACGATCGCATTTTAATTATTTTTAAATGAAATATGAAATATGCTGTTTCAACCGATATTGAAAAGGGTAATAACAGCCCATGGCGACAGAGAAGGATAGGATTTCATTATAGACAAAGGAGAGTGTTGACGATGAGTATGACGGACAAGAAGTCTTATGCCAAGGTGGTTCAGAATGGAGTTCATGCGGTAGAAGCCGTAAATGAACTGCGCTCGGCCGGATACACAAAGGACAATATCTTTGTGCTCGCCCATGAGCAGGACCGTACGGAACGAATTGCAGACACATCCGATGCGAATGAAATCGGCATTAAGGAGGAGGGCATCTTCGATGCCATCGCCAACCTATTCCGTTCGCGCGGCGACGAACTCCGCGCCAAGATAGAATCCCTGGGATTCACGAAGTCAGAGGCTGCCTTTTATGAGAAGGAACTGGATTTGGGAAAAGTGTTAGTTATAGCAAGGTATACGGCTTGATGAAGAGGAACTTTCGCCCTGAAGCTATAGGATCAAAACATGGATAAGGAATGGGGAAATTGCTCTCCCCCATTCCTTATCTATGTTTTTTTACACAGAATAAGAAGTTTAGGGCCTATTTTTCGTTGTGAGGAGAATTCAGGTGAAAATACTAATCGTGGATGACAATCCGACTAACATAATTATCATTCGGGAGATTTTGAAAAAAGAGAATTACAGAAATACGGTGGCGGCTTCTTCTGCTGCGGAGATGTTCCAGCAGTTGGGGATCGAAGAGCCAAGTGGCGAAAGGATGCCGGGATCCACAGACATCGATTTGATATTGCTGGATATGATGATGCCGGAAATGGATGGCATTACGGCCTGCCGCGTCATTCAGAAGTATGAGGGATTAAAGGATATTCCCATCATTATGGTTACCGCGGTCGGGGACTCCAAAAAACTGGCCGAAGCTCTTGATGCCGGGGCGGTCGACTATGTGACGAAGCCGATCAATAAGGTGGAACTTATGGCGCGAATTCGTCTGGCGCTCAGGCTGAAGCAGGAGAAGGATTGGCATAAGGAAAGGGATCAGCGAATTCAGGAGGAACTGAAGTTGGCCGCGCTGGTGCAGCATGCCGTTCTCAGCGCCGCCATCGACGATCCGCAGTTCGAAATCGATGCCATGTACAAGCCGTCCTTCGAGCTGGCCGGAGACTTGTATTCCTGGTATCCGCTCGGCGAGGGACGGTACGGCGTAATACTGCTGGATATGATGGGCCACGGGATATCTTCGTCGTTGTTCTGCATGTTCATCGCTTCGGTGCTCAAAGATACGGTCAGCACTTACGTCGAACCCGAGAAGGTCGTGCAGGAGCTGAACCGGCGTTTTAATCAGCTTCATATCGAAAATCAGCTCGTGCAGTATTATTTTACGGCCATTTACCTTGTCGTCGACACGAAGCATAAGAAGATAGATTACGTCAACGCCGGGCATCCTCCAGCGCTCTTCTTTCAGAAGGAGGGAGAGGTGGTCAGACTGGAGACGGTATGTCCGCCTGTGGGATTGTTCGATAAGATGGAGACTGAGACCCATACGATTACATATGAAGGGGAAGGTCACATCGTCCTGTATACCGATGGTTTAATGGAAGTGACGGAGGGAACGCAGGAGGAGCAGATCGAATTCCTGGAGCGAGCCTTGAACGGAAGGCGCAAGTTGGACAAGGATCAGATGCAGCGATTGTTTTTTGATGAGGGGCATCCGCAGGAGCGGGAAGACGATAAGTGCCTGGTCTGGATAACGCTCAAAGAAGGGGACGTTGGCGAATGAAAATCAGGAGCAAGTTAATTGTCGGCTTCAGCTCACTTCTGATCATTATGCTGGTATTGACTTTCGCCAGCTATGATCGGCTGCATTTTATGAATGCGCAGCTGGAGCACATGTATTCGGACGGTTATATGAAAGTAAGGGCTTCTACGGGAATGCGCGGCGATGTGAACGATATGGCCCGGGTCCTTACGAATATGCTTCAGTTGAAAAACCCCGATTATATTGTGCAAGAGAGCGGCAAGCTCGAGAAGAAACGAGAGTCGGCTCGGCAGAACATGCAGCTGCTCCGTGACAGCCTGACGAATGGGGACGAACGCCAACTCATCAAGAAGATCGAAGAGGCAAACCTGGACTTCGAAAGCTATCAAGCTCGCATTGTAACGCTGCTGAGTAATGAGCAGTACGATCGGGCCAATGAGTACCGCATTTCGTCGGGACAGGATATCCAGGATCGTTTGCTGAATACACTGAATGATCTTAAGGATTACCTTGATGTTCAAATTGAGACCGAAATCAAGGAGGCCAATGAAGCGTATAAGAGCTCGATCCAGGTCACGGTCGCTACGATGGCATTTGGCCTGCTCTTGGGGCTTGCCATCGTATTGTGGGTGCTCCCAAGCATAACCAAGGGACTGAACATCGTCAATGCTATGATCAACCACTTCGGCAAGGAGCAGTGGGAAGAGATCAGAAACATATCGTTCCAGTCCAGGGACGAGATCGGCAGCGTAGCTCATGTGTTCCAGGAGCTGAGCGAGGATCTGCGGGAGAAGCAGGAGCTTGAGAGGAAGTTCGTGCAGCAGCAAAAGGATATGAACTGGATTAACTCAAACCTGGCGCGAATTACCGAGCTGCTTCACGGCATCAACTCGTTAGAGCAGATATCGCAGATGTTCATCAATGAGTTTACCCCGGTCCTTGGCGGCACAGTCGGCGCCGTTTATATCCGGAAGGAAACTGAAAATCCGGACGAGCTGTATTTGGCAGGAACCTATGCCAAGGAAGGGGAGTTGAACACTCCGGCCATGTTTAAAATTGGCGAAGGCCTCATCGGCCAGGCAGCCCTGGATCATAAGCCGATATCCCTTAGCGAAACTCCAGCCGATTACTTATCCGTCCGCTCGGCATTGGGTGAAGCTAAGCCTGCCCATGTGCTTATTTATCCAATATTGTTCGAAGACGAACTTCTGGGCGTCGTCGAGCTGGCTTGCCTGGATCAATTTACGTCTCTAGAGGAGCAGCTGCTTGCGGAGCTGACGGTGAATTTGGGCATCGTATTGAATAACGTCAACCGCAGGCTGCGTGTCGAAGAATTGCTGCGCGAATCTCAGGCCCTGACCGAGGAATTGCAGGTGCAATCGGAAGAGCTTCAGACGCAGCAGGAGGAGCTTCGCCGCTCCAATGAAAGCATGGAGAAACAAACCGCGGCATTGAAACGCTCCGAGGAACTGCTGCAGCGGCAGCAGGAGGAGCTGGAGCATTACAATACGGAGCTGATCGCCAAGACCCGCGCCCTCGAGGAGCAGGTGCAGGAAGTCAAGGAGAAGAACGAGGAAATCGAGAAAACGAAGGAAGAACTGGAGCGTCATGCCTCCCAGCTTGCCGTTACGAGCAAGTACAAATCGGAGTTTCTGGCGAATATGTCTCATGAGCTGCGGACTCCCCTGAACAGCCTGCTCATTCTATCGCAACTGCTCGCGGAGAATAAGGCTAATAATTTGACGCCGAAGCAGGTTGAATATGCACAGACGATTCATATATCCGGAACGGATCTGCTGAAGATGATCGATGAGATCCTCGATTTATCGAAGGTGGATGCAGGAAAGATGGAAGTGAATCAGGAGTCGGTCAGCATCGAGGAACTGGAGCGGTTCGTTGAACATAATTTCCGGCCAGTCGCGGAGAGCAAGGGCATCCAGCTGCGGCTTGAAGTAAGCCCAGAAGTGCCTGAACGGATCATGACCGATGGTCATCGGGTGAAGCAAATTTTGCGGAATCTGCTCTCGAATGCGTTTAAATTTACGAGTAAGGGCGAGGTTGCGTTTCTGGTCAAAACGGCTTCCCCGGAAGAGCTGCCTAGCTACCTGGAGAACAGCCGCGAATATTTGGAGCTGACCGTTAGGGATACCGGTATCGGCGTGCCAAAGGATAAGACGGAATTGATCTTTGAGGCCTTCCAGCAAGTGGACGGGACGACGAGCCGCAAGTACGGCGGAACCGGTCTAGGCCTATCAATCAGCCGGGGATTGTCCGCGCTGCTTGGCGGCGGAATCGGCCTTGAGACCAAAGAAGGGGAAGGAAGCAGCTTCACGCTGTATCTGCCAAAGGAACCGGGCTCCAAGTTATTTGGGGCTGCCAGGGAGGCAGCTGCGACTGCCGTTATCGGAGCTCCGGCGCTAAGTCAGGAGGCGACCTTCGCACTGGCTGCGCCAATCGAAGAGCAGGCTGCTGTGGCCAATCCAATTGAGGATGACCGGGAAATTATTGCAGACGAGGACAAAGTGCTGCTCATTATTGAGGATGATGTGGTATTTGCCAAAATTCTGCTGGAAATGTCACGAAATCACGGGTTCAAAGGACTCGTTGCCGTTCAGGGAGACGAGGGGCTGCGTCTTGTTCATAAATATTTGCCGGATGCGATCATTTTGGATATTCAACTGCCTGTCATGGATGGCTGGTCGATTTTGAACGAGCTGAAGGGCGATGCCAAGACAAGGCATATTCCGGTACATGTCATTTCCGTCGTTGATGACGTGAAGCAGGGCCTGATGATGGGGGCAATCGCCTATTTGCGCAAACCTTCCTCAAGGGATCATCTCGAACGGGCCTTCACTTATATAGAGTCATATACGGAGAAAAGCCTGAAGCATCTGCTGATCGTAGAAGACGATGAAATTCAGCAGAAATCAATCATCGAATTGATCGGCCATGATGACGTGGCGATCACGGCCGTATCCACGGGAGCCGACGCGCTATCTGAGCTGCGGACAAAGCATTACGACTGCATGGTGCTCGATCTGATGTTGACGGACATGACCGGCTTTGAATTGCTGGATCAAATTCGCGACGACGAGAATTTGAACGATCTGCCGATCATTATTTATACCGGCAAGGATTTGGATAAGAAGGAAGAGACCAGACTGCGTAAATATGCTGAGTCGATCATTATCAAGGACGTTAAATCGCCGGAGCGGTTACTGGACGAGACGACCCTGTTCCTGCATCGCGTGGAGGCGGATCTACCGGAGGACAAACGGAAAATACTGCAGAAACTGCACAATAAGGAAGAATTGTTCGAGGGCAAAAAGATTCTGCTTGTAGATGATGACGTCCGCAACGTGTTTGCGTTATCCAGTGTACTCGAAGGCTACCGGATGAACGTCGTGTATGCCGAGAACGGCAGGGAGGCGCTTGAGATTTTGGAGGAGCAAAGCGATTTCGATCTTATTCTGATGGATATGATGATGCCGGAAATGGACGGCTATGAAGCGATGCGCCGTATTCGGGAGAAGCAGGAATTCGCGAAGCTGCCGATCATTGCCTTGACCGCCAAGGCGATGAAAGAGGATCGCTCGAAATGCATCGAGGCCGGAGCCTCCGATTATGTGAAGAAGCCAATCCAAACGGATCAATTACTTTCATTAATGCGCGTATGGTTGTATTCGTAAGCGGAATAACGGGGTAATAATATTTTACGAAGGCTGTTCAGGCAGCAAGCTGTAATTTATGAGAAAGTGGAGTTGAATTCATGTCATCCAGTGATTTTATAGACTTCGAAGACGATATTCTTTATGATGCTAGCCAAAACGAACGTGAGAATATCGAGATTGAGCTGCTGCTGGAGGGAGTCCATCGTCTTTACGGTTATGATTTCCGAAATTATGCCATTCCCTCTCTGCGCAGAAGGATCTGGCACCATGTGCACTCCGAGCAGCTGCAGACGATTTCCGGGCTGCAGGAGAAAATTTTTCATGACCGGGAGTGCTTTGAGCGTTTTGTGTACAACCTGTCGATTCCCGTGACGGAAATGTTCCGTGATCCGAATCTGTTTCGGGTATTTAGGGAGAAGGTCATCCCCCTGCTGCGAACTTACCCTTATATTCGCATTTGGCATGCGGGCTGCTCCACGGGAGAAGAAGTGTATTCGATGGCCATACTGCTTCATGAGGAAGGCCTCTACGATAAAGCCCGCATATATGCTACCGATATGAACGACAGATCGCTGCAAATTGCCAAAGAGGGGATCGTTGGGATCCAGAAGATGAAGCAGTATACGAAAAATTATTTGGAGGCGGGCGGCACGCGCTCGTTCTCCGAATACTATACGGCGAAGTATAACTCGGTTATTTTTCAGCCGTTTCTGCGGAAAAACATTATTTTTGCCGAACATAACCTGGCGACAGACCGCTCCTTTAATGAGTTCAATGTGGTATTTTGCCGTAACGTGATGATATATTTTGACGAAAAACTGCGAAACCGCGTTCATGCCCTGTTTCACGAGAGTTTGAGCCATTTTGGCGTATTGGTGCTAGGGGCTAAGGAATCGATTCATTTTACAGACTTCACGGACTGCTACGAGGCGTTGGATCGTGAAGAGAAAATATATCGGAAGATCAAGTGATCTGGGAGGATTTCATGGGGGTTGAAGAACCGATTCATATACTGTTGGTAGACGACCGTCCTGAGAACTTAATGGCCTTGGAAGCCGTGCTGGGCAGTGAACAATATAAGCTCGTGCTGGCCACTTCGGGCCAAGAGGCACTCAAATATTTGCTCAAGGATAATTTCGCGGTGATCGTGCTTGATGTGCAGATGCCGGGAATGGACGGCATTGAAACGGCCAGGCTGATCAAGGCCCGCGATAAGACGAAGGATATTCCGATCATATTCATTTCGGCGAACAGCAAGGATGCGGACCATTTATTCGAGGGCTATTCGGCAGGTGCAATCGATTATATGGTCAAGCCGTTTATCCCGCAAATTTTAAAATCGAAAATCGATGGCTTTGTTGCCATGTACATCACGAACCAGCGCCATAAGACTCAGAGCATGCTGCTGCAGCAGAAGACCCAGGAACTGGAGCGGATTAACGATGAATTGGTGAAGGCCAAAGAGGCGGCGGAGATTGCCGTGAAGGCCAAGACGGAATTTCTGGCGATGATGAGTCATGAGATTCGTACCCCGATGAACGGAGTCATCGGCATGATCGATTTACTGCTGGAAACCGAGCTGCAGGATGAACAGAAGGAATATGCCGAGATTATCCGCAACAGTGCGAATACCTTAGTGACGATCATTAATGATATTCTCGACTTTACCAAAATGGAATCTGGTAAAATGGAGCTGGAAGAAAGCCCGTTCGAGCTGCGGGCCGGAATCCAGGAGGTATTTAATCTGTTCTCGGTCGATGCCAGCCGTAAGGGCCTGGAGCTCGTGTATTTTATGGATGACGGCATTCCACAGGTTCTTTACGGGGATATGGGACGATTGCGTCAGGTGCTGATCAATTTGATAGCCAATGCCATTAAGTTTACCGATCAGGGCGGGATTTATTTGGTCGTGTCTTCAACTCAGGACAAAGGCGATCAGGATAAGCTCGTTCTGGAATTCACCGTGAAAGATACCGGCATCGGTATTGCTCCCGATAAGGTCGGCAAGCTCTTCAAGCCGTTCTCGCAATTGGATTCGTCCATGACGAGAAAATACGGCGGAACTGGCCTCGGACTCGCCATCTGCCAGACGCTGGTGCAGATGATGGGCGGCGAAATCCGGGTAGAGCCCCAGGAGGATAAGGGGGCTGCCTTTACCTTCTCGGTGCAGGTACGCAAATGTGTGGACGAGGATGAGGAACCGAATTCTTGCGCTTGTGCTCCTGCGGAAGGCAAAATCCCGTATCCAGAACGGATGCTTGTTGTTGATGATCATCCGATCAATCAGCGCCTGATGGTCAGCATGCTGAGCAAGCTGGGTTATGAAGCCAGCGTAGCTGAAGACGGGGCCGAGGCTGTCCGAATGACACTGGAAGGTGATGGCTATCCCATGATTTTTATGGATTTGCAGATGCCCGTCATGGACGGGCTAGAAGCTACAAAGCGGATTCGCAAAGGTCATTCCCCGGGCAGGCAGCAGCCCGTCATCATAGCTATGACGGCAAATGTGATGGAAGGCGTGAAGAGCAAGTGCCTGAGGGCGGGAATGAACGATTATATTAGCAAGCCGGTAAAACTCAGCTCTGTGAGAAAGATGATCGCCAAGTACAGTAGAGGAGCGATTCAGGAGCCGATGAAGCATCTCCAGGGAACGTATCGGGAAAGCCTGGTTGATTCATAACTAGTCCTTTCGGGTTATGAATAGAGAAAACATTTTTTTCAGGAGAGAGTGGTCTATGAATACAAATAAAAATGATAAGTTTTCAGCTACGTCGCAACTGGAGAATGGCACTTGCACGGTGTACTTACGGGGAGAGCTGGATTTATCCGTAGCTCCTGACTTTCGTCAGGTGATGGAGCCGCTCGTCGGGGATGGAGAACTGCACCTGATTATCAACATGAAAGACTTGAAATATATCGATAGTACGGGTATCGGAATTCTGTTGTCTATCCTAAAAGCAAGACATGGCATGAAGGCGGAGTTCCTGGTAGAGGAAGTGCCTGATCAAATCCAGAAGCTCTTCGACATGACTGGGATTGCCAAGTTTTTTTCCGCACAAGAGAATTCCCAATAGGAAAGGATCGAAGTAGGAATGAAAGACGAAGTTCAGAGAGTAGTTATCAGTTTGCCGGCGACTGCGGATTATGTGGATATCGTAAGATTGAATCTATATGGCGTAGCCTCTAAGATCGGATTTTCCTATGAAGAAATCGAGGATATGAAGGTTGCGGTGTCAGAGGCCTGTAATAACTCCGTTTTGTATGCGTATAAGCAAGAGCCAGGAATAATGGAAGTTACCTTTGAAGTGCACAAAGATGCATTATCGATTACGGTTAAAGACGAAGGGGAGAGCTTTGATTCTTGGGGCAAGACTGCAGATCGGGCATCGTTACACGACAAGGAATTGAGCGAAGCTCAAATTGGCGGACTGGGCTTCTATCTTATGGAGGCGCTTATGGATGATGTAAGCGTGGAAAGTGCGGCCGGCCAAGGAACCAAGGTTGTTCTTACTCGTCGGCTCGTTAAGAGCGAGGAGAAAGTATGAGCGATAAAATGACTCCCCCCGAGTCTTTGAATGAATCAACCAGCCTGATCTGGGAATATCAGCAAACGAAAGACAACGAGATTGCCACGCTTCTCATTCAGAAATACGAGCCGATGGTCAAGATGGCAGCTGGCAAAATCGCCCGCAACCGCCCTGATTTATATGAGGATTTATATCAGGTTGGACAAATGGCGCTGATTCGGCTGCTGCAGCAGTATGACATTGAACTGGGCATCCCGTTTGAACCTTACGCCATGAAAAGCATGATCGGGCACATGAAAAACTTTCTGCGGGACAAGTCCTGGTATATCCAGGTGCCGCGCCGAATCAAGGAGAAGGGCGCCCTTGTCCAGCAGGCGATTGATGAGCTGACAGTGAAATTGGAACGTTCCCCCGACGTGAAAGAAATCGCCGAATATTTGGATCTTTCGGTGGAGGAAACGGTCGAAGTACTCGCTGGGCGAGAATGCTACCACTATGTATCGCTGGACTCTCCTTTATCCCAGGATGAAAGCGCGGCTACGCTTGGCGAATTAATCAGCTCCGAAGCCAATGACTATGATACGGTGGAGAAGCGGATGGATTTGCAGCAAGCGCTTAGCCAGTTGAAGGAGCAGGAGCAGCAGGTGCTGCTGCTGGCCTTCCAGGAGGGGCAGTCCCAGCGTGCCATCGCCCAGCAGCTGGGTGTTTCGCAAATGAGCGTTTCCCGGATACAAAAAAGAGCGACCGAGAAGTTGAAGCAAATTATGTCAAACTCTAATTTATATTAGCGGTTTGAATGGGATAGGACACAGAGGCACGCTTTCTTCCGAAAGGAACGGCGTGCCTTTCTGATGAAGGGGGGATGAAGCTTGAATCACGCGAATCAAAGGCGGCACCTCATGATATCCGAGCAGGGATGGAAGTGGCAAGACCTTGAAATTAGCGGCTGGGATGATCCGCAGCTGAGTGAGCTTTGCCGGGATATTCCTGATACGGAGGAATGGCTGAAAATCATCCCATCCGTTGATAGGAACTATTTATCGGTGCGATTTCCCGACGGAAGTCGCCCGATCATATTCGGCTCCCTCGTCTACTCCGTAGAGGAGGAGATGCAGGAAATCGAAGATTGCGTGCACATTCATTTTTTTGTCAACGAAGAATGCTTCATTACGCTTAATCTGGATGCTCATACCCGGGAAAGAATGCATATGCAGGAGAAAATGCGGATGCTTCACGCCTGTAGGCTGCCGATCGAGGGCATGTTCGTATTGATGCGGACGATATTGCATTATATTCATATCGGCATGGACCGGTTTGAGCAAAATCTCCGTGAGCTCGAAGAGGTTATGAAGAAGCATAACAAGAAGCATTTAATGGACCGGATCTTGAATTCCCGGTTTGAGCTGTTATATTGGTCAAATCTGTTCATTCCGTTTCAAGAAATCGTGACGGCCGCCCGGGAGGCATACTCGACGGGTGAACTGGAGAACAGTCAATATTTCAAGAGGCTAGTATACCGCACGGAGCGGATGCACGTCTTGGTCAGGCATTACGAGAAGGAAATCGACACTCTGATTTCGATCGATGAGGCGGTTTCCGCTTTTCGAGGGAATGATATTATGAAGACGCTGACCATTATGACGGCCATTTTTACGCCGGCTACCGTGATCGGGGCTATTTGGGGCATGAACTTCGATTTTCTGCCCTGGGTCAAGACGGGGATTGCCGGGTTTTTGATCATTAGTGCGATCACCATTTTTAGTACCCTCGCCTTTTATCTGTGGATGAACATGAAGGGGTGGACGGGGGATCTGCTGCAGGTGGATAAAGAGGACTCACATTTGTAAATAAAACAAAACGGAGAAAGAACCTGACGCGGAAGGCAGCAGGTTCTTTTGTTCGTTTGTGGTTTGTTTATCGTTCTGAGCGGTTTGCCCAGGCTATTGTTCTGGATCGGGCCTAAGTCCCCGCGCTTTATCCTCGCTATTGGTTGACATTTCCTCCATATCTTCGCCGAGCTGTTTCAAATCCTCCATATCGTTGACCATGGAGCCGTTATCGGCCTCTTGGATGTTTTTATGCTCTGGATACTCGCCTTCACGCGCTTCCCTGATCTGTTTGTTCACGTAGTTTTCTTGCTCCTGCTCCGCATTGATTCGGGCCATCTTCATCATCTCCTCTTTCGTAATAGAGCCTGTAGAGCCTATAGGGCCTATTACACAGTGTGCCGCTATGGCTTGGATTTAATGTAATCCTGCAGCTCTTTGATGTAATCGCCGACCATGGGCATGTCTACGAACAGAGTCAGAATCCAGCCCAGCAGGCCAAGGACGACAAAGGTGCCGACGCTAAGGCCGAGGCCGCGCGACAGGCCGGCCATGAAATTGGTAAGTACGCGTTTTTTGGGGCTCGTATAGTTCTCGAGAATATCTTTGAACTCCGCCTTTTCCAGCAGATCGGCAATATAGTCCAGCCTGCCGTTCAAGCGCTTGACTTCGTGCCGCAGTTCAAAGGGATGCTCCTGAGGATCGAAAGGTTGAGTGCGCGCCATGACGTTCCCTCCTAAAATGTGGCATGGATTGTTGTTTATGGGGTGAAATATAAGTAGCCAGCTCTGGAGAGCTGGCTACTTCAGGGGACAGCCCCGTCATGAACGCTGCGCTTCATGGATCACTTCGTCGGAGGCTTGCTTTACATCCTCGGCTACATCGGCGGATGCTTCTTTGGCACTGTTAAAAATCGTTCCCGCGCTTTCTCCGACCGTCTTGGCGAGATCCGTCGTTTTTTCGGTCACATTTTTTGCGAGGTCGGTTGCCTTCTCGCCTACGACAGCGGCGACTTCCTTCGATTTATCCGTGGCTGCGCTGAGCTTCTCGGTCAGATCGCTGCGCAGCTCGCGTCCCGGCTTGGGTGCGTATAGAAGAGCGGCGGCCGCTCCAAGCAATGCGCCGATCATAAGGCCTTTAGTAAACGTGGAACCGCTTTGTACTTGGCAGTCCATTTCTTCTTTATTCATATTTCATCGCTCCTTATATTTCAGTTTATCGTGATTGACAGAAGTCGTTCAGCTTACTTCCTATATAAACGTCAGAAGAAGGAGTGAAACAAGAAATCCCCCCCGCAGGCCGGCGGAATCCTTGCAAATCACACGATTTGGCACCAGCGAAGCCGCTGTACTATACTGTAATGGCACGGGTTCATGAAAGGGGAGAATAAGAGCGATGGACAGCTTGAGAGATACATTATTGATTCAGGAATATCGCGGAGGCATTCTGGAATGCAGTCATCGCGGGAATATATGCGTGGTGGACGAAGAAGGCCGAGTGCTGAAGCATGCCGGCGATCCGCATATCAGGGTATTTACCCGATCCGCCGCGAAACCTTTTCAGGCCATTCCGGCCATTCGGGCCGGCATTAAGGACGCTTATCATTTAACCGATGCCGAAGTGGCGGTGATGACCGCCTCTCATCGCGCAGAGGATGTTCATATCGATGCGCTGGAATCCCTGCTCTCCAAGATCGGAGTCGAAGAAGAGGGCCTGGTATGTGCCCCCAGCCTGCCGCTGGACGGCAAATCCAAGGAAGCACTTCTCCGGTCCGGGGGGCAGCGGCGCAGATTATACCATAATTGTTCGGGAAAACATTTGGGTGTGCTTGCTTATTGCAAAATGAAGGGTTTTGACTTGGCGAGCTATCATGAGCCGGACCATCCTGTTCAGCAGGAAATTGTCGATACACTGGCCCAACTTGCCGATATTTCGGCGGAAGACATCGGCCGGGGTACAGATGGCTGCGGCTTTCCGGTATTCGCTTTGCCCTTGTCGGCATTAGCTGCAGCTTATATGAAATTAGCTTGTCCCGATCGGATTCGAGACAACAGCACGGCAGAAGCCGTACGGCAAATTACCCGTGCGATGAATGCCCGCCCGGAGCTTGTCGGAGGCAGCGGACGTATCGACTCTGCCTTGCTGGAAGATGACAATATCATCGCCAAAGGCGGTTTCAAAGGCGTTTATGGGTTCAGCCTCAAACGGGAACGTCTTGGCATCTCCTTTAAAGTATCCGACGGTTCCGAGGAAGAGTGGGGCAGGATTGTCCTTGAAATTTTGAAACAGCTCGATTATAGCAACAAAGAGCTGATACTTAAGCTGGAGGAACAATTTCCAGACCGCATTTTAAATGACGAGGGGAATGAAATCGGCTACACAAAAGCGGTGTTCGCATTGGGGAATTAGCGGTCCGCGTTGAACTCTGGCCTCCTTCGGGACGTACTTTGATTAGCATTTTTGCGTTAAGGGTAAGAAATATTCAAACCATCCTTAACAGCAATGAATCCAAGTATAGATCTTGATAGAGAGCGAGGAGGATAACCATGATCAAAGTGGTCACCGCAGAGGAACGGCATACTTCGGACAAAGGAGCCATTCATAGCGAATTCAGCTTCTCCTTTGCCGATTATGATGATCCGAGTAATGCTCATTTCGGCTGTTTGCTTGCTTTAAACGACAACATCGTTCAGCCTGGTCAAGGGTTGGCTCCCCATCCGCATCATGACCTGGAAATCGTCACCTACGTTGTGTCAGGCACGCTGCGGCATGAGGATGATCTTGGCAATACGCAGGACCTGACGGCGGGGAGCGTGCAGGTCATGAGCGCCGGAGCTGGCATCCGCCACTCCGAGAGCAATCCATCGCCTACAGAGCCTGTGCGCTTCATTCAGATGTGGTTCCTGCCTGCGAAGAGGAATTTGAAGCCGGCCTGGGCTAGCCGGTGGTTTCCGTGGCAGGAGCGGGAGGGGCTGCTGAACCCCGTTATTGAGCCCGAGGAGGGCGGCGGCAGCCTGCGTATCAATCAGGATGTCCGGCTGTTCATTCCGAGGCTGCAGACAGGCGAGGAGCTGGCAATTCCATTTAGCAGGGAACGCCGGACGCATGTATTCATACTCTCTGGCCATATTGATTTGCACTGCGGCAAGCAAAAGTTTTCGCTTCGCCCAGGCGATGCAGCCCGAGTACGAAATGCGGAGGAACTGACCGTTTGCAGCACCGGCAGTGACGAGGCCGCCGAGTTCATATTGATCGATTTGCCTTAATTTAAGAACAACGACTAACGGCGTACTTGCCAAGAAGATAGAAGAGTCCGATACCTGCATGGCGCGATGCGCTAAAGCGGGTGTCGGACTCTTCTTTTCAAGTATTAATTGCCTCTAAGCTGCCCGAGTTCCTTAGCGAGGGCCTCTACCTCCGAGATGCTCAGCCGTTCTTTGCTCATCACGATTTCATATACTTCCAGAATGTCGTCGTAGCGATCGACATGGAAGGCCGATGCCAACATGGCTGCTCCCGTCGCCATTCTTAATTTCGTTTTAATTGCTTCGATCATATATTCCACGTTCTCCTGGGTTCTCTGCGTCAAATCTGCCATGATCGCTCATCCTCTCTATAAAGTGCTCGTTCTGACCTCATTGTATTGTATCACGACCGTCCGTCCGGTTCTATGTTTTGCGGTGAAAGGCTGGTTAGGGTACAATCTAAATACGTTTGTACTGGGGGGATGAAGATGAAGTTGAAGGGCCAGGGGCTTCTTAGCGACTCTGCCTTTAGCCAAAAGAAACTGACAGGCAATGAATTGCCGCAATTCATGCATAGCATTCGCCAGAAGCATCCGTTGGATCACGTTACTTTTCTGTGCATCGGGACGGATCGCTCCACTGGAGACGCGCTTGGCCCCCTTGTCGGCACCCGGCTGGAGGAGCTGGGTTTTCCTTCGGTCGTCGGTTCGCTGCGGCATCCCTGCGATGCCGATAATTTGGTGCACCGGATGAATGCGATTCCTAAGGATCATGTCATTATCGCGATTGATGCCTGTTTGGGCGTTCCCGCTTCAGTCGGCAGTTTTATCGTATCGGGAAAACCGCTTCTTCCGGCCCAATCGGTAGGCGGCGGATTGCCGGAGGCCGGCCACTACAGCATTGCCGCCGTTGTGAACGTAAACGGCCCGAAGCCGTATTGGACGCTGGGGATGACTTCGTTGTACAAGGTCATGCAGATGGCGGACGAAATCGTCCGGGCGGCGGCTTACGGATTTGGTTACGGAGGCGAATAAACGGGTGCATGTTCGATATTACTGGCAAGAGGCGTTTCAGACGGGCGATATTGGCTTAATTATATATATTCAATACATAGACAAGAAAGAAGGATGAACGATGGAAAAGCTAACGATAAGCGGGACAACGATCTCATACGAGGATCAGGGTGAAGGAAACGTTCTCGTGCTATTGCACGGCTTTTGCGGCAGCTCGGGTTATTGGGAGCAGGTGATGCCGCTGCTATCCAAGCAAATTCGCGTCATCGCTCCCGATTTGCGGGGACATGGTTTGTCTGATGCGCCGCTCGGCGCTTATACGATAGAGCAGATGGCTGATGATGTAGCGGGCCTGCTGGAGGAGCTGGCGGTCGATCGATATACGCTGCTGGGCCACTCGCTGGGCGGATACGTCACACTGTCGCTGGCGCAGCGTTATGCGGGCCGCTTGAACGGCTTCGGTTTGGTCCACTCGACAGCTTATCCGGACAGCGAGGAAGCCAAGGAGAAGAGGCTTCAGGCAGTGTCAGTGATCGGCACAGAAGGAATTACGCCGTTCGTGGACGGCCTGGTACCTGGCCTATTCGCTCCTGCAAATGCAGCTTCGCACGAAGCGGCTCTGGATCGCGTTAAAGAAATTGGCTACAAGACGCCTCCGCAGGGAGCCTCCGGCACTGCGCTGGCGATGCGTGAGCGGATCGACCGCCGCGATGTACTGTCCGCTACGACTCTGCCCATTCTGCTGGTCGCGGGAGAGGATGACAGGCTGATTCCGATTGACCGGACGTTCACGACCGATGGCAGCAATGTCACCAAGGCTGTCATTAAAGGGGCCGGACACATGAGCATGTACGAGGCTCCCGAGCAGCTGGCGGTCGTCATCAACGATTTCCTTCGCCATATCCACGAGGAAAAGGAATAGAGCTAACCTGGCTCTCGCCCCTCTTTCTTCACTGCAATAGACCGGACGTCTGCTGGCAGACTCCGGTCTATTTGCGTGAGCTGCGTTCGGGGCTCTGCTGGAAATAGCGCTTGAAATAATATAAAATATTATCCATTTAGAGCAGGAAAGGAGGCTTTTCGCATGTTCCGAAAAGATTATCTAGTTCAAGTCATCGAAGAGATTACTGAGGCGTTGGGTACGATTTTTGGCTTGAAGCAGCAGAAGAAGCATCCTGAAGCCCTTCAGGAACTCGATGAACTGTATAGAACCCAGTTTCGCCTAAGTTCTTTGCTGCTTGGAACGCTGTCCCCCAAGGATATTGCCGAATTATTCCGCAGCGGCGGAGTCATCGAGGCGGATCGGCTGCAAACTTTAGCCCGGCTGCTGCGGGAGGAAGGGGATCTGATCCTGGATAGCGGACAAACGAATGAAGGCAGGATGCGGCAGCGGAAAGCGCTCCATTTATTTCTTGAAGCCAGGCAGCACGGCGCGGATCCCTCATTGTGGCAGCTGGACGAGGAAATATTCAGTTTGATGGAGAAGCTAAAGGGCAATTCTCTCGATCCAGACACAGAGCGAATGGTGTTTGGGTTTGCAGAGGACAAGGGCAAGTTTGATCTGGCCGAAAATGCTTTGTATCGTCTAATCGATCAGCAGGAAATGGACGTGCATGAAGGGATTGCATTTTACGAACGCTTAGCCGGCGTTGCTCCGGATAAACTGGAGGAAGGCGGGCTGTCTGCAGCCGAAGTCCAGGAGGGGCTTGCCGAACTGCGCCATCGCTTGTAAAATGGCTTAGTTAGCGATAAGGAACAATTATTTGAGAAGCGAAAGAGAGTTGTCTACTATGGAGTCTTTGCGGAATCTTGTCCATCAACTGGCGGAAGAAGGCACTTTGATCTCCGCTACGCTCAGTCAGCTACGCAAGGCAGGAGACGCCGGCTATACCAAAGTGGTCGTCAAACCTGTGGAATTGAAAAAAAGTCTTCATTACCAACTGGCGTATCATTATGCCAAGAAGGTCACCCACGAGAATATTGAAGCTCCGCTATTCGAAGAGAAGATGATGGAGCTGTTCGAAAATACGTTCCGGCAGGGGCTGCTGTGTACGACCGAGACCGATTATCAAGTGCTGATCAGCAAGAAATACAAAGTATCGATCCTGAAGAAATCTCCTTCCAAGAAGCCCGGGGCTCTGACGCATAATCGGCAGAAGCAGTACATCTTGGAGGAGGGGACGCCGGTACCGTTTCTGGTTGAGCTGGGCATCATGAATCCGGACGGGAAAGTGTTCGCCAAGAAATATGATAAGTTCAGACAGATCAATCGTTTCCTGGAGATGGTGCAGGACGTCATTCCCCATCTTCCGGAAGACCGTCCGCTCACGATCGTCGATTTCGGCTGCGGCAAATCGTATTTGACTTTCGCGCTGTATCACTATTTGTCCGTACAGCAGCGACGGGAGCTGAATATTGTCGGGCTTGACTTGAAGGCGGATGTCATCGAGCATTGCGGGATGCTCGCGAAGAATTTGCAATACGATCAGCTTCGCTTCCTCGTAGGGGATATCGCGGATTATGACGAACTCAGCCAAGTGGATATGGTCGTTACTTTGCATGCGTGCGATACGGCGACGGATGCTGCGTTGGAGAAGGCGGTGCGCTGGGGGGCATCGGTTATTTTGTCGGTGCCTTGCTGCCAGCACGAGCTGTTCAATCAGATCAAGAGCCCCGTGCTTGAGCCGCTTCTGTCGCACGGTATCCTGAAGGAGCGTTTCTCGGCGCTGGCTACGGATGCCATTCGCGCCAAACTGCTCGATTTGCTTGGCTACAAGACGCAGCTGCTCGAGTTCATCGATATGGAGCATACGCCCAAGAACATTCTGATTCGGGCCGTTAAGTCATCCGGAGCCGATAAAGAACGGCTGTGGCAGGAATATGCCGCTTTTCGGGACTTTTTGCAAGCGGATCCTTATCTGGAGAGGGCCTGCCGGGACTTGCTGCCTACCAGTTGAGCTGCGGCCAGAATTAGCGTAAGCATGTCCGGCTTCCACCGTTTGAAGCTGGCTTTTAAGGTCAACACTTGAGGTGTTGGCCTTTTTGCATTGTGGCGCAAGCCGTACTGAGAAGGCTTGTTACTGGTGGAAAGGGGAGCGGCATGGACGCAAGAAGAGTGAAGAGAGTGGGCGGCGGAAATGACATGCCTGCGGTACTGGCGGCGTTCGCTTGCATCGCGGCAGGGAGCGTCGCATGTTTGAGCTGCGGGTTATATTTTGCAGATGCGCTGGCGGCGTTGGGGCTATTGGCATCGGGAACCGCGGTGACGGCCATCATAGCAGCGGGACGAGCGGTGAGGGGGCGGCGGACAGACGAGAGCTTGGGGCTGCTGATCGGCAGCAGCAGAGCGGATCGGTCCGGCCTGCTTCCAACTGCCCGTCTTCCCCTTGATCTGCGGCAAGCTGTTCTTATTGCCGCTGCTCCGTTCATGATCGCTTTGCTCTATGCCGCTCATCTGGCCGCTGGTCCATTGTCCGTACAGGGTACAGGGGAAGCTGTGCTCGGGTGGAGTTTTTACGGCTGCTTCGGATTGTCTGCTTATTATGCCGCGGGCAGCGCAAGGGGCAGGCAGGTGCTTCAGGCAGGCTGGAGCCTGATCGGACTGGTGCTCGGCGTGACGGGACTGGCATCGGTATACGGATTGTTGCCGTATCCGGATGCCATTCTTCGTACGGATCAGGCGGATGTTGCGGCAGGCGGCGCACGGTTAGGAGGGATGCTGCAGTACCCGAACGCCTTCGGGGCGGTGATGGGAGCCTTTTTCCTGGAGCGCTTGATGCTCCTGGCCCGGCTGAGGGCAGCAGACTTTACCCTCAGGTACCGATGCAGAGGGTATATTGTTTCAGGCAGCGCATTTATTTATGTTTTATGCCTGCTGCTGACGGAGTCACGGGGAGCTTACCTGGCGGCCGCAGCTGCGGGAGTCGTTGGGCTGTGCCAACTGCAGGCCACGGACCGCCTCCGCTTTGCGTTGCAAAGCGGGGTGCTGCTGCTCTGCGGTTCGCTTGCCGCAGGGCAACTGGCTGCTTCCGCGCTTGCGCCACCGCTGCTTCCAGGGCTGGTTCTGCTCACGGGGACGGCCGGTGCGGCCATGGCTGCAGCGAAGCTTTTGGCCGGGGTAGGGCTTCTGGATTATCGGTATGGCCAGGAGGGTACCGGGAAACATGGACAACAGCATGGCCGGAAGCATGGACGCGGATATCGAAATGGCTTCCGTTTACTGCCGGCAGGCGGCATTCTGCTCGCGGCTGCTCTCCTTGGCGCAGCGCTGAGCCCGGGGGTGCTTGAGCGGACAGGCCCGCTGGCGACAGTATCCGCCCGCATCCTCATGTATCGCGATGGATGGAGCCTATTCCTTGGCTCGCCGTGGATCGGACGAGGGGGAAAGACTTGGGAAGCGCTGTTCCGGAGCGTTCAGAGCTCTCCTTACGTCGGGGAAGACGTGCACAACGGCTATTTGAACATGGCGTTGGATACGGGGCTGATTGGGCTGGCTATCGTGCTGCTCTGGCTTGCGGCGATCGGTGCCGGCTTGGCCCGCTCGCACAGCAGGATGCTTCCGCCTTTCCTGGCGGTGCTCCTGCATAGCGCGGCCGATTTCGATATGAGCTATGGCCTAACGTGGCTGCTCATCATTTGGATGGCTGCTGCTGGCATCACCCGCCCGCAGCGCTTACCCGCGCGGCCCGCTTGTGCGACGGTGGGGCGTCTGCTGTCCCGCGGCTCTCTTGCAGCCCTGGCCGTGCTGCTTCTGCTCGTGAGTGCGACGGGGATGCGGCAGGCAGTCAGCCTGGCCTGGGAACGGCAGGCGCTGGCTGCGGCCGCCTCGGGGAACATCGGACAGACTGCGGTCCTTTTGGAACGGGCGCTTGCGCTTTATCCTGCCCGAACTTCGGCCCGGCTGCATCTCGCCAGCTTGTCCGACTCTGCGGCGCAGGCTGAGGTGCTGCGGCAAGGGCTCGCGTATGACCGGGGCGATCCCGAGCTCTGGGCCGCCTTGGGGCAGGCGCTGTCTAGCTCTCGGCCGAAGGAGGCCGTTGCCGCCTGGGAGCAGGCTGTGCAGCTCGATCCTTACAGCCGGAAGAGGCAGACCGAGGCTTTAAGCAGCCTTGCTTCCCTCGCCGGAAGGCTGCGAGAGCATCGCCCGCAGGAAGCTGACTTTGCCGCCGCAGTAGGATATAAGCTGTATGTTCGTTACGAAGATCTCGCCAGCCGGCTGGCGAGTGCAGCAAACTTACGCAATGATCGGCGCTTTACCGTGACGGCGGAGGCGAAAGACCGCGGGCGTGAGCTGGGAGAGTACGTGCTCCGCTACTCTCCCGTTCATCGCTAGCCGCCGAAGGCAGCCCGGAACGCTTTGCATAGCGTTTCCGTGTCCAGGCTCCACAGCTCGGCGAGCTCTGGGCCGACCTCCTCGTCCCACCAGTCCGCCAGCAGCTTGCGGTTGCTGCTGTGTTCGCCGATCCAGAGGAGGTTGGCAATGACCTTTTTATAGTACAGCGTTTCTCCTTCCTGGAGCAGATCCTCGGGGATGTATACACCGAGCCGCTTGATCGTTCGATAGAGCTCCTTGCTGCATCCACGGCGGATTTTGCGCGGCGTTGGAAGGGCGGATTGGTGTTTGCCTTGCAGCTTGTTCAGAATGATCGCCTCCTTTGTAACAGCATATGCGCCCTGAATCTGGCGGGACACTAAGTTTAAAAACCCTGACCTAACTTGGCCCAACTAGAAGGCATGTCTCAGGCTATGATAGAATAGACTTGGTAATAAGAAGACTTCGAGGAGAGGACGAGTATTGGAATGGTTGTCTAATATAGTCGGTGTATTGTTTGAGTGGATACAGCAGCTTGGGTATTTCGGCATTATGCTGGGCCTCATGATTGAGGTTATCCCGAGTGAAATCGTGCTTGCTTACGGGGGATATCTCGTGTATGCAGGGCGCATCAGCTTCATCGGCGCGGTGATATTCGGCGTCATCGGCGGCGTGATCGCCCAACTGTTCGTGTATTGGATCGGACGCTACGGCGGCCGGCCGATCCTGGAGCGGTACGGCAAGTATATTCTGATCCAAAAAAAGCATATCGACTTATCCGAGGCATGGTTCTTGAAATATGGTTCAGGCGTTATTTTTACTGCCCGCTTCATTCCGGTAGTTAGGCACGCCATTTCCATTCCTGCAGGCATGGCCAAGATGCCCGTAAGCAAGTTTCTATGGCTGACGACGCTTGCCGTTATTCCATGGTCGGTATTGTTTGTTTACTTAGGTATGGTGCTGGGAGAGCAGTGGAAGGCAATCGATGAGAAGGCCGGGCCGTACATTATGCCGATTTTGCTCGTCGCTCTTGCGCTCTTGATCGGGTATTTTATCGTGAAATGGTATGGGGCGAACAAGAAGAAAGGAGAGAAATGATATGGGCGTTAATTTAAAGGATAAATTGGGCAAAGGCATTTCTCCGAAGCAATTTATGGATGGAATGCAGCGTAATCAAGAAGCGTTCCAATCCGGTTATGATGGCTTCAAGTGGGTGAGCGAGGAAGATCGCGCATTTTTTGAAGGCCTGCAGAACCGGAATGATCTGCGCGTGCTGATTTTGGCGGCAGACTGGTGCGGAGACGTCATTCGCAGCGTCCCGGTCATTTTTCGGGCACTCGAGGCAGCGGGAATCAGTACGGAACTCCTCATCTTGGAGGAGAATCAGGACGTCATGGACCATTTCCTGACCATGGGCGGCCGCGCCGTTCCGATTGTTATCGTGACGAACGCGGAAGGTGAGGTATTTGGACATTGGGGGCCGCGTCCGGCTGATGTGCAGGAGCTTATGATTCGCTTCAAGCAGGAGAACCCGGATCGCGAAGCTGCGGACTATGAGGAGAATATCGCCGTCGTTCGCAAGCAAATGGCCGTGAAATACGAAGAAGGGGCGGGAGTTAACGGCAAGGTCGTATCCGAACTGCGCGCGCTGCTCTCGAAATTTTAAAATGCTGAACATCGAGACATTTTCTCTAGGGCCGCTGCAGACCAACGCTTATTTAATTCGCGGGGAAGAGGGAGGCAAGGCCATTATCGTCGATCCCGGAATGAATCCTGCTCCCTTGATCCGTAGAATTGAAGGTCTTGAAATTGAAGCGATCCTGCTGACGCACGCCCATTTCGACCACATCGGCGGAGTGGATGAGATTCGCCGCTTGAAGCAGTGTCCCGTTTACTTACATTCCCTGGAGAGTGATTGGCTGACAACGCCGGCTCTTAACGGCTCGCTTCGCTGGGCGGAGGTATCGCCTCCAATCCAGAGCGATGCCGCAGAGTATGAGCTTGCTGAGGGACAGAAGCTGAAGCTGATCGGTCATGAGTTTACCGTATTCCATACGCCGGGCCATTCCCCGGGGAGCGTCAGCTTCTTATGCGGTAACGACCTATTCTCCGGAGATGTGCTGTTTCGGATGAGCGTAGGCCGCACGGATTTGCCGGGAGGCCGGGAGGTCGATCTGTATAATTCCATCCGCGGCAAGCTGTACCGTCTGCCGGACGAGGTGACGGTATATCCGGGCCATGGTCCGAAAACGACGATCGGATTCGAAAAGGCCAATAATCCGTACGTTTCCTGAACAGAAAATGCGAATTAGCGAGAATTAGCTACAAAAAGTGCAAAAATACTAGACAAAACTACATTCCTTTGCTAGGATGTATATTAATTAAATGTTTGTAACCTTTGCGAAGCACGCAAGCTGTGGAATTAGTCCCGGTTTGCGTTCTTTTTTTTGTCTTTTTTTCGGGTTGTGCAGCAAATGCAGGTAAGCAGGCGAGTCGCAGAATCAGGAAGGAGAGAGCAAGGTGAAGCGCAGCGTATCCTATGTTACGGATGAAGGCTTCGGCTATGAAATGGGAAAGAATAAGGGAGACATAGCGATTGCAGAGTCTTCAGCATCCGACATTTTCCGTTCATGGCGTCAGGTTGTCATTGCTTCGGGGCTGATCAACCAGCCTTGGCATCATAAGCTAATGCAAATACGCAAAGAACGATATGAATAGGCATGCTCGGAGGAGCTGAATGAGCGGTATGATATCCCCTCATTCGGCTCTATTTTTTGGAATTAATTTTTTATTATCATATTTGAACGATTTGTGTTGTCTGGGCGTATTATAGGTGCTATGGACAAAAAGGGGTGACACGATGCCTCAGGAGAGGGAATGGATCAAACGAGCTAAACAAGGCGATGCCGCCGCTCTCGCTTCACTAATACAACATCACTATTCGTTTGTGTACAAATACTTGGTGAAGGTAACCATGGAGCCTAAAACGGCCGAGGATTTGACCCAGGATACGATGCTGAAATGCATGGAGAATATACAGAGATACGATGGAACCTCCGCTTTTTCTTCATGGTTGATGACGATCGCGACGCGGTTGTTCATCGATGTGACCCGCCGCCGGAAGCGGGAACGGCAGTGGCTGGCGCAGGACGGCAGCTCCGATAGCTCCGATCGGTTGAAATGGCAATTCGAGACGAATCAGGAGGAATGGAGCGATTTGCTTGAGCTGCTCTCTAGGCTGTCTGCCGAGCACCGGATCGCCATCCTGCTGAAGCATTATTACGGATATAGCTACGATGAAATCGGAAGCATGCTGAATGTACCCGCAGGGACGGTCAAGTCCCGAGTCGCTTATGGGTTGCGTGAATTGCGAAAGGAGTTGAATCCCCATGAATCATAATGGACAAGACAAGGAGTTCGAGGACGAGCTTATTCATGAGCTGCTGAAGGACTTGCAGACCTTGGATCGCGTCGTTCCCGAGAAGCACGGGCCTTCGGCGGAGTCTTGGGAGTTGGTCGTGAAAGAGCGCTGGCGCATGATGGCCTGGATGAGAAGATGGGAAGTGTTGCTGTTCTGTTTCGTTGCCCTGCTGATGATTAGTGGCGGGTTCCTGTTCGCGCTATCGACGCCGGTCATTTATGCGCTGCTGCAAGGACTTGGAGTCATCGCGGCGGTAGTGATCGCCGTGGCGCTGCGCCCGGCCAGAAGGGAGAGAACGGAATGAATATGTCATTTAAGATTCAATCTGATCCGCTTCCTCCTTGGTGGGTGTTCGTGTTATCTGCTCTGCTGCTGCTGGTTCAAGGAACATGGATGTTTATCGATGCCCGCAAACGGGGAAGAAAAGCTTGGTTCTGGGGAGTATGGGGGGTTATCAATTGTCCCGGTCCGCTGATTGTATACTTGCTTGTCGTCGTGTGGGGCGATTATCGCAAGGCCAAAAAGAGAACGGGGGAATAGAAATATGGACATCGACATTAATTGGGGGTTGCTTGCGCCGGTAATCGCTCTGCAGCTCATTCTTATGATTACGGCCCTGGTTTCACTGATCCGGGCGCAAACGGTACGGGGAGCGAAATGGATTTGGGCACTGGTTATTATATTCGGAAATATGATCGGAAGCATCGTTTATTTTATATTCGGAAGGAAGGAGACTTAGATGTCATTTCTTCATGTGGATCAATTGACTAAAAAATTCGGTTCGCGCACCCCGGTCAAAGGGATTTCCTTTCAACTGGAGCGCGGAAGCTGTACCGCGCTGCTTGGGCCGAACGGGGCTGGAAAGACGACGACTATGCGCATGCTTGCTGGATTGATCTCGCCGTCCGATGGACGGATTACAGTTGAGGAACGGCTGCATTCCAGCGGGGAATACCGCTCGTTGATCGGATATTTGCCGCAGCATCCTGCGTTTTACGGCTGGATGACCGGAGAAGAATTCGTAATATATGCGGCAGGCTTAAGCGGGTTGGGCCGCCAAGATGCCCGGAAGCGGACGCTCGCTGTGCTGGAGCGGGTCGGCTTGGCCCAGGCTGCTAAACGGCGGATCGCAGGATATTCCGGAGGGATGAAGCAGCGGCTTGGCTTGGCTCAGGCGCTGGTCCATCAGCCGCAGCTGCTGCTGCTCGATGAGCCGGTATCGGCGCTAGATCCGATCGGTCGCCGCGAGGTGATGAATTTGCTGCAATCGCTTCGGACGGAGGCCACGATTCTATTCTCCACTCATGTGCTGCCTGACGCGGAGGAAATCTGTGACCGGATCATGATGATGCGGGATGGGGAGATTGTGGAGAATGGAGAACTGCAGGTGCTTGCCGACAAATATCGAAAACCGCAGCTCATCATTCAGGTGGAGCGAAATAACGCCGCAAATGAATGGCTGCAATCGCTCCGGGGCCGGCCATTTGTCCAGGATGCGCAAATTCAAGGCAGTACCGCTCAGTTAACCGTCAATAATATGGAGGATGCCAGACGTCTCATTTTGGGCGAGGTCACTTCGCGGGATATTCCTTTGCTCAGCTTTGAAACGGGCGCAACTTCGCTTGAGGAAATGTTCATGAAGGTGGTGACAGCATGAGGCAAGCATGGCTGATATATCAGAAGGAACTGCTTGGCATGGCTCGCAGCTATCAGCTGCTGTGGGTTCCCGTTGTATTGATGCTGCTCGTCGTTATGCAGCCGGTCACTTCGTATTATTTGCCAGAGATATTGGCTGCTTCAGGCAGCATGCCCGAAGAGCTGATTGCGGGCTTCCCGATTCCCGGGTCTGCCGAGGTCATGGCGAGCGTGCTCGGACAGTACAGCACTATCGGTGTACTTATTCTGGTCATTGCGGGAATGCAGGTCGTAGCCGGCGAGCGTTACGGGGGAACTGCCGCCTTGGTGCTTGTCCGGCCTGTAAGCTCGGCTTCCTTCATTTCTGCGAAGTGGGCAGGGCAGATGACCTTGATGCTTCTCTCCTTTACGGCAAGCTACGCAGCCGCATGGTACTATACTGTGCTGCTATTGGGTCCAGTTTCCTGGCGGGAAGGGTTGATTGCTGGGGGGCTGTATATTCTATGGCTGACATTTGCAATATCGTTGACTGTGCTGCTTAGTACTTTATTGCGCGGCAGCGCAGCCGCCGTGATTTCGCTGCTGCTGATGGGCGCTTTATCGCTAGGCTACAGCTTAGCACCCTCTTGGTTTTCTTGGAGTCCGGGCCGATTACTCGTGGAAGGGACTGCCGTATTCGGGGATACGGCGCTTAAGTCGGCAACTTTTCCTAGTATAATGACCGCATTACTAAGTTTTATTTGTATAGGTATTGCCGTATGGAGCTTGCGCCGGCAATCCATCCCTGATCTCAGGGGAGACTGAACCTTGAATTTCGCATTTTACCGCAGAAGTCTACAAAATCCCTGAAACGCTTGACCAATCTCGCTTATTTTTAGTAGGATAGTAAAATAACTGAGAGTAAATATCAGGGAGGTAGACGATGCTGCAATTGGGAGAGAAGGTTGTTATCGTCGGCGATGCTTTTGAGCAGAATCTTCCTGTTGGGGAATATGGCTATATTATTGCTTATGACCGTAATCCGGACAATGTGTTCGATTACGTTGTGCGGTCTCCAAAGACGGGGCGGAATTATTTTGTCCCATCCCAGGATGTGGAATCTGAAGAGCTGCTGATTGAGCAAGAAGTAGAGCGCACCACCCAGGAAGCGTTGATCGACTACGCACTGGCTACGTACAACGAGAAGTTGTTCCACCAAGTCATCAATGGAGAAGATTCTCAAGCGGAGGAGCAAGGAGAACCAACAAAGGAAGTTATGTCTCAGGCGGAATTCATCAAGCAGGTGAATTTGCGAGCTTGGATTTAGAGAAAAGGGCCGGCTATGCCGGCCTTTTTTGAGTTTTGTTTCGCTTTGCGGCCGCTGTTTGAGTTTATTCAAGCTTCGCGTTAATGGATTGAATTGTAGGATAATCTACAATATAATTTTAATCATCTATGCGGACATGTTAGAATGGACAAATCAAGTCCCGTCAGGGAAGGTACAAGGAGGATTCCGGTATGAGCATCGAAATTAAAGATGTTGAACATGTGGCCAGGCTGGCCCGTTTGAATTTGACGGATGAAGAGCGGGAAATGTTCACGGAACAATTGAACGCTATTTTACAATATGCCGAGAAGTTGAACGAGCTGGATACGGAGGGCGTTGAACCGACGACTCACGTGCTGCGCCTCAACAATGTTATGCGCGATGATGTCGTGGCGGAGAGCCTGACGCAAGAGAAAGTATTCCGCAATGCTCCTGAGGAAGAGGATGGGCAATTCAAGGTGCCTGCCGTTCTGGAGTAAGCGGAGCCTGAGCTGAGTTCTGCAGAAGAAGATGCAGCGCCTGTGAAGGTGCTGCCAACAAATGTGCTGTCCCAGTGGACATGCTGCTAAATTTCGGAAGGAGGAAGCGGTTGTGACGCTTTTTGATTTACGTTTGCAGGATATACATAACCAGCTCCGCAACAAGGAGTTATCGGTTACCGATCTAGTTAATGAAGCCTTTGCCAAGATCGGGGAGAGAGAGGAACGGATCGGCGCTTATTTGACGCTGAATGAAGCAGGCGCTCGCGCGGAAGCGGCGCGGATGGATGACAAGCTTGTTAGTGGGGAGGATCTAGGATTGCTGTTCGGACTGCCGATCGGCGTGAAGGACAATATGGTGACGGAGGGACTGCGTACAACCTGTGCGAGCCAGTTTCTGTCCAACTACGATCCGATTTACGACGGCACGGTCATTTCCAAGCTGAAGCAGGCGGAGTCTATAATGATCGGCAAATTGAATATGGACGAGTTCGCGATGGGTGGTTCCAATGAGAACTCAAGCTTCCATCCGGTACGCAATCCTTGGGATTTGACTCGGGTACCAGGCGGCTCCAGCGGCGGTTCGGCTGCTGCCGTGGCTGCAGGTGAAGCTTATTTTGCGTTAGGCTCGGATACGGGCGGCTCCATTCGTCAACCGGCCGCGTACTGTGGTGTAGTTGGCTTGAAGCCGACTTATGGCCTCGTCTCCAGATACGGTTTGGTAGCCTTTGCATCATCGCTTGATCAAATCGGGCCAATCACTAAAAATGTGGAGGATGCCGCTTACCTGCTGCAGGCGATCGCCGGATACGATCCAAAGGATTCTACATCGGCACAGGTGGATATTCCGAATTACGCCAGCGCGTTGACCGGGGATATCGCCGGGCTTCGCATCGCCGTGCCGAAGGAATACCTGGAGGGCGTTGACCCGCAAATCAAGGCTTCCGTAATGGAGGCATTACGCCTGCTCGAAAGCCTGGGCGCCGTGTGGGAGGAAGTTTCGCTTCCGCATACCGAGTATGCCGTAGCGGCGTATTATTTGCTGGCTTCTTCGGAGGCATCCTCGAACCTGTCGCGCTTTGACGGTGTTCGTTACGGGGTCAGGGCCGATCATGCCGGCGGCCTGCTTGATCTTTACCACGAGTCCCGCAGCCAAGGCTTTGGGCCGGAGGTTAAGCGGCGCATTATGCTAGGAACTTACGCTCTTAGCTCCGGATACTACGATGCTTACTATTTAAAAGCACAGAAAGTGCGTACGTTGATCAAGCGTGATTTCGACCAAACCTTTGAGAAATACGATGTCATCGTCGGACCGACGACGCCGACGACGGCGTTCCAGATGGGCTCCCAGGTGGATGATCCGCTGACGATGTATTTGAATGATATATTGACGATTCCGGTCAGTCTTGCCGGAGTGCCGGCGCTTAGCGTGCCATGCGGCTTTGCGGATGGGCTTCCGATCGGTCTGCAATTTATCGGCAAAGCATTTGATGAAAGCACGATATTGCGGCTAGCCCATGCTTTTGAAGCCAATAGCGACCATCACAAGCGCCGCCCAGCGTTGTAAGGGATAGCAGGATTGTTTCACTAAAGTGTTCAGGAGGATCAATATGTCAATATCCAAATATGAAACGGTAATTGGGCTGGAAGTGCATGTGGAGCTGCATACGAAATCGAAAATTTTCTGCGGCTGCTCCACCGAATTTGGCGCCCCGCCTAACAGTCATACATGCCCGGTCTGTCTCGGACATCCCGGGGTACTGCCTGTGCTTAACCGCCAGGCCGTCGATTACGCGATGAAAGCCGCGATGGCTCTCAATTGCGAAATTGCTGACGTCAGCAAGTTTGACCGGAAGAATTATTTCTATCCCGACTCTCCGAAGGCCTATCAAATTTCCCAATTCGACCAGCCGATCGGGCAGAATGGGTATATCGATATCGAAGTTGACGGCAAGACGAAGCGCATCGGCATAACCCGTCTTCATTTGGAGGAGGACGCGGGCAAGCTGACCCATATTGATGGAGGCTATGCCTCGCTTGTCGATTTCAACCGCGTCGGCACTCCACTGGTGGAGATCGTATCTGAGCCGGAAATTTCTTCGCCGGAGGAGGCGAAGGCTTATTTGGAGAAGCTGCGTGCAATTATGCAGTACTGCGACGTATCCGATGTGAAGATGGAAGAGGGCTCAATGCGCTGCGATGCGAATATCAGCCTTCGCCCGGTAGGCCAGAAGGAACTGGGTACCCGGGCTGAGCTTAAGAACATGAACTCGTACCGCGGCGTGCAGCGCGGATTGGAATATGAGCAATACCGTCAGGCTGAAATATTGGATGAAGGCGGAGAAGTTGTTCAAGAGACGCGGCGCTGGGATGAGACCCAGGGCAAGACCTTCTCTATGCGCGGCAAGGAAGAAGCGCATGACTACCGCTATTTCCCGGACCCGGATTTAGTTACACTCCATATCGACCAAGCGTGGAAGGATCGGATCCGAGCATCCATTCCTGAGCTTCCAGATGCACGTAAGGTACGCTATACCGAGCAGTTCGGCCTTCCTGGCTATGATGCAGAGGTCATTACCTCATCTATAGCGCTGGCCGATTTGTTCGAGAGCAGCCTGGAGTTCACGGAGGATGCCAAATCGGTATCCAACTGGATCATGGGCGACCTGCTCGGATACTTGAATACTAACGGGCAAGAGTTGTCCGATGTGAAGCTGACCGGCCAAGGGCTGGGCGAAATGATCGGCCTGATCGAGAAAGGAACGATCAGCTCCAAGATCGCCAAGACCGTGTTCAAAGAAATGCTTCAGAGCGGCAAGCTGCCTCAGCAAATCGTCGAGGAGCAGGGCCTTGTCCAAATTAGCGACGAAGGAGCCATTTTGGCGATCGTTAATGAAGTCGTTGCCGACAATCCGGCCTCTGTCGAGGATTACAAGGCCGGCAAGGAGAAGGCGATCGGCTTCCTAGTAGGCCAAGTGATGAAGCGCAGTAAAGGTAAAGCCAATCCTGGACTTGTTAATAAGCTGCTTGTCGACGTATTGAAAGGTTAGAGTGTGTCTGGTTCCAATATTGTTTAAATGAAGAAGGGGGCGGAAGCATGATTACACCGCTATCGCTGCATGATCTGGAGACCGCTGAACAAATTTGGAGCCTGCAGCATGCGGCGTACCGACTTGAGGCGCACGCGGTAGGAGTTAAGTATCTGCCCCCGCTTCCTGATACATTCGAGACTTTGATGAACAGCCCCGAGTCTTTCTACGGGGAAGTAACCCCGGAGGGCGAGGTTCTCGGTGCGATCGCTGTTACCGTTAAGAAGGATGGGGAGGTCGAGATTACGCGCCTTATGGTGCATCCTCAGCATCTCCGCCAGGGAATCGGCAGATCATTATTGTGTTTTGTTATTGGGAATTATCCGGATACAGCGCTGTTCGAGGTGAAGGCGGGCACGTTAAACGTCCCGGCTGTTTCGCTGTACGAGCAGCAGGGCTTCGTGGCTGCCGGCACATTAATGGCGATTCCGAATGTAGAATTAACGATATACCAGCTTGAACCTCTGAAACTCTCCTCTATATAGGAGAGTTTCTTTGCATTCCCTGATGAACTCAATATACTGATTCCTGAAGAGAAAACGTCTCCCGCCAGTACCTTCCAAGTTACGAACAGTGCTGAAATCGGTTATTATTAGTCAAAAGGAGGATGGATATGACACCGGATCGAATGACCGCAAGCGGCGCAGCGCGACACAACAAAAAGCCCGTGCCGATGGGGAATGTCAAACGTTACAGACCCAGACGCCTCAAACGAAAATTCATGGCTTGTATGCTCTCGGCTCTGCTTCCGGGTCTGGGCCATCTTTATTTGCGAATGTTCTGGCGAGGCATAGCTATTATATATTTTCTTATCCTGGATGCTTCGACATTAATTTATTTTTCGTCCGTGCGAATGACCATTAATATTCCCTTTTTGTTCCTGCTTGGAATAATGATTCCCGTGATGTATTTTTACAGCATTTATGATGTGCTGCAATCTACGGATGTCGTCAATGCGAGAGTAAGAAGTGAAAGTGCTCCAAGAGAAGAGTCTGCCAGATCCAAGGAGCATGTCTGGAGAGGGATTCTCTCGGGACTTCTGTTGATTGCGGGCGGCGGTTTGATATTCCTGCTTAGCCAGAAGCCGCCTTGGCTTGCTGCGCTCATTCAGGCAAGTGCGGGTTATTCGGTAGCGGTGCTGCTTGTTCTGAGCGGAGCGGCATTGCTGATTCGGGAAGGACGCCGCCGCCTGTTTAGAACCGGCCGGATGACCGCCTCGCTGCTGCTTATAGGCATAGGAATCATACTTCTGGTCGATGTCGCTACGGGAAGCAATTTTATGCTTCGTTTACTGAATTGGTGGCCGCTGCTTCTCGTTGTCGCCGGACTTGAGCAAATCTACGTATTTTTGTGGAATCGCCGGAAAACTGCTTATCCTTTGCGACTGCTCCGCGTTGACATTAAAGGACTGTTGCTATCGATCTTTGTGGCGTTCTCCGTCTTTGTAGTAACGCAGCAGGATCATTATATGCATTTATGGAACCGGGTGAGTCTCGATTTAACGGCGGCCGGTACGGATTTCAGTGCAGAGGAAGGATACTCCCTGACCAAGGATCAGCTGGAAATTCCAATTGACTTAAGTACAGAGCAGATTGTTCTTAATGGCGTTAACGGAAATATCGACGTAAGGAGAGCTGAAATCGAAGGGATTCGCGTAGAGAGCACAGTATGGGTGGATCAATTGCCGGCTGAGGAAGCTAAGCCTGTGGCAGAGGAGACCGAGCTGCAGGTGATTGAAGGGAAGACGTTGACCTTGAATGTGAAGGATAAAGTCTACGGTGCTTCCGGCAAGAGGCATCCACGCATGAATATGACTGTATTTTTGCCGGAGAACCGTTTTTTGGATATCGATATAAGTACTTCAAACGGCAAAATCAAAATGAGCGGCGTTCGCGCCTTGAAGCAAATCAAGCTGCAGACGGGCAACGGGGATCTGAAGCTCTGGGACGTCAACGGCGACGTGACGGCAAAGACGCTAAATGGCGATGCGGAAATGTACCGGATATTCGGTAATGTCAGTGTAGATACCCAAGGCGGGAACATGATGGGGAACATGATCACTGGACAGGTGTCCATGTCTACTTTAGTCGGCAATATTGCCCTTATGAACGTGGATGACGATATTCATGTCGCGACTAAGAATGGCAACATCGTTATCAATGGCGTTGCTGCGGCATTAAAAGCCGAATCTTTGAATGGCAAAATTCAGATCGAATCGCCGCAGATTGAAGGGGACTGGAGTGTGTATAGCGCGGTAGGCGAGATGACATTAACCATTCCGGAGGAAGGCGATTACACGCTGGAAGGCTCCAGCGGATATGGAGATATTTTGACGGAGCTGCCGTTTGCCGTTGATAATAAAACAATCCATGGCATTGTCGGCGAAGGGGAATATTTGGTTAAGGTCGAAGGCAACAGTAATTTATTTGTGAACAAACGAATAATCGATGAATCCGCACTCCGTTGACAAAAGATTTATTGTAAAAGTACAATAAAGTTGTAAGAAGAAGAAGAGGGAGCAGTGAACAACCTCTTAAAGGCGGTGGACATAATGACTACGCGGGTACAGCATGCTCTGGATCAATTGAAACAGAGCGGGGTTCGAATTACGCCGCAGCGTCATGCCATTTTAACGTTTCTTATGGAATCGATGGGCCATCCGACGGCAGATGAAATCTACCGTGCTTTAGCGCCCCGTTTTCCGAATATGAGCGTGGCAACAGTTTATAACAATCTTAAGATGTTTATAGAAGCTGGCATGGTTCGGGAGCTGACCTATGGGGATAACTCCAGCCGTTTTGACGCGGACGTCTCGAATCATTATCATGTAATATGTGAGAAGTGTGGAAAAATTAAAGACTTCACTTACTCCTCGTTGGAGGATGTGGAACAAAAGGCCGAGGAGATGACCGGCTTCCAGGTGCATGGTCACCGATTGGAACTTTACGGGGTTTGCGGCGATTGCCGGGAACAATAATCATTTGACCTGCGGGTTTGGAAGAACGTGACGGATTCCTTCGTGGATTCTTCACGTTCTTGTTTTTTAGCCCCGTATGGTGCTGCCGCATCGAAATTATTATTTCTTTTTGATGGAGGTACTGCGGATTGAAGAATAGAAGAACGGCTCGCATTAGGCGCAAGCGCGGGGGCCGATTTAAGTGGTTTGTCGTACTTGTGCTGTTTGCGGCCGGAGCGTATTGGGCTGCGTCTGAGCTACTGCCAAGCTGGGAGCATGCCGATCCGGACTGGAAGGGGAAGTTCGAGAAGCCGATATTCGTTGCAGGCGAAGTGATGGATCTGCCCGCTTTGGACAGCGGGGAGGGGCTTAAGCTTCCTTTTTCGGTGATCGAGTCGGAAGTTGATCCCAATGTAAGATATGAAGAAGAAACAAAGTCGGTCATTTTGACTACACAGCGCAAGCTTGTATTGATGAAGATGGACGATATGAATGGGCAGATCAACAACAAGCCAGTTCAACTGCTGTTTGCGCCTGTCGAGAAGGACGGGAACTTATATCTGCCGGCCTATTTGCTGAAGGAATTATATGGCATTGAGGTCCATGAAGATGCCGCTTCCGGTACAGTGCTGTTATATCGGGCCGGGGAGACGATTCAAATGGCTCACGTTCAAAGTACCAGCACGAGGAAGGACGCTACGGTGGCTCTGCGGCAGGGCAATAGCATTCATACCCCGATTTTAGCGGAGATGAAGCCGGGAGAGCGGCTGCGGATTTTGGACGAGACTGATGATTGGTATCATGCCCAACTGAATAACGGCTATGCCGGATATGTGAAGAAAAAGAATGTCACAGTGGATGAGCAAGTGGTGGTTCCACCGCTGGAAGAGCAGGAGATTCCTCCGGCCAAACAAAAGTGGCAGTCCAAAGTCGTCAATCTGACCTGGGAGGCCGTGTACAACGTAGCACCGAAGCCTTCCTCGATCGGGGAGTTGCCCGGGGTAAACGTAGTTAGTCCTACCTGGTTTTCGCTTGTGGACGGCAAAGGAAATGTGCAAAGCAAGGCTGATCGCGCTTATGTAGAGTGGGCGCATGGCCGGGGCATGCAGGTGTGGGGCTTGTTCAGCAACAGCTTCGAGCCGGAAATTACGTCGGAATCCTTATCGACATTCGAGCGGCGGATAACTACGATCCTGCAAATGCTGTATTATGCGAAGTTATACGATTTGGACGGCATTAATATCGATTATGAAAATGTTTATACAAAGGATGGGGCCAATTTAACCCAATTCATGAGGGAATTATGGCCATTGGCACAGGAACAGGGACTGGTGGTCTCCATAGACGTGACTCCGAAGTCGAATAGCGAAATGTGGTCCGCGTTTTTGGACCGCAGAGCTTTGGGGAAGGTTACGGACTACTTGATCGTGATGGCTTACGATGAGCATTGGGCCGCAAGCCCGGTTGCGGGTTCTGTTGCTTCCTTGCCGTGGGTCCGTTCGTCGATGACGCGGATTATTGAAGAGGATGATGTTCCTCCGGGCAAGCTGATTTTGGGCATACCGTTATATACGCGGGTATGGACGGAAACTGAAGAAGACGGGGCAACCAAGGTGAAGTCCAAGGCCATTGGCATGAAAAAGGCCCAGGAGATCATAAAGGAAAAATCCCTGAAGCCTCAGCTTTCGGAAGAAACCGGACAGAATTATGTCGAGTATCGGGAAAACGGAGCTCTCCACCGAATTTGGCTGGAAGACAAAGATTCACTGGCTCGCCGGGTGGAGTTGGCAAAGTCGCTTCAGCTCGGAGGGGTAGCAACGTGGAATCGGAGCTTTGCGTCGAGCGAAGCCTGGGATGTGCTGAGCAAAATCGCGAAATAGGCATGGTTAAACATAAAGAAGGCGGGACCTTAGGAGGTTCCCGCCTTCTTTATGTTTACGTCAGTCGGCTGACTGTACTGCAGTTTTTTGTTGTTGCAGTTGATCTACTGTTATGTTCGCCCGCTCCGGATCTAAGGTTAGCATTGTTTTACAGAACATGCAGCGATCCGTCTTGCCTAGCATCTTGGTTAATTTATGGCATTCCGGGCATTCCAGCTGTACGGCAGAAGTGGACAACATGCCGGCGATGAAATAAACGGCCAAGCTTCCGAGCATAGCGACAAGTCCGATGACTAGCCCGATCCCGGCAACGACTTTACCGGATTGTCCCCAGAAGACGATGCCAGCTGTGCCGAGGACCATAAGCCCCATGCCTAGCATGGTCAGGAGTAGGCCCCATAGTCTGAATTCATTGATTTTGCTTGATTTAAAGAACATTTGAGCAAACCCCAATTCATGTTTTTTTTTTAGGACGCTGCCTTAGAAAAAGCAGGAAACTTCAATATAGCGTAGAACTATATTATAACGAATTGGTGGAATAACGCCAAGGTAGGGGGATATCGTGGAACCAACTATTTTTTCATTGGTTGATGAAGACAGCGTCGGCCGGCAAGCCTTGGGCGCTATCGGATACCGTCATGACAAAGGGGAATTTCGCAGTTCGCTCGTATACGACTTTGAACTGGTTGTTATCACGGTATGTGAAGGGCGAAATGAGGCCGGCATCGAAATTGAGCATTGCTCGAACGGAGACATTCAATACCAATTGCTCTATATTGGCAATGAGGATTTAAAACGCTGGGTAATGACCGGTGAGAACCGGGAAATTGTACAGTGTTTTTTACATGGAGAAATTATTTGGGACGTCGAGGGGGGATTGGCTCGATTACGCAAAGAGATTATCGATTTTGGGGAAGATATGAAAGAACAACGCAAATTTATTGAATTTGCCAAGTTTCTGAAAGTGTATATTGAAGCGAAGCGTTATACCCAGGATCTTGATTTCCTTGATGCTTATTATCATGTTCTTCAGGCTTTAAAGCATTATGCAAGGATCGAATTGATTGAGCAGGGGATGCTGCCGGAGAATAGTGTGTGGGAGCAGGTGCGTCCGCTTAATTCCGTAGTTTATAAGTTGTTTGACGAGCTGACGGATAACAAGGAGACGTTGGAGCAGCGGATTCAGCTTGTGCTCCTGGCTTGCGAGTTTACGATTATATCCAAAATGGCCGACTGCTGTGCGGTCCTGCTTCGCATATTATCAAGCCGCAAAGAAGGGTGGAGCATTCAGGAACTCAGACAATTGCCAGAGCTAGTTCATGTCCGGGAGGAAGTTCCGATGATACTGCGTAAGCTGGTGCACCATTCCTTGGCGAAAGAGACTACAAAGGATCCTAAGGGATACGGCGGGGAGGATCGGGAACTCAAGTATTTAGCGGTAAATTATGATGTAATACATTTCCAGGACAATAAATATAAATAGAGATTGACTCTTCTGTACGATCTGTGTTAAATTAAATCTCGCCCCTTCAAGGCATCAAGTTTTGTAGAATCTTATACAGGCAACAGCCTAAAAAAGTTTTTAAAAAAACTTGTTGACTTAATCCGGGTGATCATGATATATTATAAGAGTCGCTGCTGAAACAACGGCGGTGCACAAAACGAGAA